>NZ_JBPXMC010000025.1:0-136319 GCF_051918885.1 Streptosporangium sp. OZ121
GTACGACATCTGGGTGCGCCTGCCGCGAGGCACCGTCCACAACGACTCCCGGGCCACCTACGAGATCACCACCAGCTTCGGCGTGGAGACCGTCACCCTGGACCACACCGCCGACAACGACACCTGGATCAACCTCGGCAAGTACGGCTTCGAACTGCTCCACGACACCGACGTCCAGCTGCGCCTGCTCAACGGACCCGCCGCCCCCGGTGACGCCGCGGCGGAAAGCCTGCTGGCCGACGCCGTCATCGTCGCCCCCCACCAGGACTGACGACACCACAGCGGAGCGGCAAGAGACCGGCCACCGGCCGTGAGGTGAGCCCACCCGACACCCGGCCGGGCTGTCGCCGACGGTGAGACACCGTCGGCGACGGCCCCTTCCCACCATGAAGGAGAACTCCGGCCGGAGAGGAGAACCGCAGGAGACCCCGCCGGGAGTGCGGCCCCGTTCGACCTCGGCCGAATGACCGAGGCCGTGCTACGGCGGAGGTCGCGCCCGTCCTTCTCCGGCCCCCTCCGCCGCGCCGCAAGTCAGGCCTAACGCCTGATGGATCCTTCTTTCCCCGTCAATAACGTTTGGTCCGTCATAACGCCATACGTTGTTGAAGGAGAACTGCCGTGACCATCACCGGAGAGGTCGGCGCGTGGGACGCGCGGGGAGGCGCGGCGCCGGCCGTGACGGCCAGAGGTCTCACCAAGATGTACGGCCGGGGGGACACCGCCGTGCACGCGCTGCGAGGGGTGGACGTCTCCTTCTCGACGGGCGCCTTCACCGCGATCATGGGCCCCTCGGGGTCGGGGAAGTCCACGCTGATGCACTGCCTGGCCGGGCTGGACACGGTGAGCGGCGGTCAGGTGCGCATCGGGGACGTGGAGCTGACCGGGCTCAACGACAGGCAGCTCACCATGCTCCGCCGCGAGCGGATCGGCTTCGTCTTCCAGGCGTTCAACCTGCTGCCGACGCTGACGGCCGAGCAGAACATCCGGCTCCCGCTGGAGATCTCCGGGCGGCTCGCCGATCCCGCGCTGTTCGACCTGGTCGTGGAGACCGTGGGCCTGCGCGACCGGCTGGGTCACCGGCCGTCGGAGCTGTCGGGCGGCCAGCAGCAGCGCGTCGCGGTCGCCCGCGCCCTGATCAGCAGGCCTCAGGTCATCTTCGCCGACGAGCCCACCGGCAACCTGGACTCGCGCAGCGGCGCCGAGGTGCTGTCCTTCCTGCGGACGTCGGTGCGCGAGCTCGACCAGACGATCGTGATGGTCACCCACGACCCGGTGGCGGCCTCGTACGCCGACCGCGTGGTCTTCCTCCGCGACGGCCTGGTGGTCAGCGAGCTGACCGGGCCGACGCCGCAGTCGGTGCTGGACACGCTGATGAAGCTGGAGGCGTGAGGTGCTGAGGACGACGCTGGCCGGGTTGCGGGCGCACCGGCTGCGGCTGGTACTGACGTCGCTGGCGATCGCGCTGGGGGTGGGCTTCATCGCGGGGACGTTCGTGCTGACCGACACCATCGAGGCGGGCTTCACCCAGAAGTTCGCGGCGGCGGCCGACCGGATCGACGTCGCCGTGACCCCCCTGTCCGGGGGGAACGGCGACGAGACGCCGTCCGTCTCCGAGGCGACCCTGGAGAAGGTGCGCGCCGTGGACGGCGTGGCCGACGCCCAGGGGCTGGTGCGGGGCACGTCCGCCCTGCTCGGCAAGGACGGCAAGGCGGCCGGCGACTTCCCCACCGCGGGGATCTCCCTGCCCGAGGGCGACCTGAACCGTACCTCGATCGTGAGCGGTGCGGCCCCGAGGACCGCGACGCAGGCCGTGCTCGACGAGGACACCGCCAGGACCAGGGGCTTCAGGCTCGGCGACGTCATCGCGGTGCTCGACACGAAGAACGTCCGGCACGAGTTCACGCTGGTGGGCCTGTTCGACATCGGCCTGGACCAGGAGCTCGGATACTTCGGCGCGGTCGGCTACACCACGGACACGGCCAGGAAGATGACCGGGCAGAAGGGGTACCGGGAGGTCGACGTCGCCGCCGCCGAGGGCGTCACCCAGGAGGCGCTGCGCGGCTCGGTCGCCGCGGCCGTGGGCGCGGGTCACGAGGTCAGGACCGGTGAGCGGTACGCGGCGGACCTGGCCAGGTCCAACGGCGCCAACGGCGACTTCCTGATGCTGGGCCTGCTGCTGTTCGGCGTGGTGGCGATGTTCGTGGCCGCGCTGGTCATCTACAACACCTTCAACATCCTGGTGGCCCAGCGGACCCGCGAGATGGCGCTGCTGCGGTGCATCGGGGCGACGCGCGGGCAGGTCTTCGGGTCGATCGTGCTGGAGTCGGCCGTGGTCGGCCTGCTGTCGTCGGTGCTCGGCCTGCTGCTCGGCTACGGCCTGGGCGCGGGGGCGCTCGCCGTGCTCGCGATGTTCGACGCGCCGATGCCCTTGGACGCCGCCGTCACCCTGGCGCCGCGCACCATCGTCCTGGGCCTGGTCATCGGCCTGACGGTCACGGTCGTCGCGGCGCTGCTGCCCGCGCGGGCGGCGACGCGGGTGGCGCCGATCGCGGCGCTGCGCTCGCAGGCCGAGGAGCAGACCTTCAGGACCGGCCTGGTACGGATGATCTTCGCGGGGCTGTTCCTGGTCGCGGGCTTGGGCACCACGGTGGCCGGGATGTCCATGAAGCCCGGTGAGACCGCCCTCGTGGTGGTCATGGCCGGCTGCTCGCTCGTCTTCCTCGCGGTGCTGGTCCTCGGGCCGGTGATCGTCAGGCCGCTGTCCGCGTTCGCGGGGTGGGTGCCCGCCAGGATCTTCGGCGTGCCCGGCAGGCTGGCCGTGGACAACTCCCGGCGCAATCCGAAGCGGTCGGCGACCACCACCGTGGCGCTCACCGTGGGCGTGACGCTCATGACGGTCATCTCCGTCGTCACCGGCACCGTGCGGGTGACGTACACCCAGCAGCTCGACGAGCAGTTCCCCTTCGACTACATGGTGCAGACCCAGGAGCGTGACTCGGGCCTGCCCCGCGCGATCGCCGAGAACCTCCGGACCAGTCCCGAGCTGGCCTCGGTCATCGCCTTCCGCGAGACCACCGCCAGGCTCGCGACCGGGACCGCGAGGTACGACGTGGGGACCTTCACCCCGGCCCCGGGCTTCGACCCGCCGCTCGACGCGGGCTCGCTCGACCGGCTCGGGCCGGGGACCGCGCTCGTCGCCGAGCGCGTCGCCGAACGGCTCAAGCTGGGGGTCGGCGACCGGATCACCGTACGGACGGCGAAGGCGGGCGCGGTCGGCCTGACGATCGTGGGTCTCTCCGACATCGACGCGAGCCTCGCCAGCCTGACGGTGCCGGAGCGGGATTTCGACCGCTACTTCGGCGAGGTCGGCGACAACCGGGTGATGATCAAGCATCGGGACGGCGTGAACCCGGACCGGGCGCTCGCGGCGGTCGAGGCGGCGACGGAGCCGTACCCGACGGCGAAGGTCGCCAGCTCGACGGCGATGCGGGGCCAGTTCGACGAGGCGCTCGACATGATGCTGATGATCATCACGGGGCTGCTCGGCCTGGCGGTGCTCATCTCCCTGCTGGGCATCGCCAACACGCTCTCCCTGTCGGTCCACGAGCGCACCCGCGAGTCCGCGCTGCTGCGGGCGCTCGGCCTGACCCGGCCCCAGCTGCGGCGGATGCTCTCGGTCGAGGCGCTGGTCCTGGGCCTCATCGGCGCGCTGGTCGGCGTGGTGCTGGGCGTCGCGTTCGGCTGGGCCGCAGCGCAGACGATGACCGACAACGTCATCTTCCAGCTGCCGGTGCCGCAGATCCTGTCGTTCGTGGCCCTGTCCGGCCTGGCCGGGGTGGTCGCCGCGGTCCTGCCCGCCCGGCGCGCGGCCCGCGCCTCGGTCGTCGGCGCGCTCGCGAGCGGCTGAGTGTGGCGGCCGGGACGTCTCGCTATCGGGGGCGGCGTCCCGGCCACTGCTCGGCCACGGTCTCGGGATTGAGCAGCGGCCGGATGACGATCTCGCCGGTGGCCCTGTCGATCACCACGCACCCGGAGCCGACGGTGTCGGGCAGCACGCTGGGATCGTCGGACTCGGGCTCGTTCGACCAGGCGACATAACCCTCGTTGAAGGCGTAGATCCTGATCTCGACGGCGGAGCCGGGGCCGCGGACCCCGTTGAAGTACTCCTCCGCCACCGCCCTCGCCTGGTCCGGGTTCACCCTGTTCTCCTCGTCTCACTCGTCTCACTCGTCTCACTCGTCTCGCGGAGACCCGCCGGCGCGGGGGAAGGCGCCGGAATCGGGAAGGGCACCGGGGAAGGCGTCACAGCCGCCGCCCCTCCCTGTCGATCACGACGCAGAACACGCCGGTCACCGACTCGTACGGCGGCTCCACCGCCATGTGGCCCCGCTGCGCGTCGATCCAGATCACCTCGCCGTCGAAGTTCACCGCGTTCCACGCGTGGCTGCCCCCGGCCGGCCAGCGGTTGATGATGACCGCGGAGGAGCCGTGCCCCCCGGCCAGCAGCGCCTGCGCGATCGGGAGGTAGGAGTGGCGGCCCTGTCCCACGTACTGGAAGCGCTGCCCCAGCCACCGCTCCGCCCTGGCCACTCCCCCGGCCTCGCCGCTGAGCAGCGGCTTGCCCCCCCGGTCGTACTCGGGCCTGCGCGGCGCGGCCACCGCGGGGGTGCCGTACCAGGTGGAGAGCACCGACAGGGCGCAGTCGATCGCGTTGGTCGCCCGGAACGGGTCGTCCGCCGGGCCCGTCCCGTTGATCAGCCTGATCCACATGCCGCGCGGGTCGGGGAAGCGGCGCGGGGTGCCCTGCTCGGTGAGGGGGACGGCCCGCAGCATGTCCTCCTCGGTCTGCGGATCGGGCCTGGCCAGCCCGCCCGCCACCCCGTACGGCCTGCACTGGTCCAGCCGCGCCGGACCCCAGCGCATCCGCTCCCGCTCCCGCTCGCGCTCGCGCGGCGCCGGTGCCACGACCGGCACCTGGACCTCCAGCTCGAAGTCCCGCCACCGCTGCCCGTCCACCGTCACCACGGGGTTGTAGACCCCCGCGGGCAAACTCCACTCGTTCACGACTCCCCCGTCACCATCCCCTGGCAGCCAGATAGTAGGGCGGCCCTCTCCGCGACAGGGAAGAGTTGACCATTTACAGCCCGGGGACCGCCCTGGGATGGGGCGGCGGAGAAGCCGCCGCATGGTGAGGATGGCGATTCGGGGCCGTTCGGCGGTACGGGCCTCGTGCCGGACGGAAGGTCAAATACCCGCGGGAATGTGGCTCAGATCTTCCCCCTTTCTCCCGATATTCAGGGTTATTATCTGCCCAGCTCCCCGCGATCAAGCGGGGCCCCGATCGGAACGAAGGTGGCGAGGTGTCCGAGCGCGGCGAGGATTGGAACGAGGCGATGCTGAACAAGGGTCAACTTCCTGCGGAGATCGACACGACGAAGCCCAGCATCGCGAGGGTCTACGACTGGTTTCTGGGTGGGAAGGACAATTTCGCCATCGACCGGCAGGTCGCCGAGGCGGCCCTGAAGATCGCGCCGGGAGCCCAGGAGGCCGGGCAGCAGAACCGCGCCTTCCTGCAGCGGGTCGTGCACCACATGGCGGCCGAGGCGGGGATCAGGCAGTTCATCGACATCGGGTCGGGCCTGCCCACTCAGGGCAACGTGCACCAGGTGGCGCAGGAGGTCGATCCGGCGGCCCGGGTGGTCTACGTGGACAACGACCCCATGGTGCTGGTCCACGGGCGGGCGCTGCTCGCCGCCGACAACAGCACGACGGTCATCCAGGCGGACGCGCGCGACCCACGGTCGATCCTGGAGAACGACCAGGTCAAGAAGTTCATCGACTTCAGCGAGCCGGTGGGGCTGCTGATGCTGAGCATCCTGCACCATCTGAACGACCACGACGATCCCGCGGGAATGGCGGCCACGCTGCGCGCCCCGCTGGTGTCCGGCAGCTTCGTGGCGATCTCGCACTTCTGCAATCCCGGTGAGGTGCATCCGGCGGCGTCCCAGCAGGCCACGACGGTCGAGAAGCTCTTCAATGAGAACCTCGGCACCGGCCGCTGGCGCACCACGGACGAGATCATGGAGTACTTCGGCGACTTCGAGCTGGTCGAACCGGGCCTCGTCCCGCTCCCCGAGTGGCGCGACGAGCCGAGCTTCTTCGTCAAGAACGCCCTTCTTTACCACACCTATTACGGCGGTCTGGCTCGCAAGCCCTAGACGAACCTCGGCCGGGCGCCGATCCGCGGCACGGCCGCGCCGTTCACCCGGCCCGCCGCCCGGTCCACCGCCTGATCCGTTGCCTGGTCCGCCGGAGGCAGTCCCGCACAGGCCGGAACACGATTCCCCCGCATCGGCCGCGGACCGCGCGGGGTACGGAATCACGGCCCGGGTCAGGCGACCTCGACGGTGATGGTGTGCCAGCCGGTGGCGCCGTCCGGGGCGATGGGGACGCGGTCGCCGGTCTGGGTGTAGCCGGTGGCGTCGGTGGCGCGGACCTCGATGGTGTGGCTGCCGGGGGTGGCGTCCCAGTCGTCGAGGACCCACTGGCGCCAGGTGTCGGCGGTGGGGGCCTCGGCGAGGCGCGCCTGGCGCCACTGGCCCCGGTCGACGCGGACCTCGACCGCGTCCACGCCCTTGTGCTGGGCCCAGGCGACGCCCGCGACGACGGTCTTCCCCGCCGGGACGGTCGCGCCGTCCCTGGGCAGGTCGATGCGCGACTCGGTCTTGATCGGGCCCTTGGCCGACCAGCCCCTGGGCGTCCAGTAGGCCTCGTCCCGGTCGAAGCGGGTGACCTTGATGTCGGTGACCCACTTGGTGGCCGAGACGTAGCCGTAGAGTCCGGGGACGACCTGGCGGACCGGGAAGCCGTGGTCCACGGGGAGCGGCCGGCCGTTCATGCCGAAGGCCAGCAGGGCGTCGCGGCCGTCCATGACGACGTCGACCGGGGTTCCCGCGGTCCAGCCGTCGGCGGAGGTGCTGAGCAGCATGTCCGCGTCCTTCTGGACCCCCGCGTCGCGCAGCACCCCGGCCAGGCTGACGCCCAGCCAGCGGGCGTTGCCGATGTAGGGGCCGCCGACCTCGTTGGAGACGCAGCACAGCGTGACGTCGGCCTCGACCACGGCGCGTTTCATCAGGTCGGCGAAGGTGAGCTCCACGGGCCTGTCGACCATGCCGTGGATGGTGAGGGTCCAGTCGCGCGGGTCGACCTGGGGGACCACCAGGGCGGTGTCGACCCGGTAGAAGTCGCTGTTGGGGGTGACGAACGGCGACAGTCCCTTGATCCTCAGGTCGACCCCGGCGGGCAGCGCGGGGAGGGGTTTCGCGGGCCGGGGCAGCGTGACGGAGCCGCGCGCCGCGCTCACCTCGGCCCGCCCCGAGAACGCGCGCCCGGCCAGTCCCGCCACCCCGGCGAGGGCCACGCCGCCGACCGCGCCGGTCAGCAGGCCCCGGCGGTCGAAGGCGCGCAGGTCGTTCCCCGCCCGCATGACGGACGGCGTCGACGGCTCGGGGTGCTCCCCGGCCTCCGGCGGGGCCTCGGGCGTGACCAGTCGCAGGCGCGTCGGCCCGGTGTCGTGCGCGGCCCCCGCCGCGCTCACGGCACCGGCGCCACCGGACACTCCTCTGTACGGCCCGGCCCAGGTCTCGTCGGGTACGAGGGCCCGGCGGACGAGCCATCGCAGGACGAGCATGGCGGCGCCGACTCCGGCCAGCGTCGGGACAACGTCCATCGGCCCGGAGCCGGGGCGGGCCAGCACGGCGACGACACCGATGAGGCCGAACACGGCCAGCCCCGCCATCCCGTACCGGAGGTCGCGGACGGCGACCCTTCCCAGCCAGGCGGCGATCGCGGCCAGGATCAGCAGGATCCCGGCGAGCAACACGGTCTTGTCGCTCTCGCCGAAGGTGCGGATCGCCCACTCCTTGAGCGGGGCCGGGGTGAGGTCGACAACAGAGTTACCGACCGCGACGACCGGGAAGGCCGCGGGTTTCACCAGGCCCGCGACGAGCAGTGACACCCCCACCGCGACCGCACCGGACACCAGGCCGATCAGCGCCGAGGCCCAGGAAGGCATGCGCCTGTTGCTCTGCATACCCTGACGCTACGCCCATACGGGACCGAAGGTTCTTACGCGCCGATTACAGGTGCCGTCCCGCGCCGATCACGGGCGCCCCCGGCCACCCGCGAGCACCGTCCGGCGATCCACCGGCATCCTCAGGCGATCACTTCGGCGATGATCGGGGCCAGCGCGCGGAAGGCGCGGCCACGGTGGCTGATGGCGTCCTTCTCCGCCGCGGACAGCTCGGCGGTGGTCCGGGTCTCGCCCTCGGGGACGAGGATCGGGTCGTAGCCGAAACCGCCGCTGCCGCGCGGAACGTCGATGATCACGCCGTGCAGCGCCCCCTCGGTCACCCGCTCCTCCCCCGACGGGAGTGCCAGCGCCGCCGCGCACGCGAAGTGCGCGCCCCGGTGCCCCTCGGGCACGTCGGAGACCTGCGCGAGCAGCAGGTCGAGGTTGGCCCGGTCGTCGCCGTGCCTTCCCGACCAGCGGGCGGAGAAGATGCCGGGCATGCCGTTCAGGGCGTCGACGCAGAGGCCGGAGTCGTCGGCGATCGCGGGCAGGCCGGACTGCTGGGCGACCGCGTGCGCCTTGAGCAGGGCGTTCTCCGCGAAGGTCAGGCCGGTCTCGGCGACGTCGCCGATCTCGGGGAACTCCTCGAGCCCGACGATCTCCACCGGGATCGAGGCGTCGGCCAGGATCCGGCGCAGCTCGGCGATCTTCCCGCCGTTCCGGGTGGCGAGGACCACGCGTGCCCGGTTCACGCCGGACCCGGCCGTTCCGGTCCCGTTCGCACCGGACCCGCTCATGCCAGTGCCTCCCGCTGGAGCCGGGTGAGCTCGGCGCACCCGGCCGCGCCCAGGTCGAGCAGCTCGTCGAGGGCGGCGCGGTTGAACGGCTTGCCCTCGGCGGTGCCCTGGACCTCGACGAACTCGCCGGAGCCGGTCATCACCACGTTCATGTCCGTCTCGGCGGCGACGTCCTCGGTGTAGCAGAGGTCGAGCAACGCCGTGGAACCGACGACGCCGACGGAGACGGCCGCGACCGAGTCGATCAACGGGTCTCCGCCGCACATCTTGCGCTTGCGCATCCACGCGACCGCGTCGACCAGTGCCACGTACGCCCCGGTGATGGCGGCGGTGCGGGTGCCGCCGTCGGCCTGGAGCACGTCGCAGTCGATGACGATCGAGTTCTCGCCCAGCGTCTTGTAGTCGACGCAGGCGCGCAGGGAGCGGCCGATCAGACGGGAGATCTCGTGCGTACGGCCGCCGATCTTGCCGCGGACCGACTCGCGGTCGTTGCGGGTGTTCGTGGCGCGGGGCAGCATGGCGTACTCGGCCGTGATCCAGCCCTGACCGCTGCCCCGGCGCCAGCGCGGCACGCTGTCCTGCACGGAGGCGGCACAGAGCACCCTGGTGCCGCCGAACTCGACGAGCACCGAACCCTCGGCGTGCGCGAGCCAGCCGCGGGTGATGGTGACGGGGCGGAGTTGATCGGGAGAACGTCCATCTGCGCGAGCCATGAAACTCACCCTAGGTCATACCGGACCCCGCTCCGTGCGAGTTCCATGCGCCCGCCGAACCCGCCGCGGGAGGCGTCCTCCAGGACGCGGTCGCGGTCGTTCCAGGGCACCAGATGGGTGAGTACCAGGGTGTCCACGTCCGCCTTGGCCGCGTGCTCGGCCGCCTGGCGGCCGTTCAGGTGCAGACCGGCGGGCAGGCCCGGCTTGTCGATGTGTGACGCCTCGCACAGGAGCACGTCGACCCCCGAGGCGAGCTTGACGAGTTCGGCGCTCTCACCGGTGTCGCCGGAGTAGGCCACCGAGCGCCCGCCGTGCGAGACCCTGAACCCGTAGGTCTCCACGGGGTGGTTCACCAGCGCGGCCGTCACCTCGAACGGGCCGACCTCGAACGTCCCCGGCGTCAGCCCCACGAAGTCGAAGGCCGTGTCGAGCGGCGGCTCGTCCGGCATCGCGTAGGCGGAGTTCAGCCGCCTGCGCGCGTCGGCGGGCGCGTACACCGGTATCCGGGGCAGCGGGCCCTGCGGAGAATAGGTGCGGACCACGTGGTACGGGCACATGTCGAGGCAGTGGTCGGCGTGCAGGTGCGACAGGCATATCGCGTCCACGTCGTACAGGCCTATGTGCTTCTGGAGCGCGCCGAGCGCGCCGTTCCCGAAGTCGAGCAGCATGCGGAACCCCTCCGCCTCCAGCAGATAGCAGGAAGAAGGGCTGTCAGGCCCGGGGAAACTCCCCGAGCATCCAATGATCGTCAATTTCACGGCGGCCTCCTACGGTTACTGTGCGGCGCCGCGTGTCACGGCGCGGGCGCCGGTGGCCGGTATCCGCCCCCCTTCGTCCGCCACTCCCGGCTGCTCCCCCTACGGAGCGCCTGAGCACCGTCACACGCGATGCCCGTTGTGCGGGACATCCCCTACTACCGCCACTTCGACCGCCTGGATCTCCGGCCCGAGGAACCGTCGTCCGAGGTCGGCGAAGAGGCCCGCGTCGCCGGTGGCGCGGAAACGGTGCCTGGGCGCGCCCCCTACGGCGGCCAGGCTCCGGTCGTGCAGGACGCGGTAGACGTCCTTGGCCGTCTCGTCGGCGCTGGACACCAGCGTGACGCCGTCTCCCACCACATAGGAGATCGGCCCGGCGAGGAGCGGGTAGTGCGTACATCCCAGGATCAGCGTGTCGCACCGGTCGGCGAGCACCGGCGCCAGGTATTCGCGGATGACGTCGATGAGCTCGTCGCTCATCGTCTCCCCCCGCTCGACGAACTCCACCAGGCGCGGCGCCGCCACCCCGGTCAGCCGGACGTCGGGAGCCGCGGCGAACGCGTCCTGGTACGCCATCGACGCGATCGTGGCCCTGGTCCCGATCACCCCGACCCTGCCGTTGCGGGTGGCCCGCACGGCACGGCGCGTCGCGGGCTGGATCACCTCGACGACCGGGACGTCGTAACGCTCCCGGGCGTCGCGGAGCACGGCCGCGCTGGCGCTGTTGCACGCGATCACCAGCATCTTGACGTCGTGCTCGACGAGGTGGTCCATCACCTCCAGCGCGTAGGCGCGGACCTGCGCGATGCTCTTGGGGCCGTACGGCTGCCTCGCCGTGTCCGCCACATAGAGGATCGACTCGTTGGGCAACTGGTCGATGATCGCCCGGGCCACCGTGAGACCACCGACACCACTGTCAAAGATTCCAATGCTCGCTTGCGACACAGTTCCCAAGGCTAGGCGACCTGGGACGACCGATCACGGTAAGAATCCTCACAACGCCGATTACCAGCTCAGCCATGTATTTTTCGTAACATCTGGCCGCATGAAGTCCTGCCGGGGACCACGGCGCCGCACGAAGTCCTGCCAGTCCTGCGGCGCCGCACGACGCCCTGCCGGGTCCTGCGGCGCCCCGCGGACGCCAGGGGTCGTCCGTGGGACGCGACCAGGACGTCAGCCCCGCCCGACGCGGGCCAGCTGGCGGGACTGGGCGACCAGGCGTCCGGCGGAGTCCCAGACCTCGACGTCCTCGTCGAACCAGCCGTCGCTGATCAGACGGCCTCCGGCGATGAGGGTGAGCCAGCCGGGGGCCGGCAGGGCGCGCAGGTGCCAGGTGAGGTCGACCGTGGGCGCCCAGCCTCGCTCTCCGGCGGAGAAGACCACCGGCGGGAGGGCGTCCACGGCCAGCGCCAGCACGTACGGGTCGGGGTCCTGCGGCTCGGCCAGCCGGAAGTAGGCGCGGGCCTCGGGCCTGCCGGTTGGCCTGCCGTCGAGCCAGCCGATGGTGGGAGGGTCGAAGACCAGCTCCATCTGGGCGTTGAGCGTCATGTTCGACTCGGCCTTGGGAGCGGGCAGCGAGACGCACCGCTCGATCGGCGGCATCGCCACCGAGGGCTCGTCCGTCCAGTCGGGCGCGGCGTCACCGAGGGTCGCGGTCGTGACGAGCCCCTCGATGAAGGACTTGCCGTCCTGGACCAGGGTCGCCCGGGTCATCGTGGCGGTGCGGCCGGTCTTGACCTGCTCCAGGCGCACCTGCGCGGGACCGGGCCCGGCCGCGCGCAGGAACTGGACACCCGTGGTCACCGGATGCTCGTGGGGAGAGGCGTCCACGACCGCGCGCAGCAGCACGGCCATCAGGTAACCGCCGTTGAGGGGGCCGCCGATCGAGTATCCGGTGTCGAGGCACACGTCGTAGGTGGTCTCGTCCACCCTGATGGCCGCTGTCGCCTCGTCGAACTTCGTCATCCACGCTCCCGAACCTTGTTCTAGAAGGGCCACTTTACCCATTCCGTGCGACCTTCGCCTCCCCCGGCCCCGGATGGCCCGCCCGCCGGAACCGGGCCGGCCCCGAGCCGGAGAATCGACGCCGGCCGGGACATCGGAGCCCACGGGAGGCACAGGGGGCGGAGGTACGAAAGAAACGGCAGCGACCTGCGGGAATAGAGTGACAAAGCCCACAATGGTCTATAAAGCATCATTGAACAGGGGCTGATCCCGCTTAGATGCACCAATCACTTAGTTAGTTCAATGCAAGCGGGTTGCTAGCAATGTGCACTAACTTCTCCCTATCCGCTAAGCCCACCTTGTGAGTGATCATGCCTGCCAACAACCCCCCCGACCAGTCGCCCACGCCGGGTCAGAACCCCGACAGGACGATCGCCTACCGATGGAACGAGGGCTCGCAGCACAACGACCAGCCGCACACACAGGCCTATCCGCAGAACGGCCAGCCCGGATATCCCCAGCCTTCCGGCGGCTACCAGCAGGGGCAGCCCTACCCGCAGCAGGGCCAGCCCTACCAGCAGCAGAACCCCCAGCAGGGCTACCAGCAGCAGCCGTACGGCCAGCAGGGCTACGGTCAGCAGAGTCAGCAGGGCCAGCAGGGCTACGGCCAGCAGGGTTACGGTCAGCAGGCCGGTCAGCCGTACGGCCAGCAGCAGCCCGGCTACCAGCAACAGCAGCAGCAGAACTACGGCCAGCAGGCGTACGCGCAGCAGGGCGGGAACTGGCAGCAGGGTCCCGACTTCCTGAGCGCCGGGCCGCCGGCCGGCCCGCCCGCCCGCAGGAGCGGCGGTAAGGGCTGGCTGCTCGCGGCGATCGCCGCGCTGGTCGTGGCCCTCGTGGGCGGTGGCGGCTTCTTCGCGGTCAACCTGCTCAGCGGCGGCGGCGCGCAGCCGCACGACGTGCTGCCCGCCAACGCCATCGGCTACGTGCGCCTCGACCTCGACCCTGCCGCGAACCAGAAAGTGGCGCTGTTCACCATCGCCAGGAAGTTCACGGCCACCAAGGACTCCTTCACCGGCGAGGACCCGCGTCAGGCGATCTTCGACCTGATCAAGAAGGACGCCGGCAGCCTCGGCAAGGTCGACTACGCCGCCGACATCGAGCCGTGGCTCGGCGTCCGCGTCGGCGTGGCCGCGCTGCCCCCGGCCAAGACCGGCGCCGAGCCCGGCGCCGTGGTGGCCGTCCAGGTCACCGACCAGGACAAGGCCACGGCGGGCATCGCCAAGCTGATGGGCAAGGAGAAGTACGGCATCGCGTTCCGCGACGACTACGCGCTGCTCGCACCGACCCAGGCGGAAGCCGACAGGGCCGTCGCCGCCGAGCCGCTGTCGGGGAACGCCAACTTCTCCGACGACCTGAGCGCCCTCGGCGAGACCGGCGTCCTGTCCTTCTGGGCGGACGCGGGCAAGATCGCCGGACTGGCTCCCGAACTGGCGGCCCAGGACCCCACCGCCCTCGCCCAGATCAAGAACGTCCGCGTGGCGGGCGCCCTCCGCTTCGACGGCGAGTACGTCGAGCTCGCGGGCATCAGCCGCGGCGCCGAGAGCCTGGACATGGGCACTCCCGAGGCCTCCAAGATCGGCACGCTTCCGGCCTCCACCGCCGGCGCGATCTCGATCTCCGGTCTCGGCGAGGTGATCGGCAAGCAGTGGGCGCAGGTCATGAAGTCGGCCGACCAGGCCGCGGGCGGCGGCGTCCAGCAGTTCGCCGACCAGGCCAAGCAGAGGTACGGCCTGGCGCTCCCCGACGACCTGGTGACGCTGCTCGGCAAGAACATCACCCTCGCCATCGACTCCGGCGGCCTCAACACCAGCCAGCCGCAGTTCGGCGCGAAGATCGTCACCGACCCGGCCAAGGCGCAGGAGGTCGTCGGCAAGATCGAGAAGTTCCTCGCGGACTCAGGGGCGGCCGTCCCGCAGCTCGCCAAGGTTCCCGGCGACGGCGTCTTCGTCCTGGCCAGCGCGCAGGACTACGCCGCCCTGCTCAACAAGGACGGCACCCTGGGCGACAGCGAGACCTTCCAGCTCGCGATCCCCAACGCCGGCGAGGCGACCTTCGCCCTCTACGCCGACCTGGACAAGGTGGAGAACCTCTATCTCAGCGGCCTCCAGGGCGAGGAGAAGGCCAACCTCCAGGTGCTCCGCGCCGTGGGCATGAGCGGCACCCAGTCGGGCAGCGAGGCGTCCTTCTCGCTGAGGCTCCTGTTCAACTGACCGACCTGATCCACCCGGCTCCCTGATCCTGTTCGATCAGGCCTCCCCAGATCCCCGGCCGGGCTCCGGCCCGCCGGGGATCGTCCCCGCCCGGGGACGGCGAGGGCGGGCGTCCCACCGGGACGCCCGCCCTTCGTCATCGACACGTCGTTCGCCGTCGCGGTTTCCCCGCGACCCCCGGCCCCGTCACGGCAAGAAGCCCCGGAGATCGCCCTTCCCCGGATGTGGTTCAGGCCCAGAGCTGGCCTTCGAGCCGCTCCTCGGCCTCGTCCAGCGTCCCCTCGTAGGCGCCGGTGGACAGGTACTTCCAGCCGCCGTCCGCGACCACGAACACGATGTCGGCCCGCTCGCCCGCTTTGACGGCCTTGGCCGCCATGCCGAGCGCGGCGTGCAGGGCGGCCCCGGTGGAGACCCCCGCGAAGATGCCCTCCCCGGCCAGCAACTCCCGGGTGCGCCGGAGCGCGTCGGCCGAGGAGACCGAGAAACGCGTGGTGAGGACGTCGGCGTCGTACAGCTCGGGGATGAAGCCCTCGTCCACGTTGCGCAATCCGTACACCAGCTCGCCGTACCGCGGCTCCGCGGCGACGATCTTCACGTCGGGTACGTGCTCGCGCAGGAACCTGCCGACGCCCATCAGGGTGCCCGTGGTGCCCAGACCGGCCACGAAGTGGGTGACGGACGGCAGGTCCTCCAGGATCTCCGGCCCCGTCGACTCGTAGTGCGAGCGCCAGTTGGCCGGGTTGCCGTACTGGTAGAGCATCACCCAGTCGGGGTTCTCCTCAGCCAGGCCCTTGGCGACCCTGACCGCCTCGTTGGAACCGCCCGCCGCGGGCGAGGAGATGATCCGCGCCCCCCACATGCGCAACAACTGGCGGCGTTCCTCGGAGGTGTTCTCCGGCATCACGCAGATCAGCTTGTAGCCCTTGAGCCTGGCGGACATCGCCAGCGAGATGCCGGTGTTGCCGCTCGTGGGTTCGAGGATCGTGCAGCCCGGCTGGAGGAGCCCGTCCTTCTCCGCCTGCTCGATCATCCACAGTGCCGGACGGTCCTTGATCGAACCTGTCGGGTTGCGGTCTTCGAGCTTGGCCCAGACCCGCACGTCCTCCGAGGGAGAGAGCCTGGGCAGGCCGATCAGCGGGGTCCGGCCGACCGATTCGATCAGTGAGTCAAAACGCATGGTGTACGGCTTCCGCCTCGGGTTGACCTTGTGGTGACAGACCTTTGCCTCGCGGTGACAGCCCTGAAACCGCGGCGTACGCCACCCGCCCCGCGGGACCTCGCCGGATCTCGCGGGAGATCACGGAGTCTCGCGGGACGGGCGGCGCCGCGCGGCTAGCGGGAACCGCCGGCCACGGCGGGCAGGACGGTGACCGTGTCGCCGTCGGCGACCGGCGTCTCCAGCCCGCCCAGAAAGCGGACGTCCTCGTCGTTCAGGTAGACGTTCACGAAGCGGCGCAGCGCGCCCTTGTCGACCAGGCGCTCCTTCAGCCCGGGATGCCGGGCCTCCAGATCGCCGATGAGCTCCTCGAGCGTGGCGCCCTTGGCGTCGACGGCCTTGGCACCGTCGGTGTAGGTGCGCAGGATGGTCGGAATACGAACCTCGATGGCCATCGCGGGTCAATCTCCTTGCGTCGTCATGGGAGTAAAGCCCACCGGATCAGAACACCGGCGAGCACCGGAGGATTCCAGGAAAGCCGGTCAGCGACAGTCGTAGACGACGACGAAGGGCGTGTGCGCGAACAGGAAGTTCTGTACGGGCGCGACACCCGCGTGCCGCGCCCGGGGGCCGGGACGCGAGAGCACGACGTCCTCCTGGCTCGGGGCGACGGTCAGCATGCTCGCCAGTTTACCCAAAGGGGCCATTCGCCTCACGGCCGTACCGGGCACCGATGCCGTATGAACCCGGGACGCCACCCGGCACGGGCATCCGGACGGTGACGGACGCCCGGAAACGCGAGGCCCCGGGTCTGGGACCCGGACGGTGACGGTCACCCGGAGGTGATCGTCACCTCCTCCTCGCTCACGACGCCGTCGACGATCCGGTACGAGCGGAACTCGGCCTTCTCCCCCAGCTCCTCCCGGGTGGAGACCAGCACGTAGTGGGCGTTCGGCTCGGAGGCGTAGGAGATGTCGGTACGGGAGGGGTAGGCCTCGGTGGCGGTGTGGGAGTGGTAGATGACCACCGGCTCCTCGTCGCGGTCGTCCATCTCCCGCCAGACGCGCAGCTGCTCCAGCGAGTCGAACCGGTAGAACGTCGGAGACCGCTCGGCGTTCTCCATCGCGACGAACCGTTCGGGAGAGTCGGAGCCGACCGGCCCGGCGATCACGCCGCAGGCCTCGTCGGGGTGATCCGCCCGAGCGTGCGCGATGATCCTGTCAACCAGTTCCCGAGAGATCGTGAGCATGACTGGAAGTTACCAAAGGGCACGGACCAGGGTGTCCTGGAGGTAGGTCAGCCAGTCGTAGATGACGTACGCCGGATAGCGGGGGTCGCTCTCCGACATGTCGGCGATCTCGTCGTGCACCTCCTCGGTCACCTCCAGCCGGGTGCCGAGCGCGAGCCGCACGTCGTTCAGCGCGCGCATCCACGCCTGCGCCTGCTCCCTGGTCAGCTCGACCCGGCCGGGCTCGGCGCTGTCGAGCATCGTCCTGGCGTCGGCCCGCTTGCCCTCGCGCAGCGTCGCCTCGGTGTATCTGCGGAACTCGGCGGCCGCCTCGCCGTCCTCGTAGGCCGAGGGGAACAGCCGGGCCAGCACCGGGTCGTCGGACTGCTCGGAGGCGCCGATGCCGAGCGCCTTCTCCAGGGGGTCGTCACCCGTCTCTCCCGGCTCGATCAGGCCCAGGATCTGGGTGACCAGCGAGCGCAGGATCGACACCTCGGCGGCGTCGAAACCCGTGATCACGCCGCCCTCGCGCCCCGGCTTGAACCCCGAACTCATCTCTCGCCCACCATTCCTCGCGGACTCCACCCGAGATCCGCCCGCCACCCGCCGCCCGGCCGTCGTTCCGAGCCTCGGCGCTCCGTGCCCGAAGGCCTCGAGCCCGGCCGCCCGCCGCGCGGCGACGAGTGACGCCGGGCCGCCCGCACGCTCACGAATCCCGCTGGACGGTGGCCCACAGCCCGTACGAGTGCATGATCTGCGCGTCGCGCTCCATCTCCTCGCGGGTGCCGCTGGAGACCACGGCCTTGCCCTTGTGGTGCACGTCGAGCATCAACTTCTCCGCCTTCTCCTTGGAATATCCGAAAACGGATTGGAAGACGTACGTCACATAGGACATCAGATTGACCGGGTCGTTCCAGACGATCGTCAACCATGGCAGATCGGGTCTTACGTCGATTGACGGACGCTCGACCTCCGTTGGAGCGGTGCTACCCACATTCACCAGTCTGCCCTACCCCGGGCTTAGTCTTCGACTCGTGACAAAGAGCATGAGCACCGCGTTGCTTACCGATCACTATGAGCTGACGATGTTGGAGGCGGCGCTGAGAAGCGGGGCCGCCTCCAGGCGGGCGGTCTTCGAGGTGTTCGCGCGCCAGCTGCCCGGCGGGCGGCGCTACGGGGTCGTGGCGGGAACCGGCCGGGTGCTGGACGCGCTGGAGTCCTTCCGCTTCGAGGAGGAGTCCCTGGCGTTCCTGCGGGACAACGAGGTGATCGACGAGCCCACCCTGGAGTTCCTCGCCGGATACCGGTTCTCCGGGAACGTGGACGGCTACGCCGAGGGAGAGTGCTACTTCCCCGGTTCCCCGATCATGACGGTGGAGGGCACGTTCGCCGAGGCCGTGCTGCTGGAGACCGTGATCCTGTCGATCCTCAACCACGACTGCGCGATCGCCACCGCCGCCACACGCATGATCCGCGCGGCCGGGACGAGGCCCCTCATCGAGATGGGCTCGCGGCGCACCCACGAGGCGGCGGCCGTGGCCGCGGCGCGGGCCGCCTACCTCTGCGGGTTCTCCTCCACCTCCAACCTCATGGCCGGCCGCGAGTACGGCATACCGACCGCCGGGACCGCGGCCCACGCGTTCACCCTGCTCCACGACTCCGAGGAGCAGGCCTTCCAGGCCCAGATCGCCTCTCTCGGCCCCGGCACCACGCTGCTCGTGGACACCTACGACGTGGCCCGGGCCGTACGGACCGCGGTGGAACTCGCCGGGCCCTCCCTCGGAGCGGTCCGCCTCGACTCCGGCGACCTCGGCCAGGTCGCCCACGAGGTCCGCGAGCAGCTCGACGCGCTCGGCGCCCACAAGACCCGGATCATCGTCACCAGCGACCTCGACGAGTACGCCATCGCCGCGCTCGCCTCCGCCCCCGTGGACGGCTACGGCGTCGGCACGTCACTGGTCACCGGCTCCGGCTCGCCCACCGCCGCCCTGGTCTACAAGCTCGTCGCCCGCGAGGACGCCGAAGGGGTGATGCGGCCGGTGGCCAAGAAGTCGGTGGGCAAGCCCAGCCGGGGCGGGCGAAAGGAGGCCTTCCGCGAGCTCGACGCCGACGGCACGGCGATCACCGAGCTGGTCACCGTCTCGAGTGAGGCCCCCTCGAACGCCCGCCCGCTGCAGGTTCCGCTGGTCAGGGAGGGTGGGATCGTCGGCCGCGAGAAGCTGGACGCGGCCCGCGTCCGGCACCGCGAGGCCGTCGCCGAACTGCCCTCGAACGCCCACCAGCTGTCCCGGGGCTACGCCGCGATCCCCACCGTGTTTGACTGATCGCATGCCAACCGCACTCATCATCGTCGACGTCCAGAACGACTTCTGCGAGGGCGGCAGCCTTCCGGTCGGCGGCGGCGCCGAGGTGGCCGCCGCCATCTCCCGGCACGCCGCCTCACACGGCTACGACCACGTCGTGGCCACCCGTGACCATCACGTCGACCCCGGCTCCCACTTCGCCGCCGAGCCCGACTACGTGAGCACCTGGCCCGTCCACTGCGTCGCCGGAACCCCGGGGGCCGGCTTCCACCCCGCCTTCGACACCGCACGCGTCGAGGAGGTGTTCAGCAAGGGTGCCCACAGCGGCGCCTACAGCGGCTTCGAGGGCGTCACCGCCGACGGTACGAGCCTGGCCGACTGGCTCGGCGAGCGCCGCGTGGACGCGGTGGACGTCGTCGGCATCGCCACCGACCACTGCGTGCGGGCCACCGCCCTGGACGCGGTCGCGCACGGCCTGTCCGTTCAGGTGCTCCTCGACCTCACCGCCGGGGTGTCCGCCCCGACCACCGAGGCCGCCCTCGCCGAACTCCGCTCCGCCGGAGCCCGCCTCACGGGCACGCCCGTGGTCCGCCCGGCCTGACGGTCTCTCAGCTCTGCGGCATCCCCAGAAAAAGGATCATCCGGTCGAGCTTTCCGTCCATGGTCCGGTAGTTCTCCTTCAACTCGCCGACGTCCTGCTTCAGGACATGGATGTCCTGCTTGACCCCGGCGACGTCCTGCTTGAGCTCGGCCACATCCTGCTTGACCTCGGCGAGTTCCTCCTTGGTCGCGCACTTCGCCACATCAAGCCGAAGCCCGGCCACCTCCTCCTTGAGCCCGGCCACATCCTCCTTGACCTCGGCGACGTCCTGCTTGACCTCGGCGACGTCCTGCTTGACCTCGGCGAGTTCCTCCTTGGTCGCGCACTTCGCCACATCAAGCCGAAGCCCGGCCACCTCCTCCTTCACCTCCTGCTTGACCTCGGCGAGTTCCTCCTTGGTCGCGCACTTCGCCACATCAAGCCGAAGCCCGGCCACCTCCTGCTTGACCTCGGCGAGGTCTTCCTTCGTGGCGCACTTCGCCACGTCCTCCTTGGTGGCGAGGGTGTCCATCCTCGCCATGATCTGCTCGAACATCGGAGCCACGTACTCCATGATCTCGGTACGGATCATCTCGGCCAACACTTGTCCTCTTTGGGTGCATCACAGGGGGAACCCGGCGGAGGGCCCGGGATGGTTACGACGGCACGTTACCAACAACGACCACTCTGAGCATCCGAACGATTACCGGATCGGCATGGAAGGGCAAACAGAACCATCACCGGTTGCGACAGGAGTATCACGGGGAGTTGAGACTTCTTACTACCGGTGGTGACCTCATATGTTCGTGCTCGGCGTCTCCTGGCTGATCCTGACCCCGCTGTGCCTGTGGAACCTGTTTCGCGGAGGGACGCTGGTACGGCTGACGAGCGTGCTGTCGCTGGTCGCGCTGGAAGCGGCCACGATCTGGGCCACCACGGTCGTCCAGATTCCCGCGCGGACTCCGATCGCCGCGCCCCCGGCCCCGGCGGCCCAGCCGCAGACCCGGGCTCCGTACCCGGCGTCCCCGGCGGCCCATGCGCCGGCGCCGCCCCCCGAGGCGGCCCAGCAGGGCGCGCGGGACGCACGGGGAGCGCAGGCGGGACGGGGAGAGCGGCTCGCACAGGGCGAGCCGGGCGAGCGGGGCACCTCCGGCGCGCGGGACACGTCCTGCCGCGGCCGGATGCCGGCCCCCGAGCGGGTGCGGCTGGCTCGCCGGCAGGGCGCGCCGCGCGGCGTGACGCTCTTCTGGAAGGCCAGGGCGGACGAGTGCGACACCGCGACCGTGGTCCTGCACCACAGGAAGCGCACGATCAAGGTCTGGATGCGCGAGGACGAGGCGGGGAACCGTTCGTCCGGCGCCACCACGTGGCCCGTGAGCGTCGCCGGCGGCGTGGCCTCCCTGGAGGTGCCGCTCACGGCGCCGGTGCGCGACACGGGGGCCTTCAGGGCGATCGACGGGCGGACCGGCAGGCCGATCGCCCTCATCCGGCCGGGTCGCATACCGGAGGAGCCGTCCACGTTCCGGTGACCCGGCCCGGTCACCGGGCCGGGTGGCGATCCGCCCGGCCCGGTGGCCCGGTCAGCGGGAGCGCTGGGTGGCCCAGTGGCGGATCTTGCCGATCCGCTCCTGGATCTGCTCGGCGGAGGCCTGCGCGATGGCGGGCCCGCCACAGGCCCTGCGGAGCTCGGCGTGGATGACGCCGTGGGGCTGGCCGGTGCGGTGGTTCCAGGCGCCGACGAGGCCGTTGAGCTCCTTGCGGAGGTTGGCGATCAGCTCGTGCGGGGCGAGCTGCGGCTCCTTGGGCTCGGGCTTGCTGCGCCTGGCCTTCAGCTGGTCGGACTGGCGCTTGCTCAGCAGGGTCCGGACCTGGTCCGGCTCCAGCAGGCCCGGCAGGCCGAGGAAGTCCTCCTCCTCGGGGGAACCCGTCTCCGCCGCGCTGCCGAACTCGCCGCCGTCGAAAAGGACCCGGTCGAAGGTGGCGACCGCCTCCAGGGTCTCGAACGGCAGTTCGTCGCCCACGACGTCGGGGTTGTCCTTCTTGCGCTGGGCGTCCTCCAGGAGGAAGTCGTCCAGCCCCTCCTCGGGGGGCTTGCGGTCGAGCACGTGGTCGCGCTCGGCCTCCATCTCCCCCGCCAGGCCCATCAGGGTCGGCACGGAGGGCACGAAGACGGACGCGGTCTCGCCCCGCTTGCGGGCGCGGACGAAGCGGCCGACGGCCTGGGCGAAGAACAGCGGGGTCGAGATGCTCGTCGCGTAGACGCCGACGGCCAGGCGCGGGATGTCGACCCCTTCGGAGACCATCCGGACCGCGACCAGCCAGCGCTGCTCGGAGGCGGAGAACTCCTTGATCTTCTTGGACGCCGTGGGGTCGTCGGAGAGCACGACCGTGGCGCCTTCCCCGGTGATGGTCCGGATGTGGCGGGCGTAGGCGCGTGCGGTCTCGTGGTCGGTCGCGATGACCAGGGCCCCGGCGTCGGGCACGCCCCTGCGCACCTCGGTCAGACGCCGGTCGGCCGCCCGGAGGACCTGGCGGATCCACTCGCCCTTCGGGTCGAGCGCGGCCCTCCAGGCCTGGCCGAGCTGGTCCTTGGTGAGCGGGGTGCCGAGGGTCGCGGCGATCTCGTCGCCCGCGCGGGTCCGCCAGCGCATCTCACCGGCGTAGGCGAGGAAGATGACCGGCCGGACGACGCCGTCGGCGAGTGCCGGGCCGTACCCGTAGGAGTAGTCGGAGACGCTGCGCCGGACCCCGTCGCCGTCCTCGGCGTAGGTGACGAAGGGGATCGGGTTGACGTCGGACCTGAAGGGGGTTCCGGTCAGGGCGAGGCGTCTGGCGGCCGGCTCGAACGCCTCCCGCACGCCGTCGCCCCAGGACTTCGCGTCGCCCGCGTGGTGGATCTCGTCGAAGATCACGAGCGTCTTGCGTGCCTCGGTGCGTGCGCGGTGCAGCGCCGGGTGCATGGACACCTGGGCGTAGGTGATTGCCACCCCGATGTAGTCGCGGGAGGTGGCGCCCTGGCTGTTCTTGAAATCCGGGTCGATCGCGATGCCGACCTTGCTCGCGGCGTCCGCCCACTGCTGCTTGAGGTGCTCCGTCGGTGTGACGATCGTCACAGCCCGGATGATCCCTCGTGACAGGAGGTCGCTGGCGATGCGGAGCGCGAAGGTCGTCTTGCCCGCACCCGGTGTGGCGACCGCGAGGAAGTCGCGCGGCTCACGGCTGGAGTACAGGTCAAAGGCCTCCTGCTGCCACGCGCGAAGCTTCGGCGCGGTGCCCCAGGCGGCACGGTCCGGATATGAGGGCGAGAGGTGGGATGCGGCGAAAGTGCTCACAGTGTCCCCAGGGTAATCTGCGCCGCCGACAAGACGTGCCGATCCGCCGACATCCTCGCCAAGGTCGTCTCCTCGTGCTAGTGATTCGCGCCGATGATTCGCGAAGCCGGAAACCCCGGGACCGCGCGAGACCCCCTCAGCGCAGGCCCGCGATCACCGTGTCGATCTCGGCCCTCGACACGGGATCGTCCGGCTGGGTCATCGCGACCACGACCACCGGGCGCGCCCCGGCCCCCGTGAGGAAGACCACGCGCAGGTACGCGGGCCGGTTCACCACGTCCAGGTACTCCGCGCGCAGGGAGCGGGTGTGCCCGGTGCGTGCCCCCACGGTGATCTCCGTGTCGTCCACGACCTTCACCTCGTCGCCGTGGAGCAGGAGCCGCGCGTACAGGTCGCTGAGCTCGGCGGTGGTGGCGCGCACGTCGGTCACCGGCTCCGCGGGCATGACCATCACGGTCGTGTTGACGCCGTCGCCCGCGGCCGAGGTGAAGTCCGTGACCGGTGGCACCGTACCCGCGAGCCAGCGGTCGGGCAGCGGGTAGCTGACCCCCGCGACCGGGTCGGTCACCCGCCCCGGCGGCGGAGAGGGCAGCGCCCGCAGCGCCAGCACGACCACTCCGGCGATGACGCCGCCCCCGACGGCCAGGGCGAGCAGTACGAGCAGCACGCGTCGCAGGCGCCCCGGACGGCGCTCGGGAGGCGCGATGGGCGTGCCGTACCAGCGGGCCGAGGGCGGGAGGTCGTCGCCGGGCTCGGGGATGCGGGGAGGCCACGTCAGGCTGGAGCGGGCATCAGGCGGCTCGGACGGCCCGTCCTCCGGCGGCGGCCAGGGGCGGTACTCGTCGTCCTCGGGCGCCGGCCAGGGACGGCGCTCGTCGTCGAGGTCCGGATCCGAGCGCGGCCACACCTCGTCCTCGGCCGCCCGCGCGGCCCTGCGGGCCCGCCGGGACCGGCGCCCGCCGCCACGGCCGGACTCGTCGGGCGGGTCCGACCGGCGAGGTCGTTCGTGCACGGGACCTCCTCCAGGCGGCGACGGTCCTACCGTCCTACCACGCATCCCGCGGCGTGACCCGGCTATGGGTGATCGCTGTTACGGGAGTGACCAATGAGTCATGGGATGTCCCTCATGCGCCGGGCCACGACCGTCCCGAAGAGCCCGATGGAGGCCATCAGCACGACGATCGTGGTGTAACCGGTGGCGATGTCGTCGTGGCCGATCAGGTTGATCAAAACCCCGCCGAAGCCGATGGTGATCGCGCTGCCCAGGGTGTCGACGACCTGGAGCGCGGCGGAGTTGGCGCCCTGCTCGGCGTCGGGCGACTGGCGCATCGCGGTGACGTTGACGCTGGTCATGCCGATGCCCATGCCGAACCCGGCGACGACCCAGGCGGGCACGGTGACCCAGCCGCTGACGCCGGGCACGAGGGCGAGCAGGGTCATCAGGATGCCCGTGGTGATCGCCGTGGCGCCGATCCGTACCAGCAGCGGCCTGTCGTACGAGCGGCGGGTCTGCAGGTAGGAGCCGGTGGTCCAGCCCAGGGCGCCGAGGGTGAGCGCGACCCCCGCCTCGGCGACGGAGAAGCCGTGCACCTTGGTGAGGAGCAGCGGGATGAAGGCGTTGACCCCGAAGAACGCCGAGGCGAGCACCCCGCGCATCATGATCGTGGTGGGCAGGCCGCGACCGAACCTGAGGGCCCGGGGCGGCAGCAACCTCGGCAGGCCCGCGGCGAGGACGACCAGCCCGGCGACGGCGGCGATCCCGCCCGGTGCGGGGGTCTCATGAAGGTGGCTCGCCCCGTACAGCAGGACCCCGGCGCCGCACGCCGTGGCGGTGGCGGCCAGGGTCATCGCCAGCGGCCTGGAGCGGGGTCCCGTGGAGGGCGTGGGCGTCGGGGAGTGCCCGCCGATGCGCAACGCGGGCAGGAGCATCACGAGGGCGGGGACGACCAGCGGCACGATGCCGTAGAAGACCCACCGCCATCCCGCGGTCTCGGCGATGAGGCCGGTGAGGCCGGGCCCGACCAGGGCGGGGAGTACCCAGGCCGCCGACAGCGCGGCGAACACCCGGGGCCGGGTCGCCGGGACGTAGACCCGCGCGATCATCACGTAGATCGCCACGATGACGGCGCCGCCGCCGAGGCCCTGCACGACCCGCGCGACGATGAACAACTCCTTGGATCCGGCGGCCCCTGCCATGGCCATACCGGCGGTGAACAGCCCCACGCCGAGCAGGAACGGCCAGGCGTGCCCTCGCCGGTCGGACCAGAGCCCGGCGACGACGTTGGCGAACAGGCCGGCGATGAGGAAGGCGGAGAAGCTCACCCCGTACAGGTCGAGGGCGTCGAGGTCCTCGGAGACGGCGGGCATGACCGTGCCCACGGACATGCCCTCGAAGGCGATCAGCGTGACGACGAGCAGGATGCCCAGGGAGGCGGTCCGGTATTCGGGACCGAAGATCCGGGGGGTTTCGTATGGAGCGTCGGCTGTCTTCGGTGCTGTCACCCGTCAAGGGTAGTGTCCGCTCCCCGGCCTCGGTAGACGGCCCACATCTCCTGCATCCTGGCGGCCTGACCAGGGGTGAACCCGGACATGCAGCGGTCGTCGGAGTAGTCCATGAAGTTGTGGACCGGGTCGGGGCCGCCGCCCTTGCACGTGTCCTTGATCAGCGGGCAGCCCTCGGTGGGCTGCCCCTCGGGTTCGGTGTCGGCCACGCCGTCGCCCGGCGGATCGCAGCCCTTCTCGAAGGTGTGCAGCAGCCCGAGCCAGTGCCCGATCTCGTGGACGCCGGTGTACCCCCGGTCGAAGCTGCGCATCGCCCCGCCGGGCAGGCTCCGCCAGTCGACGACCACGCCGTCGAGGCCGGGCTCCTTGCCGTACCCGTGGGGGTAGGTGGAGTAGCCGAGCACCAGCTCGCCGAGCTGGGCGAGATAGAGGTTGAGGGTCTCGGGGCCGCCCCTGCGCATCCGTTTGATCGATCGCTCGTGGGTGACGGGCTCGCGGAACCAGGCCGCGTTGGCGGTACGGGTGACGCCGTCCAGCCTGAACCGGATCCCGGTGTCCGCGCCGCCGAACCCCCCGGAGTAGGCGGCGTTGAGCGTGGCGATCTGGGCGCGCACGGCGGTGTCGGGCGCGCCGAGGCGACCGTCGGTGATGACGTGCACCCAGGTGGGCACGGTGATGGCCGGCAGTCGCGGGAGCGGGCTCGATCCGCGCCGCCCGCCGGCGCGCGCGGATGACGGCACGGACGGCATCGACGACACAGGCGGCACCGGCGCGTGCTCCGCCGCCACGGGACGGGCGAGCCGGACGGCGTGGGCGCACCCCGGCGGCCCGGACGCGGCCGTACCGCCGGGAACGGCCGGAACGGGAGGAGAGGCGCCCACCGTGAACAGGCATGCGGACACAACGGCGATCGCACGCCGAAACATGGACTCCCCCGACAGATCCCAGACGCTGGTCGTTCGCCGCCCCCCGGCGGCATCCCGACCGTAGCCTCATCTGTGGCGATCACCCATGAGCAACACTCACTCGTTGTTGCTGTCTTCACCCTTCGGCAGACCCGAGTAGATCTCCTTGCACTCCGGGCAGACCGGGAACTTCTGGGGGTCGCGGTTCGGCACCCAGACCTTCCCGCAGAGCGCGCGGACCGGGGTCCCGCTCAGCGCGCTCTCCATGATCTTGTTCTTCTCGACGTAGTGGGCGAAGCGCTCGTGGTCGCCGTCGCCGTGCGACAGGTCCGGCCGGACGTCGCTCTCAGGGAGAATCTTCGTACTCACCCTGGCGATTTTATGCCCGTACCATCGCGCTCGGGGCACCGGTGGCCGGTGGGTCGCGGAACATCTCCCACCGGCGCGAGCATGACCGCCGGCGCGGGCCCGGCCACCGGCGCGGGCACGACGCCCCTGACCGGCCCGGTGCCCGGTCGGCGGGGTCCCGCGCGGGCCCGGCCGCCTGGGGACGGCCGTCCGGGAGCGGCCGTCCGGCTAGTTCATCGACGGGTCGTCGGGACAGGTGGCCACGTAGGCGAGCTCGCCCCGCTGCCGGCGCAGCACCGCCCGCCACAGCGACTCGGGCTCGTGGTGGAAGGTGTCGCCGGGCTCCGCGTCCACGACGTACCAGGCGCCCTCGCCGATCTCGCTCTCCAGCTGGCCCGCCGACCATCCCGCGTACCCCGCGAAGATGCGCATCTGGGCGATCTCCCCGGCGAGGATCTCCGGCGGCGCGTCGAGGTCGACGGTGCCGAGCCTGGAGACGGCCGCGGTGCCCGCGTGCAACCTCCGCCAGCCGAGCGGTTCCTGGCCGCTCGGGACGGCGGCCAGCGCCAGCGCGCTGTCGGTCTGGACGGGACCGCCCTGGAACAGCACGGACGGGCCGGTGACCATGGTGTCCCAGGTGGGGAGCACCTGGATCACCGAGATGTCACTCGGTCTGTTGAGCACCACGCCCAGGGTGCCGCCGTCGAGGTCGTGTTCCAGCACCAGGACCACGCTGCGCCGGAAGTTGGGATCTTCCAGTTGCGGCGTCGCCACCAGAAGCCCACCGACGTAGATCGCCTCCGCCATACCTCCATCATGAGGGGTGAACCCCCTTTCGCGCTGCTCCACCCGCTCTTCCGATGGTTCGGGCCTCACCCGGTGTCACGTGACGCGCGGGTGGGCGCGCTCCTCGGGGCGGGACGGGAGCCGCGGGCACCGTCCACGCCTCCGTCAGACCTCCGTCATGCCTCCGTCATGCCCGTACGAGCCCGGCCACCGGCCGACTCGCGCACGGCCGCCGCGACGGCGCCCGACACGTCCGGGTGGAACACGCTGGGGATGATGTAGTTGGGGCCGAGCTCCTCGGCGGTCACCACGGCGGCCAGCGCCTTGGCCGCGGCCAGCAGCATCTCCTGGCTGACCACGGTGGCCTGGGCGTCGAGCAGGCCGCGGAAGACACCGGGGAAGGCCAGCACGTTGTTGATCTGGTTCGGGTAGTCGGAGCGACCGGTGGCGACCACGGCGGCGTACTCGCGGGCGTCGTCGGGCGAGATCTCGGGCTCGGGGTTGGCGAGCGCGAAGACCACGGCGTCCTTGGCCATCGTGGCGATGTCGTCGCCGTTGAGGATGCCGGGCGCGGACACGCCGATGAACACGTCGGCGCCCTTGACCGCGCCGCGCAGGTCGCCGGAGTAGCCCTCGGCGTTGGTGTGGTCGGCGATCCACTGGAGCGAGTCGTCCAGGTCCTGGCGGCCGCGGTGCACGGCGCCCAGGTAGTCGCAGACGACCAGGTTGCGGGCGCCCGCCGCGAGCAGCAGGCGCAGCACCGCCGTACCGGCCGCTCCCGCGCCCGCGAGGGCGATGCGGACCTCGCCCAGGTCCTTGCCGACCACGCGCAGCGCGTTGGTGAGCGCGGCCAGCACGCAGATCGCGGTGCCGTGCTGGTCGTCGTGGAAGACCGGGATGTCCAGCAGATCCCGCAGCCGCCGCTCCACCTCGAAGCAGCGCGGCGCCGAGATGTCCTCCAGGTTGATGCCGCCGAAGCCGGGGGCGATGATCTGTACCGTGCGCACGATCTCGTCGACGTCCTGGGTGTCCAGGCAGATCGGCCAGGCGTCGATGTCGGCGAACCGCTTGAACAGCGCGGCCTTGCCCTCCATGACGGGGAGCGCGGCGGCCGGGCCGATGTTGCCCAGGCCGAGCACCGCCGAGCCGTCGGTGACGACGGCGACGGTGTTGCGCTTGATGGTCAGGCGGCGGGCGTCCTCGGGGTTGCGGGCGATGGCCATGGAGACCCGGGCGACGCCGGGCGTGTAGGCCATCGAGAGCTCGTCGCGGTTGCGCAGCGGCACCTTCGACCGCATCTCGATCTTGCCGCCGAGATGCATGAGGAAGGTACGGTCCGAGACCTTGTGGATGACGACGCCCTCGACGCCCTCCAGCTTGTCGACGATCGCCTGCGCGTGATCGGTGTCACGCGCGGCGCAGGTGACGTCGATGCGCAGCGTTTCATGGCCGGCCGTGGTCACGTCGAGCGCGGTGACCACACCTCCGGCCGACTCTACGGCGTGGGTGAGCTGGCTGACGGCATTGCCGCCGGCGGGCACCTCCAGGCGCACGGTGATGGAGTACGACACACTCGGCACGGTGGCCACAGCCAATCCGCTCCTTTGCGACTGACTTTGGTTGGGATGGTTTCCATCGTGCCATCCCGTGACGAGTGTGCGCGCCCAGGTCGGCGGACCTGCTCATATAGATGCGGTCACGACATACCCCATGTCACCCGGCCCTCGATCCGGACCGTGAGCCGGGTGCCCGGACCACCGATCGCCCGGAAAGTCCCTCGGAACAGGGCTCAGAACAGGGCGCTGGCCAGGTTCCTGCGGGCCCTGCCGATGGAGGGGTCGTCACCGGGGAGCGTGTCGAACAGGCCGAGCAGGTGCACCCTGGCCGTGTCGCGGTCGGCGCCCGAGGTGCGGCGCACCACGTCGACGAGCCGGTCGAAGGCCTTGTCCACCTCGCCGGAGAGCATCTCGAAGTCGGCGGCCAGGAGCTGGGCCTCGATGTCGGCGGGGTCGGCCAGGCGGCTCTGCAGGCCGGCCGGGTCGACGTCCTGGGTGCGGCGGATCAGGCCGAGGCCGGCCAGGCCCAGCTTGGCGTCCTGGTCGTTCGGCGAGCGGGCCAGCAGCCGCTCGTACGCGGCCACCGCGCCGTCGAGGTCACCGGCGTCGATGGCCTGCTCGGCGGCGAGCACGTCCGGGTCGACCGGGGGCTCCTGCGGCTGCTGCTCCTCCGCCCCGTTCGCGGCCTCCTCACCGGGGGGCGGGAGGTACTGGGCCAGTGCCTCCATCAGCTGCGACAGCCAGTCGCGCAGCTGCGGCTCGGTGGCGATGCCCGGGACGACGGCCACCGGCTGCCCCTGGAAGATCGCGTACAGGGCGGGCACGTTCTGCACCCGCAGCGCCTGCGCGATCTGCGGGCTGAGCTCGACGTCGACCCTGGCCAGGACCCACCGGCCGGTGTTCTCCGCGGCCAGCTTCTCCAGCAGCAGGCTGTACTGCTTGGCCTGCTCGGCACGGGTGACGGTGAGCTCCAGCAGCACGAGGCCGTTCATGGAGCGTTCGACGACCTCGGTCGCGAAGTTGGCGTCGTCGATGTCGATGACCGGCGCCGGAACACCGCCGGTTTCCTGCGCGGTGGTCTCCCGCCGCGCCTGTGCCTCGAGTGCCTGCTTGCGGGCGCCGAGATCGACGGCGCCGTAGAGCGATCCGGGTCGAGTGAAGTCCGCTGGGCTCATGACTCCAATCCTGCCGTATCCCGGTCGATGCCCCGACGCGCCACCGCTAGAAGCGGGCCGGTTCGGTGTAGACGCCCCATTCGTCGCGCAGCGCGTCGCAGATCTCGCCCAGCGTGGCCTCGGCCCTGGCCGCGTCGAGCATGGCGGGGATCATGTTGCCCTCACCCCTGGCGACCTGCACCATCGTGGCCAGGGCGGCGTCCACGGCCGCCTGGTCGCGGGCGGCGCGGCGTTCGGCCAGGACGCGGTTCTGCTCGCGCTCGACCTCGTGGCTGACCCGGAGGATCTCCAGCGGCTCGTCGATGGAGGCCGTGTGGCAGTTCACCCCGACGATCCTCTTCTCGCCCTTCTCCAGCTTGCGCTGGTAGTCGAAGGCCGCCTCGGCGATCTCGGACATGAACCAGCCGTCCTCGATGCCGCGCAGGATGCCCGAGGTCATCGTGCCGTCCGAGCCCATCTCCCTGATCCTCGTGAAGATCGCCTCGGCCTCGGCCTCCAGCCGGTCGGTGAGCGCCTCCACGTACCAGGACCCGCCGAGCGGGTCGGCGACGTTGACGATCTCGGTCTCCTCCATGAGCACCTGCTGGGTGCGCAGCGCGATCTCCGCGGCCTTCTCGGAGGGCAGCGCGAGGACCTCGTCGAGGGCGTTGGTGTGCAGCGAGTTGGTGCCGCCGAGCACCGCCGCGAGCGCCTCGACCGCGGTGCGCACCACGTTGTTGTACGGCTGCTGCGCGGTCAGCGACACACCGGCCGTCTGGGTGTGGAAGCGCAGCCACTGGGCCTTTTCGGTCTTCGCGCCGTAGACGTCGCGCAGCCACCGCGCCCAGATCCGCCGGGCGGCCCTGAACTTCGCGATCTCCTCGAAGAAGTCGATGTGCGCGTCGAAGAAGAAGGACAGGCCGGGGGCGAAGACGTCGACGTCCAGGCCGCGCGACAGGCCCAGCTCCACGTAGCCGAACCCGTCGGCCAGGGTGAAGGCCAGCTCCTGGGCGGCCGTGGAACCGGCCTCGCGGATGTGGTAGCCGGACACGCTGAGCGGCTTGTACGCGGGGATCTCGGTGGCGCAGAACTCCATCAGGTCGCCGATCAGCCGCAGGTGCGGTTCGGGGGCGAACAGCCACTCCTTCTGCGCGATGTACTCCTTGAAGATGTCGGTCTGCAGGGTCCCGTTGAGCTTCCCGACGGGCACCCCCTGCCGCTCGGCGGCGACGACGTACATGCAGAAGATCGGGACGGCCGGGCCGCTGATCGTCATCGAGGTGGTGGTGTCGCCGAGCGGGATGCCGTCGAAGAGCAGGTCCATGTCCAGCGCGGAGTCGATCGCCACGCCGCAGTGGCCGACCTCGCCGAGCGAGCGCGGGTCGTCGGAGTCGCGGCCCATCAGCGTCGGCATGTCGAAGGCCACGCTCAGCCCGCCGCCGCCCGCGCCGAGGATCATCTTGTAGCGCTCGTTGGTCTGCCTGGCGTTGCCGAACCCGGCGAACTGCCTGATGGTCCACGCCTTGCCCCGGTAGCCGGTGGGGTGCAGGCCACGCGTGAACGGGTACTCACCGGGCCAGCCGATGCGCTCCATGCGCGCGTCGCCGCCCTCGGGCCCGTAGACCGGCTCCACCTCGATCCCGGAGAGGGTGCGGAACTCCGCCTCGCGCTTGCGCGCCCCGTCGAACCGCGCCTGCCAGCGTGCCCGTCCCGCCTCGACCCGCTCAGCGTCCATGGCCAACCCCCTTGTACGGCATGTGGCTTCTTATCCGGCTTGTGGCCTCATGCAGATACTAGGACGTCCTACTAATTCTTGGCCAGGCGTGCGTCCGCGCCGAGGTGGATCGGGAGGGCCGAGCCGGGTAAGAGCGGCCTCACCGCGACGCGCAGCGTCGCCTTCAGTACCGGTCGCCTTCAGTACTGAAAGTCGCCGGCGGCCACGCGGAGGGTTCTGAACAGGTCGAACATCTGGTCCAGTTCCGCCTCGTCGTACATGGGCATGGCGAAGTCGGCCTCCATCAGGTCGGCGGTCGCCCGGCGGACGGTCTCGCGGCCCCGGTCGGTGATCTCGGCGAGCACGCCCCGGCCGTCGCGGGGGTTGGGCATGCGCCGCACCAGACCGGCACGTTCCAGGCGGCTCACGGTGTTGGTCACGCTCGTGGGGTGGACCATCAGGCGCTCGCCGATCCTGGAGAGCGGCAGCGCCCCCGTCTTGCTGAAGGTCAGCAGCACCAGCGCCTCGTACCGAGCGAAGGTCAAGTCATGCGGTTTGAGCAGCGTGTCCAGTTGCGACAGCAGGATCTGGTGCGCTCTCATGATCGATGTGACGGCGGCCATGGCCGAGGAGGGCCCGAAGTGAACGCGCCACGTCTCCGCGGCACGTTCGATGGGGTCAAACGGGAGATTCAGCTGACCTGTAACCACAGGGCTACGGTAGCGCGGCCTCATCCCGGTTCGCCCATATACGTAGAGTCACCGGACTGATGGCTTCACCAAGAACCCGGACGCCAAACGTCACGCTCCGTTATGGTTCCCACATCGAATGGTGAGGCCGTGGCCAAGTGGCCACGATGACTCAGTCCGGCCTGCGGGGGACGCGAGCCGGACCGGTGCCGAGGGGACCGGCATCCGCACATTCACGGCACGGGGGGTGCTTGATGAACGACAACTTGACGGCGTTCGGACGCCGTACGGACTTCGGCTACACCGACGCGGCGTGGGTTTCCACCACGCCGGCCGGTGCGTGAGCACAGGGGCGTTTCACGCGAGGAACTCCAGCAGAGCGGACTGATGGCCGTCGCCATCCTGCTCGTGCTCGGGGTGGTCGCGGCGTGGAGCGTCCTGGTTCCCGGTGTCAGCGCGTGGGAGAACATCGTCGTCGCGGTGATCGGCTCGCTCCGGCTGACCGGCCCGGTGGCGGCCGCGTTCGCCGCCTGGGTGGCGGTGCGCAGGCGGCGCGGGACACGCGGGCGGTCGATGACGCCGTGGCAGGCGGTACGGGCGCCACTCGCGATCCTGGTGGTGTCGGGAGGCGCGTTCACCGCCACCGTCGTGGTCCTGGCGGTCAGAACCATGATCACGGAGCAGGCCGGGCGGCTGCTGCCCAGCGGCCTGGTGATGGGCGCGGCCGGGCTGGCGCTGTACGTCGTCATCGGCTGGGTGGTCGGCTGGCTGCTGCCGTGGACGATCACCCCGGTCCTGGCCGGGCTCGGCTGCTACAGCCTGTTCACCTGGCTGTGCCAGGGGCCGGCCTGGGGCGACCGGCTCGCCCCCGCGACGCGGGAGCCGTACGACCCGTTCCAAGGGCTGAACGCGGCGGCGTTCACCGACCAGACGCTCTGGCTGGTGGGGATCAGCTCGGCGCTGCTGCTCGGCTGGGCGGCGGTCGTGACGCGCCAGGCCCTGGTGCTGGCCGCCGCGCTGATCGCGGTGCTGGCCGCGGGGACCGGCATGGCCCGGCTGTTCACCGAGCAGCAGCCGGTCTCGGCCCAGCAGGTCGTCTACAGCTGCCAGGAATGGCCGATCATGGTCTGCGTGCACCCGGGGATGCGCGCCGGCCTGCCCGAGCTGAGCGCGGAGTTCATCAAGATCGCATCCCGGCTGGCGGGGACGCCCGGGGAGTTCTCCCGGGTGGAGCAGCACCCACGGCGCGACACCACCCCGGTCGCCGCGGGCGTGATCGCGATTCACGTCGACGACCTGGCGGCCGGGTTCGCCGAGAAGGCGGCCGACGAGTTCGTCGACGGCCTGGCCGCCCGGTGCGACGCCACCCCCGCGGCGGGCTACCGCGACATCGTGGCCGCGTGGCTGCGCGGCGAGCCGCTGCCCGGCGGGCCGCTCCCGGAACACCGCTACGCCGCGGCGTGGTTCTCCGGCCTCACGGACGTCCAGCGGCGCGACTGGCTCCGGCTCTCCTACGCCGACTTCACCGGTTGCCGGCTACAAAGCACTCACTTCGGGGGCCAGGCCGGGCAGACCTCTCAGACAGGGCAGACCGGGCAGGGGGCGGGGGGCGCCTCGACCGGCCCCGAACCCCGGCCCGGCACCGGCCACCAGGCACCCGGCGGGCTCCCCTCCCCCGGAGCGAGCACCCCGGGCGGCCCCTGGCGCGTCCCCTCCGCCGAAGGCGGCGCGCTCCCGTCGCCACGGGGATAGGAAGATCGGCATAGGCTCCGCGTGAGAAGGTCACCGTCCGGGGAAGGAGAGCGCTGTGAAAGCCTCCCAAGAAGCTCCGCCCGCGGCGCCCCAGGCGGCCCGACGCGGGCGCGGCTGGCGTTTCCTCGCCGGGCTGCTCGTCGTCGTCGTCCTTCTCGTCGTGGGCGCCCGCCTCACCTGGTCGTGGCTGAACCCGTTCGGCGAGGAGACGGTCGACCGCAGCCAGCCGGTGCTGCTGGAGTCCATCCACAACCTCAGCCGCTTCGAGGCCGCCACCGGCAACTTCCAGGTCGTGGTCGACCTGGAGAAGGACGCGGCCTTCCTGCCCGACGCGGTCAAGGGCAGCCGGACGCTCTTCGTCGGAGCCGGCGGCGTCGACGCCTACGTCGACTTCGGCGGCATCGCCGGCAACGCCCTGACGGTCTCCCCCGACCGTACCGAGGTCACGGTGAAGCTGCCCCGCGCCCAGCTGGAGAAGCCGAATCTCGACAACAAGCGCTCGTACGTCTACGCCCAGCAACGCGGCCTCTTCGACCGGGTCGAGGACCTGCTGTCCTCCTCCCCCGCCGACCAGCGGGAGCTCTACATGCTGGCCGAGAAGAAGATCGCCGAGGCCGCCCAGGCCAGCGACCTGCGCAACCGGGCCGACCAGAACACCAAGATCATGCTTGAGGGCCTGCTGAAGGGTCTCGGCTTCGAGAAGGTCACCGTCAAGTTCGCCGACGAGACCTGAGCCCCGGTGTCCGAGCCCCCGCACGGGGGCTCGGACACCGGGAGACCCGGGAGACACAGACCTCGCTCAGCCCGCGGCGACCAGGAGCTCGTCCGCCGCGGTGTAGGGGTCGAGTCCCGCGTCCAGGACGCGGGTGGCGAGGGCGTCGAGGCGCCGGTCGCCGTGCAGGTGGGCGAAGCGGGAGCGCAGGGTGGTGAGGGCGATCGCCTCGATCTCGTCCCTCGCCCTGGCGTGGCGGCGGCGGACGAGCTCGCCCGACGCCTCCAGATAGGCCAGGTGGTCGTCAAGGGCGCCGACCACCTCCTCGCCCCCCTCGCCCCGGTAGGCCACGGTCTGCACGATCGGCGGCCTCCAGGGCCGCTCGACCAGGGCGATCATGTTGCGGAGCTCGCGGACGGTGGCCTGGGCGCCCTCGCGGTCGGCCTTGTTCACCACGAACACGTCGGCGATCTCCAGGATGCCCGCCTTGGCCGCCTGGATGCCGTCGCCCATCCCCGGGGCGAGCAGCACGACGGTGGTGTCGGCCATCGAGGCGATGTCCACCTCCGCCTGGCCGACCCCGACGGTCTCGACGAGGATGACCTCGCAGCCGGCCGCCTCCAGGACGCGCAACGCCTGGGGCGTGGCCCATGACAGCCCTCCCAGGTGCCCCCGGCTCGCCATCGACCTGATGAACACGTCCGGGTCGGTGGCGTGGTCCTGCATCCGGACCCGGTCGCCCAGCAGCGCCCCGCCGGTGAACGGCGAGGACGGGTCGACGGCGAGCACGCCGACCCTCATGTCCCGCTTGCGGAACGCGTGGACCAGCATCCCGGTCGAGGTGGACTTGCCGACGCCGGGAGAGCCGGTGAGCCCGATGATCCGGGCCCGGTGCGGCCGGTCCGCGCAGAGCAGCCCGGTGATCTCCCGCAGTCGCGGGGAGCCGTTCTCGACCATGGAGATCAGCCGGGCCACGGCCCGCGGCCTTCCCTCCCTGGCCATCGCGACCAGGTCGGAGACCTCCGCGGTCATGCCGAGGGGACGCGGATGATCAGGGCGTCGCCCTGCCCGCCACCGCCGCAGAGACCGGCCGCGCCGAGGCCGCCGCCCCTGCGCCTGAGCTCGTGGGCGAGGGTGAGCACGATGCGGGCGCCGGAGGCGCCGATCGGGTGGCCGACGGCGATGCCGCCGCCGTTGACGTTGATCCTGTCGAGGGAGACGCCGAGCTCCTTGGCCGACTGGAGGACGACCTGCGCGAAGGCCTCGTTGATCTCCAGCAGGTCGAGGTCGCCGACCGAGAGTCCCTGCTTGCCGAGCGCGTGCTTGATCGCGTTGGCGGGCTGCGACTGGAGCGAGTTGTCGGGCCCGGCGACGTTGCCGTGGGCGCCGATCTCGGCCAGCCAGTCGAGGCCGAGCTCCTCGGCCTTGGCCCTGGACATCACGACCACCGCGCAGGCGCCGTCGGAGATCTGCGAGGCCGACCCGGCGGTGATCGTGCCGTCCTTGGCGAACGCGGGCCGCAGCCGCGACAGGATCTCGACGGTGGTGTCCCCGCGCACGCCCTCGTCGGTGGAGAAGACCGCCGGCTCGCCCTTGCGCTGCGGGATGGCCACCGGCACGATCTCGTCGTCGAGCGTCCCGTTCTTGATCGCGGCCGCGGCGAGTTCGTGGGAGCGGGCGGAGTACGCGTCCTGCTCCTCGCGGGTGAGGCCGAGGCGCGCGTTGTGCCGCTCGGTGGACTCGCCCATGGCCACCTGGTCGTAGGCGTCGGTGAGGCCGTCGAAGGCCATCGAGTCGACGACGCCGGCGGAGCCGTACTTCACGCCCCTGCGCAGGCCGGGCAGCAGGTGCGGGGCGTTCGACATGGACTCCATGCCGCCCGCGACCACGATGTCGAACTCGCCGGCGCGGATGAGCTGGTCGGCCAGGGCGATGGCGTCCAGGCCGGAGAGGCAGACCTTGTTGATCGTCAGGGACGGCACGGTCATCGGGATGCCCGCCTTGACGGCGGCCTGGCGGGAGGGGATCTGACCGGCGCCCGCCTGGAGCACCTGCCCCATGATCACGTACTGCACCGCCTCGGGGGCGACGCCGGAACGCTCCAGCGCGGCCTTGATGGCGATGCCGCCGAGTTCGGCGGCCGACAGGCCGGACAGCGAACCGAGCAGTCTTCCGATGGGCGTACGAGCTCCGGCGACGATGACGGAACCAGACATGAGTGGAGCCTCCCTGGCGGGCTTGGGGCGACTTTGCCACCATACCCATGAGTACATCAGCGATCGCCATGGAGGATGTCCCTATGTTCATGCGCATCGATCATGTGGGAATCGCCTGCCACGACCTTGAGGAGAAGATCGCTTTGTTCGAGCGGATCTTCGAGCTCACGGTGGTGGCCCGCGAGGTGAACACCGAGCAGGGAGTGAAGGAGGCCATGCTGCACATCGCCGACGGCGAGGGCGGTGGATCTTATATCCAGCTCCTCGAACCGCTCGGCCCCGACACGCCGGTCGGCAAATTTCTCGCGAAGCGCGGGGAAGGTGTTCACCATGTCGCCTTCGGCGTCCCGGACGTCGTGCAGGCCCTGGAGAAGATCGACGACAGGGGTGTCCGCCTCCTCGACAAGCAGCCGCGCCACGGCTCCCTGGGCTCCTCGATCGCTTTTCTTCACCCCAAAGACGTCGGGGGAATGCTCACCGAACTCGTGCAGGCCGCGGAAAGGCAAGCCGAGGTCACGCCGAATGCAAGAAACGCTGATACGTAACAAGTCACGCATAAAGCCGGACGAGACCGCCAACTCGGCACCAGCGGAGTACGCTGGCGTACCACCGGACGTGGATCCCGCCCCGGCTCCCGCTTCGGATGCCTGAAACCCCCGTCCGGCCCGTGTAGCCGTCTCGACAACCCAGGATCGAGCCTCCATGCAGTCCGACATCGACGCCCAGCTCAACAACTTCTTTGAAGACGCCCCCGCTCGGGAATTCGACGTGGTGCTCCGTGGCTATGACCGGCACCAGGTCCACGACCACCTGAAGCAGCTCGACGGCGAGCTCCGGCAGTCCCGGGAGCAGGTTCAGGGCCTGCAGCGGGAGCTGTCCGACTCCCAGCGCCAGCTTCAGGAGCAGGAGCGCCCGACCTACTCCGGGCTCGGCGCCCGCATCGAGCAACTGCTCCGCCTGGCGGAGGAGCAGGCGACCGAGCTGGTCCAGGCGGCCAGGTCAGAGGCGAACGAGATCAAGGCGGCGTCCAAGGTCGAGGCCGCCGATCTGCGCGCCGCCGCCGAGAACGAGGCGGCCGAGAAGCGCGCCCTCGCCACCCGCGAGGTGGACGAGATGCGCACCAGCGCGGAGCGCGAGGCCGAGGAGATCCGCTCGACGGCCCGCCGCGAGGCCGACGAGCTGACCGCCACCACCGAGCGCGAGGTCTCCAAGCTGCGCGCCACCGCCGACCACGAGGTGGCGGAGAAGCGCGCCGACTCCGAGCGTGAGATCGCCAAGCTGCGCACCACCACCGAGCGCGAGGTGGCCCAGCTGCGCGCCTCGACCAAGCGCGAGCGCGACGAGGTCCTCACCACCGCCAAGCGCCAGGCCGACGAGATGCGCGCCCAGGCCCAGCGGGTGCTCGAGGAGTCCGAGGCCAAGCGGGCCCAGGACGAGGCGGAGTTCGAGATCCAGCTCGCCGCCAGGCGCGAGGAGGCCGAGCGCCAGGAGGCCGAGCGCCACGCCAACGCGCAGGCCGCGGCCCAGCAGCTGACGGCCACCGCCGAGCAGCGGGCGGCCACCGCCGAGCAGCGGGCAACCAAGGCCACGCAGCAGGCCGAGCAGACCCGCCGCGAGGCCGACACGCACGCCAAGCAGCTGCTGGCCAACGCGCGCAAGAACGCCGACCAGGTCGTCTCCGAGGCCAAGGCGAGCGCCGAGTCCATCGTCTCCGAGGCGAAGGCCGAGTCCGAGCGCAGCCGCTCGGTCGCCCAGCGCCAGGTCGACGAGCTGACCCGTCAGCGCGACAGCATCACCAGCCACCTCGCGCAGCTGCGCCAGCTGCTCGGTGGCGCGCCGCTCCCGGCCGCCGAGCCGGAGCCCGCGATCGCCGCGGCACCGCCGAAGCCGGCCATCCCCGCCGCCAACGGCGCCGAGAAGCCGGTTCCCGCGCCCGCCAGGGCCGAGACGAAGGACGACGACGCGGAGTGGTGGCAGGAATAGGCGACCGCTGACTCCGGGGCGTTGGCGACGGCTACCAGAGAGCCTGGCGACCTTCACGGTCGTCAGGCTCTCTTCCTGTGTCGCCCTTCCCGTCCCGCCCCCGCCCCGCCAGGCCGTCCAGGCCTGTGGCACCGCCACGGCGCGGCGATCGCGCCGCTCATCCGCGAGGTGGCGATCCCCTCATCCGCGAGGTGACGATCCCCCGGCGAGCTCGGCGACGAAGCCGGACACCGCCCGGTTGAACGCCTCGGGCTGCTCGACCGCGCTGAGGTGACCGGCCTTCTCGATCACGGCGAGCCGCCCGTCGGGCACGGCCTCGACCATCGCCCCCGCCTCGGCGGGCGGGGCGAGCTCGTCCTCCTCACCCACGATCACCAGGACGGGCGTCTTGAGCGCCCGCAGCGTGTCGAAGGAGTCGGGGCGGCCCGCCATGGCCCGCTGCGCCCAGGCGACGGCCGTCGGCGGGGCCGACTGGACCAGCCCGCGCACCCGGCCGAACACCATCGCCCTGCGCCGCACGGTGGTCTGCCCGACCAACCCGGGAAGCACCTCCCGCAGCAGGACGGACGTGCCCTCCTCCAGCACCGCGGCGGCGATCCGCTCGCGGTTGGACCTGGCGGCCTCCGGGTCGGCCCCCGCCTTGGTGTCGGCGAGGATCACCCCCAGCAGCCGGTCGGGGTGGCGGCGGCACAGGGCCATCGTCACATAGCCGCCCATGGACAGCCCGCCGACCACCGCGCGGTCCACGCCCTCGCGGTCCAGCAGGCGTACGACGTCGTCGGCCATCACGTCGAGGGAGGGCTCGTCCTCGCCCAGCACCGAGCCGCCGAAACCGCGCAGGTCGGGGGTGATGACCTTGCAGACCGTGGACAGCCCCTCCCGCTGGGCCAGCCACATGGCCGACGAGAGGGGGAACGCGTGAAGGAGGACGACCGGAAGCCCCTCTCCCGCCGACCGTGTGTACAGCTGCACGCCGTCCACCGTATTCCCGGGGTCCCCTCCTGGCACCCCCGGTTCCACAACCGTTTATGACGTTGTGGTAACTCCGCCGTCAACGAACGGGACCCGCCCGGCGATACGCGACGAAGATCCCGTGAGAGGTCCGAACCGGACAGGCTCCTAGGCCTCCGGGACCTCGGTGGGCAGGGGGTGGGCGGCCGGGTTCACCCGCAGGACGATCCGGTCGAGGACGATGCGCACGTAAGGCTCGCCGACCCACAGGTGCTTGGCGTCGTCCACCCCGACGACCTCGGCCTGGGGCACCCTGGCGAAGCGCTCGCGAGCCTGCTCGGGACGCAGGTAGTCGTCGAACTCCGGGACCATCGCGGTCAGCGGCCGGCCGAACTCCGCCCACGCGTCGAGGTCGGCGTCGGTGGCCCGGTGCAGCGGCGGGGAGAGCAGGATCGCGCCCTCCACCAGCGGGTCGCGGCCCCACTTGAGCGCCAGCTCGGTGCCGAAGGACCAGCCGAGCAGCCAGACCCGGGGCAGGTCGTGGAAGTCGGCGTACTCCAGGGCGGCGGCGACGTCCAGGCGCTCGTCCTCGCCCCCGCCGAAGGCGCCCTGGGAGGTGCCGCGCTCCGAGGTGGTGCCGCGCGTGTTGAAGCGCAGGACGGCCAGGTCGGCGAGGGCGGGCAGCCGGTTGGCCGCCTTCTTGTAGACGTGGCTGTCCATCATGCCGCCGTGGGTGGGCAGCGGGTGCAGGCAGACCAGCGTGGCCACCGGGGGCCGGTCGGCGGGAAGGGCCAGCTCGCCGACGAGCGTCAGGCCGTCGCCGGTGTGCAGCTCGATCGGCTCCCTGCGCGCGGGCAGCACCGTAGAGGCCCGAATCTCCATGTCTCTCCTCGAATCCGCTTCGGCCGGCCGACGTCAGCGCCGGTCGTGGCCAGTCGTGCCGGTCGTGGCCGGCCGGTCAGTATCTGCTTCGGCCGGGACCGCGCCTGACCCGGTTGCGCCAGCACGCGGTGTGCCAGTGCCTGCGCTCGTCCTCCCCACCCTGCCAGGCGGGCCAGCTGACCAGGTGCGGCAGGCCGGGCCTGATCTCCTGGTCGCAGCCGGGGCAGCGGTAGACCTTGTCCGCCGCGCCGCCGGTGACCCGGCGCACCTGCCAGTCGCCGTCGGGCCACTCCTCGGTGCGGTCGAGGCCGGGCACGAAGCCGCCGACGGGACGGGAGTGCCCCCGGTTGCCACCTCGGTCGAAGGGGTCGGCACGGCGGGCCTTGCGGGGGCTCACGGCAGGTCTCGGATGCTCCGGACCCACGCGGCGCCGAGGTCGTCCGTCCCGGTCCTCTCGGGCGTCCCGGTCACCTCGACCGCCTCAAAAGTGCTCGTCATCGCTCTCCCACCCTGCCCGCCGGGTCCGCCCCACATGGCGGACCGCCCTTTCCGGCATCGCAACAGTCTCCCAGAGAGGTACCGACTACCCCAAAAGCCGGTCGGGTGACAGATGAGCAGACAGAAACTACTTGAACCGGAGTTGAGTAGTAATTACCATTTGAGAATGTGAGCGGAGGAGGAGACGTGAAGGACGAGATGACACCGGAAGAGGCCCTGCGGCGGATCGCCGAGGTCGACCGGCGCGCCCGGCGCCCGGCGCGCGTCGTCGGCCTGCTCTACGGGGTCGTCGGCCTGGGCACGATCGTCTACTGGCCCGTCATGTTCCTCGGCCCCGCCTGGTCACAGGTCACGGCCGGGGTGGCGTGGATCGTGCTGACCGTCCTGTTCGTCGGATACCTCGGCGGCATGAGGGTCCAGGACCCGAAGGTCACCTGGGCCAACAAGTCGAACGGCCCCGTGACGATCTCGTACGTCGTCCTGACCCTGATCGTGTTCGTGTTCGGCGCGTTCTTCCGTCCCGACGACCCGGGCGGCGGCTGGAGCGCGGCGCTGATCGCGCTGTCGCTCTGCGCGGGCGTCCCGCCCCTCTACGCGGCGTGGCGCGTGCTACCGGCGGGGCGGTGAGCGTGGCGAACGACACGAACGGCGACACGAACGGCGCGAACGGCACGGAAAGGGCGGGCCGCACGCGTCGTACGGGCGGCGGCGCGGGCCGGGCGGCGCGCGACGCGGGGAGCACGGGAGGCGGCACGGGAAGCGCCGGGGGTGGCACGGGCTCGCACCCCCGGCACGACCTCGACGACGTCATCCACGCACCCGTCCGGCTGTCGATCATGGCCGCCCTCTCGGCCACCGACAAGGCCGAGTTCCGTTTCCTGCGCGACACGATCGAGATCAGCGACTCGCTGCTCTCCAAGCACGTCATCACCCTGGAGGAGGCCGGCTACGTGCACGTGGAGAAGGCCTTCGTGGGTAAGCGTCCACGCACCTGGCTGGCCATGACCGACGAGGGCCGCCGGGCGTTCCATGACTACGTCTCAGTGTTGAGGCGCCTCACCGAGGGATCCCCCCAATGATCGAGATAGACGACCTGCACAAACGGTACGGCGACAAGGTCGCCCTGGACGGTGTGACGTTCTCCGTGAAACCGGGCGAGATGTTCGGCTTCGTCGGAGCGAACGGCGCGGGCAAGACCACCACGATGCGCATCCTGATGGGCGTGCTGACCGCCGACTCCGGCTCGGTGCGCCGCGACGGCAAGGCCCTGACGTTCGACGACCGGCGCCGGTTCGGCTACATGCCGGAGGAGCGCGGTCTCTACCAGAAGATGAGGGTCGCCGAGCAGGTCGAGTACTTCGGCAGGCTCAGCGGACTGACCCCGAGCGGGGCCAGGAAGGCCACCGCCGACCTGCTCGAACGGCTCTCGCTCACCGAGCGCGCCAACGACGCGGTGGACGCGCTCTCCCTGGGCAACCAGCAGCGCGTGCAGCTCGCGGTGGCGCTGGTGCACGATCCCGAGGCGCTCATCCTGGACGAGCCCTTCTCCGGGCTGGACCCGCTCGCCGTCGACGCGCTGGCCGAGGTGCTCGCCGAGCGGCGCGCCGCGGGCGTGCCGGTGCTCTTCTCCAGCCACCAGCTGGACCTCGTCGAGCGGCTCTGCGACTCGGTCGGCATCGTCTCCGCCGGCCGCGTGGTGGCCAGCGGCACGGTCGAGGACCTGCGCGAGCGGGAGGGACGCGGCCGGCTCAGGGTGGTCGTCAGGAACGCCTCCCCCGGCTGGGCCTCGTCCCTGCCGGGAGAGGTCACCGAGAAGGGCGACGAGGTCCTCGTCGCGGGCGTCGACGGCGACGGCCAGGAGATCCTGCACCTCGCGGTCAAGGCCGGACGGGTCGAGCACTTCGGCTGGCAGCGCCCCACGCTCACCGAGATCTTCAGGGAGGCCGTCGCATGAGCGGACTGTGGCTGGTCGCGCGGCGGGAGATCGTCACACGCGGCCGTACGAAGGCGTTCGTCATCGGCCTCGTGGTCAGCGCCGTCCTGGTCGCGGCCCTGGCGTTCCTGCCCAGGCTCTTCTCCGGGCCCGACTCCTACACCGTGGGACTCACCGGAGCGCAGTCGCAGGCACTGGGGCCGGCCCTGACCGCCGCGGCCAAGGACGTGAAGCTCACCGTCAGGGAGTTCCCCGACGAGACCTCCGCGAGCGGTGCGGTCACCGCGGGCGACGTGGACGCCGCCGTGGTGGACGGCCGCAGGGTGCTCGCCGACGGCGAGGTGGACCGCGAGCTCGGCCTGCTGCTGGAGACCGCGAACCAGACCGCCCAGACCCAGCGGCAGCTGTCCGAGGCGGGCCTCGACCCGGCCAAGGTGGCCGCCGCCATGCGGGTCGCCCCGCTGGAGCAGGTCTCGGTCGGCGCCGACGCCCGCTACGCGGACGTGCGGGTGGGCATCGCGTCCCTGCTGGTCATGGTGCTGTTCTTCCTGCTCATCTACTCCTCCATGTACGTCGCCATGGGCGTGGTCGAGGAGAAGGGCAGCCGGATCGTGGAGATCCTGCTCACCTCGGTCCGCCCCTGGCAGCTGCTCGGCGGCAAGATCGTGGGACTGGGCGCGCTCGCGCTGGCCAACATGGTCGTGATCATCGTGGCCGGTCTCGGCGCGGCGGCGGCGACCGGCCTCGCGGCCGACCTGCCCCCGGGCATGACGGGCATCGTGGTCAGCGCCCTGTTCTGGTTCGTCCTCGGGTACGCCTTCTTCGCAGCGATGGCGGCGGCGCTCGGGTCGCTGGTGTCCAGGCAGGAGGACGCCAACAGCGTCCTGACCCCGATGACGATGCTCATGATGGTCACCTACCTGGTCGCCTACTTCGCGGCGGTCCAGCCGAACAGCGCGGTGGCCAGGATCCTGTCGCTGGTGCCGCCGTTCTCCTCGATGGTCATGCCGGTCAGGATGGCCGGAGGCGAGGTGTTCGCCTGGGAGATCGCCGTGGCGGCGGTCCTGATGCTCCTGGCGACGGCGGGCACCCTCGTCCTCGGCGCCCGCATCTACAGCCGCGCGGTCCTGCGTACCGGCGCCCGCGTGAAGCTCTCCGAGGCGATGCGCTGACCCCGCGGCCCTCCCTCTCGACGGACGTGACTCCCCGAGCCGTACGGCCGGGGAGTCCGTCTTCGTTCACCGGGCCGCCAGGTCATCAGGCCGTCCGCCCGGATCACGGGGATCCGGGCCCCGTCCGGCCGATAGGGTTCGGTCATGCGTCTGGTCATAGCGCGGTGCAGCGTGGATTACGTCGGGAAGCTCACCGCCCATCTCCCGATGGCGCCCCGGCTCATCCTCATCAAGGCCGACAGCAGCGTCTCCATCCACGCCGACGACCGGGCCTTCAAGCCGCTCAACTGGATGAACCCGCCGTGCAAGCTCCGCGAGGAGGAGGGCACCTGGACGGTGACCCACGGCAAGACCGGCGAGAAGCTCGTCCTCACCATGGAGGAGATCATCCACGACACCAGCCACGAGCTGGGCGTGGACCCGGGCCTGATCAAGGACGGCGTCGAGGCCCACCTGCAGGAGCTGCTCGCCGAGCACATCACCACCCTGGGCGCGGGCTGGACGCTCGTCCGCCGCGAGTACATGACGGCCATCGGCCCCGTCGACATCCTCTGCCGCGACCACACGGGCGCTTCCGTCGCCGTGGAGCTCAAGCGCCGCGCGGGCATCGACGCCGTGGAGCAGCTCACCCGCTACCTGGAGCTGATGAACCGCGATCCCCTGCTCGCCCCGGTCGGCGGCGTCCTGGCCGCCCAGAGCATCGTGCCCCAGGCCAAGACCCTCGCCGAGGACCGCGGCATCCGCTGCGTCACCCTCGACTACGACGAGCTGCGCGGCATCGAGCGCAACGACACCCTGTTCTGAGTTCGACGCGTTCCGAGTTCGACGCGTTCTGAGTTCGACGCCCGACGCACCGACGGCCGGTCTTCCGGCGGGGATCGCCACGATGCGATCCCGTGGGAATCGCCGCCCCGGGACCGGGCGGCACGCCTGCTCCGTCAGTCACGCTCCCCGGCCGGCCTCCCGTTGCCGGGTGCCAGGTGCGGGGCGTGCGTCCTGACCGCTTCGAGCAGCCGGGCCTTCGACGGGTTCACCATCGCCTTCCCGGCCACGGTCACGATAGGTACGGTCTCGTTCCCGTCCGCGACCGAGCGGACGAACGCCGCCGCCTCGGGATCTCTCCAGATGTTGACCTCGCTGTAGCGCAGCCGCGTGAAGCGCAGGCGCGTGCGCAACCTCATGCAGTACGTGCAACCGGGGCGCCAGTAGACGACCACTCCCTCGTGGTCCGCGTTCTCGTACGACGTCGTCCGGCCTCGGCGAGGCAGGTTCGTGGCGACGAGCAACGCGATGGCGAGAACAAGGAGCGCGAAGGACATCGGGGACATGGAGGAAGTATCTCAAGCCGCTCGTGACCTGACGGCGTGGGCCTCACCGACCTCGCCGGTCTCACCGCCCCGGCGCTCCGCGCGAACCAGGCTCGGGCCGTGTCTCCCGGGGTGCCGCCCCGGACCCCGGGAGACACGGCCCCTCGCGCTCCCCGGTCTTTCTGCGGTTCCCCTGACAACAGTCCCCGTTACACCGGTTCCCCCGACAACGGGAAACCCGCCGATCGTGCGACGGGGACGGAGGCCCCGGCCCGGACGCCGCCAGGACCCAGACAAGATCCATGGAACGAAGTCCGACAACCGTCACGGCGTACCGAACTCGCCGTCCAGCACTCCGCGGGCGTGAAGACCAGGGCGGGGCCGTTCGGGTTCTTGCTGTCGCGGACGGCGATGACACCGGGCAGGTTCCGTGCCACCTCGACGCAGGCGCCACCCTGACTGTTGCTGCGCGCGCTCTTGCGCCACTCGGCGCCCGACAGGTCAACAGGCTGATCATTGAAAGACATTCCCGCGTCCCTTCTCCAGGCGGTCACCGCTCAATCTCGGCCGCGATTTTCGCGATAAGCGTTCTCGAAGCCTCTACAGGCAGTGCGGCGGCGCGCAAATGGTCAAACATCAGTGCATATCGCCCGACTTCGGGCGTCTTCTCCAAATACAGGGTGCCGGTGGTGTACTCGATGTACACCACATCAGGGTCGTCCGACCCGAAACCCAGCACGTGGAACGGGCTGTCCATGGCGGCATGCGCGCCGATCGAGAACGGAAGGACCTGCAGCGTCACGCTGCGCAGGTCACTGGCCGCGACCAGCCGCAGGAGCTGCTCCCGCACCGTCTCCGGCCCGCCCACCATACGGCGGATGGCCGCCTCGTTGACGACCGCCCACAGGTGCGGCGCTTCGGGACTCGTGAGGAGCTGCTGCCGAGCCAGGCGGACGGCTATCCGCTGCTCGATGTCCTCGTCTTCAGCGCCGATCAGCCCGGCCCGGTATACCGCGCGGATGTAGCTCTCCGTCTGAAGCAGGCCGGGCACGAACTCGACCTCGTACACCCGCAAAAACGTCGCCTCGGACTCCAGCCCCACGTACGCCTCGAACCAGTCGGGCACCGCCTCGCCGTACGTGTGCCACCACCCACGCTGCCGCGCCTCACGGGCGAGTGTCAGAAGCCGGTCGGATTCCGGTGCCCGCACGTCGTAGACGGCGATCAGCGCGCGGACGTCGCTCGGCTGGATCGCGCGGCGGCCCGTCTCGAAGCGGCTGAGTTTCGTGGCGTGCCAGTCGATCTCGGCCGCGACCCGGTCGATCGTCAGCCCGCGTTCCTCACGGAGGCGGCTCAGCTCGGAGGCGAGCCGACGGCGGCGGTCGGCACGAGAAACGCCGTCGGACGCGCCGCCACCAGAGGAATCCGGACGGTCGACCTCACGATGCGACGACAGAACCGCCTAGAGCTCTGCGCACACCCCGGCGCCGCTTTCCTCGCGCGCATGCATGTACGCCGGACACCGATCGGCTGGGAACGGCAGGACCTGCTGGACACCGCCGAGCTGATCGCCTCCGAGCTGGTCACGAACGCCATCAAGGCGACGGGCGACATCACCGTCTCCCACGAGAAGGCCACGCTCTCGCCCGGCCTGGTGACGATCCGACCGGGTGGCCGTGGTCGCCGGGGGGATCGTGGCCGAGGGCGAGCCCAAGACCCTGGCGAGCTGGTCAGAGGCGGGCGAACGCCGCTCCCTGGAGACGGACACGCCGACCAGGGCGGTCCTGGAGCTGACCGGCCGCTTCGGCGGCGAGGTCCCCGAACCGGTCGTGACCCGTCCCATCCTGGAGGACGTCTACCTCCGCCTCATCGAGACCCCCGCCTGATCGTCTCCCGTACGAGCGCCGACCGACCCCCCGCGGTGATCAGCCATATGACCGGCGGGACCGGGTTTTCCCGCTCCGGCCGGAATGGACCTCAGCTCGTTCGCGCGAACGGCAGGACCTTGACCGACTACTCAGACTTGTCACCTTCTTGCACCAAGGATGTAAGCAATAACACAACAACCCTTCCGCAAAAAGGATCTTGCACCCATAATGGTTGATTCCGGGGGCCAGAACCATGAGGTGGAAGTGATAAAGCGAGTATCTGTCAACCTCGCACTGACCTGCGGGAGCTTGACATGAATGGACGGTCCTACCGGGGAATGTCGGCGGAGGAGCGGCTGGCGGAACGCCGGGAGCGCCTCGTCTCCGCGGCGTACACCCTTTACGCCGACCCCGGATTCCCGGAAACGACGATCGAGAGATTGTGCGCCGCGGCACGCATCTCCAATCGCGCCTTCTACGAGTGTTTCTCGGGTCGCGAGGAGCTGATGCAGACCGTGTACGACCGGTGCGTGCGCGAGACGCTGGAGGAGATGTCGAAGGCCATCGACCAGGCCCCCGACACCCTGGCCTCCCGGGTCGAGACAGGGGTCACCAGCTACATCAACTTCGTCACCGGCGACCGGCGCCGCGCGCGGATCATGCATCTGGAGGTGCGCCGGGCGGGCGACTGCCTCACCACCTCCAGGCAGTCGGCCGTCTCGGCCTTCATCAAAACGATCGAGTCGAACGTCGCCGACCTGCCGGAGGCCACGAAGGCCAACCAGCGCCTCCTCGCGCTGGGCATGATCGGAGCGGTCCAGGAACTGCTCATCGAGTGGGTCCTGGCCGACGACCCGCCTCCGGTCGGCAACCTGATCGACACCGCCACGCACATCTTCCACAGGTCCTTCGTGACCTGACGCCGGCGGGAGACCCGGACGGGCCCGCCGGGCCCGTCCCACGATATGTTCCGGCGCCGCCGTCGCCCCCGAGCTCCGGCGGCCGTCCGGATCAGGCCACCGCGGCCACGGGAAGCTCGACGGTGAGGACCCGGTTGAGCCGGGTCACCGCCAGCACCCGCATGACCCTCGGCGGCACCCCCCTCAGGATGAGCCGGCGTTCCGCGCCCACAGCGCGGCGATGCGTGCCCACCAGCACCCCGAGACCGGTGGCATCGATCATTTCCAGCCTGGAAAGATCTACGATCAGATCGCCGTGCCCGGAGTCGACCGCCTCGTGCAGCCGCGGGCGCACTCGGGCGACGGTTCCGACGTCGAGACGATTCCCGACGCCGACCACTTGTGCCCGGGAGTTACCAGGGACGCGCATGCCTCCTCCTCACGCCTGGCCGCCGAGGAGCAACGGCCCGGCACAACGGCGGTGCGTCGCCACGGCCACCCGGTCACGCACCGCGTTCATAAGATGTCAAAGCGTACAAGAAGGTGCGAACCTCCCTCGCTCCCGGCATCGACCTTCTGGCAAACATGTGGGTTCCTTGCCCGAATCAAGCGAGAAAACGCGGTTTAAAGCCAACCTTTTTGTTGAGCCGACCGGATCGCGGTGATCCGGTTGGTCGCGCCCAGTTTGGTGATGGCGCTGGACAGGTAGTTGCGCACGGTGCCCTGGGTGAGGTGGAGCGCGGCGGCGATCTCGGCGACCGAGGCTCCCTGAGCTGCCAGCTCCAGGGCGCCGCGCTCGCGTTCGGTGAGGGGGCTCTCCCCCGCCATCATCGCCGAGGCGGCCATCTCCGGATCGAGGTAGCGCCCGCCCGCGTGAACCTTGCGGATCGCCGTCGCCAGCTCGTCGGCGGAGGCGTCCTTGGGGATGAAGCCGCGCACCCCGGCCGCGAGTGCCCGCCTCAGGTGTCCCGGCCTGCCGAAGCTGGTCAGTATCAGCACCGCATGGCCCGGCAGCGTCTCGGCGACGCTCAGCCCGTCCATCCCCGGCATCTCGATGTCCAGCACGACCACGTCGGGCCGGTGCTCCAGCACGGCCGCCGCCACCAGGTCTCCCCTGGCCACCTCGGCCACCACCTCGACGTCCGGCTCCAGGTCGAGCAGGGTGGCGATCGCCTTCCTGATCAGGTGCTCGTCGTCGGCCAGCAGTACCCGGATCACCGTGCCACCCCCACAGGATCGCTCGCCCCGGCCGGAGGGCCCGGCACCGCGGTCATCGTCTGGACCCTCATTCTCCCCCCAGCGGAACCGTCGCCCGCAGCCTGAACTCCCCGGGGCCCCCGGGGCCCGCCGTGACGGTTCCGCCGATGGCGGCGACCCGCTCCGACAACCCGACGAGGCCGGTACCGCCTCGGCCCTCCACCCCTTCCACCCCGTCGTTCGTCATCGTCAGCACGACGCTTCCGTCGCGGACGGTCATCACCGTACGACACTCGGTCGCGGAACTGTGCCGCAGCACGTTGGTGGTTCCCTCCCTGACCACCCAGGCCAGCAGGGTGGCCACCCCCTCGGGTACCTGGTCGCGCGGCATCTGCAGCGTGCAGCGGATGCCGCCCGCCTCCAGCACCGCGGTCATCGCGCGCAGCTCTGCGGCGAGGTCGACCGTGCGGTAGCCGCGCACCGCCGTGCGGATCTCCTTGAGCGTCTGCCGCGCCAGGATCCGCACCTCGTCCATCTCCCCCGCCGCCCGCGCGGCGTCCACCCCCGACAGCTTGGCGGCCACCTCGCTCTTGACGGCGATCGCGGAGAGGCTGTGGCCGACCAGGTCGTGCAGGTCGCGGGAGAAGCGCAGCCGCTCCTCGGTGACGGCCAGCCGGGCCTGCGCCTCCTTGCCCTCCTCCGCCACCCTCACCACCTGCCAGAACCGGAGCTGGAGCCGGTTGGCCCACGGCGCCGTCGCGGACACCCCGATGTAGGCGCCGAGGACGGGAAGGACTCCATCCCGGTGCGGCGACAGGAATATGTCGGCGAACCCGGGACCGGGATCGACGCTCGGAGACGCGAGAAGCAGGCTGACGGCGATCGCCGCGGCGGTGACGGCGATCGCGGCGGACCTGCCCAGCAGCAGCACGGCACCCGACGCCCAGGCCGGGCCGAGCAGTCCCCAGGACCAGGGGTGGCCGTCCTGGGTCAGCAGGAGGATCACCGCGACCACGGCCGAGGCGGCGATCTCGCCTCTCGCGCCGGTCCCGGCCACGGCCGCCTGGAGGATTCGCACGTACAGAACGCTGAAGACCAGCAGGCCCGGCACCCCGACCGCCAGCAGCGAGAGCCGGGACTGCCCGTCCGGGTCCCCCAGCGTGCTGAGAGGGCCGACCCAGGCCAGAACGAGGCCCAGGGTCAGGGAGAACACGGTCATCCGGCGGAGCCCCTGGACGGGGGATCGCTGCTTCCTCCGGGTAAGCACGCGGGAAAACCGGGAAAGCACGGAGGGGATGAGGCGCGCGAGGCGCCTCATCCCTTTTCGAGCAGTATCAGCTGACATGTCGTGATGAAGGCTAACCGTGCCGGGGTTCCCAGCGGAACAGCCACCGGGCCAGCACCCCGGCCACCGCGATCCAGACCAGCAGGATCGCGAAGGAGGGCAGCGCGGCAGCCCACTGCCCGCCCATGCTCAGCGCCGCCCCGCCCCCGGAGACGTGGTCCCCGCCCAGGAAGGCGGTGCGTGCGATCTCCACGACCGGGGTCGCGGGGAGCAGGGCGGAGACGTCGCCCAGCACGCCGGGCAGCGTGTCGGCGGGGAACGCGATCGGGGCGCCGACCAGCACGAGCAGGAGCACCGGCAGCACCGTGATCTGGGCGAGCTCCGCGTTGGGCGTGAGGCCCGAGAAGGCGGCGGCGAGCAGGCAGAACAGCGCGACCCCCAGGACGGCGACGGTCACGAGCATCGGCACGTTGGCCACCGTGACCCCCTCGGACCGCTGCATCCAGACGGCCAGGAGTGCCACCTGGGCGAGATAGAGCACGAGCGCCCCGAGGGCACTGCCGGCGAGGATCGCCGGGCCCGACGGCTGGCCGGCGCGCAGCCGCTTGAGCACCAGTTCCTCGCGCCGGGCGGTGAAGGAGTTCACCAGGTTGACGAAGACCGCGAACACCAGGATCAACCCGGGCAGCCCGGCCAGGACGAACAGTTTCCCGGCCACGCCGTCGATCTTCTCGGTTCCGACGGCCTGGGTGTAGACCCAGGCCATCAGGAGCGGCAGCAGGAGCACGTTGAACAGGACCGTGGTGTTCCTGCTCACCAGGGTCAGGTCGATCCTCGCGAGCCTCATCGCGTGCAGCACGTCGGTTCTCATGGTCACTCGCCCTTTCTCGCCGGTCCTGCCGCCATCGGCCCTTCGCCGGCCTCCCGGGCCGCTCCATCCGCTCCGGCCACTCCGGTCGCTCCGGTCGCTCCGGCTTTCTCCCCGTCCACCGACATCTCCCCGGCCACGCGCATGAAGGCGTCCTCCAGGGTCCCCCGGCGGACGGCCAGCCGCTCCAGGGTCTCGCCACGCGCGTCGGCCCAGGCCAGGAGCTGCCGTACCGCCGTGTGCGCGCGGGCCTCGGCCCGTGCTCCGTTCAGAATGTAGGCGACCTCCGTGTCGCCCCTGTCGCCGCCGTAGGTCAGCACCGGGGCCACGCCGTCCAGCGAGGGAAGGTCACCGAAGGCCCAGGAGATGCCGGGAAGGCGGAAGGAGATCCGGTCGCCCGACCCGGCCACCACCTCCTCGACGGTGCCCTGAAGGTGGATCCGGCCCTCGTGCATGATCGCCAGCCGGTTGGCGAGGTGCTCGGCCTCCTCCAGGTAGTGGGTGGTGAGCAGCACCGTGGTGCCGCCCGCCCGCAGGTCCTCGATCACCTTCCAGGTGGCACGGCGCGCCTCGGGGTCCATGCCGGTGCTCGGCTCGTCCAGGAAGAGCACCTCCGGCCGGGAGATCACCGCCAGCGCGAGGTCGAGCCTGCGCCGCTGGCCGCCGGAGAGCTGCCGCACCCTGGTCCTGGCCTTCCTGCCCAGCCCCGCCGCCTCCAGGGCGTCCATGGTCCGCGGATCCGTGCCCCTGTGCCGGCCGAGGAAGGAGGACGCCCCGGAGGGACGGGCGGGGGTGTCCCCGCGGCCCGCGTCCCGGCTCAGCCCCTCCCACAGGCCGACGGTCTCGGCGACCGTGAGGTCACCGAGGAAACCCCCTTCCTGCAGCATGATCCCCACGCGGGGCCGCAGTCGTCGCCGCTGCCCGACCGGGTCGAGCCCGAGCACGCGGACACTGCCGCCGGTGGGGGCACGGAAACCCTCCAGGACCTCCACGGTGGTGGTCTTGCCGGCGCCGTTCGTGCCCAGCAGGGCGAACAGCTCGCCCCTCGGGACCGTGAAGGAGACGCCGCGCACCGCCTCGAAATCGCCGTACGCCTGCCGGAGCCCGCCGACCTCGATCACGTTGTCGAGGCCGGCGGTCGCGGCGCCGGCCGGATCCGTCGCCTGTGGTGTTCTCATGGGGACAATCGTCGTCGCCCCGCGTTTGACCAGGTAGTCGCCGATATCACCGGAAAGGCAGTGATCTCTAATGTGTTCCGGATGACAAATGTCAACTACGGGCGGGGCGGCAGCGCGGGACGCCGGCGGGACGGCCGGGTGGCGGGGTCGGGCGGGGTCGCCGCCGGACGCTCGGCCAGCGCGGCCAGCGCGAGCCGTACCGCCTCCTCGATCTGCGGGTCCCTGTCCTCCGCCCAGTCGCCGGGGGCGATGTCGACCTCGACGTCCGGATCGACGCCGTAGTTCTCCACGCCCCAGCCCAGCTCCTCGAACCAGAAGGAGTACTTGGGCACGGTGATGCGCGAGCCGTCGACCAGGCGGTGGGCGTCCTCGATGCCGATGACGCCTCCCCAGGTCCGGGTGCCCACCACGGGCCCGAGCTTGTGGATCTTGAAGGCCGCGGTGACGATGTCGCCGTCGGATCCGGCGTTCTGGTCGGTGATCGCGACCAGCGGGCCGCGCGGCGCGTCCTCGGGGTAGGTGATCGGCGTCATGCCCCGGGGCAGGTCCCAGGCGATGACCCGGCGGATCAGCTTCTCGATGACCAGCTCGGAGGTGTGGCCGCCCCGGTTCCCCCGTACGTCCACCACCAGCCCCTCGAAGGTCATCTCCCTGCGCAGGTCGCGGTGGAACTGTGCCCAGCCCTCGGCCACCATGTCCGGGATGTGCAGGTAGCCGAGGCGTCCGCCGCCGAACTCCCTGACGCGCGCCCGGTTCCCGGCCACCCAGTGCTGGTAGCGCAGGCGCCGGTCGTCGCGGAGCGGCGTGACGACCACCCGACGGCCACCGTCCAGGGTGAGCTCGACCGGCTTGTCGGCGGCGCCGACCAGCAACCGCGCGGGCCCCTCGGGCGGCACCGGGCGGCCGTCGACCGCGAGCAGCGCCTCCCCCGGCTGCACGCTCGCCCCCGGCCCGGCCAGCGGCGAGCGGGCGTGCACGTCGGAGGACTCGGCGGGCAGCACCCGGTCCACCCGCCAGCGGCCGTCGTCGCCCCTGGAGAGGTCGGCGCCGAGCAGCCCGACCGGCTCGGAGGCCGGATGGCCCCAGGGAGCGGCGTCGACGTAGGCGTGCGAGCTGCCCAGCTCGCCCGCGACCTCCCAGAGCAGGTCGGCGAAGTCGTCGGCGGTGGCGACCCGGTCCACCAGCGGCCGGTACTCCTCCAGCACGGCCTCCCACTCGACGTCGGCCATGTCCTCGACCCAGAAGTCGGCGCGCATCCGGCGGCCCAGCTGGGCGTAGGCGTGCCGCCGCAGCGCCCGGGGGTCGGCGGTGATCCGGATCCTGGACAGGTCAACGGTCGTGTCGTCGCCGTTCTTGCCCCCCTGCTTTCCCCCGGCCGGGCGGACCGTGAGCGTGTTCTTGTCGCTGACGACGAGCTGCGTACCGTCACCGCTCACCCGGTACCAGTCGAGCTTGTCGACCACTTCCTCCCACTTGCGCTTGACCAGGTCGTAGCGGTCCAGCGCCGGACGGGGCGCCTCGCCCCCCACCTCGTCCCTGTCCTCGCCGAGCTCCCCGGCCAGCGGCTCCCGCAGCCAGACGAACCCGCCCTTGACCGCCCGCAGGTCCGAGTAGCGGCCCTCGGGCACCGGCACCTGCACGACCCTGGTGGCGATGCCCTCCAGGTCCACGGTGATCGCGCCGTCGTCCTTCTTGCCGTCGTCGTCGCCGGATCCCGGGCCCGAGCCCGCGTCGGCGGCCCGCCCCGCGGAGCTGGGCGCGAACGGGGACGGCGTGGACGCGGACAGCGGCACCAGGTAGGGCCGGTAGCCGAAGGGGAAGGACATGTCGAAGGAGTGCGCGTCGTAGACCGGGTCGAAGCCGCGTCGCGACAGGAACGCCAGATAGTCCCCCGCGAACGCGGGTGAGATGTCCACGAACCGGCCGTCGGTGACGTCGGTCACGCTGCGGTCCGCCACCCTGGCCAGCCTGATCCTGCGCAGCTGCGGGCCGTCCGGGTGCGACCAGGCCAGCCAGGCCGAGTCGGACGACCAGGTGAGGCCGTTGATCTCCCCGTCTGCCCTGGACAGCTCCACGGCCTCGCCCGAGGCCACGTCGACCAAGAGCAGCCGCCCGTTCCTGCTGGTCACCGCGATCGTGTTCCCGTCGGGCGCGACGGCGAGGTCCCCGACCTCGCCCAGCGCGCCCACGGCGATCCTGCGGCTCTCCCCGCCCCCCGCCGGGGCGATCTCCAGTCCCTGCGTCTCGCCGTCGTCGAAGACCCACACCACGCGGTCGTCACCGAGGATGCGGGGCCGCCCCGCCGACAGACCGTCGCTGAGCTGCCGCGCCGGGCCGTCCCGGTGGGTCACCCAGTGCACCGATCCCTGGACCTCCACCGCGCTGGCCCGCCCGGTCGCGTCCACGGCCAGGTCGTGCAGCCGCCTGCTCGCGTTGACCTGGTACGGTTGCCGCCCGCGCAGCGGGGAGCCCAGGGTGACGTCGAGCTTGCGGGCCTCGGCGTCGAGACCTTCCAGGAGATAGAGGTCTCCGGCGTTCTGGTAGACGATCCGGGTCCCGTCGGTGGTGGCGTGCCGGGCGTAGAAGACGTCGTGGTCGGTGTGGCGGCGCAGGCCGCCGCCGTCCGGCTCGCAGGAGTAGAGGTTGCCGACGCCCTCGTGGTCGGAGACGAAGACGAGCCGCCCCCCGACGAGCATCGGGTTGGCGAGGTGGCCGTTGAGGTCGGCCAGGATCCGGGTGAAGTCACCGTCACCGCGCCGCACCCACAGCCGGCCCGCCGTACCGCCCCGGTAGCGCTTCCAGGTCGCCGGATCGCGGGGAAGCCCCCCGGTGAGCAGCGCCACTGCGTCTTCCGGGTCCCCCGCGACCGACAGGTCGTTGACCGGGCCGTACGGCAACCGCTCGACGCGTCCCTCCCCGAGCACGTAGGCCCAGGTCTGCGAGACGAACGGCCGGCCGGTCGCGCTGATCGCGAGAATCCCGCCGTCCGGCGTCCAGCCGCGGGTACGGGTCCGCGCGTCTCCCCAGTAGGTCAGCCGCTCCGCCGAACCGGATTCCAGATCCGCCAGGTGAATCTCGGGAGCGCCGTCGCGGACGCTGGTCCAGGCGACCTTGGTGCCGTCGGGTGAGAGGCGGGGATGACCCGCGGGAGCCCGGTCCGAGGAGAGGCGCCACGCCCGGCCGCCGTCCGCCGGGGCCGCCCAGACGTCGTCGTCGGCGACGAAGGTCAGCGTCTCGTGGGAGATGTGAGGGAATCGCAGGTAGAAACCAGAAACCATCGACAAATCATATTGTCCACTATCGGGTTGATCGGGATAGTTTTTTGGCCGATACGCTGAGCCACATGACGCGAGCTGACAGAGACAAACCGGTGGTGCTCTCGAAGATCTACACCCGTACCGGGGACGACGGCACGACCGCGCTCGGCGACATGAGCCGCACCCGCAAGACCGATCCGCGCCTGGCCGCCTACGCGGACGTCGAGGAGGCCAACGCGGCGATCGGCGTGGCCCTCGCCGCGGGGACCCTGGAGGCGGACGTCACCGCCGTCCTCAGCCGGATCCAGAACGAGCTGTTCGACGTCGGGGCCGACCTGTGCGCCCCGCTCGTGGAGAACCCCGAGTTCCCGCCGCTGCGGGTCGAGCCCTCCTACGTCGACTGGCTGGAGGCCCGGTGCGACGAGTTCAACGAGCGCCTCACGCCGCTGCGCAGCTTCATCCTGCCCGGCGGCACCCCGGCCGTGGCCGCGCTCCACGTCGCCAGGACCGTGGTCCGGCGGGCCGAGCGGACCGTCTGGTCGGCGCTGGAGGCCCACGACGACGTCAACCCGCTGACCGCGAGGTATCTCAACCGGCTGAGCGACCTGATGTTCATCCTCTGCCGGGTGGCCGCGGACGGCGACGAGATCCTCTGGAAGCCCGGCGGCACCCGCTGAGGACGAGACTCCGAGGCCCGGCGGCACCCGCCGAGGACACGCTCCGGAACCGCGGCGGCACCCGCTGAGAGCCCCCGTGGAAGCCCGGCGGCACCCGCTGAGGAAAATCCCCAAGGCCCTGTGCGCCCGCCGGGAAGGTGAGGAGGGCTCAGGCGACGTCGAGGTAGGCGCTGGGCGGGGCGGACTCCAGCCAGGCGACGAAACCGGTCAGGGCGCGGTATCCCATGGCGAGCTCGAAGGCGTCCTGCCCGTTGCGGCACTCGATCGCCGTCACACCCTCGATGAACCCGAAGAACTCACCGGACCCGACCCTGCGACGCCCGGAAACGACAAGGCCGCGCCTCACGATGACGTGGCGCGGCCTTGGAAGCAGACCTATGAGCGGGATCCAGTTGAGGTGGCCGTCGGCGTAGCGGGCCACCCCTACCCGCCAGCCTCGCTCCTTCGACAGGGAGCGCAGGCAACAGAGCACCGATCCCCGGGAGCGGGTCAGTATCAGAACCCGGAGTCCCAGGAGGGCGACGAGCAGCCCCAGCACGATGAGAACATCCACCACCATGTCTGCTCGCCCCCCAAAAGCGCGTACAGCCTAAGAAGCAGAATTTATCCGACTTCTTCCCCGGCCGCGCGCAACCGGGCCCTGGCACGCTTGGCCTCCGCGACCGCGTCCGCGTTCTCCTGGTCGGACTCGACCGAGGCCTGAGCCCGCTCCAGCGCGTTCTTCGCGCGGGCGACGTCGACCTCGGAGCCCAGCTCGGCCAGCTCGGCCAGGATCGACACCTCGTCGTCGGCCACCGAGAGGAATCCTCCGTGGACGGCGGCGACGAGGTCGGCTTCGCCGTCGCCTCGCTTGATCGTCAGCAGGCCGCCCTCGACGAGAACGCCGAGCACGGGCGCATGCTTAGGCATGATACCGATCTCGCCGTCGACGGTCTTGGCAATCACCATGTCGGCCTCACCGGACCAGATCTCACGCTCCGGGGAGACGACGCCTACTCGCAGCTTCGCCACTTTCTCTCCAGTTCCTTATCGAACCAGGCGCCGGTACGGCCGCGTGACCGTACCGGCGCCGAAGGCGACTAGCGGGCGAGTTCCTTGGCCTTGGCCACGGCCTGGTCGATGCCGCCGACCATGAAGAACGCCTGCTCGGGCAGGTGGTCGTAGTCGCCGGCGCACAGGCCCTTGAACGAGGCGATGGTCTCGTCCAGCGGGACGTTCTCACCGGGCTGGCCGGTGAACGCCTCGGCGGCGTACATCGGGTGCGACAGGAAGCGCTCGATGCGACGGGCCCGGTTGACGGTGACCTTGTCCTCTTCCGAGAGCTCGTCGATACCGAGGATCGCGATGATGTCCTGCAGCTCCTTGTACTTCTGCAGGATCCGCTTGGTCTCCTGGGCCACGCGGTAGTGCTCCTCGCCCACGATCAGCGGGTCGAGGATCCGCGAGGTGGAGTCGAGCGGGTCCACCGCGGGGTAGATGCCCTTCTCCGAGATCGGCCGCGACAGAACGGTCTGCGCGTCGAGGTGCGCGAACGCGTTGTGCGGGGCCGGGTCGGTGATGTCGTCCGCGGGGACGTAGATCGCCTGCATGGAGGTGATCGAGTGACCGCGGGTCGAGGTGATGCGCTCCTGGAGGACACCCATCTCGTCGGCCAGGGTCGGCTGGTAACCCACCGCGGACGGCATGCGGCCGAGCAGGGTGGACACCTCGGAACCGGCCTGGGTGAACCGGAAGATGTTGTCGATGAACAGCAGCACGTCCTGCTTCTGGACGTCACGGAAGTACTCCGCCATGGTCAGGGCGGAGAGCGCGACGCGCAGACGGGTGCCCGGGGGCTCGTCCATCTGGCCGAAGACGAGGGCGGTGTCCTTGAGGACGTTCGCCTCCTCCATCTCCAGCCAGAGGTCGTTGCCCTCACGGGTGCGCTCGCCGACGCCGGCGAACACCGAGGTGCCACCGAAGTTGCGGGCGACCCGGCGGATCATCTCCTGGATCAGAACGGTCTTGCCCACGCCCGCGCCGCCGAACAGGCCGATCTTGCCACCCTGCACGTACGGGGTGAGCAGGTCGATGACCTTGATGCCGGTGGTCAGCATCTCGGTGCGCGACTCGAGGGTGTCGAAGGCGGGCGAAGGGCGGTGGATGCCCCAGCGCTCGGTGATCTGGAGCGAGGAGGTCTCGACGTCCAGCGACTCGCCGAGGGTGCTCCACACGTGGCCCTTGACGACGTCGCCGACGGGGACCGAGATGGCCGCGCCGGTGTCGGTCACCGGGGCGCCACGGGTGAGGCCGTCGGTGGGCTGCATGGAGATCGCGCGGACGAGGTTGTCACCCAGGTGCTGGGCGACCTCCAGGGTGAGGACCTTGGCCTCGCCCTGCAGCTCGACGTCCACCTTGAGGGCGTTGTAGATCTCGGGCATCGCCTCGACGGGGAACTCCACGTCGACGACGGGACCGGTGACCCGCGCGACGCGGCCCACGCCGGTCTCAACAGTCTGTGCAGTCATTTCACTCTTTCCCCGCTGCGGAGTCGGCCAGCGCGTTCGCGCCACCGACGATCTCGCTGATTTCCTGGGTGATCTCGGCCTGGCGGACCTGGTTCATCTGCTGGGTGAACACGCGGATGAGCTCGTTGGCGTTGTCGGTGGCCGACTTCATGGCCCGGCGGCGCGAGGCCTCCTCCGAGGCCGCCGACTGGAGCAGCGCGGTGAAGATGCGCGACTCCACGTAACGCGGCAGCAGCGTGTCGAGGACCTCGCCCGCGGTGGGCTCGAACTCGAAGTACGGCAGCGGCGTGTCGGACGGGTCCTCGGCGGTCTCCTCGACCTCCAGCGGAAGGATCCGCTTGACCACGACCTCCTGCGTCAGCATCGAGACGAACTCGGTGGAGACGATGTGGATCTCGTCCACCCCGTTGTCGGCCGAGAAGGCCTCGATCAGCGTGCCGGCGACCTCCTTGGCATCGGAGTAGGCGGGCTTACGGGAGAATCCCGTCCACTGCCCGCCCATCTCACGGTTGCGGAAGGTGTGCCAGGCGACGCCCTTGCGACCCGTCACGAAGGGCACGGGCTCGACGCCCCTGTCTCGCAGCAGGTTGCCGAGCGCCTCCGCCTCGCGAAGGATGTTGGCGTTGAAGCCGCCGCAGAAACCGCTGTCGCTGGTGACGATCAGGACGGCGGCCTTGACGGGCTGCTCCTTGGCCACCGTCAGCGGGTGGTCGGTGCTGGAGGTGTTGCTGACCACGCCCGTGACGGCGCGGGTGATCTCGCGCTCGTACGGCACGGCGGCCTGCATCCGCTGCTGAGCCTTGACGATGCGGGACGAGGCGATGAGCTCCTGGGCGCGGGTGATCTTCGCCGTGGACTTGACCGACTTGATCCGCCGCCGCAGCAGTCTTAGCTGGGCACCCATCGGCTACTTCTTCTCTGCCGTGCGGACTCGCTTCGTGATCTTCTCCTGGCCGACCTCGCCCTCGCCGAGCGCGGCGACCGGCTCGTCGTTGACCAGGTACTCACCGGAGGAGGTCTCGAAGCTCTTCTTGAACTCGGTGATGGCGTCCTTGAGGGCGGTCATCGTGTCGTCGGGCAGGTCGCGGGTCTCGCGGATGCCGTCGAAGATGCCCTTGTTCTCGCGGCCCAGGTAGTCGAGGAACTCCGTCTCGAAGCGGCGGATGTCCTCGACCGGGACGTCGTCGAGCTCGCCGGTCGTGCCGGCCCAGACCGAGACGACCTGCTTCTCGACCGGGAACGGGCTGTACTGGGCCTGCTTGAGCAGCTCGACCAGGCGCTGGCCACGCTCCAGCTGGGCGCGGGAGGCCGCGTCCAGGTCGGAGGCGAAGGAGGCGAACGCCTCCAGGTCACGGAACTGCGACAGCGACAGGCGCAGCGTGCCGGCGACCTTCTTCATCGCCTTGATCTGCGCGGAGCCGCCGACTCGGGAGACGGAGACACCGACGTTGATGGCCGGACGCACACCCGCGTTGAACAGGTCGGTCTCGAGGAAGCACTGGCCGTCGGTGATGGAGATGACGTTGGTGGGGATGAACGCCGAGACGTCGTTGCCCTTCGTCTCGATGATCGGCAGACCGGTCATCGAGCCGGAACCCATGTCCTTGGACAGCTTCGCGCAACGCTCAAGGAGGCGGGAGTGCAAGTAGAAGACGTCGCCGGGGAACGCCTCGCGGCCCGGCGGGCGGCGCAGCAGCAGGGAGACGGCGCGGTAGGCGTCGGCCTGCTTGGTCAGGTCGTCGAAGACGATGAGGACGTGCTTGCCCTGGTACATCCAGTGCTGGCCGATGGCCGAACCGGTGTAGGGCGCGAGGTACTTGTAACCGGCCGGGTCGGACGCCGGAGCGGCGACGATGGTGGTGTACTCCATCGCGCCCGCCTCCTCGAGGCGGCCCTTGACCTGGGCGATCGTGGAGCCCTTCTGGCCGACCGCGACGTAGACGCAGAGAACCTGCTTGTCGGGGTCGCCGGAGAGCCAGTTCTCCCGCTGGTTGAGGATGGTGTCCACGGCGACGGCGGTCTTGCCCGTGCCACGGTCACCGATGATCAGCTGGCGCTGGCCGCGGCCGATCGGCGTCATGGCGTCGACCGCCTTGAGACCGGTCTGCAGCGGCTCCTTCACCGGCTGGCGCTGGACCACCGAGGGGGCCTGGAGTTCGAGGGCGCGCAGGCTCTCGGACTCGATGGGGCCCTTGCCGTCCAGGGGGACGCCCAGCGGGTCGACCACTCGGCCGAGGAAGCCGTCGCCGACCGGCACGGACAGGACCTCGCCCGTCCGGCGGACCGACTGGCCCTCCTCGATCTTGCTGAAGTCGCCCAGAACAACGACACCGATCTCCCGGACGTCCAGGTTCAGTGCCAGGCCACGCGTGCCGTCCTCGAACTCAAGCAGCTCGTTCGCCATCGCCGAGGGAAGGCCGGAGACATGGGCGATACCGTCGCCGCAGTCGACGACGGTCCCGATCTCCTCGCGCGCGGCACCTTCCGGCTCGTACGCCTGGACGAAGCGCTCAAGTGCGTCCCGGATCTCGTCCGGCCGGATCGTAAGCTCCGCCATCTCTCTTCAGTCTCCCTATTCGCCTAGCCGGCCAACCGGCGGCGGACTTCTTCGATTCGTCCCGCGATGGTGGTGTCGATGAGGTCGTCCCCGATGTGAACCGAGAACCCTCCCAGCACCCGCGGATCCACCTCGACGTTCAGATGAACGTCGCGGCCGTACGAGGTGCGCAGCCACGTGGCGAGACGCTGCTTCTGCCCCTCTGAAAGCACGACGGCGCTGCGCACCACCGCGACGAGGCGCTGCCGCTGGGCGGCGACCAGCTTGCCGAACTCCTCAAGCCCACCATCCAGGCTACGTCCTCTCGGATGCAGCACGAGCTGGGTGACCAGCCGCAGGGTGGTGGGGGCGACCTTCGCGGCCAGGAGGGAGCCCAGGAGCTCCCGCTTGGCGGACTCGGGGGCCGCCGGCGCCGTCAGGGTCCGGTGAAGCTCCAGGTTCGAGGCGGCGATGCGCCCGAACCGGAACAGCTCGTCCTCGACGTCGTCGAGCCTGCCCTGCGCCTCCGCCTCGGCCGAGGCCGCGATGACGCCGAGCCGCTCCAGGGAGTCGGCCAGGTCACCCGAGCGCGCCCATCTGGCGGACACGGCCGCGGCGACCGTCTCCAGGGCGGCGTCGCTGATCTTGCCCTCCAGCAGCACCCGGACGATCTGCGCCTTCTGGGCCGCGGGACTGGCCGGGTCGGAGAGGTTGCGGCGGAGCCCGTGTTCGCGGTCGAACAGGGCGGCGACCGAGAAAAGCTCGTCGGCCAGCGTGCCGAGGTCCGCGCTTCCCGCGACGGCGTTGAAGCGCTCTTCGACCTCGGCCAGCGAGGCCCTGCTGAGGCCCCTCATCAGCCGCTCACCGACACTCGCGCGTCACGCCTGGTTCGCCGTGTCATCAGCGGACCGCCGCGTTGCTCGACTCGAGCTCCTCGAGGAACCTGTCGACGGTACGGCGCTGGCGCGCCTCGTCCTCCAGGGACTCCCCGACGATACGACCGGCCAGCTCGATCGACAGGCGGCCGAGCTCCGTACGGAGCTGGGCGAACGCCTGCTGGCGGTCGGCCTCGATCTGCAGATGGGCGGCCTCGACCAGGCGGCGGGCCTCGGCCTGAGCCTCCTCGCGGAGCTCGGCCTTGATCTGCGCACCCTGCTCACGGGCCTCCTCACGCAGCCGCGAGGCTTCGTGACGGGCTTCGGAGAGCTGGTCCTTGTACTGCTTGAGCAGCGCCTGGGCCTCGGCCTGCGCGTCCTCGGCTCGCTTGATGCCGCCTTCGATCGCATCGGTCCGCTCGACCAGGGTCTTCTGGATGCGCGGGGTGAGGATCTTGCCGACGACGAAGAGGACGACGAAGAAGGCGAAGCCGCCGACGACAAGCTCGTAGGTGTGCGGGAGAAGGGGGTTAGCCCCCTCCTCCGCCGCCAGGAGCGAAGCTGCCTGAATCATTTGTGCAGCCTTCCGTCAGAGGTTTTCCTGCGTCTTACTGACCGAACATGAACGGCGCGACAAGGCCGATGAGGGCCAGCGCCTCGGTAAGGACGAAGCCGAGCAGCATGTTCTGGCGGATCAGGCCGTAGGCCTCGGGCTGGCGGGCGATGGCCTGCACACCCTGACCGAAGATGATGCCGACGCCGATGCCGGGGCCGATGGCGGCGAGGCCGTAGCCGATGGAACCGAGGGAGCCGGTGACCTCAGCGAGGATTCCCATTGCCATGGTGTTGTGTTTCCTTTACAGGTCGGCCGGTGAAGGCTCACCGGTCTGGATATTCGAGGGAGGTCTGTGCGTCTAGTGGTCGGCGTGGAGCGAGTTGCCGATGTACATCGCGGCGAGCATCGCGAAGAGGAACGCCTGCAGGAACTGGATGAACATCTCGAAGCCCGTCATCGCGATCGTCATGATCACGCCGACCACGCCGAGCGGTGCGCCCAGCGGGCTGAGCTTCTCGAAGAGGAACCAGAAGCCGACGAGGCTGAAGAAGGCCAGGATGATGTGGCCGGCGAACATGTTGGCGAACAGTCGCACCGCGTGCGTGAAGGGCGCGATGATCATGTTGGACAGGAGCTCGATCGGGGCCAGCAGCACGTAGATCGGCTTGGGCAACCCCGGGGGGAACATCATGTTCTTGAAGTAGCCGATCGCGCCCTGGTGCTTGACACCCAGGTAGATCTTCAAGATGTAGACGCTGAGGGCGAGCACGATCGGGAAGGCGATGTGCGAGGCGACCGGGAACTGCAGGAACGGGATGACGCCCATCAGGTTCCAGATCCAGACCAGGAAGAACATGCTGAGCAGCAGGCCCATCCACCGGTCGGCGTCCTTGCCGAGGAACGGCCGGGCGACCTGGTCGCGGACGAACATGTAGCCCATCTCGCCGATGTTCTGCACGCCCCGCGGCACCAGCTTCGGGTTGCCGAAGGCCGACCAGCAGAAGCCGATGACGATGATCGAGCTCAGCAGGGCCAGCAGCACCGGCTTCGTGAACCAGGCGACGCCCGAGACGAGCGGGGCGGCGTCGAAGAGTTCGAGTCCCGGAGGCGTGAACTCGTCCCCGGGAGCGAGGAGCGTCAGCGTGCTCACGCGGCGTTCCCTTCAGCGTGGTAGTTGATCGAAATGGCTTCGTCAGCGAAGCGACCGCCGCCGAAGGCTAGCGACCGTACTTCCGGTAGACCAGGTAGACGGATAGAGCGACCCCGAGAATCAATCCGATCGGGGTGAAGGCGACCACGCCAGTCCACTTGGACAGCAACCAGCCCGCACCGCCGTACAGGATCATCCCGGAGAGGAGATAGCTGGGGATCGACCAGGCGGCGTTGGCGAAGTCGCGGCCGTCGTCTTCGGGCCGGATTTTCTTTTCGCTCATCGCGGGCATGACGATAGCAGTCGCGGTGAGGACTAGTCATATCGGGCAGGGTCCAGTCCGCCAGCGAGATGATACGCCTCATCGCGGATCGCCCTGACCTGGAACCCGGCCATCGGGGTCGACATAGAGCATCTTGAGCTTCATGAAGCCGCGCATCTCGCCGACCGTCCAGGCGATCGTGCACGCGATGGCCGCCCAGCCGAAGGCCTTGGGCTCGAACGCGGTGGCGTCCTCGAAGGTCTTGAGCAGAGCCATGATCACGAGAATCTTCACCGCGTAGCTCAGCACCGCGGCGGTCATCATCATCATGGGCGACACGCGGCTCGCGTACGAGACCGCCATGATGCCGAGGGTGAAGAAGACGCCGACGACCACGGTCCCGATCGCGGCGCCGAGCGCTCCCTTGGCTCCGGCCAGCAACGCCGCGACGAGGATCACGACCAGCCCCACCAGCACCGTGGGTATCGCAGCCCCCTTCAGAAGGCGCACGTCGTTGGCCAGCATCGGCACTCCAAGTGACTGTTATCAAGCGAGCGATTGCTACCTTGCAGGTCTGGGCAGGTTCACCATCTGCTAGTGAAAGCTATCACAAGCTCATGGAAGAGCGCCTTTACCTGCCGTTTCAAGTGAACGATCAAGGAGCCGGGGAAAGCGGCTCAAAGCGGCGTCTCAGGGTTTGAGAAACCGTGCCGGGGAGCGCTGAGTGACAGGTCGGGCCGCACCGGCAGGGTGGCCGTGTCGTCGCCGGCGGCGGCCGGACGGTGCCCCGGCGCCTCCGTGGGATACGGATGGGGCCTGACCCGGCCCGGCTGCTGCTCACCGGGGTGCGCGTGCCGCCCGGACCCCTCCGCGGGACCGCCGGGACCCGCGGGACCGGCGGGATCGAGCGGGCCGCGCCCGTCGCCGCGCCCGTCGCCGCGCCCGTCGCCGCGTCCATCGCCCTGACCCTCGGCCCCGCCGAGGTCACGGCGGGCGCGCAGGCGGGGCAGCGCCATCATCACCAGCACGCCGATGGCGAGCAGCACGGTCAGCGGGAACAGGATGAGCGGGACGCCCTCGATGGACAGCGCCACGACCGCGAAGGCGAACAGGAAGGTCCATGCGTACATGATCATGACGCTGCGGCGGTGCGAGTGGCCGATGTCCAACAGCCGGTGGTGCAGGTGCCCCCGGTCGGGCGAGAACGGCGACAGGCCGTTGGACGTGCGCCGGATCACCGCCATGATCAGGTCCAGCAGCGGGAGCACCAGGATCGCGACCGGCACCAGGAGCGGGAGGATGACGGGGAAACGGTTGATGCTGCTGGAGTCGAGCGGTGTGACCAGAATCATCGTGGAGGCGAGGACCAGGCCGATCAGCATCGCCCCCGTGTCGCCCATGAAGATCTTCGCCGGGTGGAAGTTGTGCGGCAGGAAGCCCAGGCAGACCCCGATCAGCACCGAGGCGATGACCGCCGTCGCGTTGATGCTGGTGTCGCCGTAGTCTTTCGACAGGGCCACCGAGTACGTCCACGTGGCCATCGCGGCGATGCCGACGATCCCCGCGGCCAGCCCGTCGAGCCCGTCGACGAAGTTGACGGCGTTGATCATGACGACCACGATCAGGATCGTGATCAGCGGGCTCAGCGTCGAATCGAGGATGGTCTGCCCGCCCAGCGCGGTCGGCAGCGGGAGCCACGGCAGGCTGACACCGAAGGTGACGAGCACCCCCGCGGCGCCGATCTGCCCGGCGAGCTTGACGAGGGCGTCCATCCCCAGCCAGTCGTCCAGGAAGCCGGTCAGCGTGATCAGGCCGCCCGCGGCGATCAGCGCGATCACGATCTTTCCCTGGCCCTCGGCCAGCTTGCCTCCGGCGTAGGGAAGCTCGGCGGCGATCAGCAGGCCGGCGACGAGACCGCCGTACATGGCCAGACCACCCAGCCTGGGCGTCGGCGTGGTGTGCACGTCACGATCGCGGACCTCGGGCATGGCGCCGATGCGGACGGCGAAAACGCGGATCAGCGGAACCAGCAGATACGTCACCGCGGCCGCGACGAGCGCCATGAGTAGATATTCGCGCACGGAACCAGTTTCGCGGATAGTCCGGCCACCTGTGACCGGAAAACGACACAGAACAGCTCATAGTTCGCTGGGATATATCCGGTGGGTCCTCGTCAGCACCGCGACGCGCTCCCGTATCTCACCCGTCGCGTCGGGGTTGCGGATGACCTGCGCCACCATGGAGGCCACCTCCTTCATCTCCTCGGGCCCCATCCCCTGGGTCGTGACGCAGGGGGTGCCGACCCGGATCCCGGACGTCACCGTGGGCGGCTCGGGATCATAGGGGATCGCGTTGCGGTTCAGCGTGATCCCGGCCGCTTGACACCGCTGCTCGGCCACCGCGCCGGAGATACCGACGTCGCGCAGGTCGATCAGCGCCAGGTGGCTGTCGGTGCCCCCGGAGACGGGGCGCATGCCCTCGGCGGCCAGCGCGTCGGCCAGCACCTGGGCGTTGGCCACCACCCGCCGCGCGTACTCCGCGAACTCCGGCCGCAGCGCCTCGCCGAACGCCACCGCCTTGGCCGCCACCGCGTGCATGAGCGGGCCGCCCTGCACGAAAGGGAAGACCGCCCGGTCGATCCTGGGGCCCAGCTCCCGCGTGCACATGATCCCGCCGCCCCTCGGACCGCGCAGCGCCTTGTGCGTGGTGAAGGTCACCACGTCCGCGTACGGCACGGCGGAGGGCAGCGCCCGCCCGGCCATCAGGCCGACGGTGTGCGCGACGTCGGCGAGCAGCCAGGCGCCCACCTCGTCCGCGATCCCCCGGAAGGCGGCGAAGTCGATCTCGCGGGGGTAGGCGGTGGCACCACAAATGATCATCTTGGGCTGGTGCCGCAGCGCCAGCTCCCTGACCTCGTCGTAGTCGATCAGCTCGGTGTCCCTGCGCACGCCGTACGCCACGACGTCGAACCAGCGTCCCGAGAAGTTGACCTTGGAACCGTGCGTGAGGTGGCCGCCGTGCGACAGCTCCATCGCCAGCATGGTGTCGCCCGGCTGGAGCAGGGCCGCGTAGGCCGCCAGGTTCGCCGAGGCGCCGGAATGGGGCTGCACGTTGACGTGCTCGGCGCCGAACAGCCGCTTGGCCCGGTCGATCGCGAGCCGCTCGGCCCGGTCGACGACCTCGCACCCGGCGTAGTAACGCCTGCCGGGGTAGCCCTCGGCGTACTTGTTGGTGAGCGTCGAGCCGAGCGCGGCGAGCACGGCGGGCGAGGTGAAGTTCTCACTCGCGATCAGCTGGACGCCCCCGCGGAGCCGGTCGAGCTCGTCGAGCAGCACGCTCGCGATCTCCGGGTCCTCGCGCTGCAGGAGACCGAAATCCGGCCCGTAGTACGGTTCTGCGCCCATGGCTCACACCCCGAAGACGACGACTCACCCCCACTGTAAGCCCGCCGTCCCCGGTTATCCCACGTCAGGGACGCGCCGCCCCGGGACAGCGTGTCGCGGAGGACCGCCGCCGCCGGGAGGCCGCCTCACGAGAACGCGTGCGGAGCTCCGGCCTTGACCGGCACCCATCTCGGCGTGTCGGCCGCCTGGTCGCTGATCGACGTCAGGATCGCCTGCCGGTAGAGGCTCAGGCGGGTGCGCCACTCCGTCATGTCCTCGACGTAGCGGCCGGAGACGGGGGCGTCCCAGACGTCCCTGCTCCTGGCGAGCTGGTAGGCCTTGTCCAGGCTGGCGGTCAGCGTGTCGAGCACGGGGAGCACCTGCCTCCACATCATGACCAGCCGCTGGTAGTCGGGGTTGAACTCCCACGACGTGACGGCGTCCGGGGACGGCAGCCCGTTGTTGGCCGAGGCCGGCGGGGTCTCCCCCGGCTGCAGCGGCTGCGGTGCGGGTGGATCCACGAACATCACAGGCTCCTCACCCTCGCTGACACGCTCCCTGCCTCCTGCTCACTCACCGCTACCCGGTGTCTCGTGCTCATCCGCCCGCCGCTTCGCGCTCACGGCGCTCACGGCGCTCACGACCTCGCGCCCGCGTTCCGGCGATCACCGGCCGCCGCCCGGAGGCGGGATCGGCCGCAGCGGGTCTCCCGGTTCCACGTCGCCGGCCGGGCCGTCGGGCCGGATGTCCATGGGCGCCCAGGCCCCCTCACCCCAGGTCTCCCCGTCGGGCACGCTCACGCCCGGCATCTCCAGCGGTTCGATCTCGCGGGCGTTGTCCGCGAGCGTCCTGAGCGCGTCGAGATCGAGCGGGCCCGCCTCGGCGGTGACGACGTCGCTGCCGTCGTTCGCCCACCGGGCGGCCGAACCCTCGCCCGGCTGCGCGGCCACCCCGCCGGGCGCCGCCCCCGCCGCCTGCCCGGACGTGCCCTCGGCACCGCGCGCCTCACCGGAGACCGCGTCGCCGATGGACGGCGCCGGTCCTCCGGCGGGCCGGGTGGCCGCCTCGCCCGAGGTCGTGCCCGCCGTCTGGATCGCGGGCTCACCCGAGGCCGTACCGGCGGGCCGGGGCGCGGCGTCACCGGTGGACGTCGAGTCTCCCGCGGGCCGGGGCGCGGCGGGCTCACCGGAGGTCGTACCGGTGGACTGGGGGCCCTGGGAAATGGTGTCGCCGCCGGTGCCCGGCGGCTGGACGGTCTGGTCCGTGGCCGGCCCCGCGGTGTCGAGGAGCGGGTACGCGGGCTTGGCGGAATCGAGCGGGCCGTGCGGCTCGACCCAGCCGGGCTGCCCGGTGGTGCCGGAGACATTGTCGATCGTGGGCATCTCCAGCGGCGGGATGTCCTCGATGTTCTTCAGCAGCTCGTCGACCTCGGCCGCCGTGGGCGCGTCGAGCGGGATCTGGAGCACCTTCACCCCGTCGACCTCCACGACCTTCGCCTTGGAGTCGCTCTGGTCGATGTCGTCGGGGTGGTCCTTCCTGGGGGTGTCGAGGACGGTGTCGCCGGAGGAGCCGCCCTCCTGCCTCGGCGAGCGCTCGTCGCCCTTGGAACCGGCGTCGCCCTTGGCGTCGGGATCGTTCGCGGGCGCGTCGCCGGTGGAGTCCCCGCGCGGGGTCGTCTCGTCGCCCTTCGAGCCCGTGTCGCCCTTGGCGTCGGAGTCGTTCGCGGGCGCGTCTCCGGTCGGATCCTGCCCGCGCGGCGTCGTGTCGTCCGCGTTGACGATCTCCGGCCGGGTGCCGTCGGCCCTGGGCGGCTCCGGCGCGGGCGTGGACTCTCCCTGCGGCGTCCCGGGCCCAGGGTTCTGGGTGGCGGTCTCGGGCGTACGCGGGACGTCGGGCGCCTCGCGCGGCGCGGCGTCGACCGGCTGCCCCCCGCCCTGCGGGTTCTCCCCCGGTCCGGGGACCGCGGGCTTGAGGTCCTCGACCCTCGGCGTCTCCGGCCGCGCGTCGTCGGCCCTCGGGGCGTCCGGCGCGGGCGCGGAATCCTGCCTGGGCGCCTCCGGCGCGGGCGCGCCCTCGGCGTTCGGTGTCCCCGGCACGGGCGCGCCCTGGGCGTTCGGCACCTCAGGGACGCGATCCGGCGCGGGCGCCTCGGGCCGGGTGTCCTCGGCCCTCGGCGCGTCCGGCAGGGACGGGGAATCCGGGGTGCGGGCCTCCGGCGGGGGCGCGGAATCGCCTTCCGGGACCTCCGGTACGGGATCCGGGGCAGGAGGCTCGGGACGGGGCTCCTCGGCTCTCGGGGGCTCCGGCGCGGGATCGGGCTTGGGAGGCTCGGGACGGGGCTCCTCGGCTCTCGGGGGCTCCGGCGCGGGATCGGGCTTGGGAGGCTCGGGACGGGGCTCCTCGGCTCTCGGGGGCTCCGGCGCGGGATCGGGCTTGGGAGGCTCGGGACGGGGCTCCTCGGCCCTCGGGGGCTCCGGCGCGGGATCGGGCTTGGGAACCTCGCGCGGCGCGCTGTCCGTCGGCTTGCCGCTCTCCTTGGACGTCTCCCCCTCCCGCGGGGAGGTCTCGTCGGCTTTCGACCCCGTTTCCGGCTTCCGGTCGTCGGCTCCGGACGCCTCGGGTTTCGGCGTCTCCTTCCGATCGTCGCGATCGTCGCGCGGGGAGGTCTCGTCACCCTTCGAACCCGCCTCGGGCTTGGCCTCGTCGCCCTTCGGGGCGTCGGCCTTCGGGGTGTCGGGCTTGGTGTCCGGCTCGGTGTCGGGCTTGGAGGAGTCCTTCGGATCGTCACGCTGGGTGCTCTCGGCCGACTGGTCGCCGACGCGGGGCCTGTCGTCCGACCCGACGGCCGGCTTGAGGTCCTCGGCCTTCGGGGTGTCGGGCTTGGCACCGTTCTGGGAACCGGTCTCCGGCTTGGCGCCGTTCTGGGAGTCCGTCTGCGGCTTCGCCCCCTCACCCTGGGAGCCCGTCTCGGGCTTCGGGTCCCCGGCCTTCGGCTCGGTGGGGGGCGCCGTCGCGTTCTGGCTGACCTTCTTCTCCAGTAACGTCACGCGGGCGGAGACGTCGCGGACCATCACATCGCACGCGTCGGCGATCTGGACGGGTCGGTGGGTCGACTGCGAGGACAGGCCGGCCCCGCTCATCATCTGCGAGACCTTGCCCTCGACGTTCCGCATCTGCTCGGCGGCCCGCTGCACCTCGGACAACAGGTCGCGGACCAGCTTGGGGTCCATTCCTTCGAACTTGCCCATGGACGTCTCCCAGGAAGTGTCGGCCCACTTCAAGGTACCGGGGAGACAGCCCGGCGTCACGGTGATAATCAGATGGCATGGAACACGGCATATGCCGTGGATGCGCTGGTCAGTTGTCGGGCTCCGGGCCCGTGTCCGTCGCGACGTAGCCGATCACACCGCGCAGCTTCTCCACGCTGATCGCCCCGCGCCGCAGCAGCCTGGGCACCGCGGTGGTCAGGTCGAGGATCGTCGAGGGGATGTCGCTCTCGCACGGCCCCGCGTCGAGATAGACCGACACCGAGTCGCCGAGCTGCTTCTCCGCGTCGGCGGCGGTGGTGGCGGCCGGGGCACCGGAGCGGTTGGCGCTGGAGACGGCCAGCGGGCCGGTCTCCTTGAGCAGGTCGAGGGCGACCGCGTGCAGCGGCATCCGGATGGCGACGGTGCCCTTGGCGTCACCGAGATCCCACGACAGCGACCGGTTCGCGCGGCAGATCAACGTGAGCGGGCCCGGCCAGAAGGCGTCGACGAGATCCTGGCCGTACGGGCCGAGGTTCTCCACCAGGGCGTTGGCGGCCCGGACGGTCCCAACCAGCACGGGCACCGGCATGTCACGGCCGCGCCCCTTGGCCGCCAGCAGGGCGGTGACCGCGGCGGGCGTGAAGGCGTCGGCGCCGACACCGTAGACGGTGTCGGTCGGGAGCACCACGAGCTCCCCCCGCTGGAAGGCGGAGGCGGCCTCGAGCAGGCCGGTGGCTCGCTGCTCGGCATCCATACAGTCATAACGTCGGCTCACGGCGTGCATCCTATTCCTGGCCGAATCGAGCGGTGACGAAGCGGTCCCTGCGCGTCAGATCCTGGCGGCTGCGCACGTCGCGCCAGCCGTTCTCCTCGGAGAAGATCAGATATACCGGAGTGCCCTGCTGGTCGGCGTGCTCCACGGCGACGAACCCGCCGGGACGGAGCAGCCTCCTGGCGGTCCGCTCGACCGCCCTGACCTCGTCGAGGCCGTCGCTGCCCGATCCGTACAGCGCGCGGTGCGGGTCGTAGTCGCGGACCTCGGGGTCGCGGGGGATCGCGCCCGGCGGGATGTAGGGCGGGTTGGAGATCACCAGGTCGACCTGGCCGTCCAGCTCGGAGAGGGCGTCGGCCAGATCCTCCGGGTGCAGGTGGACGCGGCCCTGGCCGTACTCGATGATGTTGCGCTTGGCCCAGGTGTAGGCGCCCGGGTCGACCTCGACCGCGTGCACGGTGGCCAGCGCGACCTCCTGGGCGATCGACAGCGCGATGGCGGCCGAGCCCGTCCCGAGATCCACGACCACCGGCGAGGCGACGTCCATCTCCCGCAGCCGGTCGATCGCCCAGCCCGCCACGACCTCGGTCTCCGGGCGCGGTACGAACACGCCGGGCCCGACCTCCAGGGACAGGTAGCGGAAGTAGGCCCGCCCGGTGATGTGCTGGAGCGGCTCGCGGGACTCCCTGCGGGCGACGCCCTCCCAGAACAGGGCGTCGAAGTCGGAGTCCTTCACCATGTGCAGCTCGCTGCGGCGCACGCCGTGCACACACGCGGCGATCTCCTCGGCGTCGGTGCGCGGCGACGGCACACCTGCCTCGGCGAGCCGGGCGGTGGCGAGGGCGATCTCGTCCAGCAGAAAGGTCATGGGCGCGTTCTATGAATGGGCGAGCTACGAATGGGCGGCGAGCTTCTCCGCCATCTCGGCGTCGAGCAGGGACTGGATGACGGCCGAGAGGTCTCCGTCGAGCACCTGGTCGAGGTTGTAGGCCTTGAAGCCGACGCGGTGATCGGAGATGCGGTTCTCGGGGAAGTTGTAGGTGCGGATGCGCTCGGAGCGGTCGACCGTGCGGATCTGGGACTTGCGCTCGGCCATGGCGGCGGCGTTGGCCTCCTCCTCGGCGATCGCCTGCAGGCGGGCCCGCAGGATGCGCATCGCCGACTCCTTGTTCTGGAGCTGGCTCTTCTCGTTCTGGCAGGAGGCGACGACGCCCGTCGGGACGTGCGTGATCCGCACGGCCGAGTCGGTGGTGTTGACGCTCTGGCCGCCGGGGCCGCTGGAGCGGTAGACGTCGATGCGCAGGTCGTTCGGGTCGATCTGGACGTCGACATCCTCGGCCTCCGGGTAGACGAGCACCCCGGCGGCACTGGTGTGGATGCGCCCCTGCGACTCGGTGACCGGGACCCGCTGGACGCGGTGCACGCCGCCCTCGAACTTGAGCCTCGACCAGACGCCCTCGTCGCCCCTGGCCTTCAGGGCGATCGTGACGTCCTTGTAACCGCCGAGGTCGGAGTGGGTGGCGTCGATCAGCTCGGTCTTCCAGCCGATCCGCTCCGCGTAGCGCAGATACATCCGCAGGAGGTCCCCGGCGAACAGGGCGGACTCCTCGCCGCCCTCGCCCGCCTTGATCTCCATGATGATGTCCTTGTCATCGTTGGGATCGCGCGGGACGAGCAGATGCCTGAGCTTCTCCTCCAGCTCGGGAATCCGGGCCTCCAGCTCCTTGGCCTCCTCGGCGAACCCCTCGTCCTCCGAGGCCAGCTCCCGCGCCGTGCCGAGGTCGGACTGGACGCCCTCGAGCTCGCGGTAGGTGGCGATGATCGGGGTCAGCTCGGCGTAGCGCCTGCCGAAGGTGCGCGCCTGCTTCTGGTCGGCGTGCACGGAGGGGTCGGCGAGCTTGAGTTCCAGCTCGGCGTACTCACTGAGCAGCTCGTCGAGATTCACCGTGCGTCCTTCCTTGAAAGCCCTGGTCAGCCTGCCTCATCACCACGAACGCCGACCCGGGCCCCCACGAGGGGGGTTCTCCGAGCCGGCGCCGGGATGAGAGCTACTGGCCCGCGGGCTTCTTGCCGAAGCGCTTCTCGAAGCGCGCCACCCGGCCGCCGGTGTCCAGGATCTTCTGCTTGCCCGTGTAGAAGGGGTGGCAGGCGGAGCACACGTCGGCGTGGATCACGCCGTTCTTGGCGGTGCTGCGGGTGGTGAAGGAGTTACCACAGGTGCAGGTCACCTGGGTCTCGTTGTACTCCGGGTGAATGTCGGGCTTCATATCGCCTTTTCCTCTCCAAAACGCGGTCGCCGGGTCGCCACTGTCTCTCGCCTGTGGGGCTTGCGCGCTGAGCACACCGAGGTGCGCGCGGGCGGGAACCGGAACCGCTACGGTTCGGCTACCAGTGTGCCAGATCCTCCAACCATCCCAGGCCACAAGACATTCCCCCGCCCCGTGACCCGCGGCCCCGGAACGGGCACGGCGTGCTCACGGCCCCCCGGCGAGCGCGATATCCGTGAGGGAACCGGAACCCCGGACCCCGCGGGGAAACCAGGGGCTCCAGGCCCTCACCTTCCCAGGTACGCGAGCACGGCGAGGACCCGGCGATGATCGTCGGCGGCGGGCTCCAGCCCGAGCTTGCCGAAGATGCTGGAGATGTGCTTCTCGACGGCACCCTCGGTGACGAGCATCCGCCCGGCGACCGCGGTGTTGGAGCGCCCCTCCGCCATCAGGGCCAGGACCTCGCTCTCCCTGGCGGTCAGGGACTCCAGGGGGTCGCCCTTGCGCTGTCGGCTCAGGAGCTGTCCGATCACCTCGGGGTCGATGACCGTCCCCCCGGCCGCCACCCGGCGTACGGCGTCGAGGAACTCGGCCACGTCCGCTATCCGCTCCTTGAGCAGGTAGCCGACCGCCGCGGCGCCGCCGCCGATGAGCTCCGTGGCGTACTGTTCCTCGACGTACTGCGACAGGACGAGGATCGGCAGCCCCGGCCGCCGGGACCTGGCCTCCAGAGCGGCGCGCAGCCCCTCGTCGGTGTGGGTCGGCGGCATCCGCACGTCGACGACGGCCAGGTCCGGATCGTGCTCGTCGACCACCGTCACCAGGCCGGGGCCGTCTCCCGCCACCCCGACGGTCTCGATGCCCCCGTCGGCCAGCAGTCTGGCCAGTCCCTCGCGCAACAGCACCGAGTCCTCGGCGATCACCACCCGCATGGGTCTCACGTTCTCACCATTCGCAGGGCAACTCCGCCCTGATCATCGTGGGGCCGCCCAGCGGGCTGTCGACGGTCAGGGTACCGTCGATGGTCGCGGCCCGGTCGGCCAGTCCGGCGAGGCCGCTGCCCGGCCGCGGCACGGCGGCGCCGACCCCGTTGTCGTAGACCTCGACGATCACCCGCTGCTCCTGGCGGCTCACCCGGATGAACGCCTCGGTGGCCTCGGAGTGCTTGGCGAGGTTGCTCAGGCACTCGGCCACCACGAAGTACGCGATGCTCTCCACCGCGGGCGGCGGCCGGTGGGAGACCTCCACCGACAGGTCCACCCGTACAGGCGCGCGGGCGGCGAGCGACGACAGGGCCGCGCTCAGCCCCCTGTCGGTGAGGATCGCCGGGTAGATGCCCCTGGCGAGGTCGCGCAACTCGGCGATGGCGGCCTTGGTACCCCGGTGTGCCTGAGCCAGGAGCTCCCTGGCCGCGTCGGGGTCGGAGTCCAGCTTGGCCTGGGCCCGGCCCAGGTCCATGGCCACGGACAGCAGCCGCTGCTGGGCGCCGTCGTGCAGGTCCCGCTCGATCCGGCGCCGCTCGGCCTCGGCCGCGTCCACCCCGCGGGCCCGGCTGGCCCGCAGGTGGGCGGCACGGGCGGCCAGCCGGTTCTTCTCGCTCGTACCCAGCAGGGCGACGCCGAGCAGACCGTGCAGCCAGGCCATGCCCCGGGTCGCGTAGAGGGCCGCGAGCAGGAAGCCGACCCCGATCAGCGTGCACAGCAGCGCCCTCGGCAGGCTGTCGATCGGCAGCTCGTCGATGGGCGTCATCGGCTGCCCGGCCAGCAGCAGGGGCAGTGGCGCGACCGTCAGGCCCAGTCCGAGGATCCACAGGACCGCCGTGACGGTGAACTCCGCGATCCCGATCGGCAGCAGCAGCAGGAGATAGAGCAGGTCCTTCCAGGTCGCGGGGTCGACGAACATGTCCTTCCAGCGCAGGAACAGGTTGTCGCCCTCGGAGGGCCGGTACGGGCTGGGGATGTCGACGCCGAAGGCCAGCCGCAGGAACCGGCGCTCCAGTATCGCGGCGCCCCGCCAGGCCAGCATGGTCAGGGCGAGCAGCGGCAGCCCGACCCACACGAGCACCATCACCAGGGAGGCCGGGATCACGGACGCGAGGAACGCGAAGCAGGCGAGGCCGTAGAACATGCTGACCAGCAGGTAGGGGACGGCCCGCCAGGTCATCGGGTCGACGAGCATGCCCAGGGGACCGTTGGGACCGAGCGGCACGCGCCGCCTGAGCGGCGTCCTGACCGCGGTCGTGCTCGCCAGCGTCTCGGCCGTCATGCGCCTCCCCTGTCCCCGGTCAGCCCGTCGTACGCCGTCCTTGTCGCGTCCCGCCGTCCCTCGCGCGTCGGGCGTCTCCTCGCACCGCCCGCCTTCGCGCGACCGCCCCTCCCCCTCCTCGCGTGCCGTCCACACGCCGCGATCATCGCGGGCGCGGACCCGGGAGCCGCGCGGGAAAAAGCGTCCTGAAGTAGGGATATCCCGAAGTACGGGGTCACACAAGGGCTTTGGAAAACGCGAACGCCCCGGCCGGAGGGGCCGGGGCGTTCGACGTACGGCGGATGATCAGTCGCGCTCGGAGCTGACCGTCGTCTTCTGCACCTGGAGCAGGAACTCCGCGTTGGACTTGGTCTCCCTCATCTTCTCCAGGAGAAGCTCGAGGGCCTGCTGCATGTCCAGGGCGTGCAGCACGCGGCGGAGCTTCCAGGTGATCTGGAGCTCGTCCTTGCCCATGAGGATCTCTTCCTTACGGGTGCCGGACGCGTCGACGTCCACCGCGGGGAAGATCCGCTTGTCGGCGAGCTGCCGGTTGAGCTTGAGCTCCAGGTTGCCCGTGCCCTTGAACTCCTCGAAGATGACCTCGTCCATCTTGGAGCCGGTCTCGACCAGCGCGGTGGCGAGGATCGTCAGCGAGCCGCCGTTCTCGATGTTGCGGGCGGCGCCGAAGAAACGCTTCGGCGGGTAGAGCGCGGTGGAGTCGACACCACCGGACAGGATGCGGCCGGAGGCCGGGGCCGCCAGGTTGTAGGCGCGGCCCAGACGGGTGATCGAGTCGAGTAGCACGACCACGTCGTGGCCGAGCTCCACCAGACGCTTGGCGCGCTCGATGGCGAGCTCGGCGACCGTGGTGTGGTCCTCGGCCGGGCGGTCGAAGGTCGAGTGGATGACCTCGCCCTTCACCGACCGCTGCATGTCGGTGACCTCTTCCGGACGCTCGTCCACCAGGACGACCATCAGGTGGCACTCGGGGTTGTTGCGGGTGATCGCGTTGGCGATCGACTGGAGGACCATCGTCTTGCCCGCCTTGGGCGGGGAGACGATGAGACCGCGCTGGCCCTTGCCGATCGGCGCCACCATGTCGATGATCCTGGTGGTCAGGATGTTCGGCTCGGTCTCCAGGCGCAGGCGCTCCTGCGGGTAGAGGGGGACGAGCTTGTTGAAGTCGGGCCGCTGCCGCGCCTGCTCCGGGTCCATGCCGTTGACCGTGTCGAGGCGGACGAGCGCGTTGAACTTCTCGCGGCGCTCACCGTCGCGGGGCTGGCGGACGGCGCCGGTGACGACGTCACCCTTGCGCAGGCCGTTGCGGCGGATCTGGGCCAGCGAGACGTAGACGTCGTTGGAGCCCGGCAGGTAACCGCTGGTCCTGACGAACGCGTAGTTGTCGAGGATGTCCAGGATTCCGGCGATCGGGATCAGGACGTCGTCGTCGCCCACCACGGGCTCGTTGCTGTCGAAGCGCTCGCGGCCACGGCGGTTGCGCTCGCGGAACCGGCCGCGACGGCCACGGCGGTCGTCGTCGTCGCCCACGCCGTGCTGGTCGTTGCGGTCCTGCGGGCCCCGGTTCTGCGGGCCGCGGTCGCCGCGCTCGCCCCTGTCACCGCGGTCGCCGCGGTCGTTGAGACGATCGCCGCGCTCGCCGCGGTCGTTGGACCGCTCGCCGCGCTCACCGCGGTCGTTGAGCCGGTCGCCGCGGTCGTTGAGCCGCTCCCCGCGGTTCTGGCCGGCGTCGGCGGCGCGCTGGTCGGCGCGGCCGTCATTGCGGTTGTCGTTGCGGTTGTCGGGACGGTTGTCGCCGCGCTCACGACGATCGTTGCCCCGCTCGCCGCGCTCGCTGTTGCGGCCACGGCGCTCGCCGCGCTCGCGACGGCTCTCGCCACGCTCGCCACGGCCCTCGGCCGGGGCCGTGTCGATGGTCTGCTGCTCCACGACGGGCTCGGGCGCGACGACGGCGGCCACGGGCTCGGGGGCGGGGGGCGCCTGCTCCACGACGGGCTCGGCGGCCACGACGGGGCGGGAACGTTCCCTGCGGGTGCGCGCCGGACGCTCGGCGACCGGCTCGGCCACGACGGCCGAGGCGGCCACGGCAGGAGTCTCCTTGACGGCGGCGGGAGCCTGGGCGCTCTCGGTGGAGACGCCCTGCTTCTCCTGGATGGCCGCGATCAGCTGGCTCTTGCGCATCCGCCCGGTCCCGCTGATGCCGAGGCCGGAAGCCATGGCCTGCAGCTCAGGCAGCACCATGGCGGAAAGGCCTGTGCCGGAGCGACGGCGCGGCTTGGCCGCGGGGCGGGTGGGGGTGTCGCCGGACGCCGGCGCCGTGCCGGTGACGTCGGAGAGGAGTTCGGTGGTGTCGCTCACTAATGGGTCCTTCCCAGGGGTCGGGCGTGGCCATGATCAGCCAATCGTCCCGGTGGTGCGATCGACCCGGTGGGACAGACCGGGTCGGGTTGCACGTCGCGATCCCCGGCGGCCCATGGAGAGCCGCCGCCACTGTCGGAGAAGGGCGGATCCAGGCCGTCACCATCGAGAATCGCCGACGGTGGGACTTGGAGGACACCCCCCCGGATTGCTACCGGCAACCAGATGTCGAGGTAGATCGAACGCGCATGTCCCCTAAAACGCCGCTTCTCGTTGCCCCAACCGAAATCTGGAGCATTCGGAGGCGACGGATTCGGGGAGGCCACTGCGGCGCTCATGTCTCACCAGGTGAGACATGATGCAGCGATGTGTGGCTGACAAGCACGCACCCAACGCGGGGCACCTGGTGCGGCTATCAGCCTAACATCACCAGCGCACACAGCTATTCCCTGAAGGTCGAAGAGTCGTCAGCGTGTCTCAAGAGAAACAACGCGGGCGCCCCTGGTTTCGACTTCCAGTGGCTGGATGTGCCAGTCATTACCCACTTCCGGTGCGATCAAATCCTGCGTATTCATCGTTGACAACGCAAGAACCGTGGGCCCCGCACCCGAGACGACCGCGGCCACTCCCGCCCTCCGCAGCCGTCGTACCAGGTCGGCGGTGTGCGGCATCGCGGGCGCGCGGTATTCCTGGTGGAGGCGGTCCTCCGTGGCGGCCAGCAGCAGGCCGGGCTCGGGCCTGGCGGTCAGCGCCGCGACCAGCAGCGCGGCCCGGCCGGCGTTCGCGGCGGCGTCGGCGTGCGGGACCTCCTTGGGCAGCAGCCCGCGGGCGGTCTCGGTCGACAGCCGGTGCGCGGGGACGAGGACCACGGGCCTGACGGCCTCGTGCGGGAGGAGCCGCACCAGGTGCGGCACGCCCCCGGCGTCCGTCCACGCGACGGTGAGCCCGCCCGCCAGGCACGGCGCCACGTTGTCGGGATGGCCCTCGATCTCGGTGGCCAGCGCGAGGACGCCGTCGTCGGTCAGCCCGGGCGGATGATCCCGGCCGGGCTGGGAGCCGTGCTCGGACGAGGGCGCGTACGGGGTCGTGGCCAGCGCCCGGGCGGCGAGGATCCCGGCGCAGATCGCCGCGGAGGAGGACCCGAGGCCTCGGGCGTGCGGGATCCGGTTGAGACAGCGCAGCCGGATGCCGCGCGGCTGCGGGAGACCCATCCTATCGAAGGTCGCGCGCATCGTGGTGACGATGAGGTGCCCCTCGCCCAGGTCGAGCTCTCCGGCCCCCTCGCCCTCGACCGCGATGTCGATGCCGGGGGACTCGAGGATCTCGGCCTCGATCTCGTCGTGCAGGCCGAGGGCGAGCCCCAGCGTGTCGAACCCGGGGCCGAGGTTGGCCGACGTCGCGGGGACCCGGACGGTCGCCTTCGCCCCGCCGGTCATCGGGGTCCCGTGGGGACCGTGGGAACCGTGGGGGCCATGGGGGGCACGTCGCTTCTCCTGAGGTCCACTAGGCGAGTTCGAGGGCGGTGGCCGCGGCGTGCGCGTCGATCGGGATCGTCACCGGGGTGGGCGCGCCCGAGATGGCCCAGTCGGGGTCCTTGAGACCGTTTCCGGTCACCGTGCACACGATGCGCTGCCCGGGCTCGACCAGCCCCTGCGCGTGGGCCTGCAGGAGGCCCGCCACGCCGGCGGCGGAGGCGAGCTCGACGAACACGCCCTCCTCCTGGGCGAGCAGCTTGTACGCGGCGGCGATCTGGCGGTCGGTGACGGACTGGATGACACCGCCGGACTCGTCGCGGGCGGCCTCGGCGAGCTGCCACGAGGCCGGGTTGCCGATGCGGATCGCGGTGGCGATCGTGTGCGGGTGGGTCACCGGCGCGCCGTTGACGATCGGCGCGGCGCCGCTGGCCTGGAAGCCGAACATGCGCGGCGTCCTCGTCGCGACGCCGTCCCGGGCGTACTCGGTGTAGCCCATCCAGTACGCCGAGATGTTGCCCGCGTTGCCGACCGGGATGCAGTGGATGTCGGGGGCGTCCCCGAGCGTGTCGACGATCTCGAAGGCGGCGGTCTTCTGGCCCTGGAGCCGGAACGGGTTCACCGAGTTGACCAGCGCGATCGGGTAGTTCTCCGACAGCTTCCTGGTCATCTCCAGGCAGTCGTCGAAGGACCCCTCGACCTGGAGCAGCCTGGCCCCGTGGACCAGCGCCTGGGCCAGCTTGCCCATCGCGATCTTGCCCCGGGGCACCAGCACGGCGCAGGTCAGGCCCGCGCGGACCGCGTAGGCGGCGGCGGAGGCGCTGGTGTTGCCGGTCGAGGCGCAGATGACGGCCTTCGCCCCGTCCTCGACGGCCTTGCTGATGGCCATGGTCATGCCACGGTCCTTGAAGCTTCCGGTCGGGTTGAGGCCCTCGACCTTCAGGTAGACCTCGCAGCCGGTCAGCGCCGACACCCGGTTCGCCGGGACGAGCGGGGTGCCGCCCTCCAGGAGCGTGACGACGGGCGTCGCCGTGGTCACCGGCAGTCGGTCACGGTACTCCTCGATGAGGCCACGCCACGCCCTGGTCATGATTGCTCCTCACCGCGCGCGGCCGGTCCGCGCGCGTGCTACCTGCGGTATTGGGAAACGAGTCTACGGGCAACACGTTCGGCTCTGGGATGCGTTGTCCACCAAATGGACAAGCCGGGCGTCCTGTCTCCAGGGAACTCTAAGGATCGGCCGGTATGGTCTGCGGGGCTTGACAGAGCTTGACAGACGGGGAACACGACAAGGGGTGTCACATCATGACGGGCGGCACGGCGGCGGACCTGCCACCGATCCGGCACAACGACTACTCGCCCCTGGACCCGCCCGTGCTCGGCGAGTGGGATCCGGAGCTTCCGGTGAGCGTGATCATTCCGGCCCACGGCGGGCAGCACAGGCTCGACCTCACCCTCGCCGCACTGGCCGCGCAGACCTACCCGGACCACCTCATGGAGGTGATCGTGGTCGACGACGGCAGCGAACCGCCGCTGCGGCTGCCGGAGATCGCCCCGGGTGGCGCCAGGATCGTGACCGCCGGCTCCTCCGGCTGGGGCATCGCCCACGCGGTGAACACCGGCGCCGCCCTCGCCGAGGGGCGGATCATCCAGCGTCTCGACGCCGACATGGTCGTCTGCCGCGAGCACATCGAGGCGCTGGCCCGATGGCACCACCTGGCCGGGTACCTGGTCACGATCGGCGCGAAGAAGTTCGTCGAGGAGCCGTCGCTGACGGCCGCGCAGGTGCACGAGGGCGTGCGGGCGGGGTCGCTGGGCTCCCTCTTCGACCTGTCGGGCGCCCTGCCCAGCTCCACCGAGCAGACGATCTCCCGCACCGACGGCCTGCGGGCGAGCCGCAACCCCTACCACGTGTGCACGGGGCCGACGGTGTCGATGCGGCGCGAGATCTTCCACGCCGTGGGCGGGGTGGATCCCCGGGTGCTGCGGGGCGAGGACACCGAGTTCGCCTACCGGCTGGCCGCGCACGGCGTGGTCTTCGTCCCCGACATGGCCGCCCAGGCCGTCCATCTGGGGCTTCCCGCCCAGCGCCGCGACCCGCAGCGGGCGGTGCGCGTCGTCGCCCCCTACCTGGCCCACCGGGTGCCGCTCCGCCGTGACCTGCGCAGGGACCGGGGACGCCACTGGCTGGTTCCGTACGTGGAGGTGGTGCTCCACGTCGACGGGCCCGAGGAGCGGGTACGCGAGGCGGTGGGCGCCGCGCTCGACGGGTCGTTCGGCGACGTGATCGTCACCCTGGTCGCCCCGTGGTCGAAGCTGTCAGGGGACCGCCGGCCGGTGCTGGACGACCCCCTGTTCGACCTGCGGCTGCTGCGCGAGCACTTCGCCCACGACGAGCGGGTGCGGTTCGCCGACGAGGTCTCCGCCACCCCCGCCCCGATCCCGTTCCGCTACACGGGCCCGGTCTCGGTCCCGCTGGGACGCGACACGCTGGAACGGATGATCCGCGTGATGCAGGACGACCGCACGGGCATGCTCGTCGTCGAGCTCGGCGGCGACGGCGAGGCGACGCTGGAGCGGACCGAGGCACTGGGCCGGGCGAGGCTGCTCGGCGCGGACGACGTCGCCGCGTCGATCGAGGCCACCCACGGCGTGCGGCGCGGCGACCGGCCGGAGTTCTGGCCGGCCGGGCCCACGTCCTCGGCCTCCGCTCCGCCCCCCGCCCGGGTTCCGGCTTCGCCCGGGGCCGAGGCCCGGGGGCGAAAGGCCGCGAGGCCCGCGGCGGAGCGGGTCCCCGGACAGGAGCAGCGGCGCCAGGAGGAGAAAAGCCGGGAGGGGAAGCGCGGGGAGGGGAGGCGCCAGGAAGGGCGCGACTCCCTCCTGGGCAGGCTCCGCACAGCCCTCAGGAACTGATCGGCGGCCCGGTGGCGGCCGGGTGATCGGGGACGGTCAGGACCGGCCGGCGCCGTCGGCGAGCCGGAGGCCGGGCGCAGGGCGCGAGCCGGGGCCGGGCGCACGCTCCGCGAGAAGGAGGCCGGGCGCACGCCGCCGGCCGGGACCGGACGCGTGCCGCGCGAGGGAGGCCGGAGGACGCGCGCGAGGGGAGGCCGGTCATGGCGCGATCTCGTTCGTCCGTTAAAGGCTTTCCCGATGTCATAAGTGGCTATGATCTACGCAATTCTGGAAATTTCATTACCTGGGAGCGGCGCGTGGCCGACCAGATGCCCAAGGGTGTCCAGACGCATATTCCCAACGTCGCGCGCATGTACGACTACTACCTGGGAGGCAAGGACAACTTTCCGGCGGACCGGCAGGCCGCGGAGAGGGCCCTGGAGATCGTCCCCGAGATGCGGCAGGGTGCCCGCGCCAATCGCGCGTTCCTGGGCCGGACGGTCGGTTTCCTCGCCGAGTCGGGGATCGACCAGTTCCTCGACATCGGCGCCGGACTGCCCACCCGGAACAACGTGCACCAGGTCGCTCCCGGCGCCCGGGTCGTCTACGTCGACAACGACCCGACCGTCCTGGTCCACGGCAGGGCGATCCTCGGCAAGAACGAGAACGTGACCATCGTCGAGGGGGACGTCCGCCGGCCCGGGGAGATCCTGGAGCACCCGGACGTGCGCGCGGCGATCGACTTCGACCGGCCTGTCGGGATCCTCCTGGTGGCGATCATGCATTTCGTCCCCGACGCGGACGACCCCCTGGGCATCATCGCCACCCTGCGCCGGGCCATGGCACCCGGCAGCCACCTCGTGCTGTCCCACGTCGCGACCGACGTCCGCCCGCGGGCCGCGGACGAGGTGGCCCAGGTCTACGACCGGGCCTCCGCCCCCTTCGTCACACGTACCGGCAAGGAGATCGTCCGCCTGTTCGACGGTTTCGACATGGTCGAGCCCGGCATCGTCAACCTGCCGGAATGGCGGCCGGCGCCCGGTACCGCCGTGCCCTACCGAGGCATCGGCTCCTACTTCCTGGGGGGCGTCGGCGTCGTCAGCGACGGCGGGTGATGGCCCGCCTCACCGAGGACAGCAGCCCGTACTGGACGACCTTCCTGGCGGCGGCCAGTTCCCTTCGCAGGGTGCCGACCTCGCGCCGCAGCTCGACCGTGCTCCTGCGCCAGCGACCCGCCTCGTCGCGCCACTTGGCCACCTGCTCGCGGAGCCGCTCCGCCTCCTTGGTGAGACGGGCCACCTCGGCCGCCGCCTCGGCCCTGGCGCGGTAGGCGCCGCGCCGGCCGGTGAGGACACCGGCCTCGGGCGCGAACCCGTAGGTCTCGCCGTCCACCCAGATCACGCCGAAGGTGTCGTCCACGGCGTCGTCGAGGTCCTCCCCCTCCTCCAGCACGATCGCGGCGCGCGCGAACGCGGCGGCACGTTCCAGCCGCGCCCTGACGACCGTCCTCCCCGAGACCGCGCCCACCGTGCCCACCGTGCCCGCCGCGCCGCCGTCACCACCGGCCGCGTCGTCATCCTCGGCCAGCAGCACCGAGACCAGGCCGTACCCCTCGTCCCTCGCCAGGTCGAGCAGGCGGGCCAGGGTGTCCTCGCCGGGCACCCATCCGGCGGGCAGCCGCAGACGGTAAGGAACCGCCCAGGCGGGGCCCGGCGCGGCGGAGCCGTCGGGCCGGCCGGAGGGGAGGGCCGGGACGGCGGAGGTCGCGGAGACCTCGTCGGCGAAGCGGACCCTGGGCTCGTGGGCGTAGTGGCCGCGGATCAGCACCAGGTCCAGGTCGGGGTTCTTCAGGGGAGCGCGCCCCTCGGCGCCGACGCGGTCCCACGGCCCCGTGAGGGTGACCGCGACGTCGGGCAGGGTGCCGGCGAGCACGGCGTCGACGGTGGCGCGGACCTCGTCGTAGGTGTAGCCCTTCCCGGGCCGCCCCGCGGGCTCGACGACCACCTCCACGTACGGCACCTTCCACTGCCGGGCCGGGTGGGAGCGGAGCCAGCGGTAGGACGGGATCCGGTCGGCCACGAAGGCGTGGCTGACCCGGTCGATCGGGGCCTTGTCGCGCATGCGCATCGTCGGGCCCAGGTGGAAGGCGCGCGACAGCGGCTCGGGTACGAAGACGGCGCCCGCCTGGGCGAGCCGGTAGCCCATCTCGGTGTCCTGGCCGAGGATCAGGTCGGTGTCCATCGGCCCCGCGACGGCGAGCAGCGCGGCGTTGACCGAGGTCGCGCCGCCGACGTGCAGGCTGAACGCGCGGTGCGGGTTGGCGGTGAGACCGTCGGTGCGCTCGACCAGGTCGACCAGCCAGGCGTGCGGCTCGGCGGGCTCGAAGAGCTTGGCCAGGTCGTCGGCGGCGGCGACCACCTCGGGGGCCGGCAGCCCGGCCGGGGTGAAACGCAGGTAACCGGTCACCACGAGGTACGGGGCGGCGTGGTGCCAGCGCATGTGCGCCTCGACCGACCTGCGGTCCAGGACCACGTCGGAGTCGAGCCAGTGGATCACGTCGCCGGTGACGGCCGCCAGCCCGGCGTTGCGGGCGTGGGCGCGGCCGGGGACCGGGCAGACGATCAGGCGGGTGTCCTCGGGGCACAGGGCAGGCAGGCGCAGCGGCGGGCTGCTGCCGTTGTCGACCACGACGACCTCGGTCAGCGCGGCCGGGTAGGTCTGCACGGCCAGCCCGGCGAGCGCCAGGTCGAGTTTCTCCTGGTCGCCGTACGCGGGAACGACGACGCTGACCCGGAGCGAGGGGGTCCAGGAGCCCAGGGCGGGCGGCGTGAGGCTCCGGTAGTCGTTACCGGCGATCCGTGCTGTCATGGCGCTTCCAGGGTCGGGCTCGGGCGGGGACCGCGCCACCGGTTCGGCGCGACGCGCGGGAAACGGGCCGGGGAGAGCCGCCGGGCGTGCTCGGTGCCGGCCGGGCGGTGAGAACCGTGGGCGCCGCGGCCCCCATGGACCTCGCGGACCCCGTGGAACTCGCGGACCCCACGGACCCTGTGGAAGCGGACCCCGTGGAACTCGTGGACCACGGGGGCGCGCGCCCCCGGCACCGGCCGCGGGAGGCTCACCGGGGTGGCGGGAGGGGGCGGGGGAAGGGCGGTCGGCTGCGCGGGCACGAGCGAAGGATAGCGAGGTGAGAAGATCCCTTCTCGCCGCATATCACACTTGACATCGAGGATCACCGCCAAACACTCTCAGCTGTCACACAGGTCACAGGAACCTTCGAATTTCCTATTTATCGCCGTATCTGCACTTGAGAAGCCGATAACCTCATTTACCACCCACAAGGACAGGTAAAGACAGAGCGGCACGGAAGGTAAGCGCGGATGCCCACGCCCCGAAAACTGACGCTTCTGGCGGCGATCCTCGGCCCGGTGTTCCTGATCGCGCTGACACTGCTCGCGAGCACCGGGATCATCTCGGTCACGGCGGCCATCGTGCTCGGCGCGATCGCGACGGTGCTCGCCGTCCAGGTGCTGGCGGTCGCGACCGTACGCAGGGTCGACGGCAAGGCCCAGCGGATCGACGCCCGGGTCAAGCGCTACGAGGCGGAGCTGGCCACGGTCAAGACGGCCACCCAGCGGCTGGACCGGCGGCTGGACGAGATCGTCGAGCTGCTCAAGGATCACGAGCGCAAGCGGGACGAGGACCTGCAGGCGATCCTGGTCTCCCTGGGCGAGGACCGCCTGGCCTCCGTACCCCGGCGCCAGGAGATCGAGGAGATCGTCTACGACCTGCTGCCGCGCCTGGCCGCGGAGGAGGCCGGGGCCGAACGGGCCGCGGAGGAGAGAGCGTGACCGAAACCGGCCTCGCCACCTCCGGCGCCGCCCCGTCCGCCCGCCCGCGCGACGACCGGGCCGGTTGCGACGACCGCGCCGACAGGGGTGAGCGGGCCGGCCGGGCCGCTGTTCCGCGCGCCAGGATCAGGCACAACGACTACGGGTCGCTGCTCCCGCCCGACCTGGGCGAATGGGAGCCCTGGCTCAGGGTGAGCGTGGTGGTCCCGGCGCACGACTGCCAGGAGGCCCTGGAGCGCACGCTCGCCGGGCTGGCCGCGCAGACCTACCCCGCGCACCTCATGGAGGTGGTCGTCGCCGACGACGGCAGCGACCCGCCGTTGCGCGTCCCCGAGATCACCCCGGCCAACACCAGGCTCGTCCGGGTGCCCGACGGCCGATGGGGGCGCGGCTGGGCCCGCCAGACCGGCGCCGCCGCGGCGGCGGGCGACATCCTGCACTGGGTCGACTCCGACATGATCCTCGACAGGGAGCACGTCGAGGCGCACATGCGCTGGCACCATCTCGCCCCCTACGCCGTCGTGATGGGCGACGTCCGCTTCACCCCCGACGGGACCGGCCCCTCCGCCAGGGAGGTCTTCTCCGCGGTGGAGGCCGGGGACGCGGAGAAGCTGTTCGACGAGTCCGCGCCGCACGAGTGGCGGGCCGGGGTGCTGGAGGAGACCCGGTGGCTGCGGGACGCGGGCGCCGGGGCCTACCGGCTCCACTCGGGCGCCACCACCTCGGTCCCCGTGGCCCTGCTGCGCTCGGTCGGCGGGGTGAACACCACGCTGAACATGGGTGAGGACACCGATCTCGGCTTCCGCCTCGCGCAGGCGGGCGCGGTCTTCGTCCCCGACCCGCGGGCCCGCGCCTGGCACCTCGGGCCGTCCACGGTCATGATCCGGGAGAAGGAGGTGCACCGGCACAACTGGTCGGTGCTGCCCGACCTCATCCCCGACCTGCGCTGGCTGCGCACCCACCCGCGCAGGGCCTGGCTGGTGCCGTACGTGCACGTCGTCGTCGACGCCCGCGGCGCCTCCTACGAGGACGTGCGGGCGAGTGTGGACTCCGCGCTCGCGGGCACCCTCGTCGACGTCGCCGTCACCGTGGTCGGGCCATGGTCGGATCTTCCCGCCGGACGCCGTCCCTCCCTCGACGAGCCGCTGCTCGACCTGCGCCTGGTGCGCAACCTGTACGTCCACGAGCCGCGCGTCTCCTTCACCGAGGAGGTGCCCGCGGGCTCCGCTCCCGCGCCGTTCAGGCTCACCTTCCCCGCCGGGTGGGCGCTCGGCGCCGACAGCCTGGCCGAGCTGGTCAAACTCGCCGAGCGTGAGGAGTACGGGCTGCTGAGCGTGGCGCTCGACGAGGGGGCCTCCGGGGTCAGGGCGGCCAGGTTCGAGCGCACCGCCGCCTTCGCCAGGGCGGCGCTGGTGAGCGAGGGACCCGACGGGGACGACGACGGGCTCGACGACGCCGTCCACGAGATGTTCGGCTCGCTCTGGGTGAGCGCCGCCGAGGCCGGCGTGACGACCGCCGACGAGGCGGAGCCCGTCGCCGGGGACACCGCGAAGTGGCGGGCCGACTCCGCGCGCTGGAAGCGCGAGGCGGAGGGCCTGAAGGACGAGGTGGAGAGCCTGCGCGCCGAGACGGAACGGCTGCGCGCCGAGGCCGGGCGCCTGGCGGCCGAGCGGCGGCGCGGCCCGCTGGGAAGGATCACTTCCATGGCCAGGCGTCGGGGGAAGACCGGCTGATGTCCTTTCTGATCGAACTGGTCCGCGCCGCCCTGGAGCGGAGCGGCAAGCGACGCGTCCTCGTCTACTGCGCGGGCTTCGAGACCCTCGGCGAGCTGGAGACGTACGGGGCGATGGACCTCGACGGCGACCTCGACGGCATCCCGCGCGCCGAGGAGGGCGCCGCGGAGATCCTGGTGCTCGCCCGCACGGCGACCGACGTCCGCAGGGCCGCGAGCCTGCAGTCGCTGCTGCCCATGGCCCCCCGGGTCGTCGTCGCCGTGCGGGAGACGCCGCACTGGTACACCGCGCCGGTGATCTCCCCCACCCCCGCCCACCGCTGGCGCGCTCTCGTGGAACTCCGCGTCCACCAGCCGAAACAGCACGCCTGGGTGGTCGAGGCGAGCTTCTCCAAGCCGGTGCCGGCGGGACGGACGCTCGCCGCGACCGCGAGGGCGTTCGGCGGGCACCGGATGGACGCCGTCGCCGGGCCCGTCGCCGGTCTGGCGGGGCCGGGAGCGGCCCACTGGCGCCCCGGCGACCCGAACGCGGCCCCGGCCCCCCTGACAGGGCCCGTCCCCGACAGGTTCGGCGCCCGCGGCGCCGACCTGGTCGTGCGCGCGGTCGGCGAGGAGCCGCCGCCCTGGACCGGCGCCGAGTCCCCTGGCAGGACCACGGTGGATCGCCCGGTCGCCGGGCTGATGACCTGGGAGAGGCTCGGCCGTCCCGGTGGCGGCAGGATCCTGGAGGACGGCCTGGGCGACCTGTCCGAGCCCTGGACCATCCCCCCCGTCGACGACCGTTCGGTCAACCCCATGAACTTCGTCACCGTGCCGTCCCTCGGCACGGCCGACCTGTCCTCCGAGTCCGGCCGCTGGACGATCACCTGCGAGGGCAGGACGCTCACCTCCTTCGACGCCTCCGGCCGCGTCACGGACGTGGACGTCAACCGGATCAGGCAGGTCAGGGGCGTACGGGTGGACTGGCGGCGCAGCCACACCGGCCCGGCGGCCGCGCTGCGGGTCGTCACGGGACTGGCGGCGGCCGGGGTGCCCCTGGTCTCCGAGGCCGTGCCGCGCTGGGCGGGCGCCCTCGGCCCCGAGCTGGCCAGGCTGATCACCTCGGTCGACGGACCCGCGCTCAAGGACGACCTGGAGCGCGAGGAGCACAGCATCCGGCTGCGCCGCGAGGCGCTGCGCCTCCACGGGGTCCGTGCCCGCTGGGAGCAGCTGGGCGCCTCCGCGGCGCCCGTGCCGACGGTCTCGGTGCTGCTCGTCACCCGCCGCCCGGACATGGTGGGCTTCGCGCTGGAGCAGCTGTCCAGGCAGCGCGGCGCCGAGTTCGAGGTGATCCTCGCCCTGCACGGCGTCCCCGCGACGCATCCCGGCGTGGCCGGGGCCCTGGCGTCCTTCGAGCGGCCGGTCACCGTGGTCGAGGCCGACGGCGGGACCGTTTTCGGAACCGTGCTGAACCAGGCCGCGGCCAGGGCGTCGGGATCGTTCCTGCTGAAGATGGACGACGACGACTGGTACGGGCCCGACTTCATCTCCGATCTGCTGCTGGCCCACTCCTACTCGGGCGCCCAGGTCGTGGGCATGGTCCCCGAGTTCGTCTATCTCGCCTCGATCGGGGTGACCGTCCACCGCGAGCAGATCACCGAGCAGATCACCAACTTCATCGCCGGGGGCACCATCTTCTCCGAACGCTCCGCCTTCGAGGCCGTGGGCGGCTTCCGTCCGATGCCCGGCACGATCGACGCCCAGTTCCAGCACGCCGTGCAGGCCGCGGGCGGGCAGATCTACCGCACCCAGGGTCTGGGCTACATCCTGCGGCGCGGGAACGTCGCCAACCACACCTGGCGCGAGCCGATCGGCACGTTCCTGCGGCGTAACAAGCGCCAGTGGCGCGGCTTCCGGCCCAGCGCGCTCATGGAACTCCCCCGGGAGGCACAGTGAGCACGTCGCGGATCCCCCCTGACGCGCCGTACGTCCCCGACGCGCCGTACGCGACGCCGGTCCCGGCCGGAGACGGCGCGAACGTCCCGCCGGTCCCGGCCGGAGGCGACGCCGCGAACGCGCCGCGAGTCCTCGCCGGCGCCCCCGCCGGCACGCCGCGGATCCCGGGCAACGACTACGGGGTGCTGGCCGTGCCCGCCCCCGGCACGTGGGAGCCGCACCTGACGGTGAGCGTGGTGATCCCCGCCAAGGGGCGGCAGGACAGGCTCGACCTCACCCTGGCCGCGCTCGCCGCCCAGACCTACCCCTCTCACCTCCTTGAGGTGATCGTCGTGGACGACGGCAGCTCGCCCCCGCTGCGGCTCCCCGAGATCGCCCCGGAACGCACCCGGATCGTCGGCGACGCCTCCGGCCGCCGGGGCATCGCCCGGGCCCTGGAGACCGGTACGGCCGTCGCGGACGGCCAGGTGATCCACCGGATGGACGCCGACATCGTCTCCTACCGGGAGCACGTCGAGGCGCACATGCGCTGGCACCACCTGGCCGGCTACCTGGTGGTGATGGGGACGCTGCGCTTCACCGCGATGGCCGGCATCCCGCCCTCCCCCGCCGAGGTCCAGATCGCCGTCGCCAAGGACAGGGCGGGTCTCCTCTTCGAGGAGGATCCCGAGCACGGGCACGACTGGATCGGCGAGCTCGTCGCCGCCCACCGCGGCTTCCGCGACGCGCCCAGCTCCTTGCTGCACCGCGTCCACGTGGGCGCGACGGTCTCGCTGCCGGCCGCCCTGCTGAGGGAGACGGGAGGGCTGGACACCTCCCTGGCCCTCGGCGAGGACACCGAGCTGGGCTACCGGCTCACCCAGACGGGCGCGGTGTTCGTCCCCGACGCCGAGGCGCTGAGCTGGCACCTGGGCACGACGACGGCCATGCGCAGGCCCGCGGACGTCAGGCGGCACAACGACCCGTTCATCGCCGACCGGATCCCGTACCGTCGCCACCTGCGCACCGACGCGGGCCGGCAGTGGCTGGTCCCCTACGTCGACGTCGTGGTGGACGCCGGGGGCGCCTCCTTCGAGGACGTCAGGGCGAGCGTCGACGGGGCGCTGGCCAGCACCCTGCCCGACGTGCACGTCACCCTGAAGGGGCCGTGGGCGTCACTGGACGGCGAGCGCCCGGCACCGCTGGACGACCCGCTGCTCGACCTGCGGCTGCTGCGCGGCCAGTACGCCCACGACGGCCGCGTCTCCTTCGCCGAGCGGGTCCCCGCGACCTCGGCGCCCGCGCCTTTCCGCCTGGTCTGCCCGGCCGGGTGGGTACCGGGGGCGGACTCGCTGGCCAAACTGATCGAGCACGCGGAGAAGGACGACGAGGGCCTGCTGCTCGTGGCGCTGGACGAGGACGAGTCGGGAGTGCTGGCCGCCCGCCTGGAGCGGACCTCCGCCGTCGCGAGGGCGACGCGCGTGGCCCGCGAGGGCGAGCGGCTCGACGACGTGATCGCCGACCTGCACGGGGCGACCTGGCTGGACGCGGAGTCGTGGAAGCTGCGGCCCGCCGCCCGCGCCTACCCCTACTGGGCCGTGAACCGCAACCGGGAGGCCGCGCGCTGGAAGGCCGCGGCCGAGTCGCGCGCGCGGGAGGCCGAGCGGGCCCAGCGGCAGGTCGCCGCCCTCAAGGCCGAGCTGAAGGAACTGCGTGCCAAGGCCGCCAAGGGCAGCCGCGACACCGTCAGGTGGAAGGAGAAGGCCGAGCAGCGCCGCCTGGAGGCCGTCGCCCTGCGCCAGGCCCAGCAGCGCTCCCTGCTCGCCCGCGCCGCCCGCCGCCTCCGCAGGCTCACCGAGGGCTCCTGACGCCCTGCCGCCACGCCCTGCCGCCACGCCCTGCCGCCACGCCCTACCGCCACGCCCTGCCGCCGAGGACGCCCCGGACACCGGGCGTCCTCGGCGGCCCGGTCACTCCTGCCTGGGCAGGGGGCGGTATCGGGCGCCGACGGCGCTCTGCAGGGTCCGCACGACCGTGCCGTGGGCCTTGCGGCTCACCAGCCAGTCGAGAAACTGGCCCATGAGCTTGGGAGTCGTCGAGTAGAGGCCGCAGTCGTCGCAGACGCGGTGGAACACCATCGGGACCAGCCCGCCACCGCCCTTCTCGGCGTTGAGGACCTGCTGCTTCATGTGCCGCAGCAGGGTGTCCTCGCGGATGGAGCCCGGCGTGCGGATGTCGTAGCGGTTCTTCGGGCGGAGAGTCTCACCGGCCGGGCAGCCGGGGCACCCCCACTCCTTGAGCCCGCCGACCCCGCGGGCCGCGTCGTAACCGCACCGCCGCGCCACAGCCATGGCGTCGGCGTCGACCGCGCCGAACGGGTAGGCGAGGGTGGCGGGCCGGTACCCCCACGCCACCAGCGTCCTGCGGTCGTCGCAGATCTGGCCCTCCTGCTCGCTCTGGGTCAGCTCGGTGAGACGCACGTGGGTCAGCGTGTGACCGCCGATCTCGTGACCCTTCCTGGCGATCTCGGCGAGCCCGCGGCGGGTCAGCTTCTGCTCACCGCCGACGGTCTCGGTGTTGACGTAGAACGTTCCACGCATGCCGCGTTTCTCCAGCATGCGGGCCACGGCGGGGTGGGAGGAGTCGCCGTCGTCGAAGGTGAGCGCGACGACCGTCCTGACCTTCTTCGCGGGCCGTTCGGCCGCCGCGTGGGCGGCCGGGCCCAGCGCCACCACGACGGTCAGCGCCGTGGCGAACGCCGCCGCCCGGCGAAAGACCTTCACGGGGAACTCTCTTTCGCGGAACGGCAAACAAAGCATGAAAGCACCTTATAAGCCGATAGAGACCACCAAATAATCTGTTATCAAATGCCCAGGAACCCGATGCCGAGCCGGCATGGCACGATCGCCGCGAGGGCCGGGACCGAGTCCCCCTGACGGTGCCGGCGACGGCGGGACGCGCCCGCGCCGAACCGGCGCGGGCCGAGCAGGCCGAGCAGGCCGAGCAGGCCGAGCAGGCCGACGCCCGCAGGCGAGCAGGCCGGCACGGGCCGGGTGGGCAGACGCCGAACCGGCGCGGACCAGGCAGATCGACGCCGAACCGGCACCGGCCGAGCGGTCCGGCCACCGCGGACCGGCCCGGCCGGGCAGCGCTAGGGGGTGTCCTCGCCCTCGACGCGCATGACGCTCACCACGTCGCGGACGATGTCCAGCTCGCGCAGGCCCTCGATCGTGGCGGAGAGCGCGGCGTCACTGGCCCGGTGGGTGACCAGCACCAGCTGGGCGTCCGCGCCGTGCCCCTCCTGCCGGACGGTCTGGATGGAGACGTCCTGCTTGGCGAACATGTCGGCGACCCTGGCGAGCACGCCGGGCTTGTCGGCGACGTCCAGGGAGACGTGGTAGCGGGTGACGGTCTCGCCCATCGGGTGCACGACCAGGTCGGCGTACGTGGACTCCTCCGGCCCCCGGGTGCCCGCCAGCACGTTGCGCGCCACGGCCACGATGTCGCCCAGCACGGCGCTCGCGGTCGGGGCGCCGCCCGCGCCCGCGCCGTAGAACATGAGCTGCCCGGCGGAGCGCGCCTCGACGAACACCGCGTTGTAGGCCTCGCGGACCCCCGCCAGCGGGTGCGTCCTGGGGATCATGGCCGGATGCACCCGTACGCCGAAGGACCTGCCGTCGTCGGAACGGGCGCAGATCGCGAGCAGCTTGATGACGTATCCCATGGCCTTGGCGCTGGCCACGTCCGTCGCGGTGATCTCGGTGATGCCCTCGCGGTGCACGTCGGCGGCCGTCACCCGGCTGTGGAAGGCGATCCCGGCGAGGATCGCCGCCTTGGCCGCGGCGTCGAAGCCCTCCACGTCGGCGGTGGGGTCGGCCTCGGCGTAGCCCAGCGCCTGCGCCTCCCCGAGCGCGTCGGAGAACGAGGCCCCGCTGGAGTCCATCTGGTCGAGGATGTAGTTGGTGGTGCCGTTGACGATGCCGAGCACCCGGTGCACGTGATCCCCGGCGAGCGACTCGCGCAGCGGCCTGATCAGCGGGATGGCGCCCGCGACGGCCGCCTCGAAGTAGAGGTCGGCGTCGCCTGCCCTGGCCGCGGCGTGGACGGTCGCGCCGTCCTCGGCGAGCAGCGCCTTGTTGGCCGTGACGACCGACTTGCCGTTGTTCAGCGCGGCCAGGATGAGCGACCTGGCGGGCTCGATGCCGCCGATCACCTCGACGACGATGTCGATGTCGTCCCGGGTGACCAGGGCCTCGGCGTCCGTGGTGAGCAGGGCGGGGTCCACGTCGGCGTCCCGCCTGCGGCCCAGGCGCCGCACGGCGACCCCGGCGAGCTCCAGCGGCGCCCCGATGCGGGCGGCGAGGTCGTCGGCCTGCTCGTGCATGAGCCTGACCACCTGGGAGCCGACGACGCCGCATCCCAGCAGTGCGACTTTCAGTGCCATGCGGTCACGCCCCCTTGTCGCTCACGCCGCGGACGGGTTTCTCCGCCTTGCGGGATTTTCCCGCCGCTCCGGGTCGTTTCACAGCTGTCCTCTCAGGAGGTCGTCCTCGGTCTCCCGGCGGACGATCACGCGGGACACCCCGTCCTTGACCGCGACCACGGCGGGCTTGGGGAGGTAGTTGTAGTTGTTGGCGAGCGAGCGGCAGTAGGCGCCGGTGCCCGCGACGGCGATCAGGTCGCCGGTGGCCAGGTCGGCGGGGAACCACAGGTCGCGCACGACCATGTCGCCGCTCTCGCAGTGCTTGCCGACCAGGCGGGAGAGCATCGGCCTCGCGGCGCTCTCGCGGGAGGCCAGGCGCGCGGTGTAGTCGGCCCCGTACAGGGCGGTGCGGATGTTGTCGCTCATGCCGCCGTCGACGCTGACGTAGGTGCGCAGGCCCTCGACGTCCTTGATCGTGCCGACCTCGTAGAGCGTCACCCCGGCCAGCCCTGCGATGGCCCTGCCCGGCTCGACGGTGAGCTTGGGCACCGGCAGGCCCGCGGACCTGGCCACCTTGCTGACGATCTCCCGCAGGTTGTCGGCGATCTCCTTGACGTCGGGCGCGGTGTCGCCCTCGACGTAGGGGATGCCGTAGCCGCCGCCGAGGTCCAGCTCGGGCAGCACGACGTCGTGCTCGTCCTTGATCTTGACCAGGAGGGTGGCCAGGCGGGACGCGGCCACCTCGAACCCGGCGGTGTCGGTGATCTGGGAGCCGATGTGGGAGTGCAGGCCGACGAGCTCCAGCTGGGGCAGGGCGAGGATCCGCCTGGCCGCCTCGGCCGCCGCGCCGCTGCTCAGCGAGAAGCCGAACTTCTGGTCGTCGTGGGCGGTCGCGATGAACTCGTGGGTGTGGGCCTCGACGCCCACGGTGACGCGGATCATCACCTTGGGCCGCCTGCCGTGCTTGTCGGCGAGGAAGCCCAGGCGGGCGATCTCCTCGAAGGAGTCGGCCACGATGTGCCCGACCCCGGCCTCGACGGCCTTCTCCAGCTCGGCGAGCGACTTGTTGTTGCCGTGCATGGTGATCCGCTCGGGCGGGAACCCGACGCTGAGCGCGACGGCGAGCTCGCCGGCGCTGCAGACGTCGAGGCCGAGGCCCTCCTGCATGATCCAGCGGGCGACCTCGCGGCACAGGAACGCCTTGCCCGCGTAGTGGACCTCTCCCCCGGAGAACGCGCTCGCGTAGTCGCGGCAGCGGGAGCGGAAGTCTTCCTCGTCCACCACGTAGAGCGGGGTGCCGTGCTCCTCGACGAGGTCCCTGACGTCCGCGCCGCCGATCGTGATCGAGCCGTCGGCGCGGCTCGACGTTCGCGGCCAGATGGCGGGGTCGAGCGTGTTCAGATCGGCAGGTGCGTGCGGAGGGCGCTCCTCGGGCAGCACTTCTGCATGCCGGTCACCGGCGGGGTGGGCGAATCGACTCACCCGATCGAGGCTATCGGACCCGGTGATCCCCCTGAGACGATTGCCCACCTATCGAGACGCGATCCACCTCGAACACGCGAACTTTTTACGTTATGTGCCACTTTGGCGACATATTTTAACGTCGTACGGCGACACGATCTTCGGGAGAGACCGGAGCGAGACCGTTCCGGGGAGACCCGGGCGAGCCTAGGAGACCGAATCGGCGGGAGCCGCCCAGGTGTTGCAGGACCCCACGGTGCCGCCCTCCTGGCCGCGCCGCATCCACTCGGCGCTGCTGGCCCCCGAGCCGTGCGACTGCCGGTAGCCCGCCTCGACGCCCTCGTCGGCGCCGGAACCGCGCCCGGCGAGGAGGCGCAGGCTCTCCAGCCGGCGCGGCGCGGCGGCGCGCAGCGTCACCGCGGCCAGGCAGTCCGCCTGCAGTTCGAGCCGCCGCGACCACGCCTCGTCGAAGGCCTCCGAGCCTCTGCGGTCGGCGATCCCGCTGACCTCCTGGACGTGGTGGGCGTACTCGTGCGCGAGCGTGAACATCATCGGGAAGGCCCGCTCGCCCTCGACCAGCACGTTGACGACGCGCGGCTCGGGACAGTAGATCCCGGCCCAGTCGTAGTCGTCGATCCCGCACGCGGCCTCCTCGGGGGCGTCGACCAGCCGCACCTCCTCCGGCGGCTCGTAGTCGATGCCCGCCCGCGCCAGGGTGTCGGCCCACATCCGGTCCAGGCACCCGCCGAGGGCCTCCAGCGACGTGGTGAGGTCGGCGTCGAGGTCCCGGGGAAGCGTGCCGCAACGGCCGTCGACCGGCCGGGTCTCCTGGTAGAGGCGATGCGTCGCCGCGGCCGAGCGGGCCGAGCCCGGGGCGGTCCCGAGGAGTTCCCTGAGGTCTCCGCCCAGATAGGCGAGCCCGCCGAGGATGACGGCGAAGGCGAGCAGGGTCGGCAGCACCCGCCGGACCATCCCGGATCGGCGCGGCTCGCGCGCCTCCCAGTCCCGGGGCCCGGCCATTCACCTCTCCCCTGATCTCTTTAAGCTCCTTTGGGAGGGTCTATCACAATCTGTCGGGCGCCGTCTCGCCAAGCGCCGCCAGCGCCTCGGCCAGCACGTCCCGCACGGCCCGCGCCAGGCGCACCCGGGCGGCGTGCAGCTCCGACGGCTCCTCGTCCCCCGAGGGAAGCGCGGGGGCCCCCTCGAACGCGTCGTGGTAGGCCAGGGCCAGCTGCTCGGCGTAGGCGGCCCACCCGGGGTCCCGGCTCACCCGCCTGCCGTGCACCTCGGCCAGCAGCCTGAGCACCGCCCGGTCCCTGCGGCCCTCCAGCAGCTCGGGCCTGAAGTCCCCGCCGACGCCGAGTTCCGCGGCCCAGCGCTGTACGGCGACCGCCCGCGCGTGCGCGTACCTGACGACGAACCCGGGGTTGGCCCACGTCCTGGGCAGGTCCTCCCACGGGGACCCGCCCGCGCCCGCCACCCCGCCCTCGCCCGTGCCCGTGATCCCGGCCGCGCCCGTGATCCCGCCCGTGGCGGCGGGCGCGTCCGCGCCGATCTCCGTGACCAGCTCGCCGGGCACCGCCACCACGATCTCCAGGAAACCGCCGGGCCGCACCCGGACGGCCGTGATCCCCGGCAGCGCGCGGAGCCGGCCGGCCGTCTCCTCGGGGTCCTCGCCCCGGCGCAGCGCGGCCGGGGAGACGTAGAGCGCCTCCCCGGCCCACGTCCCCCTGGGGATCGGTGGCAGGCCGAGAACCTCGCCGAGCGCGCCGGGCGTCATCCCGGCAGCCTAACGACCCCCGGACGGCCCGCGCCCGGACCAGGGCGTGCGGGCCGTGCGGGCCGTGCGGGCCGTCCGCCGCCGTCGCGGCGAGGAACGCGCACCCGGGGACGCGCTCAGATCAGGGCGTGCGGGTCGGCCGGGCCGTAGTCGACGAGCTGGGCCGAGCCGAGCAGCCAGCGGTCACGGTCGCGGAGGCAGACGTACCCGAAGCGGTCGGCGGAGAAGACCTTGATCCCGTCCGCGCGGCACTGGCGCATCAGCACGTCGGCCCAGTTGTCCGAGACGTCGGCGAAGCCGATGCCCCGCAGGACCGCGCGGCGGGCCAGCAGGGTGGCCCCCGCCACGTCGGGCAGGTAGGAGTACTCCGCCGAGGGCTGGCGCAGCACGGTCGCCGCGACGTCGCGCAGGTGGGCGTAGTAGGCCGCCTTGCCCACGATGTCGGCGTTGGCGAACAGGAAGGCCCGGCTGAGATCGGTCAGGTAGTGCTCGCCGTACCGGTCGCGGGCGTCCATCACCGCCACCAGGTCGCCCTGGCACAGGTCGAGGGCGCGGTTGAGCAGGCCGCCCGTGGTCAGCTCGGTGTCGGAGCGGCGCACCGCGACGTCCACCCCGTCGGGCATCGCCTCGCGGGCCCGGCCGACGGCGTCAGGGGCGTCCGACAGCAGCACCAGCTGGACGACGCCCTTCTGCGGCGCGACCTGGGCCAGCGCGTGGTCGAGGTCGCCCCGGTCGATCATGATCACCGAGATGTTCAGGGTGGCCCTGCCGCTGGGCAGGCCGATCGCGTCCAGCAGGTCGTCGACCTTGTTGGTCATCGTGCCCGAGGCGTACGCCTGGCGGAGCGCCAGGTGGGCGCGGCGCGGGTCGGGCTCGGTGCCGATGGGGGTGCCGCAGGCGGCCAGTTCGGCCATCCGCCAGGGTTCCGTGCCCGGCGGGCAGTCGACCGCGACGGGCCAGCGGTAGGAGGTGAGCACGTCCGGGTACGACAGGTGCCCGGGGAGCAGCTCCTCCAGCGAGAGCACCCGCTCGAACCGGTCCCCGGCCAGCGGCAGCGGGTTGTGCACGCGCGGCTGGACGGCGAAGGGCAGGATTCCCAGGGAGGGCGCCCGGCGTCCCTGCTCGGGCTCCTGGGCCGCCAGCGCGGCGCCCCACGGTCCCACGAACCTGGGCAGCGCGGTCACGACGTGCTCGAACAACCTGGCCGCGGCGACGAACTCGCCGGGCTCACCCTCGGTGTGCCAGAAGACGGTGCGGATGCCCCGCTCCGCGCACCAGGCCAGCAGGGACCGCAGTCCCTGGTCTGGACTGCGCAGCTCCGCGGCCCACGGCCCCTCGGTCACCGACTCGACCAGCAGCAGGTGCGGGACCTCGGCGGCCAGCACCCGGGCGAAGTCCCTCGGCGTGAAGCCGGTGGTCTGGCGCCACTCGTAGCGCAGCAGCGCCTCGCCGTGCGGCGCGGCGATCACGGCCGCGGTCAGGTGCGGGCGGGTGTTCGGGCCGGTCGGCACGCGATACGGCTTGAGCTTCACCGACCTGCCGCCGACGGTCCTGACGGAGCTGGTGGCCTGGAAGGACGCCCCGGGGGCGGGCGCCTTGTCCCCCGCCTTGCGCGGCACCGGCTGGCGCTTGGGGGCGGTCGGGCGCTTGGCCGGCTTGGCCGCCCCGCGCAGGCCGCGCGCCAGCCGCACCGGGTTGCTCTTACCCGTCTTGATCGCGTCGCCCAGCCGCGACCAGCGGGCCACCTGCACCGAGGAGAGCTTCCACCTGGCGACCTCGGCCTGGTAGCGCTGCTCCGCCAGGTCCTTGCGGAGCTTCTCCTCGGCCGCGTTCGCGGCCTCCAGCCGCTCCTCGGTCTCGCTCAGGAGTTCCTTCACCCCGCGCAGTTCCTCGGCCGCACGCTCCGCATCGGCGATCTTTGCCTGTGCCGCTTCCAGCAGGCGGGCCAGCTCGGCGGCCCTCTCCGCGTGCGCCACCGCCTCCCGCAACGCCTGTCGTGTGCTTTCGAGTTGGTCGCCCGCCACGCCGTCCTCCGTTTCGTGAGCCGGGCGAAAGGATACCCTTTGGTCAATCGCGACACAGAGGAGTCAGCACGGTGCAGTGGCCGACGTTCAATGTGAGGCCGTACGTCTGCGGCGGCATCGGGCACCTCGACGAGGCCGTCCTGGAGACGCTGCGCGGGGCCGGGCCGCGGGTCAGGCCCGCCGTCCAGGCCGGGAACGCGGCCCTGTTCAGCTCCTCCCCGCTGCCTCCCTACCAGCGGGACGAGCGCACCTGGGCCTTCGCCTGGGGGGAGCGCAAGCCCGGCGGGGCGGCCCCGTGGATCACCGTGGCGGAGACCTACGAGACGCCCGGCCTGATCGACGACGGCGAGCGGATCACGCTGCACGCCGGAGGTCTCGGCCTCGTCGACGTCTACTACCTGTCCCACGGCGGGGCGGTCTACTTCTCCTCGCTGCTGGAACCGCTGCTCTCCCTGGCGCGCACGCCGTACGAGATCAACTGGGACGCCTGGGCCTCGATCATCCAGATGACCTTCCCGCTGCGCGACGACACCCCGTACACGCAGGTGAAACGGATGTCGGGGGCGAGCGCGCTGGTCTTCGACCGGGCGGCGGGCCGGATCGGCGTCGAGCGGATGCTGCCCAGGTGGCTGCGCGAGGAGCCCTACGAGGCGGGCCGGACCGCCGGGGAGATCCTGGAGATCCTGCACGAGGTCTACAAGGAGTTCGACGGGCGCCCGCTGCTGGTGCCGGTCAGCGGCGGCTACGACTCGCGGCTGCTGTGCTCGGTGGCGGTGGCGCGCGGGGCCGACGTGGAGTCGTGGACGACCAGCCCCGACGACGGCACCGACACCGACATCGTCTTCGCCAAGGCGATCACCCGCGAGCTGGGCGTGCGCCACCGGGTGATCCCCCAGGACGCCGCCGCCTACCCCGACGACGCGCTGGCCGCGGCGCGGCGGCTGGAGTTCCTCACCCCGCACCACGCCTGGTACACCCCGTTCGCCCGCGAGGTGCACCGGGCGGGACGCACCCTGGTCGACGGGCTGGCCGGGGGTCCGCTGCTGAAGAACTTCATGGTCAGCGGGGCCGCGCTGGACGCCTCCACGCAGGCCGAGCGCAAGGCGGCGCTGCTCGGCTCGCTGGCGCTGGGCTCCCCGTCCGTGCCGTTCCTGTCGGAGGAGGCCGAGGCCTGGATCACCGACAGCGTCGGGCACGCCTTCACCCAGTCGACCGCCATGCTCAACGGCCACCGGGCGGAGCTGCCGCTGTCGGTCCTGCACACCAGGACCGCGCGGGGCATCGCCCGCTCGCCGGTCAACCTGGTCGGCCCCGAGGCCTCGTTCGCGGCGCCGTTCATCCACCCCGCCTTCTTCGACGCGGCGCTCTCGGTCGGCGTGCACCGCAAGGACCAGGGGCGCTTCTACCGCGAGATCCTGTACGCGGCCAACCCGCGCGTGGCCGCGCTGCCCTCCACCAACGTGGTCAAGCAGCCGCTCCAGCGGGTCCCGCTCCGCTCGGCCGCCGCGCCCGCCAGGGAGTACGGGCACCGGATGCTCACCCGGGTCGCCGACACCGTGCCCTCGCTGCTGTCGGAGCAGCTCCACGTCGTGATCGCCGAGGGTCCCGACGGGCTGGCGCGGTTCAACGGCTGGAACGACCGCTTCTGGGTACGCGGCCTGGTGCTGTTCGGCGCCTGGCTCGGCGACTACCGGGACGACCTCCCCGACCTCACCCCGCCCTGGGCCTGACCTACCCCCTTTCCCCTTTTCCAGGCCCGGTCACCCCGCTCCGGACCCACCCCTCTCCGGGCCCGGCCCACCCCGCCCCGGGCCCGGCCCGGCCCCTGTGACCCACCCGCCGGACCCCTATGACGTGGTCCGGCGGAGCCTCGCCGCGCCTTTGGGGACCGGGTCTGGAACCCCTGATTCGGGGGCCGGCCCGTACTCTCTCCGTCCGCCACGCGTACGGGCCTGACCTGCGGGCACAGGGCGAGACCGCTCTCCCGGGGCGTCCAATGTTTCGCCCGGGAAAACGGTGAGCGACGCCACGATTACGCGGCCTCGGCGCGATGCGCGCAGCGATTCCGTGGGACGGTGGCGACGTCCCACGCCAAGGGGGGTTCCACGGCGGCGGACGGCTGGTAGTGTTCGGCCCAGAAAGCGCCACAAGGGACGGCACAGAATCACAAATTCGGTCCGCCCGAGAGCACGGAGCTCGTGGGGATGACGGCTCCCGCCGGCGCGGTCACCAAACATCATCAGCCGGAGCATCCGGTGACTTCGTCCTGCCCTTCATCACCGTGAGCGAGAACACGATGACCCCATCCCCCCTCCCCTCCCCTTCCCAGGAGTCCGTGGCCGAGGACTTCGTCTCGGCGGACCCCCAGTGGTACAAGCGCGCCGTCTTCTACGAGGTCCTGGTCCGCGGGTTCAAGGACTCCAACGGCGACGGCACCGGTGACCTGCGCGGTCTCATCGAGAAGCTGGACTACGTCGAGTGGCTCGGCGTCGACTGCCTGTGGCTGCTCCCGCTGTACGAGTCTCCCCTGCGTGACGGCGGATACGACATCTCCGACTACATGAAGATCCTGCCGGACTTCGGCGACCTCGGGGACTTCGTGGAGCTGATCGAGTCGGCGCACAAGCGGGGCCTGCGCATCATCACCGACCTGGTGATGAACCACACCAGCGACAAACACCCCTGGTTCCAGGCGTCCCGGCACGATCCCGAGGGTCCGTACGGCGACTTCTACGTCTGGTCCGACGACCCGGCGGGGTACCCCGACGCGCCGATCATCTTCGTCGGCGCCGAGGAGTCCAACTGGACCTACGACCCGGTCCGCAAGCAGTACTACTGGCACCGCTTCTTCCACCACCAGCCCGACCTGAACTACGAGAACCCGGCGGTCCAGGAGGCCATGCTGGAGGTCCTGCGGTTCTGGCTGGACCTGGGCATCGACGGCTTCAGGCTCGACGCGGTGCCCTACCTCTTCGAGCGCGAGGGCACCGACTGCTCCGGCCTGCCGGAGACCCACGCGTACCTGAAGAAGGTCCGCGCCGAGGTCGACCGCCTCTACCCGGACCGGGTGCTGCTCGCCGAGGCCAACGGCTGGCCCGAGGACGTGGTCGAGTACTTCGGCGACCCCTCGGTCGGCGGCGACGAGTGCCACATGGCCTTCCACTTCCCGCTCATGCCGCGCATCTTCATGGGGGTGCGGCAGGGCAGCCGCGAGCCGATCTCCGAGATCATGTCGCGGACGCCGAAGCTCCCCGACAGCGGCCAGTGGGGCATCTTCCTGCGCAACCACGACGAGCTGACGCTCGAGACGGTCACCGAGGAGGAGCGCGACTACATGCACGCCGAGTACGCCAAGGACCCGCGCATGCGGGCCTACCTCGGCATCCGGCGCCGTCTCGCCCCGCTGCTGGAGAACGACCGCGACCAGATCGAGCTGTTCACCGCTCTGCTGCTGTCGCTGCCCGGCTCCCCGGTCATGTACTACGGCGACGAGATCGGCATGGGCGACAACATCTGGCTGGAGGACCGCGACGCGGTCCGCACCCCGATGCAGTGGAGCCCCGACCGCAACGCGGGCTTCTCCAAGGCCGACCCCGGGCGCCTGTACCTGCCCGTCGTCATGGACCCGATCCACGGCTACCAGGCGATCAACGTGGAGGCGCAGCAGAAGAACCCCGCGTCGCTGCTGCACTTCACCAGGAACATGCTGGCGATCCGCCGTGACCACCAGGTCTTCGGCACCGGCATCTACAACGAGCTGTGGTCCAGCAACCAGGCGGTGCTCAGCTTCGTCCGCGAGGACGGCGACGACCTGATGCTGTGCGTCAACAACCTGTCGAAGTATCCGCAGCCGGTCGAGCTCGACCTGCGCCGCTTCGCGGGCATGATCCCGGTCGAGGCCAGGGGCGGGGTGCGGTTCCCCCCCGTGGGCACCCTGCCGTACCTGCTGACCCTGCCCGGCCACGGCTTCTACTGGTTCTCGCTCAAGAACGCCGACATCCCCGGCTTCGAGGGCTGAGCCCTTCCCGAGAGGAGCCCCGGGACGGTCACCGTCCCGGGGCTGTCTCTATCGCCTCCACCGCCTCCACCGCCTCTATCGCGCGGTGACCGGGACCTGGGCGCGGGCCGCGCGCCCGGCCGGGATCAGCGTCACCAGCAGGGCGGTCCCGATCGCGACGAGCATCGCGACGGCGAGCGTCAGGGCCGAGGGCGTACGGCCGATGCCCGCCCCGACGCCACTGGTGTGCCCCTGCAGGTCGATCAGCCCGCCGGCCAGCGAGGCACCGGCCGCGGCGCCCGCGACCACGCCCAGCACGATCAGCAGGCCGGTCCCGGTGACCAGGGTGGCGGCCACCTGCCGGGGCGTGAGGCCCATGGCCTTGAGCACCGCCAGGTCGAGGGCGTGGTCCCGCAGGCCCAGCGCGCTCGCCGTCAGGAGGTTGGCCAGGCCGAGCAGGGCGAGCACGACGATCAACGCCACGATCACCACGCGGATGATCGCGAGCCGTTCCGCCGGGTTGACCACCCGCTGCACCTCCAGGGCCTCGCCCGAGGCGATCAGCAGCCGCGCCCTGACCTCCGCCGGGTCGGCGCCCGGCCTGAGCACCAGGCTGTAGAACTGCGGCGGCACCGCGTCCTTGGCCGCGAGGCTGTCGATGCCGAAGGAGAGCACCTCGCCGTCCTGGTCGGGCTCCACCACCCGGCCCACGAGGTGCACGATCAGCGGGGTGCCGCCGACGGTGAGCCGGACCCGGTCCCCGATCTTCACGTCGAGCAGGTCGAGCAGCCCCTGCCCGGCGACGGCCTCGCCCCTGGCGGCGTACATCCGCCCCTCGACGACCGAGAAGGGGTACGGCTCGGCGGAGGTTCCGGCGGCGCGGGCCAGCACGCTCCTGGTCTGCTCGGGCTCCAGCGCGGGCACCTCGGTGCCGGGGTAGACGGTGAGCACCCCGGGGTCGGCCCTCGCGATCCGCAGGGCGTCGTCCGCCGGGAGCTTGTCCGGGCGCACGATGAGCGCCGCCGCCTGGCCGACCCGCTCCGGATGGCGCAGGAAGTCGTCCAGGGTGGCCCAGCAGCCGAGCCCGATGGTGATCATCATCATCGGGACCGCGACGCCGAAGATGCTCAGGAACGCCGGGACGCGCCGGGTGAAGGCGTCGCGGGTGCCCAGGACCAGGGCCGGAGGCAGCCGTACGAGCAGCGCCAGGCGCGCCAGCCGCGACAGGTGCCCCCTGGGCGGCGCCGCGGGGGCCGCGGGGACGGGCGGGGTGCGCCCGCCCCGCCAGGCGGGCAGGGCCACCGCCACCAGGACCACGGCGGCGGTGCCGCCGGCGATGGCGAGCAGCGGGACCGGGGAGAGCGGCAGGATCGGCACCCCGTCCAGGACGAACGAGGCGGCGAACTGGCCGCAGACCAGCCCGATGACGATGCCGAGCAGCCCGAGCGCCCCGTGCTCGGCCATGAGCACGCCGAAGACCTGGCCCCGGGTGTAGCCGAGGGACTTGAGGGTGGCGATGTCGCGCGTCTGGCTCAGCACCCGGCCGCCCACCGCGTTGGCGATGGCGAGCGCGGCGGCGACCAGCCCGGTGACCCCGAACAGCGCGAGCAGCAGGCCGAGCAGCCGGTTGTCCAGTTCCATCGAGGCGCGGACCTCACGCCAGGTGGACATCCGCTGGATCTGCCCCTCCAGGAGGGTGACGGCGCCGTGGACGGCGGGCAGCGTGGCCTCGCCGTCGGACAGGCGCAGCCCGGTGACCGACTCGCTGCGGCCCAGCGCGGGCTCGACCCTGGCCAGGACGGGCGCGAGCGTCCAGGCCAGGCCGGGCGTCCACTCGGGGTAGAAGCCCTGGTCGGCGGTGTCGGCCAGGCCGACCACGACGAGCGGGTGGGTGGCGCCGTTGAGCGCGGTCACCGGGAAGGTGCCGCCCACCCGCAGGCTGAGCGCTTTGGCGAAGGAGCGCTCGACGATCACGCCGTCGGTGTCGCCGGGGCGCAGCGGGCGCCCCTCGCGGATCAGGGGGACGGCGACCCGCGGCGGCGTCGCGGACATCTCCCTCAGCGCCACCGGTGACTTCTTCCCGTCCAGCGTGAGGGTGACCGGGGCCGACCGGTAGGGTCCGGCGACCTGGACCACGCCGGGGAGTCTCGACAGCGCGGCCGGGTCGGGGGCGTCCTTGGTGTGTATCCACACGTGCGCGCCCCTGGACTCGGCGAACAGCCCGCGCCACGGGTTGGTGCCGTCCTCCAGCAGGGTCGCGGAGGTGATCAGCGCGGTGACGATCCCGGCCACGGCCAGCACCGTCAGCAGCGCCTGGACCCTGCGGGCCCGCAGGTCGGCCCGGATCCACCTGACGGAGGCGCGTACGGTGCTCACCGCGACACCCCCCGCACGGACCGGGGAGCCCGCGCGGTCGCGGGCCGGGAGGGCATGGGCCGGGGAGCCCGCACGGCCGCGGGCGGGGAGGGCCGGAGGCGCACCGTCAGCCTCTCAGCTCGACGACGTCGCCCGCGCTGCCCTTGGGGCGGCGGCGGGCCAGCCCGGCGCCGCCGTCGTCGACGATCTGGCCGTCCAGGAGGGAGACCACCCGGTCGGCCAGGCTGGCCACCCTGGCGTCGTGGGTGACCAGGATGACGGCCTGGCCATCGCGGTGGACCTCGCCGAGCAGGCGCAGGACGTCGCGGGTGTTGCGGCTGTCGAGGTTTCCGGTGGGCTCGTCGGCGAGCAGCAGGCTCGGTTCGTTGGCCAGCGCGCGGGCCAGCGCGACCCGCTGCTGCTCGCCCCCGGCGAGCTGGGAGGGGGCGGCGTCGGCGCGGGCGGTCAGGCCGAGCTCGCCTAGGAGATACTCGCGGCGCCGGCGGGCCTCGCGCGTGGAGGCGCCGGCCAGCAGCGCGGGCAGCTCGACGTTGTCGGCCACCGTCATGTTGGCGACGAGGTTGAAGAACTGGAAGACGAAGCCGATCCTCCGGCGGCGCAGCAGCGCCCAGGCGCTCTCGTTGAGCGTGTCGGCCCGCTGCCCGTCGAGCCAGATCTCGCCGCTGGTCCTGGCCTCGAGGCCGCCGATCATGTGGACCAGGGTGGACTTGCCGGAGCCGGACGGGCCCATGACCGCCACGAACTCCCCGGGGCTCACCCGCAGGTCGACCCCCCGCACCGCGGGCACCGGAACCCCGCCGTCCTGGTAGATCTTGACGAGGTTGACGGTTTCGACCACGGGGACCACGGGGGACGTCAACTCAGCTCCTCCTGGCAGCGTTCGAGCCAGTCGAGGTCGGCCTGGAGGTGCAGCATGGCCCCCTCGACCAGCAGGAGCGCGACGCGGTTGTCCGGGTCGGTCCGCTCGGCGAGCTCGTTGAGGTCACGCATGAGTCCGAGGTAGTGACGGCGCTGGCGGTTGATCATCGCCATTCTGTCGGCGATGCCGGTCATCGGGGCCAGCACGAGCTTCATGAAGAACTCGTCCCGGACCCTGGGCCCCTCGGTGGGCTCGTCCACCCACGTGTCGAGGATCTCGCGGCCGGCGGCCGTCAGATAGTAGACCTTCTTGTTCGGCCGGTTGGACTGCTCGACGTCCACGGCACGCACCAGGCCGTCCTTCTCCAGACGGCCGAGCGTGACGTAGATCTGCCCGATGTTCGGTGAAGGGTAGGCGCTGCCGAAGATCTGTTCAAGTGCCTGTTTGAGCTCGTAGCCGTGGGCAGGTTCCTTCGCGAGGAGCGCCAGCAGCATCAGCCGCACGCCCCACCTCCTCGGAGAGCTCGTTACGTGAGCGTTACGGGGTTATCCGTTGACGGTGATGTTATCGCTATGCATAACATGAATGCATCTACCTAACACGTATGTAACCAACTGGAAACCGGGAGGTCATGGTGCGCCGACTCATCCCCGTCGCGCTCACCGTGCTTCTCGTGGCGGGATGTTCGGCGACCGGCGCGCGGGAGACGGAACGGTTCGGCGGGACCGGTCCGTTCACCCTGGTGATCGGACGTCCCGCGACCGCCTACCTGCAGCCGCTGCTCGACCGATGGAACCAGACCCACCCCGGGGAGCGGGCGACCCTGCTCGAGCTCCCCGAGGCGGCCGACGAGCAGCGTGCCCAGATGGTCGCCAACCTCCAGGCCAGAAGCGACCGGTACGACGTGATCGGGCTGGACGTGATCTGGACCGCCGAGTTCGCCGAGGCCGGCTGGATCCTGCCGCTGGAGCGCGCGATGTTCCCGCTCGGCCGGTTCCTGCCGCCGGTCGTCGACACGGCGGTCTACCGGGGCAAGCTCTGGGCGGTCCCGTACACCAGCAACGCCGGCCTCCTCTACTACCGCAAGGACCTGCTGGCCAAGGAGGGCTTCAAGCCGCCGAGGACCTGGGAGGAGCTGCGCGCCCAGGCGCGAGTCCTGCACGACAAGTACGGCATCGGCGGCTACGCGGGGCAGTTCCTCGCCTACGAGGGCCTGACCGTGAACTTCGCCGAGGCCGTGCAGTCGGCGGGCGGGCAGATCCTCAGCCCGGACGGCACCAAGGTGACCATGGACGTGGCCAGGGCGAAGGCCGGCCTGGACTTCCTGGTGGACGGGTTCCGGGAGGGGTGGATCCCGCAGGAGGCGCTCTCCTTCAAGGAGGACGAGGCACAGCTCGCCTTCGAGGAGGGGCGGCTGGCCTTCGCCCGCAACTGGCCGCACGCCTACGGACCGGCCACCACCTCGGCGGTCGCCCGCAAGTTCGGGGTGACCCGGCTGCCAGGTCTCGACGGCCCCGGCACCGGCTCGCTCGGCGGCTACAACCTCGCGGTGAGCGCCTTCTCCAAACGGCAGAAGTCGGCCACCGAGTTCATCCGCTACTTCACCGATCTGGAGAACCAGCGGCGGGTGCTCGCCGACGGCTCGTTCCCGCCCGTGTGGGCCGAGCTGTACGACGACCCCGGCCTGATCAAGCGTTTTCCCTACCTGCCGGTCCTGAAGCAGAGCATCCTCTCCGCCCGGCCCAGGCCCGCCAGCGCCAACTACGACCAGGTGAGTCTGGTGATCGCCAGCGCGGTCTCCAACGCCCTCACACCGCCCTTCACCGAGCACGACAGCGAGGACGTCGTCTCCTCCATGAAGGGCCAACTCGAAGAGATCATCCGGGCTCAATGACGCCGGGCCGACCCCCGGCACAAGCCGTCATCCCCATTTCGGCTGCTTGTTCGTCCCATATATCGCTCCATTGTCAGCCTCAACGTCTCAGGAGGTCTGTTCAGCATGCGCAGAACCATTGCCGCGGTCACGACGGCGGGACTCGCTCTGGCACTCGCCGCGTGCGGCGGCGGCGAGTCGGCCGCCCCGGCACCGGCCACGAGCGGCGGCGCGTCCGCGTCGGCGCCGGCCGCCGCCAAGACCCTCGAAGGGGTGACCGTCGAGGTCGCCGCCAAGTGGACCGGAGCCGAGCAGGCCAACTTCGAGGCGGTGCTCAAGGCGTTCCAGGAGAAGACCGGCGCCAAGGTCACCTACGCCTCCACCGGCGAGGACACCGGCGCCTACCTCGGCCCGCGCATCGAGGGCGGCAACCCGCCGGACGTCGCGATCCTGCCCCAGCCCGGCCTGGTCCAGCAGTACGCGGACCAGAAGGCGCTCAAGCCGCTCACCGCCGAGGTCCAGAAGCAGATCGACGACAACTACACCCCGTACTGGAAGGAACTCGGCTCCGCCGACGGCCAGTCCTACGGCGTGCTGGTGAAGGCGGCCCACAAGTCGCTCATCTGGTACCGCGACCAGGCCTTCCAGGACGCCGGCGCGACGCCGCCGGCCACCTGGGACGACCTGATCAAGACCGCCCAGACGATCGCCGACTCCGGCACCCCGCCGTTCTCCCTCTGCGGCGCCTCCGGCTGGACGCTGACCGACCTGTTCGAGAACGTCTACCTGTCCACCGCGGGCCCGGAGAACTACACCAAGCTCTCCAAGCACGAGATCCCGTGGACCGACCCCAGCGTGACCACCGCGCTGGAGAAGATCGCGCAGCTCGTCGGCAAGAAGGAGTTCCTGCTCGGCGGCTCCGCCGGCGCCCTGCAGACCGACTTCCCGACCTGCGTGACCCAGGTCTACGGCCAGGACAAGTCGGCGATGGTCATCGAGGCCGACTTCGTGGGCGTCACGGCCGAGCAGTCGGGCGCGAAGCTCGGCGAGGAGGCCAAGTACTTCCCGTTCCCCAAGGCCGGTGAGACCGAGCCGGTCGTGCTGGGCGGCGACATCGCGGTGGCGCTGAAGGACTCCAAGGGCGCGATGGCGCTGCTGGAGTTCCTCGCCTCCAAGGAGGGCGGCGAGGTCTGGGCGAAGCTCCCCGGCTACCTCTCTCCCAACCGCAACGTCTCGCCCGACAACTACCCGGACGAGCTGACCAAGAAGCTCGCCGAGACGATCATCGCCGCCGGCGACGCCGTCCGCTATGACATGTCCGACCTCGCGCCCAGCGCCTTCGGCGGGACCGACGGCAAGGCCGAGTGGAAGTACCTGCAGGACTTCGTCCGCGACCCCTCGGACGTCAAGGGCATCCAGGCCAAGCTTGAGGCCGAGGCCAAGAAAGCCTGGAAGTAAGGGAGAGCGGCCGTGACCGATCGGTTAGACGGCCCGCAGGGCTCGCGTGGCGGCGACGCCGCCCGCGACCCCTCCTCCGGACCGGACGACACCCGGCGGCCGGCGCAGGACGCCGGCCCCGCCCGCACCACGGAAACCGCCCCGGCCGAGCCGGTCGCCGAGCCCGTCGCCGAGCCGGAGCTCGCGACGGCAGGGGCCGCGGCGCCCGCGGCGGCACCGGCGGTGATACCCGCCGGGGCCTCCCGGCTGGGGCCGCCGCCGACGCTGGCACTCTGGTTCCTGCTGCCGGGCGCGCTCGTGCTCGGCGTGATGGTGATCTACCCGATCATCTACTCGATCTACCGGAGCCTCTACGACGCCGGCGGCCGCACCTTCGTCGGGGCGGACAACTACGCGACGATCTTCAGCGACTCCTCCACCCTGACCACGATCAGGAACAACCTGATCTGGGTCGCGGTGGCTCCCGCCCTGGTCACCGTGATCGGCCTCATCTTCGCGGTGCTGACCGAGCGGATCCGCTGGGCGACCGCGTTCAAGCTGGTCGTGTTCATGCCGATGGCCGTCTCGCTGATGGCCTCCGGCGTCATCTTCCGCCTGGTCTACGAGCAGGCCCCCGACCGGGGCGTGGCCAACGCCGTGATCACCTCGGTGACCGGTCTCTTCGGCTCGGACCAGGGCTATCCGGACGCCCGTCCCAGGGAGAACGACCAGTCCCCGGTCGCCCCCGGGCAGGGCGGCGGGGTGGTGGCCAAGCAGCCCGCGCAGCCGGGGCAGGCGGTGCTCCTGCCGCTCGTGGGCGTGAAGCCCGCCACCCTCGCCTCGGCCTCGACGGCGAAGGCGGCCCAGCCGGGCCCCGGCGAGCTGGCCGGGACCGTCTGGTTCGACTTCACCCAGGGCGGCGGCGGCGCGCCCAACCAGGTGGACGGCACCGAGAAGGCCCTGGCCGGGATGACGGTCGAGGCGGTGCAGAACGGCACCGTCAAGGCCACCGCCACCAGCGAGGCCGACGGCACCTTCCGCTTCACCGGGCTCGCTCCCGGCGAGTACCAGGTGCGGTTGCCGCAGTCGAACTTCGACGCGGCCTTCGGCGGCATCCCCTGGCTGGGCCCGACGCTGATCACCCCGGCGATCATCGGCGCGTTCGTCTGGGTGTGGGCCGGGTTCGCCATGGTGCTGATCGCGGCCGGGCTCGCGGCCATCCCGCGTGACGCGCTGGAGGCGGCCCGCATCGACGGCGCCACCGAGTGGCAGGTGTTCCGGAAGATCACCGTTCCGCTGCTCGCCCCGGTGCTGCTCGTCGTGTTCGTCACGATGATCATCAACACCCTGAAGGTCTTCGACCTGGTCTTCGTCATCGCGCCGGGATCGGTGCAGCCGCAGGCCAACGTGATCGCGCTGGAGATGTGGCGGGTCTCGTTCGGCGGAGGCAGCAACCAGGGGCTGGGCAGCGCGCTCGCCATCTTCCTACTGGTCCTCGTCCTGCCCTTCATGATCATCAACATCCGCCGGTTCAGGAGGGACAACCAGTGACGACCTCCACCCTTGGCGCCCCGCCCCGCGGTACCCTCGGCAGGATCGTGGACCGGCTGGGCGGCGGCCTGGTCCAGGCGGTACTGGTGGTGATCGGCCTGTTCTGGCTGGTTCCCACCCTGGGCCTGTTCGTGGTCTCGATCCGCGACGAGACGGCCAACAACTCCACCGGCTGGTGGACGGTCCTCACCAAGCCGGCCGAGCTGACCTTCGAGAACTACTCCGACCTGCTGGCCACCGGGTTCACCGCGTCGTTCTGGAACACCGTGTTCATCACGGTGCCCTCGACCGTCCTGGTGATCGGCATCGCCGCCATGGCGGCGTACGCGTTCGCCTGGATGGAGTTTCCCGGCAGGGACGCGCTGTTCCTGGTGGTGGTCGGCCTGCTGGTGGTGCCGACCCAGATCGCGCTCATCCCGATCGCGAAGCTGTACGGCTCCGCCGGGATCTTCGGCTCCATCGTGAGCGTGGTGCTCTTCCACGTCGCCTTCGGACTTCCCTTCGCCATCTTCCTGCTCCGCAACTTCTTCGCGGGCATCTCACGCTCGCTGCTGGAGGCGGCGCGGATGGACGGCGCGGGGGAATGGAAGATCTTCTCCACCGTGGTGTTCCCGCTGGCCAAGCCGGCGGTCGCCTCACTCGGGATCTTCCAGTTCCTCTGGGTCTGGAACGACCTGCTCGTCTCGCTGGTCTTCGCCAACACCGAGAACCAGCCGATGACCAAGGCCCTGCAGTCCCAGATGCGGCAGTTTGGGACCAACGTGGACATTCTTGCGCCAGGAGCTTTCCTGTCGCTGATCATCCCGTTGATCCTCTTCTTCGCCTTCCAGCGGTATTTCGTCCAGGGGATGATGGCCGGTTCGGTGAAGTGATCCACAGGGGCAGGCCCGGTGCGACGCGCGCTGATTTCCAGCACTTTCCAGCACGCGCCGTACCGGGCCTAAAACCTCGATAGGGTCCTGCACATGGCCGCACGCCCCTTGAACGAAGTCGTGGAAGCCGGGTGGGCCAAGGCCCTCGAACCCGTCGCCGAGAAGATCGCCGAGATGGGCGAGTTCCTCCGGAAGGAGGTGGCGGAAGGCCGGCAGTACCTCCCCGCGGGCGCCAACGTGCTCCGGGCCTTCCAGCAGCCCTTCGACCAGGTCAAAGTGCTGATCGTGGGCCAGGACCCGTACCCCACGCCGGGGCACCCGATCGGCCTGAGCTTCTCCGTGGCCGCGGACGTGCGCCCGATCCCGGGCAGCCTGCGCAACATCTACAAGGAGCTCACCGAGGACCTCGGGCTGCCGATGCCGGGCAACGGCGACCTGACCCCCTGGACCGAGCAGGGCGTGCTCCTGCTCAACAGGGTGCTCACCGTCATGCCGGGCAAGCCCGCCTCGCACCGGGGCAAGGGCTGGGAAGAGGTCACCGAGCAGGCCATCAAGGCCCTCGTCGCCCGCGACAAGCCGATGGTGGCGATCCTGTGGGGGCGCGACGCCCGCAACCTGCGCCCGATGCTCGGGTCCACCCCGGCCATCGAGTCGGCCCACCCCAGCCCCCTTTCTGCCCGCAGCGGTTTCTTCGGCTCCCGCCCGTTCAGCAGGACGAACGAGCTTCTCGAGCAGCAGGGCGCGGGCCCCGTGGAGTGGAAGCTCCCCTAGGCAGTTCTCACCCCACCCAGGCACTAGGATTTCCACCATGAGTGATGTATCGGGCACCGAACGCTATCTGCGTCTGACCGTTGAGCTGACCGTGGAGGTGCAGGACCTCGCCGCCCTGCAAACCGCCGCGCTGAAGGAGATCAACCACCCTGACGCCGATCTGGACGACGACGAGCGTAAGGAGCAGGCAGAGCTGGTCTCGGCCGACGACACCGGCGCCAGCGCGCTGCAGTGGCTGATCGAGCCGGACCACGTCCTGGGCCTGATCGAGCACGTCGACCAGATCGAGCCCCGTGAGGCCGTGCTGGGCGTCGAGCCCTCCGACGGCCCCTCGGACGAGGACGAGGACGACGACCACGCGGGCCACGACCACGCGGGCCACGACCACAGGCACTGAGACCACCGCACTGAGACGATCACCGCCACCCCGGCGGTGGTGGGCCTTCCCGGCCAGGCGCCCCGCCGGGAAGGCCCACCACCGCCGGGGCTTTTCACTGCCCGGGCTCTTCACCGCCGGATCTCTTCCCCGCCGGGGTTTTTCACCGCCCGGGCTCTTCACCGCCCGGGCTCTTCACCGCCGGGGTTTTTCACTGCCGGGGTTTTTCACTGCCGGGGGCCTGCCGGGAAGGCCCCCGCCTCAGCCGGTGACGATGACCTTCTCGCGGCGGGCCACCAGGGCGTCCCGCTGCCGGGCCAGCTCTTCGAGGCGAAGGTCCAGGCCGTCGACCGTGCGCCTCACCCACTCGGCGACGTCCGCGACGGCCGCGCCGGTCTCCGCGATCCGGTGGTGCTTGATCGCGTCGGTGATGATGTTGTCGAAGAACATGTCGGCGAACCAGCGGGTGTCCACCTTGGGAAGCTTCGGGGTGACGTGCACGCCGATGTCGACGAGCTCCCTGGAGAAGGTGTCCAGCAGCTGCTGGGCGTGCCAGGCGGCCTCGTCCGCGTTGCGCAGGTGGCCGTGCTCCACCATGTCCGCGAAGCCGCCCCCGGCCAGCATGTCCCACCTGGAGGCGCCACGGGCGCCGCCGAGGCAGCGCAGGACCTCGCCGACCCCGTGGAGCGCGTCCACCCCGGCCTGGTGGGCCTCCTGATGCTCCACGAGGCCTGCGCGGGTGTCGGCGAGGCGGTGGCCGATCTCGACCAGCTCGCGCCCCTCGGGGGCGCCGGAGGCGACCAGCCGGCGCTCCTCCCGCTCCAGCAGCGCGTCGTACTCCTCCCGCGCCGTCCCCAGCCCGGCGAGCCCCTCGTCGACGGCCGCCCGGTCGGCGTTCAGCCATTCGAGGCGGTTGCGCTGGCCGTCCAGGCGTTGCCGTACGGCCAGCGCCTCGGCGCGCTCCCTGGCGAGCCGCTCCTCCCTGGACCCGGTGAGCCCGGACAGGAGGGCCGCGAAGCCGCCGCCCTCCAGTTTGGAGACGTCCCGCTCCTCCTTGGCGAGCTGCTCCTCGAGGTCGCCCAGGAGCGCCCCGACCTCGTCGAGCTGCACGGCCACCGCCTCGCGCCTGCTGGTCAGTTGTTCGAGCCGGCGCACCCGTTCGCGGGCGGCGAGCAGGGCGTCGGCGGCGTTGTCATAGGGGGTCACACCTGTGCGACGCGTGGGGAGGAAGATTCGTTCCGAACCTCCCCGCGTCATCGCTCACGGCCCCTGTCCGGCCGGGCTCAGCCCATGGACACCAGGGGCGCCGGATAGCCCGGTACGCCCGAGGGGAGCCTCCAGGGCTCGTGGATCATCCGCGTGGGCACGGCGTCGAGTTCGGGGACGTGACGGCGGACGTACTCGCCGTCCGGGTCGTACCGTTTGGCCTGCCGGATGTGGTTGACGGGCCGGTTGGGCCGGGTGTCGTTGCCGGTCCCCGCCACCCACTGCCAGTTGCCGTAGTTGTTGGCGACGTCGCCGTCGAGCAGCAGGTCGAAGAAGTGGTCGGCACCGACGCGCCAGTCGACGCCCAGCCGCCGGACGAAGAACGAGCCCGCGATCAGGCGCGCCCGGTTGTGCATCCAGCCCTCGGTGAGCAACTGCCGCATCCCGGCGTCCACGATCGGAACCCCGGTCATGCCGGCCTTCCACGCCTGCGCCGCGTGGTCGTCGTCGCGCCACTCGTGCCCGCGCGGCCGGTAGTCGTCCCGGTTGACGCGCGGGAAGGCCCGTGTCACCTGGTAGAAGAAGTCACGCCAGCACAGCTGCCTGACGAACTCGTCGGCCCCCCTGCGGTCCTCGCCCTCTTCCTCCATCTCCCCTACGTCCCTCGCGTCACCCGCGCCCCCCGCGTCCCTGGCGAGCGCCTCCAGCTCCAGAGGCGAGACGCAGCCGAAGCGCAGGTAGGGGCTGAGCCTGGAGGTGCGGTTGCCCGCCATGTCGTCGTGGCCGTCGGCGTAGTCCTCCACGCAGTGCTTCAGCCACTGCTCCATCCTCCGCCGCCCGGCCTTCTCGCCGCCCCTGAACAGCTCGTACGGCTCACGCCCCGGCTCGGGCAGCTTTCCGGCCCTCAGGCCGCCGGGGACGTGCACGATGTCGGGGGCCTTGAGCACCTCCCTGCGCGGCTGCCGGGCCCAGGCCCGCAGGTAGGGTGTGAAGACCCGGTAATGGTCACCTCCGCCCGTCGGTCTCAGGGCGTCGGGGGGCACGATCGTCAGGCCGGGGAACACGCGGAACGCCATCCTGAGGCGCTCGCACTCCTCGGCCAGGCGCCGTTGCCTGCGTCGCGCGAGGGTGCTGACGTCCAGGCTGGTGTGGACGGCCTGGGCCTTCGTCTCCTCCGCCAGGCGCATCGTCTCGGCGACCGGGTCGCCGTGGCGCACGACCAGCTCACCACCCCGCTCGCGGAGCGATCCACGCAGGTCGGCGAGACATTCGGCGAGGAACCCCCCGCGGTTTCCCGAGGGGATGGCGGGGTCCGCGACGAAGAGCGGTATGACATGACGTGCGCGCTCGCACGCCGCGGCGAGCGCCGGGTGGTCGTGCACCCGGAGGTCGCGGCTGAACAAAACGATCACAGTATCGGTCACGTTTTTCCTTCGCCCGGTAACGCTCCGTCGGTTGCGTCCGCCAGGGGCCCGGAACTCGAAAGAACGTTCAGGGAGCGACCGCTCCCCTCGCCTGTCACGCTGGTACCGCACATAGCAGGCTCGAAATGGGATGAGATGAACGAGCAGCGTCACGTGGTAGCCGACGAGGAGCCCGGATACGGCATCGGAGCCGTCGCACGGCGCCTCGGAGTACCCGCCCCCACGCTGCGGACCTGGAACCTACGCTACGGCGTGGGCCCGAGCCGCCGGAGCCCGGGGGGGCACCGACGCTACGACGCCCGTGACCTGTGGCGTCTGGAGGAGATGAACCGGCTCATCAGGAGCGGGATCCCGGCCTCCGACGCGGCACGGAGGGTCCTGAGGATCGAGGTCGTCCCCCCCGCGCCTCCGGCGGAGCAGGAGCAGGAGCGGGAGCAGGAGCCCGAGTGGCCGGCCCCGAAGGGGATCCCGTCCCTCACGGCCGATCGGCTGCCGGACGTGCCGACGGTGGCGATGCTGACGCGGGCGGCGATGATGCTGGACAGCGGGACCGTGCACGACTGGATCGGCGCGGCGCTGGCCAGGCACGGCGTGCTGTGGACCTGGGAGCGCCTGGTGATGCCGGTCTTCGAGACGATCTGCAGGCGCCAGTCCGAGAGCGGGGCGAGCATCGAGGTCGAGCACCTGTTCTCCGACCGGCTGATGGCCGCGCTGATCGGGCTCACCGAACGCCCCGCCCGGCCGGCCGGCCCGCGTCCCGTGCTGCTCGCCTGCGCCGAGAACGACCTGCACAGTCTGCCGATCTACGCGCTCGCCGCCGCGCTGACCACCGAGCATCAGGTGGAGACCCGGGTGCTGGGCGCCCGGACCCCGTACCCGGCGCTGGCGGACGCGATGCGGCGGCTGGGGCCCTCGGTGGTCTTCGTCTGGTCCCAGCTGCCCGAGACCGGGGACCCCGCCCCGCTCGCGTCGCTGCCCGTGCTCCGCCCGCCGAGCCTGATCGTCGCCGGCGGCACGGGCTGGTGGGAGGGCCTGCCCGCCTCCATCCCGCGCGTCGCGTCGTTCCAGGACGCGATCACCCGCGTCGCCGCCGCCGCCCTGGCCTGATCCCTTCCCGGCACGCCTCCGACCCTCCCGGCACGCCTCCGACCTTCCCGGCACGCCTCCGACCCGCTTTCTCCCGGCCGGTCAGGCGCGTCCGCCCTCCCTGACGAGCGCCTCCGCCTCTCCCGATCGGCCGGGCGCGCCACCGCCTCCCGGGTCCGCTCTCCCCGTCGTTCCGCCTGCCCGGCCCCCGCGGCCTCAGGCCGTCCCAGGCCGTCCCAGGCCGCCTCTCCCCGCCCCGGCCTGCGGGCATCTCCGTGCCGCTCACTTGCGATCACGGCCGTTGAGCGAGTATGAATAAGTTTTGAGTAGCTTTTCTCGGTAAGAGGAGGCATCATGACAGACCCCCTGAACACCCGGTTCGCCGCGGGCGAGGAGGCGGCGCTGGTCGAGTGCTTCCAGGTCCACGGGCCCCTCGTCCGCTCCTACCTGCGACGATTCGTTCGCCCGCAGGATGTCGACGATCTTCAGCAGATCGTGTTCGTGGAGGTCTGGCGTTCCAGGCACCGCTTCGACCCGGCGCGCAGCCTTCCCGCCTGGATGCTCGGCATCGCCCACAAGCGGGCGGTCGACCAGCTGCGGATCCGCACCCTGCAAACGGTGCCGCTGGATGTCATCGCGGACCGCACCGGTGCCGACGGCCGGACCGACGGTGACGGCCTGGCGGAGCGCGACCAGGTGCAGCGGGCGCTGGCCAAACTGCCCGCACCGCAGCGCCAGGCGATCGAGCTCGCCTACTACGGAGACCTGACCCAGCGGGAGATCGCCGAGAGACTGAGCGTCCCGCTCGGCACGATCAAGGCACGTACGGCACGCGGCCTGCGCCGCCTGTCCGGCATCCTCGGCACGGCCGCGACGGGCGTCCGGCATGCCGAACCCCGCCGGGACGAAGTGGCCGCCGCGCGTGGCGCGGACGGTACGGGCGCGACGAGCGCGATGGACAAGGTGGACACGATGCACGGAACCGGCCGGACCGACGAGACGGGCGGGCAGGTCGTCAGACCGAGAGTCGCGGTGTCCAGCTGCCTGATGGGCGAGCCGGTCCGGTTCGACGGCGGGCACAGCCGCAACCGGTTTCTCAACGGCGAGCTCGACAAGCACGTCGAGTGGGTGCACATCTGCCCGGAGATGGAGATCGGCCTCGGCAGCCCGCGCGATACCCTCCGCCTGGAGTTCTCACCGGACGGGACGCGGCTGGTCTCCAGGAAGAGCCGGGTGGACCTCACCGACAGGATGACCGCCCTCGCCGAAGAACGGGCTCCGGCCCTGCGCGAGGTGGACGGCTACGTCCTCAAGTCCAGGAGCCCCAGCTGCGGGGTGCACGGCATCCCCGTCCACGCCGGGGGCACGACCGTGGATCACAAGGGCACGGGGGTGTTCGCGGCCGCGGTCCTCGGCGCCCATCCGCTGCTGCCCGTCGAGGACGAGGGACGGCTCAACGACGCCCTCCTCCGCGAGACCTTCGTGGAACGGGTCTTCGCCCGTGCCCGGCTCCGCGCGCTGCTGGAGAGCGACTGGCGCCCCCGTGACCTGGTGTCCTTCCACGCCCGGCACAAGATGCAGCTGCTGGCCCACAACCCCGCGGCCTTCAGGGAGGCGGGCAGGGTGGTGGCCCAGGCGGGCACGAGGCCCCGCGAGGAGCTGGCCGCCGACTACGCCCGAGTCTTCGGCACGGCGCTCGCCGCCAAGGCCAGCATCGGCCGGCACGTCAACGTCCTGCAGCACTGCGTGGGCATGGTGGGCGACGCGCTCGACCCGGTGCGCCGGGCCGACCTGGCCGAGGTCATCGCCTCCTACCAGGCCGGACGGGTGGCGCTGAGCGTCCCGGCGACCCTGATCCGCCACCACGCCCAGGGCCTGGCCGCCGACTACGTACGGGACCAGACGTACTTCTCCCCGTACCCCGAGGACCTCCGGCTGCGCAACCACGTGCCGGCCTGAGCCCGCGGCCGTTCCCTCGCCACCGCGAGGGAACGGCGATCTCACCACCCCGAAGGAGCGGCGAGGCAACGGCTCAGAGGGCAGGATCCAGCCTCACCACCGCGAGCGAGCGAGGAGGCAGGAACAGCTCCTCCCCCTCCGCGGTCGCCGACGGGTCGGAGGCGAGCAGGATGTGGCCGGGCGCGAACCGGCCCGTCCCCAGCTTGACCGTGAGCGCGACCGGGCCGAGGTTGGCCGCCACCCTGAGCCCTCCCCGGTGCACGACCAGCCAGGACTCGCCGTGGTCGACCCGTACCCGATCCAGCCTCGGGTCCGTCAGCTCGGGGTGGGCGCGGCGCAGCGCGATCAGGGCGCGGTACCAGTCGAGGTGGGCCCGGTGGGCGTCGTCGTCCAGCTCGCTCCAGTCGAGCTTGGAGCGCAGGAACGTCAGCTCCTCGCCCGGATCGGGAGCCTTGTCCGCCCAGTCGTCGTAGCCGAAGCCGACGAACTCCCGCCGCCGCCGCTCGCCCTCGCCCTCGCGCAGCTGCGGCTCGACGTGGTCGGTGAAGAACAGGAACGGCGCCCGCGTCCCCCACTCCTCCCCCATGAACAGCATGGGCGTGAACGGCGAGGTCAGCAGGAGCCCCGCGGCCAGCCGCAGCGCCTCGGGCGCCATCCGGTCGCCCTCGGCCCGGTTGCCGATCTGGTCGTGGTTCTGCGCGCAGCAGACGAAGCGGTAGCCGGGCACGTGGGACGCCGGGCGGCCGTGCGAACGCCCGCGGAAGGACGAGTAGGTCCCGTCGTGGTAGTAGGCGCGGGTCAGCACCTTGGGCAGGGCGCCGTAGAAGTCGTCGTAGTAGCCGTGCCGCTCACCGGTCGCCGCCACGTGCAGGGCGTGGTGGACGTCGTCGTTCCAGGCCGCCGCGAGACCGAACCCGCCGGCCTCGCGCGGGGTCATCAGCCGGGGGTCGTTGAGGTCGGACTCGGCGATGAGCGTGAGCGGCCTGCCCACCGCCGCCGACAGCGCCTCCGTCTCGACGGCGATCTCCTCCAGCAGGTGCACGGCCCGGTCGTCGTGCAGCGCGTGCACGGCGTCCAGCCGCAGGCCGTCGATGTGGTAGTCGCGCAGCCACTGCAGCGCGTTGCCGACGAAGTAGGCGCGCACCTCGTCGGAGCCGGGGCCGTCCAGGTTGACGGCCTGCCCCCAGAAGGAGGAGGCGCTGGAGTGGAAGTACGGGCCGAAGGGGGCGAGGAAGTTGCCCGAGGGGCCGAGGTGGTTGTAGACGACGTCGAGGATCACGCCGAGCCCGCGCCGGTGGCAGGCGTTCACCAGGCGTTTGAGCCCGTCGGGGCCGCCGTAGTTCTCGGTGACGGCCCACAGGTCCACGCCGTCGTAGCCCCAGTTGCGCCCGCCGGGCACCGGCGGCACCGGCATGATCTCCACGAAGTCGACGCCGAGCTCCACCAGGTGCTCCAGCTTGCCGATCGCCGCGTCGAAGGTGCCCTCGGGGGTGAAGGTGCCGATGTGCAGCTCGTAGATGACCGAACCCGGCAGGTCACGGCCCTTCCACAGGGCGTCGCCCCACTCGAAGCGGTCGTGCTCGTAGACCCGGCTCGGCCCGAAGATCCCCTCGGGCTGCCAGCGGGTCCTGGGGTCGGGCAGCGCCTCGCCCCCGTCCAGCCGGAACCGGTAGTCGGTCCCGTGCCCGGCGCCGGACACCTCCGCCGTCCACCAGCCGCCCCCGGCGGACGACATCGGGTAGCGGACCTCGCCGATCTCCACGTCCACCGCCGTCGCCCGCGGCGCCCATACCTCGAACATCGGTCAGTCCCTTTCCAGCAGCGCGACAGGGTGGATGGACAGCAGGTGGGCCAGCGGGATCCGGCCGGTGTACTCGGCGCCCGACAGCAGGTCCCGCCACGTGCCGTGCGGCAGGGTGAGCGTGGTGCTCCCCCAGCCGCCGCGCCGCTCCAGGCCGACGGGCAGCCGGGTGGCCACCGTCACGGCCCGCTCCCCCCTGGCGAAGGCGATCGCGTGCTCCCCGGCCTCGATCGGGACGTACGGCGCCTCGGGGTCCAGCCTCCGCCGCAGGTCCAGGGCCTGGGCGGTGACCGCCAGCTTGGCCTCGTCCCACGACAGGCTGCCGGTGGCGGCGGGGCTCGGGTGAGGCTCGTCCGGGTGGGCCTGGCTCGCGTGGGCCTGGGCCGACGAGAGCATCCGGCGGCGCAGCGGGAAGTCGACCGGTCGCCGGTTGTCCGGGTCGACCAGGGAGAAGTCGGTGATCTCGTTGCCCCAGTACAGGTCGGGCACGCCGGGCAGCATGAGCTGGACGAGCTTCTGGCTCAGCGAGTTGGACCTGGCGTACGGCTCGATCCTCGCGGCGAACTCCGCGACCGAGGCGCCGCACTCCTCGACGGCCCGGCCGACGAAGTCGCGGATGCCGCGCTCGTAGGCCGGGTCGGGGGTGGCCCAGGAGATCGAGGTCTTGGCCTCGCGGGCCGCCTTGAACAGGTAGTCGAAGAACCTGTCGGGCCCGATCGGCCAGGAGGCCATCAGGTTCTGCCAGGCCAGGTAGTCGAGGGCCGGGTCGAAGGAGACCTTCGAGGACCACTCGCCGACCGCCGCCGCCCACTCCCCCGGCAGCTCGGACAGCACGGCGAGCCGGGCCCGTACGTCCTCTGAGCGCTTGGTGTCGTGCGTGGAGAGCGTCGTCATCGTGCCCGGCGACATCTCCCGGCAGAACGCGTGGAACTCCTCGACCGACCCGCCGAACCGGTCGGGCTCGCCGCCCACCTCGTTGAGGCAGGACAGGGGGTACCAGCGGTAGAGGGCGGTGTCCTCGACGCCCTTGGCCATCACCGGGCCGCAGGTCTGCTGGAAGCGGGTGACCGCCTCGGCGGGCCCGTTCAGGACCCGTTCGACGACCTCCGCCACCGGGGCGCCCTCGGGCAGCCGCCCTGCGGCGACCCGCCCGGCCTCCTCGACGATCCTGACCGAGGTCTCGGGCACCGGCTCGCCCGGCACCGCGTAGGCCCGGTAGACCGGCATCGCGGCGAGCAGTTCCACCAGCGTCTGCCGGTCGGAGCCGACGACGGCGTGCAGCCGGTCGATCTCCGAGCCGAAGAACAGGTTCAGCACCTCCGCCTTGGACTCGCGGACCACGGCGGCGTAGTCGTCCCGCACCCCGGTCTGCTGGGCGAACAGCTCGACCAGCGGCTCCTTGCCCGCCGGGTCGACGAACAGCCCGGTGATCCGGTTGAGCGTCTCGTAGCCGGTGGTGCCGTCGCACTCCCAGTCGGCGGGCAGCCGCTCGGAGCCGACCAGGATCTTCTCCGCCACGGTCCACACGCCCGCGCTCTCGCGCAGCCGCGACAGGTAGCCGCGCGGCTCGGCGAGCCCGTCGGGGTGGTCCACCCGCAGCCCCTGGATGACCCCCTCCTCGACGAGCGAGAGGATGACGGCGTGCGTGGCGTCGAACACCTCCGGGTCCTCCACGCGCACCCCGATCAGCGAGGACACGTCGAAGAACCGGCGGTAGCCGGGCCCGCGCCGCCAGTCGACGAGCCGGTAGTGCGTGTCGGGCAGCGGGAACTCGTGGTCGTGGTAGCGCAGCACGTCGCCGTCGGCCACCACCTCGCCCGAGTCGCCGAGCACCGGCATGTTCACCTTGCCGACACCGACACCGACACCGACACCGACACCGCCGTTCTCGCCGTCCTCGACGGACCAGTCGATGTCGAACCACGACGCGTACGGCGAGTCCGGCCCGTCCTTGAGCACCGACCACAGCTGCGCGTTGCCCGACTCGGGCACCGGGATCGTCATGTGGTTGGGCACGATGTCGACGACGACGCCGATCCCGTGCTGGGTCAGCGTCGCCGACAGCTCCCGCAGCCCCTCGACGCCGCCGAACTCCTCGCGGACGCGCGAGTGGTCGGTCACGTCGTAGCCGTGCCGCGACTCCGGCACGGCCTGCAGGATCGGTGACAGATAGACGTGGCTGACGCCCAGGTCCCGCAGGTAAGGGGCCAGCTCGGCCACCTTCTCGAACCCGAAGTCGGGAGTGAGCTGGAAGCGGTAGGTCGAGATCGGCACCCCGTACGAACCCGGCGGCGGCGGGGGCGCGGGCACCTCCTCGGGAAGCGACAGGGGGTCGGGGACGTCCACGCCGGTCCTGGTCCCGGGAACGGACTCCGGCAGGAGCTCGTCATGGGCGACCTGCGGCGGGACGGCACCGGGCGGGGTCTCGGGCGAGATCTCCGGCAGCGGGTCCGGCGGCATGCCGGGCCCGGGTTCCGGCACGGGTTCCGGCACGGGGCCCGGCTCGGGCACCGACTCCGGGGGGACGATCCCGGGCGCGGGCTCCAGCGGAACGGGCTCGGGGACGGGCTGGATCACGGGCTCAGACACGGCGCAGCACCCTCACCGAGCGGCCGACGACCGGCACGCTCTCTCCGGCCCGGCAGACCCGGGTGTCGACCGTGATCGGCATGGCCGTGTCGATCTCCGTCAACCACATCTCACCGTAATCCTTGGGCAGCGTGAACTTGATGACGTCGTGGTGGGCGTTGAACAGCAGCAGGAACGAGTCGTCGACGATCTGCCGGCCCCGGCGGTCGGGCTCGGTGATGGCCTCACCGTTCAGGAAGACGGCGAGCGACTTGGCGTACCCCACGTTCCAGTCGGCGTCGGTCATCTTCTCCCCTCTCGGAGTGAGCCAGGCGATGTCGCTGAGGTTCTCCTCCGAGCCGCGTACCGGCCGTCCGTAGAAGAACCGGCGCCGCCGGAAGACCGGATGGTCGGCGCGGAGCTTGGCCAGCCGCCGGGTGAACTCCAGCAGCAGCCAGTTCTCCCTGATGTCGGACCAGTCGACCCAGCTCAGCTCGTTGTCCTGGCAGTACACGTTGTTGTTGCCCCGCTGGGTACGGCCCAACTCGTCGCCGTGGGAGATCATCGGAACGCCCTGGGACAGGAACAGCGTGGTCAGGAAGTTGCGTTTCTGCTGCTCGCGCAGGGACTCGATCGCCAGCGAGGCGGGCCCCTCCTCGCCGCAGTTCCAGGAGCGGTTGTCGTCGGCGCCGTCCCGGTTGTCCTCGCCGTTGGCCTCGTTGTGCTTGTGGTTGTACGAGACGAGGTCCTGCAGGCTGAAGCCGTCGTGGCAGGTGACGAAGTTGATGGAGGCGGCGGGGCGGCGGCTGTCGTCCTGGTAGAGGTCGCTGGAGCCGGTCAGCCTGGACGCGAACTCGGGCAGCGAGGCGGGCTCGCCCCGCCACAGGTCGCGGATCGTGTCGCGGTACATGCCGTTCCACTCGGTCCACCTGGCGGGGAAGTTGCCCACCTGGTAGCCGCCGGGACCGACGTCCCACGGCTCGGCGATCAGCTTGACCTGCGACAGCACCGGGTCCTGCTGGACCAGGTCGAAGAAGGCGCTCAGCCGGTCGACCTCGTGCAGCTCGCGCGCCAGCGTCGAGGCCAGGTCGAACCTGAAGCCGTCGACGTGCATCTCGATGACCCAGTAGCGGAGCGAGTCCATGATCATCTGAAGTACGTGCGGGGAGCGCATGAACAGGCTGTTGCCGGTGCCGGTGGTGTCCATGTAGTACCGCTTGTCGCTGTCGACCAGGCGGTAGTAGTCGGCGTTGTCGATGCCGCGCATGCTCAGCGTCGGGCCCAGGTGGTTGCCCTCGGCCGTGTGGTTGTAGACCACGTCGAGGATGACCTCGATGTTCGCCTCGTGCAGGGCCTTGACCATGGCCTTGAACTCCAGCACCTGCCCGCCGCGCTGCCCCGTGCTGGAGTAGGCGTTGTGCGGCGCGAAGAACCCGATGCTGTTGTAGCCCCAGTAGTTGGTCAGCCCCCGCTCGGCGAGGACGTGGTCGGTGACGAACTGGTGCACCGGCATGAGCTCGATCGCCGTCACCCCGAGGGCGGTCAGGTGATCGATGATCTCCGGGTGGCCGATCGCGGCGTACGTGCCGCGGATCCGCTCGGGGATCTTCGGGTGGTTGATCGTCAGGCCCTTGACGTGCGCCTCGTAGATCACCGTGTTGTGGTACGGCGTGCTCGGCGGCCGGTCGTGCCCCCACCCGAAGAACGGGTTGATCACGATGGAGCGCGGCACGAACTCGGCGGAGTCGGCGTCGTTGCGGCTGTCCGGATGGCCGAAGCGGTAGCCGTACACCGCCTCGTCCCACTTCACGTCCCCCTCGACCGCCTTGGCGTACGGGTCGAGCAGGAGCTTGGCGGGATTGCACCGCTGACCTCTCGGCGGGTCGTACGGGCCGTGCACGCGGTAGCCGTACCGCTGCCCCGGGCCGACGCCCGGCAGGTATCCGTGCCAGACGAAGCCCTCACACTCGGTGAAGGTGACCCTGGTCTCCTTGTTCTCCTCGTCGAACAGGCACAGCTCGACGCGTTCCGCGGCCTCGGTGAAAAGCGCGAAGTTGGTTCCCGCGCCGTCGTAAGTGGCCCCGAGAGGATAGGGGTCACCCGGCCAAATCTCGATCATCAGTCCCTCTTGAACGTGGAGACCTCCGCCTTGAGGCGGAGGAGAGAACACGGCACGACGCCGCGCTGCGGATTTCCCTCGAAAGTCTGAGCGAGCTCGGCCGATGGGGGGAGGACGTCAACGCGCCGCCTTCCAGCGGTGCAGGAATATGCCCCGTGTTCGCCTGGCCATGCGCACATTCCCACTCCTGTGACGGTGATCTCAGATCCTGGCGATGACGCGCGTCGACCGAGCGTAGATCAGACCGGGGTGGAGATGTCCACCACCGCCCCGCCGGGGTCGAGCGGCGGGCGGCCGCACCGACCGCGGAACCGGTCGCGCGGGGGCGCGACGACCGTGGTCCCGGCCGGACGGCCGGACGGGATGTCGGTCACCACACGGTTGACGGCCATGCACGCTCCTCGCTCCTCCTGGCCCCCGGCCACGGACACCCTCAGGCCTTTACCACCTAACCCTCTCGTCGCAGGCGAAACGTACCGGCCGGCGCGCGGACCGCGGGGCGTCGCGGCCGATCACGCCCCCGGCGGGCGGAGCGTCTCGCCCAGCGCGCGGAGCGCGGGCCCGTAGACGCGCAGCCCCGCCCCGGCGGCGAACGCCTCGGCCGCCCGCAGATGGGCCCGCGCCCGGTCCGCGTCGCCGCCGAGCAGGGCCAGCCTGGCCAGGCACAGGTCGGTCAGCGACCAGCCCAGCAACCGGCCCGCGTGCGGGGCGAGCCTGCCGTACAGGACCCTCCCCGCCGCCTCGTCGCCGAGCGCCGCGCAGATCTCGCTGACGGCGTCCGGGACGAACCGGTAGGCCAGCTCGGGGCCTATCGCCGCGAAGCCGTCGCGGGCGAGTTCGGCGAAGGCGTCGCGCGCCTCGGCCGTCCTGCCCAGGTCGACCAGGGCGAGGCAGCGCAGGATCCGCCAGGGCTTCTGCCCCGGACGGCGGGCCAGCATCTCGTCGGCCAGCGCGAGCGCCTCCCCCGCCCTGCCCGGCTCGGGAACCCTGCCCGGCTCGGGAACCCTGCCCGGCTCGGGAACCCTGCCCGGCTCATGGACCTTGCCTGACTCATGGCCCCTGCCCGGCTCGTGCGGATCATCCAGCTCGTGGCCCCTGCCCGCCGCCCGCAGGGACAGGAAGCGGAACACCTCCCGCCGCAGCGACGCGTCGTCCCTGCCCAGCGCCCCCTCGGGATGGGCCGCGCCGGACGCGTCGGCCGCGGCGAGCGCGTCGGCGAAGCGCCCTGACAGGTAGGCCCGGACCGCGACCTGCCAGGCGGCCAGGCTCACCATCGAGGGAAGCCTGAGCCGCTCCGCGGTCTCCCTCAGCCGGTCCAGCAGTTCCGCGGCCCGCCCGGCGGCCCCCCTGGCGGTCAGCTCGACGTACTCGTTCTCCCTGCCGATCCACTCGACGGCCAGGTCACCGGTGCGGCGGCCGATCTCCGCGATCTCGCCGGCGATCGCCTCTCGGCGCTCGTGGTCATGGCCGGAGCGCAGCAGGATCTCCAGGACGATCAGCGTCCTGGCCAGGGTGGGCTCGTCACCGGCGAGGCGGGCCAGCCGCACCGCCTCCCCCGCCATCTCCACGCTCCGCTCGACGGGCCGTACGGTGGAGCCGGTCAGCGCGGCGGCGGCGAGCAACCGGGCCCGCCACGGCGAGTCCGCGGCCAGATCCGAGGCGAGGACCCGGTCGACGCGCCCGGCGAGCCGGTCGATGCCGGTCATCTCCTCGTACATGGCCACAGAGATCGGGTCGGAGAACCCCAGCACCGCCCTGGCCAGCCGGTTGTCGTCGCCGAGCCGTTCGGCGATCTCCGCGGTGGCCTCCAGCGAGGCGTGGGCCGCGGCGCTCATCCCCGCCGCGGTCTGCGCCTCGGCCAGGTCGAGCAGGAGGTCGCAGCGGAGCGCGTCGTCGGGCTCCGGCAGCCGGTCGATCATCGCGATCGCCCTCTCCAGGCCCTCCACCGCGTCCTCGTGGGCGAACTGCGCGCTCGCCTGGGCCGCCGCGCGCCGGGTGTAGCCGATGGCCCTGCCCGCCATCCGGGAGTTCAGCAGCCCCTCGCGACAGTGATGGGCGATCTCGGTCAGGCGCGTCCCGCTCCGCTCCTCCAGCACCTCCGCGATCCGCGCGTGCAGCCTCCTGCGCCGCAGCGGCGGCAGCGCCTCGCGCAGCACGTCGCGGACGATGTCATGGACGAAGCGGCAGCTCGGCCCGTCCCCCTCCACCAGCAGCCGGGCCCCCACGGCGGCGTCGACGATGTCGAGGACCCGCTCCTCGGGCAGCCCGGCCACGCGCGTGAGGATGTCGGTCGCCGCCTCCCTGCCGAGCAGCGCCGCGACGGTCAGCACCTCCTCGGTGCCGGGCGGCAGACCGGCCATCCGGCCGCGCACGACGTCCGACAGCGCCTCGGGGGTCTCCCCCAGCCGCAGCACCTCCCCCAGGAAGAACGGGTTGCCCGCGGTCAGCCTGCCCATCTCCGCGGCCAGCTCGGGGTCGGCGCCCGCACGTCCCAGATACTCGCGGATCTCCTCCTCCGCCAGGCCGCGCAGCAGGAGCCGCCGCACGTGCGGCAGCCGCAGCAGCGCGCCGAGAGCGTGCTCCAGCGGTTCGCCGGGGCGTACGTCGGTGTCGCGGTACGTGGCCACGACGGTCAGCTCGGGGCAGAGCCGGGCGGAGGCCAGGAACTCCAGCAGGCGCAGCGACGAGGTGTCCGCCCACTGGAGGTCGTCGAGGACCACCAGGACCCGGCCGTGCTCGTTCAGCAGCCGGGCGAACGCCTCGTACAACGCGAACTGCCCGAGCTGCCCGGCCTGCCCGGCCTGCCCGGCCTGCCCGGCGGGTCCGGCTCCGGCCAGCCGCGCCAGCTCACCGTCCCTGCCGACCAGGTCCCGCGCGGCCTGCGTCCAGGGCCAGAAGGGCGGCGCGCCGGTGCCGCCCCAGCAGCGGCCCCACACCACCCGGTGGCCGCGCGCCCGCGCGACCCCGGCGGCGTGCTCGGCCAGGCTGGTCTTGCCGATGCCGGGCTCCCCGGCGAGCAGCACCACCCGGTGCCCGTCACCGGCGACCGCCCGTTCCAGCACCTCCGCCTCGGCGTCCCTGCCCACCAGCCCGGTGACCTTCTCCTCCTCTTCCTCCCGCGCCGCCGTCCGCCCCACCCCCACCGCGAGGCGGGGCGCCAGCGCGGGATCCTGGCCGAGGATGCGCCGTTCCATCTCCCTCGACCGGGGATCGGGGTCCAGCCCCATGTCCTCCATCAGCAGCCGGCGCCCCTCGGCGAGCACGCCGAGCGCGTCGGCCTGCCGTCCCGCCTGGTAGAGCGCGTGGGCGGCGAGCACGCGCAGCCGCTCCCTGAACGGGTGGGCGCCGACCAGGTGGACCAGCCCGCCCGTCAGCGCCGCCCCCCGGCCGAGCGCGAGTTCCGCCTCGGCCAGGTCCTCCTCGATCGTCAGCCGCAGCTCGGCCAGGTGCGCGCTCTCCTCCACCGCCCAGGAGGTGCCCGACAGGTCCGCGAGCGGCTCCCCGCGCCACTCCCCCAGCGCCAGCCGCAGCTCCCTGACCGCTCCCTCGTGGTCGCCCCCGGCTCCCAGGCTCCTGCCCCCGGCCGCGTGCCCCCGCGCCCTGCCCAGGTCGATCGCACCGCCCGGAACGTCCAGCGCGTAGCCCCCCGGCCTGCTGACCAGCACCACCGGGGGCACGTTCCTCGTCCTGCCCGGCTCGAAGACGCGGCGGAGCTTGGAGACGTACGCCTGCACGGTGTTGAGCGCCCCCGGCGGAGGGTCGCCCTCCCAGAGCGCGTCGATCATCCGGCTCGGGCCGACCGGCCGCGGGGCGGCGAGGACGCACATGGCCAGCACCAGCCGCTGCTGGTAGGGGCCGATGTCCAGCGCCACCCCTCCGTCGGCGAACACCTCGACGGGGCCCAGCACACGAAAGTCCATCCGACCGCCTCGCTCACGAACTGCGCCGATCGTAGCCTTCCGCGCCCACCACCCCGCGCGGCGACGTCCCGGCACTGTCTCTTTTCCGCGGAATGCCCGGAAAATACGGAAGTTTGGCCGTCGACAGGGGGGTAGTCCGACCGTCCTCACGAGTGGAGGACATGAGTGATGGGCGGATTCAAGAAGTTCCTGCTGAGGGGCAACCTCGTCGAGCTCGCCGTGGCCGTCGTGGTCGGGGCGACCTTCAGCGGGCTGGTGCAGGCACTGGTCAAGGACCTCATCACACCGTTGATCGGAGCGATCACGGGCGGCAGGAATCCGGACTTCTCGCAGTACGTGTTCACGATCAACGGCTCCCGGTTCATGTACGGCGACTTCATCAACCACCTGCTGAGCTTCCTGATCATCGCCGCGGTCATCTACTGGCTGGTCGTGATGCCGATGACCCGGCTGATCGGCTTCTTCGACAGGAACAAGAAGGCCACCGAGAAGGAATGCCCGGAGTGCCTGAGCGACATCCCGATCGACGCCAAGCGCTGCGCGTTCTGCACCGTGGAGCTGTCGCGGGTCGCCGCCGCCGACAGGCCGCCCGCCTAACGCCGGCTCGGCGGGATCCCCCTGGACTCCCGGGTTCCGTGGCCCGTTCCAACCCCCGGGAATCGTTAACGATCATTGACGGTCGGGGGGAGGTCGGGCAAACTTGGCCACTGCGAAACCTTCCAGGGGAGTGGTATGGACTTCTCCGTCCTGGGGCCGGTCGAAGTGAGAGCCGACCACCAGCCGCTTCCCCTGGGCGGACGCAAGCAGCGGGCCCTGCTCGCGATGCTGCTCCACCACGCCAACAGGTCCGTGGCCGACGACCTGCTCGTGGACGCGCTCTGGCGCGAGCACCCGCCGAAGACGGCCGACAACAACCTGCGCCTGTACGCCTCCCGCCTCCGCCAGTCCCTGGGCCACGAGCGGGTCCTGCGCCGGCACGGCGGCTACCTGCTGGTCGTGCACCCCGGTGAGCTGGACATCCATCGATTCCAGTCACTGGCGAAGAACGGCCGCGACGCGTTCCTGCACGGTGACCACCACGAGGCCGCGGACTTCCTCCACCAGGCCCTGCGGCTGTGGCGCGGCCCCGCGTACGGCGATCTGCGGTTCGTCGAGGACCTGTCGGGCGAGGCGGCGCGTCTGGAGGAGCTGCGGCTCACCACGCTGGAGAACCGCGTCGAGGCCGACCTCGCGGTGAGGTTCCAGCCGGAACTCGTCGCCGAGCTCACCGGGCACGTGAACGCGCACCCGCTCCGCGAGCGCCTGCGGGCGCACCTGATGGTGGCGCTCACCCGCGCCGGCCGGAGTTCCGAGGCGCTGACGGTGTACGCCGACACCCGGCGCCTGCTGAACGAGGAGCTGGGCGTCGAACCCGGGGACCGGCTGCGCGACCTGCACCGGCTGATCCTGGCCGGGGAGCGGGCGAACCCCGAGCAGGTCGCGAGCGTGCTCGCCGAGGACGACCGGGACGAGCAGCCGAGAACGAAACGGGGGCCGGCCGAGCCGCGCGAGCCTCCCGCGGAACTGCCGATGAACATCGCCGACTTCGCGGGGCGCGAGCAGCACGTCAGGGAACTCGTCGCGCGACTGGACGACCGTTCCACGACGACCGTCTCGGTCATCACCGGAATGGGCGGCATCGGCAAGACGGCCCTGGCGGTGCGCGTGGCGCACCAGCTGGCCGACAGGTTTCCCGGGGGGCAGCTCTACGTCGACCTGCACGGCGCGCACGAAGAGGAGCAGGAGCACCCCGGCGACGTGCTCGGGCGGTTCCTCGTCGCGCTGGGCGTGCCCGGGTCGAGCGTCCCGGAGTCGGTCGAGGCCCGTGCCGCGCTGTACCGCAGCCGCCTGGCCCGCGCGAACGTCCTGATCGTCCTCGACAACGCCGCGTCCGAGCAGCAGGTGAGACCCCTGCTCCCGGGCGCCTCCGGCTGCGCGGTGATCGTCACGAGCCGCGCGAGGCTCTCCGGCCTGGAGGGCGTGCGAGCCGTCGAGCTGGACGTCCTGAGCACCCAGGAGGCCGTGGAGCTGCTCTCGCGGCTGATCGGGCACGACCGCGTCGCCGCGCAGCTCTCCGCCGCCACCGAACTCGTCTGGCTGTGTGACCGCATCCCGCTCGCCGTGCGCGTCGCGGGCGCGCGACTGGCCGCCCGCCCCCGGCAGAGCATCGCCTGGCTCGTCGGGCGGCTCGGCGACGAGCGCGGGCGCCTCGACCAGCTGGTCGTCGGCGACCGCGCGGTCAGGGCGAGCCTGGCCCTGAGCTACGTCGGTCTCCCCGCGAACGCGCGGCGCGCCTTCCGGCTGCTCGGCCTTCTCGACGTCCCCGGCTTCGCGAGCTGGGTCCCCGCCACGCTGCTCGACTGCCCGCACGAGGAGGGGGAGACATACCTGGAGTCTCTGGTGGACGCGCAGCTCGTCACCATCTCCGGGGTCGACGCCACCGGGCAGGCCCGCTACCGCTTCCACGACCTCGTCCGGCTGTACGCCCGCGAGCGCGCGGAGGCCGAGGAGGAACCGGCCGAACTCCTGCTCGCGACGACCAGGGCGTTCGGCGCGTGGCTCTGGCTGGCTGAACAGGCCATGGAGCACGTCCACGGCGCCTGCTACGCCGTGCTCCACGGCCCGGCGCCGCGTCGGGCACTGCCCGGCGACGTCGCCGCGTCCCTCCTGCGCGACCCCCTCGCCTGGTTCAACGCCGAGCGGACCGCGCTGGCCGGTCTCGTCGAGCAGGCCTGCGTCCTGGAGCTCGACGACTTCGCCTGGGACCTCGCCGGATGCCTCGAACGCTACTTCGACTCCCACGGGTTCTTCTCCGAGTGCCGGCGCCTCAACGAGCGGGCCATGCTGGCCTGCCGTACGGCCGGGAACCTCCTCGGCGAGGCCGTCATGCTGCGCGGGCTGCTCGACGTGACCACCTGGACCGGTGTCGAGCACGAGGGCGGCGCCATGGTGGCGCTGCACACCAACGCCGTCCGGCTCGCGGAGATGTTCACCGAGGCCGGCGAGTTGCGCGGGCTGTCGGACGCCCACGTGATGTGCGCCTGGGGCCTGGCCGCGCAGGGATTCGTCGAACCGGCCGTGGAGTCGGCGGGGACGGCGCTGCGCCTCGCGGAGGAGACCGGCCACCTCGGCGGCCGGGCGCGCGCCCACCTGGCGCTCGGCATCACGCACGGCCAGCGGGACGTCCTCTCGGCGATCCCGCACCTGGTGAGCGCGCTGGAGGTGGCGGAGACCCTGGGAAACCCGCGCTTCGAGGCGACGTCCCTGCAGTTCCTCGGCCTCGCGTACGTCGAGACCGGCCAGCCGGAACCCGCGGAGCGGTGTCTCAACCGCTCCCTCGTCATGTCCCGGGTGGCGCGGGACCCGGCGTCCGAGACGATGACCCTGGTCACGCTGGCGAAGCTCTACAGCGGCGAGGGCGACGAGCGGGCGCGCCCCACGGCCGTCACCGTGGAGGAGCTCAGCCGCCGCTACAACCTCACCCACCACCTGGCCGACGCCCTCTGGATCCTGGGCGACCTCGACCGCGCCGACGGCGACCACGCGCGGGCGGTCGAGCGCCTGACGGAGTCCGTGGCGCTGTGGCGGACCCGCAGCTGGACGACGTACCTGGCCGGCGCGCTCCGCAGCCTCGGCCTCGCCCACGCGGCGGCCGGCGACAGGGAGAGGGCCGTCAGGTGCTGGCGTGAGGCCCACGAGCTCTTCACCGTCATCGGGGACGGGACGAAGGCGGACGACCTGGCCGGGCTCCTCGGGTCATCGATCACCGGCTGCCCCTGATCGGTTTGTTCGGTATATGCGGAAAATATGCAGCGGCTCCGTAGCGTCCGGGTGGCAGGAAATCACGTGGTCGTTCGAGGCTTCACGATCCGTACGAGGATGAGCGGGTACGGCGGGCTCATCTCTGGCAGGGTCACACAGGGGCTGACCCTTCCCGCGCATCGTGAGCGCTCAGGCCACCGGCGCGTCCTCCGGGTCGATCACCCGATCGGTCCGGCCCTTTCCACCGGGAAAGGCACCCGGAGGACAATGGAGCCGTGAGTTTCGAACTGGCCGTCTGGTACGAGCCCAAACCGATCACCAGGGAACACGCGGAGCAGGTCTTCCTGTCCCTCCACCGTGGGGCCTCAAAGGACCCTGGAACGCCTCCCCCCGGGGAGCCGGAGGCGACGCTCCCGCATGGCGAGGACCCCCGCCCCGAAGAGCGGGAGGACGCCGAGGCGTACCCGGGGGTGACGGCGTTCGCCGATCGGCTGCCCGGGGCCGAGTGGCTCTCCCCTGACCACGTCCTGGTCAGCATGGACCCGGAGCGGGCCGACGAGGTGTCCGCCGAGGTCTTCGCCCTGGCCGCCGAGTGCGGGCTGGTCTGCTACGACCCGCAGCGCGGCCTGGTGCACAACCTGTCTCCGCGAGGCGTCTACCCGACCATGGAGATGCGGACGGGCGACGGGATGATCGTGGTCGGGCCCGACCTCCAGCTCATCTCCGACGCGCTCGCCACCATGTCCCCGCAGAACCCGTTCACGGCCCTGGTCGTCTTCGGCGAGCACTTCGTCCAGAGCTCCCCGGAGATCTCGGGCTACGAGCTGGAGTACAAGGACAGCGTCAGGAACCGGATGTTCCGCACGCACGTCCCGGACCTGGGGGCGGTCCAGGAGGCCTTCACCGAGTACGCCACCGGCGAGCGCGCCTTCCTGGAACGCCACGACTGGAAGCTCGTCTGACTTCCTCTCGGTGGGGTGTTTCCCTTCCCGTGCATCCGGGGCGCTTCCCTTTCCGGGTGTGTGGGGCGCTTCCCTTCCCGTGTTCCTGGGGTGTTTTCCTTCCCGCGTGCTTTGGGGTCTTCCGGGGGTGCGGGTGGGGCGTTTTCCGGGTGTGCTCGGTGTGGTTGTTGTCGGTGCTCGCTGCGGTGGGCGGGTGTT
>NZ_JBPXMC010000026.1:0-133429 GCF_051918885.1 Streptosporangium sp. OZ121
GTTCCTGGGCCGGGTGGATCACCAGGTCAAGGTCCGCGGGCACCGCATCGAACTCGGCGAGATCGAAACCGCCCTGCACGCCCACCCGGCCGTACGCCACGCCGTGGTCACCACCGTCGGCCGGCCGGCCCGCCGCCTGGCCGCCCTCGTCGTCGCCGACGCGGATCCCCGGGCGCTCACCGAATGGCTGGCCGAGCGCGTGCCCGCCTACGCCGTACCGGCCACCGTCACCTTGCTGGAGCGGTTCCCGCTCAGCGCCAACGGCAAGGTCGACCGCGCCGCGCTGGCCAGGCTCGCCGAGCGGGACGTCCCCGCGGCGGCCGAGGACGAGCCGCCGTCCGGTCCCGTCGAGGAGAGGCTCGGCCGCATCTGGTGCGAGCTGCTCGGCATGGAGCGGGTCGGCCGCCATCAGAACTTCGTGACCCTGGGCGGCGACAGCATCCTGGCCGCCCGCCTCGCCGAGGAGATCCGCCGCGCCTTCGGCGCGGATCTCGCCCTGAGGCAGATATTCGCCGGTCCGACCGTCGCCGAACACGCGGTCCTGATCGAACAGCAGGAGACAGGAGCCTTCGAGGAGGGCGTCGTATGACAGCCGGTCAGCTCATCGCGGAACTAGAGAACCTGGGCGTACGCCTGTGGGAGGAATCAGGGCGGCTGCGCTTCCGGGCACCGCAGGGCGTGATGACCGAGGAGCGGAGGGCACAGCTCTCCGCGTACCGGGACGACCTCCTGGAGTGCCTGCGCGAGCCCGCCGGGGCACTGACCCCGGAACCGGCGGACCGGCACGAGCCGTTCCCGCTGACCGACGTCCAGGCCGCCTACATGCTGGGACGCAGGGAGGCCTTCGACTTCGGCGGCACCGCCTGCCAGGTCTACGCCGAGCTGGCCTTCGCCGAGCTCGACCCGCCCCGCCTGGAGGCCGCCTGGCAGCGGCTGGTCGGCCACCACGACATGCTCCGCGCGGTCGTCCACGTCGACGGCCACCAGCGGATCCAGGCCGACGTCCCCGCCTACCGGGTGCGCGTGACCGACCTGCGCGGGCGCCCGGCCCGGGAGGTGGACGCCCACCTGGAGGCCGTCAGGGCCGAGATGGACCACCGGGTCTACGACACCGGCACCTGGCCGCTGTTCGAACTGCGCGTCACCCAGGCCGGCGACCGGGCCGTGCTGCACGTGTCCATCGACTTCCTGATCGCCGACTACCTCAGCATCCAGCTGCTGCTGACCCAGCTCAAGCGGCTCTACCTCGATCCGGGCCACGAGCTGCCCACCCTGGAGATCGGCTTCCGCGACTACCTGCTCGCCGCCCGGCGGCAGCGAGACGGAGCCGCCTACGAGCGCGACCGCGACTACTGGGAGGGGCGCGCCGACGACCTGCCGGGCCCGCCCGAGCTGCCCGTACGGGAGAACGCCGCCACCGAGGCCGGCCGTCGCTTCACCCGCCACCAGGTCACCTTCGACCCGACGCGGTGGGCGCGCCTGCGCACCCGGGCGGGCGCGCACGGCGTGACCCCGTCCACGGCGGTGCTGGCCGCCTTCGCCGAGGTCGTCGGACGCTGGAGCCGCCGCCCCCGCTTCTCGCTGAACCTGACGCTGCTCAACCGGCAGCCGCTGCACCCGCAGGTGGGAGAGCTGGTCGGTGACTTCACCACCGTCAGCCTGCTCGCCGTCGAGGGCGGGCGGGGCACCGCGTTCCGCGACCGGGCCCGCGCGATCCAGGACCGGCTCTGGGAGGACCTCGATCACCGCCTCTACTCCGGGGTGGAGCTCATGCGGGAGATCGCCCGCCGCCGGGGCCGGGGTGCCGCGCTGATGCCCGTGGTGTTCACCAGCACGATCGGGCTCAGCGACGAGGCCGCCGGGCACGAGGGGATGAGCGGTCTCGCCGAGGTCGTGTACGGCGCGAGCCAGACGCCGCAGGTGTGGATCGACTGCCAGGCGGTGGTCGAGGGCGGCGCGCTGGAGGTCAGATGGGACGTCCGTGACGGGGTGTTCCCCGAGGGGGTCGTGGAGGGCGCCTTCGAGGCCCTGTCCGGCCTGCTCGGCGAGCTGGCCGACACGGACGAGGCGTGGGACGCCACCTGCCCGGTCGAGCTGCCCGCCGCGCAGGCGCGCGAGCGCGAGAAGGTCAACGACACCGCCGCGCCGCTGCCCCCGGGGCTGCTGCACGAGCCGGTGGTCGCCCAGGCGCGCCGCACGCCCGAGCGGCCGGCCGTCGTCTCCGGCGGCCGGACCCTCACCTACGGCGAGCTGCTCGGCAGAGCGGAGGACGTGGCGCGGGTCCTGGCCTCGCGCGGCTTCGGCAGGGGCGACCTGGCCGCGGTCATGATGGAGAAGGGGTGGGAACAGGTCGTCGCGGTGCTCGGCACGCTGCTGGCCGGTGGCGCGTACCTGCCGGTGGACACCGGGCAGCCACCCGCAAGACGGGACAGGATCCTCACCGACGCGGGCGTCCGCCACGTGCTCGCCCAGTCGCGGATCGGCGACCGTCCGGAGGGCGCGATCGACGTCGACCTCCTGCCCGGCGTGCCCGGTCCGGGCGGTTCCGGCTCCTTCGTGCCCGGTCCGGGCGACGCCGGATCCGGCGCGTCCGGCCGGAACGGTGTCGGCTCCTTCGTGCCAGGTCCTGGCGATGCCGTTTCCGCCGCGTCCGCTCCGTCCGCCACGTCCGCTCCGTCCGCCCTGTCCGCCCTGTCCGGTCCGTCCGGCCCGAACGGTGCCGCGTCCGCCGTGGACCCGGGGGACCTCGCGTACGTGATCTACACGTCGGGCTCCACCGGTGCCCCCAAGGGTGTGATGATCTCCCACCGGGCCGCGCTCAACACCGTCGCCGACGTCAACCGGCGCTTCGCGGTGACGGCCGAGGACCGGGTCCTGGGCCTGGCGGGCCTGGGTTTCGACCTGTCGGTCTACGACATCTTCGGCCCCCTCGCCCTCGGCGGGACCCTCGTGCTTCCCGACGCGGGCAGCCGCGGGGACCCCGCGCACTGGGCCCGGCTGATCGCCGAGCACGGCGTCACGCTCTGGAACTCCGTCCCCGCTCAGCTCCAGATGCTCGACCACTACCTCAGCTCCCAGCCGGAGCCCGGCCTGACGTCGCTGCGGCTGGCGCTGCTCAGCGGCGACTGGATCCCCGTCAACCTCCCCGGCCGGGTGCGGGGCCGCCTGCCGGGGCTGGAGCTGGTCAGCCTCGGCGGGGCCACCGAGGCCGCCATCTGGTCGATCCACCACCCCATCGGCGAGGTCCCCGAGGGCTGGCGGAGCATCCCGTACGGCACGCCCCTGGCCAACCAGACCTTCCACGTCCTCGACGAGGACATGCGCCCGTGCCCCGACCACGTCCCCGGCGAGCTGTACATCGGCGGGGCGGGGCTGGCCCTGGGCTACCTCGGCGACGAGGAGAAGACCGCCCACAGGTTCGTCGGGCACCCGGTCACCGGTGAGCGCCTCTACCGCACCGGCGACCTGGGCCGCTACCACCCCGGCGGCACCATCGAGTTCCTCGGCCGCGAGGACCGGCAGGTCAAGATCCGCGGGCACCGGATCGAGCTCGCCGAGGTCGAGGCGGCCGTCCAGGCCCACCCGGCGGTCGCCGCGGCGGACGTGCTCGTCGAGGGCACCGGCCTGGACCGGCGGCTGGCCGCGTTCGTGGAACCGGTCCGCCTCGAACGGACGCCGGACGACGACGACCCGGTGCCGGAGATGACCGCCGCGGGGTCGGCGGCGGGCGACGTGCACACCCGGCACATCGACCGCGCCGAGCTCCTGGAGTTCTTCGACCGCCTGGACCGGGCCGCGGTGCTCGGCATGATGTGGGCGCTGCGCCGCCGGGGGCTGTTCGAGACAGCCGGGCGGGAGTCGACCCTGGAGGAGATCCTGGCCGTCACCGGGGCCGCGCCCCGCCACCACCGCCTGGTCCGCAGGTGGCTGCGGGTCCTGGTCGACGAGGGGCTGCTGGAGCGCGAGTCCGGCCGCTTCCGCGCGCTGCGCACGGCCGGTGCCGACGACCTGGAACAGGCCTGGCGGCGGGTCGGCGAGCTGCGGCGCGAGGACAGCTACAAGGCCGAGCTCATCGACTACTTCAGGACCAGCACCGAGCACCTGCCCGAGCTCGTCCGTGACGAGATGGACCCGCTGCCGCTGCTGTTCCCCGAGGGCCGCCTGGAGATATCCGAGGCCGCCTACCGCGAGAACATCATCAGCCGCTACGTCAACCACGCCGCCATCGCGATCCTCACCGACATCGCCGGGCGCCACGAGGGACGCCTGAACGTCCTCGAGGTCGGGGCGGGCGTGGGCGGCACCAGCGCGCAGATGATCCCCGCGCTGGCCGGTTTCGACGTCGACTACCTGTTCAGCGACGTCTCGCCCTTCTTCCTCAACGAGGCAAGGGAGCGCTTCGGCGACCGTCCCTGGGTGCGCTACGGCCTGTTCGACATCAACCGGGACTACCGCGAGCAGGGCTACACCGCCTGCTCCTTCGACGTCATCCTCTGCGCCAACGTGCTGCACAACGCGCGGCACGCGGGCCGGGTGCTGGCCAGGCTCAGGGAGATGCTGGCGCCCGGCGGCTGGCTGGTCTTCATCGACACCACCAAGGACAGCTACCAGATCATGACCTCGATGGAGTTCATGATGCCGGAGAAGGACCCGCGCAAGTGGGACTACGAGGACCTCCGCAAGGGCCGCGACCAGACGTTCCTGGGGCGCGAGCAGTGGCTGGAACTCCTCACCGAGGCCGGCGCCGACGCCACCCTCTGCCTGCCGGGACCCGGCGACGCCACCGTCACCCTCGGCCAGAGCGTCTTCGCGGCCCGCTTCAAGAACGACCGCGCGCGGCTGGACGCGCCCGGCCTCACCCGGCACCTGGCCGAGCGGCTCCCCGAGTACATGATCCCCGGACACGTCCAGGTCGTGGACGCCCTCCCGCTCACCGGCAACGGGAAGATCGACCACGACACGCTGCGCTCCTGGCTGCCCCGCGCCGTCGCCGGTCGGGCCGCGGCCGGAGGTCCCCCCGCCGACGACCTCGAACGCGCGCTCGCCACGGTGTGGGCCGAGGTCCTCGGCCTGCCCGAGGTCACCAGGGACGGCGACTTCTTCGAGCTGGGCGGGGACTCCCTCGTCATCGCCAAGCTCGCCGCGCGCCTGCGCGAGGAGGTCCCCGCCACCCGCGACGTGTTCTGGGACGACCTCGTCCGGCAGATCCTGCACCGGCCCACCGTGGCCGCGCTGGCCGAGCACCTGCGCCGCTCGCACGACGAGGGGGAGCAGGGCACCCGGCAGGCAGCCTCCCCGCTCGTGCGCCTCGGCGACGACGGGAGCGAGGGCGGCGGCGAGAGCGGCGAGGCCCTGCGCGTGCTGGTCCACGAGGGCGGCGGCACGCTGGCGCCGTACCGCGCGCTCGCCCGGCGCCTGGCGGACAAGGGAGGCCCGCTGGCGGGCCTGGCCGTCACGGAGGTGGAGCCCTATCTCGCCGAGGAGCCGGAGGGACTCATCGAGCGCCGCGCCGCCCGCTACGCCAGGACGCTGCTCGACAGCGGCTCCACCCGCTTCCACGTCGTCGGCTACTGCATGGGCGGGCTGCTGGCCACCGAGGTCGCCAGGCACCTCACCGAGGCGGGCGCCGACGTGGAGACCCTCACCGTGATCAGCAGCTACACCCTGCCTCGCGTCATCGAGGACGAGCTGGTCGCGGAGTACGTCTTCGCCCGCGTCATGGGCGTCGACCCCGCCGACGCCGGCTACCCCGGCGACGAGGACGTCATGTCCAGGGTGTTCGAGCTCCTGCTCGGCGAGAACCCCGAGCGGGTGCCCAGGGGCCGGGTGGCGGAACTCACCGGAGACCCGGCCGTGGAGGCCGCCGCCGCCGACTTCCGGCGGCTCGCCGCCGTCGCCCCCGAGGAGAGGCTGGCCGCCATCGGCCGCGCCGCCACCGCCGCCCACTCCGACCGGGAGGTCGAGCGGCACGTGAACTCCCTGTTCCGGGTGGTCAAGCACAGCCTGGACGCCGTCGGCAGGCACGTCCCCCAGCCGTACGCGGGGGACATCACCTTCCTGCGGCAGCTCGGCGACACCAGGTTCCTGCCGTGGCTGCGCGACGACATGACCGGCTTCTGGCGCGACCTGTGCCTGGGGGACCTGGACGTGGTCGACATCCCCGGCGACCACTTCTCCTGCCTGCAGCCGCCCAACGTCGACCAGGTGGCGGACGCGCTGGCCCGGATACAGGGGGAACGATGAGAGCCGTCGGGATCCTCGGCTGTTACGGGGCGGTCGGCCGCTCCGCCGTGCGCAGGCTCCGCGAGGCGGGCATCGGCCCGCTCCGGCTGGGCGGCCGGGACCTCGGCAGGGCCGGGGAGCTGGCGGAGCGGGACGGCCCCGGCGACGGGGCCGGGCGGGACGTTCGCGACTCCGGCGGCGGGGCCGGGCGGAACGCCTCCGGCCGCGGCCCCGCCGACGAGGCCGTGGCCGTGGACATCGCCGACGCCGCCTCGCTCGCCGCGTTCTGCGACGGCTGCCGCCTGGTGCTCAACTGCGCCGGGCCTTCATGCGTGATTCTCGACACGGCCGCCCGCGCGGCCCTGGCCGCGGGCGCCCACTACGTCGACGTCGCCGGGGACGCCGCCGCGTTCGACGGCGTCTCCCGCGCGGCCCGCGACAATCCGGGACTGGTCGCGCTCCTGTCGGCCGGCATGATGCCCGGCCTGTCGGCGCTGCTGCCCCGCCACCTCGCCGCCGGATTCGACCGGCCCGAGCGGCTGCGGGCCTACACCGGGGGCCTGGACCTGTTCACGCCGGCGGCCGCGCTCGACTACGTGGCCTCGCTGTCGGGCGGGTACGCCACGCCGCTGGCCGCCTGGCGCGGCCACCAGGTGATCCCGCGCGCGCTGCGTCCCGGCATGGGCGTGCGGGTGCCGCACTTCCCCGGCAGGGTCGACACCTACCCCTACCTCGCCGCCGAGACCGAGCGGCTCGCCAGGGAACTCGGCCTCGCCGAGGTCGAGTGGGCGAGCGTGTTCGACGGCGACCTCACGGCCGCCGCGCTCGGCAGGCTCCAGGACATGGACGCCGAGGAGGCCGCCGCGGAACTGGTGCGGGTCTCCCGGCTGGAGGCGTTCGGGCGCTCCCCGTACTTCCAGCTGGTCTTCGAGATGTCCGGGGAGTCCGGTGGCGCGGCCGTGACCCGCACGCTCCTCGCGCGCGCGGCCGACGGCTACGAGCTGACCGCGGCGGTCGCCGCCGCGGCGGTGGAGGCGGTGGAGGCCGGGCGGGTCCCGCCGGGACCGGGCGAGGCGGCGGACGTGCTCGACCCTGGCCGGGTCTTCGCCGCGCTTCTCGACGACCCGCGGGTCACCCGCCTGGAGATCGTCGAAGGGGCGGCGCACACCGCGCCGGTGGAGGAGGGGGTCCTGTGAGCGACCGGCCACGCGTCGTCGTCTGCGGCACCGGTTTCGGGCGGGTGCACCTGGCGGCGCTGGAACGGCCGGGCACGCCGTTCGAGCTCGCCGGAGTGCTGGCCAGGGGAGGCGAGCGTTCGCGCCTGTGCGCCGAGCGCGCGGGGGTGCCGCTGTTCACCGACGTGGACGAGATACCCGCCGAGGTCGACCTGGCCTGCGTGGTGCTCCTCGCCGACGTCAACGGCGGCCCCGGCAGCCAGGTGGCGGCCAGGCTGATGGAACGCGGCGTCCACGTGCTGCAGGAGGCGCCGCTGCTGCACGACGAGCTCGCCGCCTCGCTGCGCGCCGCCCGCCGCAACCGGGTCGTCTTCCGGGTCAACACGCACTATGTCCACCTCGATCCGGTACGGCGGTTCGTGGCCGCCGCCAGGACGCTGCTCGCCCGCGGGCCCGCGCTGTTCGTCGACGCCGCGTGCGGCGTCCAGGTCTCCTACACCATGTTCGACATCCTGGGCCAGGCCCTCGGCGGGCTGCGGCCGTGGGGCTTCGCGGAACCGGGCCGGCTGCCCGAGACGGTACGGCGGCTGTCGGAGAGCGCGCCGCCCTTCCGCACCGTCGACGGCGTGCTGGCGGGCGTCCCGCTCACCCTGCGGGTGCAGAACCAGCTGCACCCCGCCGACCCCGACAACCACGCCCACCTCCTGCACCGGATCACCCTCGGCGTCGAGGGCGGCACGCTCACGCTGGTCAACACCCACGGCCCCGTGCTGTGGTCGCCCCGGCCGCACCTGCCGGCCCGCGCCAGGGAGCTCACCGCGCTGGACGGCGCCGAGGACGAGCACCTCGACTTCCCCAGCTGCGTGCCCGTCGGCCCGGCGCGCGCCCCCAGCTACCGGGAGATCCTCGGCGAGATGTGGCCGGGCGGGGCCGGGCGGGCGATCGACGCCGCGTGGGAGGCCGTCCGCAGTAACCGGGATCCCTTGAAGGAGGGGCAATATCATCTCTCCGTGAGCAAGGCGTGGCAGGATGTGGCGGCGGTCCTGGGCTATCCGGAACGACTCGCGGGGCCGTCTCCCCGCCCGCTGTCGGCCGGTGATCTGATGTCCGCGATGACCGCAGAACACCAGGAGGTGCCCCTATGACCATCACCGGCGACGACCTGCTGGCGCGATGGCTGCGCCGCTACCGGGACGTGCCCGTGCCCGGCCTGAGGCTGGTCTGCTTCCCGCACGCGGGGGGCGCGGCCGGCTTCTTCAGGACGTGGGCCGCGCGGCTGCCGTACGGTGTGGAGCTCTACTCCGTCCAGTATCCCGGCCGTCAGGACCGCATCCAGGACGGCTTCGCCCCCGACATGGACGCCCTCGCCGGTCCCGTCGCCGCGGCGCTTCGCCCCCTGTGCGACCGCCCGCTCGCGCTGTTCGGCCACAGCATGGGCGCGGCCGTCGCCCACGAGGTGGCGATGCGGCTCGAGGAGGGCGGAAGCGGGCCGCTCGCCGGGCTGTGCGTCTCCGGGCGCCCGGCGCCCGACCGCACCCGGCACGCCGAGGTGCACCTCGGCGGCGACGAGGCGCTCCTGGCCGACCTGCGCAAGCTCGGCGGCACCGACGAGGAGGTCCTCGCCGACCCCGACCTGCGCGAGCTCGTGCTCCCCGCGCTGCGCGCCGACTACCGCCTGATCGAGACGTACGAGGCGCCGCCCGCGCCGCCGGTGGAGACCCCTGTCCACGTCTTCGTCGGGGACGCCGACCCGGAGGTCGACGGCGACGAGGCCGCCGCGTGGTCGCGTCACACCTCCGGCGCGTTCACCCTGCGGACCTTCCCCGGCGACCACTTCTATCTGCTGCCCAACGAGGCCGGCGTGGTCGAGGAGGTGATGCGCGCCTGCGGCCCGGTCGATCCGTGGCCTTCGACCCCCTAACACTCCCGAGATTCCACGACATCGTCAGAGAGAGGAACCATCATGGGTAACGGTGCCATCGAGAAGGAACTGCTGGTCCTGGAGGAGCAGGGCTGGAGCGCGATCTCGAAGGGCGACGGGGAGTTCTACCGGCGGCTGGTCACGGAGGAGACGCTGTGCGTCGAGCCCGACGGCCTGCAGACCGGTGCCGAGCTCGCCGACGACATCGACGCCAACCCCTCACCGTTCGACGACTACAAACTGGAGGACGTCAAGGTCCTGCCGCTCACCGGCGACAGCGCGATCATCACCTACCGCGCCGTCGTGCGGCTCAGCCAGACCGATTTCACCTTCCAGCTCTACATGACCAGCGCCTACGTGCGGCACGACGGCGGCTGGAAGCTGATCTTCCATCAGCAGACGCCCGTGAAGGAGGAAAACCAGGAGGCCCAGGCGAGCTGATCCGGGTTCCCGCTCTCCCCCCGGGCATATGGATGGGACCACTTCTCACAGTAGGGAGGCACCACCATGAACGGAGGCGGCATCGACGTCGACCACCTCCGCAAGACCTTCGGCAAGAAGGTGGCCCTGGACGACGTGTCATTCGTGGTCGAGCCCGGCAGCATGGTCGGCCTGCTCGGCAGGAACGGCGCCGGCAAGACCACGGTCATCAACTGTCTCAGCACGCTGCTCCCGCCGGACGGCGGGCGCGCCACGGTCGCCGGCCACGACGTGGTGAGCGATCCGGTCGGCGTGCGGGCGTCCATCGCCCTCACCGGGCAGTTCGCCGCGGTCGACGAGGTCCTCACCGGGCGCCAGAACCTGGTGCTCTTCGGCCGCCTGCTGAAGCTGAGCAAGAAGGCGGCCCACGCGCGCGCCGGGGAACTCCTGTCGGGATTCGGGCTGACCGAGGCGGCCGACGATCCGGTGGGCTCCTACTCGGGGGGAATGCGCCGCAGGCTGGACCTGGCGGCCAGCCTCGTGGTGGAACGGCCGGTGATCTTCCTGGACGAGCCCACGACGGGGCTCGACCCCGCCGGGCGGCGCGAGGTGTGGGACGTCGTCTCCGGCCTGCGCAGCGGCGGCACCACCATCCTGCTGACCACCCAGTACCTGGAGGAGGCCGACCGCCTCGCCGATCGCATCGTCGTCGTCGAGGGCGGAGCGGTCATCGCCGAGGGCACCCCGCGGGAGCTGAAGGACCAGGTCGGCGGCACCGTCTGCGCCGTCCACCTCGAGTCGGCGACCGAACGCGAGAAGGCGCTCGGCGCCCTGCGCGGCGCCATGGACGGCACCGCCGAGCACGACGGCGTCATCACCGTGCCCGGCGCCACCGTCCGTACGGTCGCGGAGGTGGCGCGGATCCTCGGCGACGCGGGCATCGAGCCCGACGACGTGGCACTGCGCCGCCCGACGCTCGACGACGTCTTCTTCGCGTTGACCGGGACGGCGCCCCGCGCCACCGGAGACGACGGCCCCGGAGACGACGGCCCCGGAGACGGTGGCGCAGGCGACGGTGACGCGGGAAGCGGGCCGGGCGGCTCCGACGGTTCCGGGAACCGGGACGCCGGATCGCGGTCCCGCGACGGCGGTCCGGTGAGGACCCCGGAGAGCGGGCCGGCCCGGCAGGGAGCCAGGCCGTGACCGCGGTGCCGGTGCGGACCGAACGCGGGCTCGGCAACCTCGCGCGACAGGGGATGCTGCTCGCGGGCCGCAACATCCGGCTCACCTCGGTGTCCGACACGATCAGCACCATGATCGTCTTTCCGGTGATCTTCGTGTTCGGCTTCCTCGCCCTGTTCGGCAACCTGTTGCAGGTCAAGGGCATCGAGTACGCGCAGTTCCTGCCACCGGCACTCGTCGTGCAGTGGATGTTCTCGGTCGCCATCTCCACCGCGTTCTTCTTCGCCTCGGACCGGCGCTCGGGCATCCTCGCGCGATACCGCGCGCTCGCGATCAACCGCGGCGCCGTGGTGGTCGGCCGGATGGCCGCCGACGTGCTGCGCGCGCTGCTGGCGATCGCGGTGATCGTGACCGCCGGATACGTCGCGGGCTTCCGCTTCGAGGCCGGGCCGCTCGCGGCGCTCGGGTTCGTGGCGCTGTCGGTCGGGTTCGCGCTCACGCTCTCCGCCGGGACGAGCGCGCTCGGGCTGGCCTCCAGGGAGCCGGAGACGGTCTCCTCGACCCTGCACCTCGTCTACATGCCGCTGCTGATGATCTCCTCGGCGTTCGTGCCCGCGGACGCGTTCCCGGCCTGGCTGGAGCCGGTGGTGCGCCTCCAGCCGGTCACCGCGGTGATCGACGCGTTGCGGGCGCTGGCCGAGGGCGGGCCCACCGCGGGCCCGGTGACGCGGGCGCTCCTGTGGATGGCGGGGCTGCTGGTCCTGTTCTCCCTGGCGGCCGTGCGGGCGTTCAGGAGGGCGACATGAACACTCTCACCGAGACCGGCCTGCTGGCCGGTCGCAACCTGCGGAGGTTCTTCAAGACGCCGCAGCTGGTCGCCGACACGGTCATGTTCCCCGTCATCCTGCTGTTTTTGATGCTGCTGGTCTTCGGCGAGCTGGTCGGCGCGGCCACCCGTGGCGCCTACATCGACCGCCTGGCCCCGGTGATCATCCTGTTCAGCGCCGCCTACGGCGCGGTCGGGACCGGCATCGGCTTCCACACCGATTTAAGGAGCGGCCTCGTCGACCGGTTCCGCGCGATGGACATCGGCAGGCTCTCGGTCCTGACGGGCAGGCTGGCCGGAGACCTGGTGCGGGTTCTGATCGTCGCGGTGGTCACCACCGCGGTGGCCTATCTCGCCGGATTCCGCTTCACCCAGGGGCCGCTCGCCGCCCTGGCCTTCTTCGGGGTCGTCCTGCTGTTCGCCTCGATGTTCCTGTGGCTGGCGATGGTGGTGGCGCTGACCGCGTCCAGCGAGCAGGCGGTCAGCGGCGCGCTCAACACCCCGGTGACCCTTCTGCTGTTCCTGTCGTCGGGCTTCGTGCCGCTCGAGCAGTTTCCCGGCTTCCTGCAGCCGATCGTGCGGGCCAACCCGCTCTCCCTGGGCGGCGACGCCCTCGTGGGGTTGTCGCAGGGCGGCCCGGTGGCGGCGCCGGTGCTCTTCACGCTGGCGTGGACGGTGGTGGTGACCGCGATATCGGCACCACTTTGCGTTCGGCTCTACCGGAGGCGGTAATTCACCGGAGGCGGTAATTCGCCGTGACGATCATTGGGAGCCGGTGACGATTCCGACGGGAATTGTCTGGGAACGGTGCCGGATAAATGTGGAGGAAGAATTCCTCCGAGCCTTTTCAGGCTCGGAGGAATTCGATCAGCCGGTAGTTTATGCGGCCCTGCGGCGCGAGGCATTCCGCGGCTCGCAGGGTGACCTGGCGCCAGCCGTGCCTGACGGCGATCTCGTCGATCAGCGACGCGTTCCCGAGGTCGGTGAACCCGAGCAGCAGCCTGCCGCCCGGGTGCAGGCGGGCCGCGGCGCCGGCGAGGTAGGCCTCGTGCGCGGCGTATCCGGGGTCGAAGAACGCCCGGTCGAGGTCGTCGGCCGAGGCCTCTCCCGCCGGCGCCTCGACGAAGTTGGAGTTCCAGTAGATCATGTCGAAGCGCTCGTCCCCGCCCAGCGGCTCGAACATGTCTCCGCAGCTCACGCGGACACGATCGGCCACGCCGTGCCGCTCGGCGTTGCGCCGCGTGTTGTCGGCCGCCGCCCGGCTCATGTCGATCGCGGCCACCTCGGCGCAGCCGCGCAGGGCGGCGGTCACGGCGATGTAGCCCGTGCCGCTGCCGACCTCGCAGAAGCTCCCGAACAGGGGATAGGGGATCCACTCGGCGTACAGCGCGGACGACTGGGCCAGGTGGGGCGCGTAGACGCCGGGCAGCAGGTCCCATTCGAGGCCGAGCAGGCGGAACGTCCGCGGCCCGGTTATTTCCCTGTGCCGGGCCAGTAGATTTCCCGCGGCCTCCTGCGCGCGAGTATTCATCGGCTCTCTCCGATCTCCGGTTGACATTGCGTCTCTCAATTATAGGCATTAGCGTTTAAAGCATGCCAGCCGTGGCATGGTGCCGAAAGACATTCAACAGAGGGAATGAAGATGTCGATGACAGCAGACCTCTCGCGGCTGGGCGCCTCCTACCGGAGGGAGGGGGTGGAGCCCTCGGAGCTGGAGAGCGACCCGCTGGCGCAGTTCCGCCGCTGGCACGACGAGTGGCTCGCCGCCGCCCGTCCGGCGAGCTCGTCCGCCGTCCTCGCGACCGCGGACGACGCGGGCCGCCCGTCGGCCCGCTGGGTGGACGTGGCGTACGTGGACCACGGGTTCGTGTTCTTCACCGACCACGGCAGCCGCAAGGGCGCCGACCTCGCCGTCAACCCGCGGGCGGCCCTGTGCTTCGGCTGGCTGGAGGTGGGCCGCCAGGTCCGCGTCGAGGGCGAGGCGGCCAGGATCCCCGACGTGGAGTCGGACGCCTTCTTCGCCGCCCTGCCCAGGGGGATCCAGTCGCTCGCGTGGGCGACCGACCAGCGCCGGATCGTGAACGGCGGGCAGGAGCTTCGGGAGAGCCTGGCCGAGGTCGGCGAGCGTTTCTCCGGCCAGGAGGTGCCGCGCCCCGTCCACTGGGGCGGCTACCGCCTGGTGCCGGGTGAGGTGGAGTTCTGGCAGCGCCGCGCCGACGAGGTCCAGGACCGGTTCCGCTACAGCCGCGAGGGCGGCGGCTGGCGGATCGACCAGGTGGCCCCCTGAGGGCGGACGCCGAGAAACAGGCGGCCCCGCGGGAGCCGCCGGGCGACCGGCGGCTCTCCGGGAGCGGAGGCCGCCGGGCGACCGGTGGCCCTCCGGGAGCGGAGGCCGCCGGGAAAGGTGGCTCTCCGAAAACGGACGCCGCCGGGAAAGGAGACCCATGCTTGCCGGATGTGTGGAATGGCCGTCGGAGATCGCGGACTTCTATCGGAGGGAGGGCTACTGGCGCGGTGAGACGCTCGGAGACCTGCTGCGCCGCCTCGCCGCCGCCCACGGCTCCCGGACCGCGCTGGTGGCGGGGGAGGCCCGCTGGACCTACCGCGAGCTCGACGAGCGGGCCGACCGGCTGGCGGCGGGCCTGAGCCGCCTCGGCATCGGTCACGGTGACCGCGTGCTGGTGCAGCTGCCGAACGTCCCGGAGCTGGTGGTGTTGTGCTTCGCGCTGTTCCGGCTCGGCGCGCCGCCGGTGCTGGCGCTGCCGCCCCACCGCGGCAGCGAGATCGGGCACCTCGCCGAGGCCACCGGCGCCGTCGCGTACGTGATCCCCGACGTCTTCCAGCGGTTCGACCACCGTGAGCTCGCCCGCCGGGTGCGGGCGGAGGCGCCGTCGCTCGCGCACGTGCTCGTCGTCGGCGACCCGCAGGAGTTCACCGCCCTCGCCGACCTCGAAACAGGCCCCGAGGTCGTCTCCGAAACCACTTCCGGAGCGGGCATGGGAACCACCCCCGGGGCGAACCTCGAAGCCGCCTCCGGGGTGGGCGCCGGAGCGGACCTCGAACGCGGCGGCTCCCCGCCGCGGGGGCCCGAGCCGGGTGACGTCGCGCTGTTCCTGCTGTCGGGCGGCACCACCGGCCGTTCCAAGCTCATTCCGCGCACGCACGACGACTACGCGTACAACATCAGGGTCAGCGCGGAGAACGCCGGTCTCGACGAGACCTCGATCTATCTCGCGGCCCTGCCGGTGGCGCACAACTACGCGCTCGGCTGCCCCGGCGTGCTGGGCACGTTGCAGGCGGGCGGCACGGTCGTGCTCTCCCCGGCGCCCAGCCCCGACGAGGCGTTCCCCCTGATCGAGCGGGAGCGGGTGACCGTCACCGGCCTGGTGCCGTCCCTCGCGCTGCTGTGGGTGGAGGCGGCCGGCTGGTCGCCCCAGGACCTGTCCAGCCTCCGCCTGGTCCAGGTCGGCGGCGCGGCGGTCTCCCCGGACCTCGCCCGCCGGGTGGGCAAGGAACTGGGGCGGGTCCAGCAGTCCTTCGGCATGGCGGAGGGACTGCTCAGCCAGAGCCGCGGCGACGACCCGGACGAGCTGCTGGAGACCACGCAGGGCAAGCCGATCTCCCCGGCCGACGAGGTGCGCATCGTCGGCGAGGACGGCGAGGAGGTGGCCCCCGGCGAGGTCGGCGAACTCCTCGCCCGCGGCCCCTACACCATCCGCGGCTACTACCGGGCCGCCGACCACAACGCCGCCGCCTTCACCCCGGACGGCTTCTTCCGCAGCGGCGACCTGGCTCGCCTCACCCCGTCGGGTCATCTCGTCATCTCCGGCCGGGTCAAGGACGTGATCAACCGGGGTGGCGACAAGGTGCCCGCCGACGAGGTGGAGGACCACCTGCTGGCCCATCCGGGCGTCCGCGCCGCGGCGGTGGTCGCCATGCCGGACGCGTTCATGGGGGAGCGCTCGTGCGCCTACCTCGTCGCCGGCGCCACGAACACCGGCACCACCACCGCAACCGCCCCGAGCACCGCCCCGAGCACCGGCACCGGTGCCGCCCTCGACCTGCCGTCCATCGCGGCCTTCCTGCACGAACGCGGGGTCGCCGCCTACAAGGTGCCCGACCGGATCGAGGTGGTCGCGGCCCTGCCGCTGACCCCGGTGGGGAAGGTCGACAAGGCCGATCTCCGCGCCCGGCTCAGGGACGGTGACGGATCGTGAAGACCACGGCCACCGGAGCCGCCACCACGACCGCCGGGGTCGCCGGGGTAGCAGCCCAGCAGCCGGAGTGGAGCGACCCGGAAGCGCTCGAGGAGGTCAGGCGCGAGCTGCGCTCCCGGCCGCCGCTGGTCACCGAGGACGAGTGTGCGACGCTGGCGGCGTCGCTGGAGCGGGTCGCGCGCGGCGAGGCGTTCGTGCTCCAGGGCGGCGACTGCGCCGAGCGTTTCCGCGAGGCCAACGCCGAGGAGACGGGCAGGAAGGTCGACCAGCTCCACTCCCTCTCCGCCCGTCTGCGCGCCGGTTCGGGCGCCGGCGTGGTGGCGATGGGCCGGATGGCCGGGCAGTACGGCAAGCCGCGCTCCGAGTCGTGGGAGAGCGCCCCCGACGGCAGGGTGATCCCCACCTACCGGGGCGACGCGGTCAACGGCCCGGCGGCCGAGCCCGGCGCCCGTTTCGCCGACCCCACCCGCCTGCTGCGGGCCTACGACTGCGCCGGGCGCGTGCTGGCCGCCGTACGGGCCTCCTGGGAGGGGCGCGAGGCCACCGAGCGGATACACGTCTCGCACGAGGCGCTGCTCCTGGACTACGAGTACCCCCTGGCCAGGGACGGCGCCACGGGCCGCTACGCCTCCTCGGCGCACTCGGTGTGGATCGGCGACAGGACCCGCTCCGTCGACGGCCCGCACGTCGCCTTCGCCTCCTCGGTCTCCAACCCCGTCGGCGTCAAGATCGGCCCGTCGATCGGCCCGGCCGAGGCGGTCCACCTCAGTACCCTGCTCAACCCCGGCGCGCTCCCCGGCCACCTCACCTTCATCGTGCGCATGGGCAGCGCGCGGATCCGGCGCCTGCTTCCCGAGCTGGTGGGCGAGGTCGCCAGGCGGGGCATGCCGGTGGTGTGGGTGTGCGACCCCATGCACGGCAACACGATGCGGATGGGTACGGGGGTCAAGACACGGCCGATGGAGGCGATCCTGGAGGAGACCACCGCGTTCGTCCGGATCCTGCGCTCCCTGCGCGAGCATCCCGGAGGGCTGCACCTGGAGATGACGCCGCAGGACGTGACGGAGTGCGTGTCCGCCCCGCGCCCGTTCTCGGCGCCGCCGCCCCTGTCGCGCTACCGGACGGCCTGCGACCCGAGGTTGAACGCCGAGCAGGCCTGCGAGGTCGTCGAGCGATTCGCGGGCATGCTGTGAGCGTACGAGCGTGAGCGCAGGGAAGGAGAGACGACATCACCGGCTTCCAGGGGATCGGCAGGAAGGCGTTCGCCTTCTACGAGGAACTCGCCGCCGACAACACCCGTGAACACTGGCACAGGAACAAGGAGACCTACGAGAGCGAGGTCCGCGAGCCGCTGCTCGCCCTGCTCGAGGAGCTGGAGGACGAGTTCGGGCAGGCCAAGCTGTTCCGGCCGCAGCGCGACACCAGGTTCACCGGTGACAAGTCGCCGTACAAGACCTATCAGGGGGTGACGGTCGGCGTGGGCGGCACCGTCGGCTACTACCTCCAGCTCCAGGCCGACGGGCTGTTCCTGGGGGCGGGCTTCCACTCCCTCGACTCCGCCGACACCGCCCGCTACCGGGCCGCGGTGGACGCCGACGGGCCGGGCAAGGAACTCGTCAAGATCACCGACCGTCTGGTGCGGGACGGGTTCGAGCTCGTCGGCGAGCGCGTCAAGACCCAGCCGCGCGGCTACTCCGCGGACCACCCGCGCATCGAGCTGATCCGTCACAAATCGCTGGGAGCCGAGCGGACCGTCCCGAAGTCCAGGCTCCAGGGCCGTAAGGCGCTCACCGAGGTACGCGACGGCTGGCGCAAGGTCCGCCCCCTCGCCGACTGGCTGCTGGAACACGTGGCGACCGGCTGACCGGTCACCCCCGGGGCAGGGGGACCGGAGCGCGGCTCTCTTGCCGGAGAGAACTTCCGATGCGGAGTTTCTGGCGGGCGGGCGGGCGCGACCCGCGCCCCGGGCGGGGCGCGGGTCGCGGGGTGCCGCGGGAGACGGCCGTCAGAGCCGGGTGAGGCGAACGGCGTCGGCGATGACGAGTCCCGTGCCGGAGGTCCAGCGGCTGACGCCGACGGCGTTGTACGTCCCGGCCTTCAGGGGGAACGTCCCGATGCTTCGCCAGGCGCCGCCGCCGGCGCGCTGGTCGACGTAGACCGTCCTGCTCCCGGCGGAGGTGGCGACGATGTACGGGGCCGAGCTGTTGTGGCCGGGGGCGGCCGGGTACCAGACCTCGACCTGGTAGGTGGCCGCGGCGGGGACGGCGAACCGGTACCAGGCGACGTCGCTTGAGGTCACCGGCCTGGCCTGGCGGTGGTCGGGGCCGTGGCGCCCGGCCGCCTGGGCGGAGGCGGTCCAGTTCGCGCTCGCGGTGAACGCGCCGGAGGTGGCGTTGTCGGCGGTCGCCGACCAGGGGGCGGTGCTCCCGGTGACGTACCGCATGTACTTGGCCCAGTCCCAGTGGGCGCCCGGGTCGGTGTGCGTGGCGCCGGGGACCTGGTTGTGCCCGATGATGTGCGAGCGGTTCTTGGGGATGCCGTACTTGTCGCAGAGGGCGCGGGTCAGGGCCGCCGAGGCGCGGTACATAGCGTCGGTGAACCAGGAGGCCTTGTTGACGAACCCCTCGTGCTCGATCCCGATCGACCTGGCGTTGTAGGACCGGTTCCCGGCGTGCCAGGCGACGTCCTTGTCGCGGACCATCTGGGTGATGTCGCCGTCGGAGGAGCGGACGACGTAGTGCGCGGAGACCTTCGCGCTGGGGTTCTGGAACCAGGAGAGCGTGCCCGCGTACGCCCCCTGGGTCACGTGGACGACGATCCGGTCGATCTTGGAGCTTCCCGGCCTGCTCGCGGTGGCCCGGTTGCCGGCGTGGGCGGCCACCCAGCTCGCGGCCGGGTAGTCCGGGCTCGGGGCCTTGGCGGCCAGCTCCCGCACGCCCTCGTAGACGCCGCGGTCGGCCTGCAGTTCCACGGCCGTGACGGTGACGACCTCGCCGTTCGCGGCGGTGGCCCGGACGCCCTTGCCGAGGAGGTCGTAGACGGTGTCGGCGTACAGCCTGGCCGTCTCGGAGCTGGAGGCGTTGCCGTACCTGGCCACGGCCGGGTACCACCGCCCGGCGTCCTTCCTGGCGGTGGCGTCGAGGCCGAGCGCGTCGGCGTGGGAGCGCAGCACCGCGGCGCCGCCGAGGATGTTGGCCGCGTCGTCGGTCTTCAGCGTCGCCGCCGGCCGGCCGGTCAGCTGGGCCGCGCGTTCCAGAACGCGCACGGCGGGGTTGCTGACCAGGTGCATGACCCCGTACCCGCCGCTCGCGCTCGGCTCGCCGTCGTGCCCGTCGAGGTGCGTCTCCGCGTACGCGAGCGCCACGAGCAGGTCGCGCGGCACGTCGTACGCGGCGGAGGCGCGAGCGAAGGCGTCCGCCAGGGGGCCCGCCGACCGGGCGCCCGCCGCCTGGGCGGGCACGAGGAGCAGGACGGCGAGAACGGCGGACAGGATCGCGGCTGACCGGCGGTGCGAGCGCGGCCGTGCGTTCTGCACGGAGCCTCCTCGGGAATCGGGGTCCGGGTCCCGTCCGGACACCGGCTGATTCGGCACCGTAAAGCAGAAACACGACAAGTGTAAATAATTAACACTTCTTTGTTTGTTTCAGACAAATTCCCCCTTTAGTCTGATAGTCCGTTATCTGTGCAGGTGGGCGGGGGTCTCAGTGGACCGCCAGCCGGGTCGCCTCGTCCTTGGAGATCGTGTACGAGGCCGCGCAGAAGGTGCACTGCATTCCGTATCTCGTCCGTACCGGGAACAGCGGGATGAAGAACAGGCTGAACTTGGTGACCCGTCGCGACAGCACCTGCGCCGCCGTGTTGCCGCAGTTGCGGCAGGTGAGGGGCACGACCCCGAGCTGGTGGGCCACCGTACGCAAACCGAAGATGAGCATTCCCCAGACCTACCCGGTACGGACGCGCTACTCCCCGCGCTTCGTCACCCCTTGTCGGCCCCCTCGTTGGCGCCGCGGATGAAGTAGCGCTGGAAGATCACGAAGATGATCGCGACCGGGATGGTCGCGAGCACCGCCGCGCCGAGCTTGAGCGGATACTGGCTGCCGACTCCGAGGGAGCCGCTGACCAGGTCGGCCAGGCCACGCGGCAGGGTGAAGAGGCTGGGGTCCTGGACGGCCACCAGAGTGTGCGGGAACTCGTTCCAGCTGCTCTGGAAGGAGATGATCGTCAGGGTGATGACGGCGGGGCGTCCCATCGGCAGCACCACCGACCAGAAGACGCGGAACCGGCCCGCCCCGTCGATCCGCGCCGCCTCCTCCACGCTCACCGGGATCGACTCGAAGAACTGCTTCATGATGAACACCCCGGCCGCGTCCGCGACGATCGGCAGGATCAGCGCGGTGTAGCTGTCGTAGATGCCGAGCTGGTTCAGCACCAGGAACTTCGGGATGAACAGCACCACCCCCGGGACCGCCATGATCGCGACGATCGCGGTGAAGAGCGCCCCGCGCCCCCGGAAGCGCAGCCGGGCGAGCGCGTACCCGGCCAGGGAGTCGAGGAACACCCGGCCGACGGTGATGACGACGGTCACCAGCAGCGAGTTGCCCAGCCACAGCGGCATGCCGGTGTCGACGAACACGCGCTCGAAACCGGCCGTCGTCACCGGGTCGGGGATCGGCGAGAGCGGGCTGGCCGCGGCGTCGGGCTCGGTCTTGAACGCGTTGGCCACCTGGATGACGAACGGGTAGAGGAAGACCAGCGAGAAGAAGACCAGGACGGCGTACCCGCCGAAGGTGGAGACCAGCGAGCGGATCCCCCCGCCCGCCCCCTCCGGACGGGCGGGGGCGGGACGGGTCTTGACCGCGGACATCATGCCCTCCTCCGGCGTGACACGGGGCGCGGCGCGCGGCGTCTCGCGGTGCCGCCGCCCTTGGCGTCCCTGTCGCGCATGACCCACCGCTGGAACGCCGCCAGCACCACGATGAGCACGAACAGGACGAACGAGATGGCGGCGCCGGAGCCGTAGTCCAGCTCCTTGAAGGCCGTCTGGTACGACAGGAAGGCCGGGGTCAGGGTGGTCTTCGCGGGTTTGCCCTGGCTCATCACGTACACCTGGTCGAAGACCTGCCAGGTGGCGATCAGGCCGAGGGTGAGGACGAGGAACAGGGTCGGCTTGAGCAACGGCAGCGTCACGTGGCGCAGGCGCTGGCGGGAGGTGGCGCCGTCCAGCATGCTCGCCTCCTCCAGGGTCACCGGGATGTCCTGGAGCGCGGCGAGGAACATCAGCATGAACGTGCCCGAGGTGGTCCACACGACCAGGATGATGATCGTGCACATCGCCACGCTGGGGCCCGCCAGCCAGTCCCACCACGACAGCCCGAACGGGCCGCCGTCGGTCAGCGCCGCGGGGGGCGCCTCCGGATCGACCAGGCCGGCGGAGCCCAGCAGCAGGTGCAGCACGCCCCGCGCGTCGGAGAACCACGGGGGGCCGTCGACGCCGACGAACGCGAGCAGCTGGTTGACCGCGCCGGAGTTGCTGAAGATGAACAGGAACAGGACGCTGATCGCCACCGAACTGGTCACCGAGGGGAAGAAGAAGGCGGTGCGGAAGAAGGTCTTGCCCTTCAGCAGCCGGCGGTTGACGACCAGCGCCAGGCCGAGTGCCAGGACCGTCTGGGCGGGCACCACGATCAGCACGTAGTAGAAGTTGTTGCGAAGGCTCGTCATGAAGTTCAGGCGGCTCAGGTTGTCCTGGGTGAACAGCTCGGTGTAGTTGTCCACGCCGACGAACGGCACCTGCGCCCGGAACGGGCTGCCCTGCCCGTTCCAGTCGGTGAGGCTCACCCACAGCGCCATCAGGATCGGCAGCAGCATGAACAGGGTGAGGATCACCACCACCGGCGCCACGAAGAGCCAGCCCGCGATGTTCTCCCTGGCCCTGTCGCCAAGGCGGCGCGCGGGTCGCCGCGGTGCGGTCGTTGTCTCGGCCACGTCAGTCTCCCTCACGTCCGGTGCGCGGCCCCGGACCCGTCCGGGGCCGCGCACCGGGCTGACTCAGTTGCCGAGCGCGGCCTGGGTGTTCTTCTGCAGGTTCGCCAGGATCTTCTTGGGGTCACCGGCGGGCAGCCGCTGGATCGCGGTGTCGAAGTCGGCCAGCACGCTGTCCATCTTGGGGGCGTTGACCGGCCCCTGGGCGTACTCGGCGCCGTCGACGAACGGCGCGTCCTCGGGGAAGGCCTGGGTGAAGGCGTCCTTGGCCGACTGGCGCGAGGGCATCACGCCGAACGCCTTGGCGAAGGCCATCTGCTGGTCGGCCTTGGTCATCGCCTCGACGAAGGCGATCGCCTGCTCCTTGTACCTGCTCTTGGCGGCGACGCCCCAGCAGGTGGTGAAGGACAGGGTGCCCTTGCCCTTGGGGCCGGCCGGCAGTTCGTGGGCGCTGTACTCGACGTCCGGGTAGTCGGCCTTCATCGCGCCCTTGATCCAGTTGCCCTCGATGGTCATCGCGGCCTTGGCCTTGCCGAACGCCTCGCCGCCCCAGCCCGCGTCCACCTGCTTGGGGAACCGGGCGAGCTCGTCCTTCAGCAGGTCCCGCACGTAGCTCAGGCCCGCCGCGTTCTCCGGGCTGTCGGCGGTCGCCTTCTTGCCGTCGGGGCTCACGATCCAGCCGCCGGCCTCCACCATGAACGCGCCGACCCGGTCGCGGGTGTCGCCGATGACCAGCGGGGTGACGTCCGGCACCTTCTCCTTGAGCGTCCTGGAGACCGAGGTGAGCTGCTCCCAGGTGGTCGGCACGTCGGCGTCGGTGAGCCCGGCCTTCTTCCACAGGTCGTCGTTGACGATCAGCGCCAGGGTGGAGAAGTCCTTGGGCACGCAGTAGAAGGTGCCGTTGTAGGTGAACGTCTCGCGCAGGCTCGGGTAGAAGTCGGCGGCGTCGGAGATCTTGTCCGCGTACGGCTCCAGCGCCCCGACGCTCGCGTAGTCGGCGAAGCGCGCGGCGTCGACGTAGAACACGTCCGGCGGGTTGCTCCCGGCGAACGCCTGGCCGAGCTGCTGGGTCAGGTCCTGGGCGGGGGTGATCGTCGCGGTGTTGCCCGAGGACGCCGACCACGCTTGGGCGGCGGCGCGCAGCGCGCTCGTCTCCGCGTCGCCGGAGGAGCCGAAGAGCACCTGCAGGTTGGCGGGCCCGCTGCTCTGCGGGGCGGCGCTCTGGCCGGAGGAGTCGTCGAAACCGCTGCCGCAGGCGGCCGAGGTCGCCAGGGCGCCGGCGGCGAGCGCGGCGAGCGCCGCGGTACGGAGGCCGCGCTGCTTGGTCCGCTGTTTCATCGTGGTCTTCCAATCTTCTGGGGGGTGGTCGGAAAGAGAGTCAGGTGATCATGCGGTCATGACGACTGCCGCAGGACCAGGGAAGGCTGGAGCAGTACGTGCGTGCGAGGCCCGCCGGCCTCGGGGTCATACGGGTCGCCGGAGCCACCGGATCCAACAGAGCCACCGGATCCACCGGGGTCACCGGGGGAGGGCGGGTCGAACAGCCGGGTGAGCAGGCCGACGCAGCCGGCCGCGGCCTCGGCCAGCGGCTGGCTGACGCTGCTGAGCCCCACCGCCTTCGCCACCGGCGTGTCGTCGAAACCGATCACGCGGACCGGAAGACCCTCCTCGCCGCCGGCCCGCCCCCCGACCGTGAGATGTCCCTCGGCCGTCAGGCGCCCGGAGGCGGTCAGCTGTCCCGAGGCCGTCAGGGAACGGACGGCGTGCAGCGCGCCGAGGGCGAGCGAGTCGCTGGCGCAGACCAGCGCGGTGATCGGCTGGTCGGCGCGCAGCAGGTCGCGGGCCGCCTTCTCGCCGTCGGCCACCCCGTCGTCCGTGGCCTGGTCCAGGCCCGCCGGGTCGACCCCGGCGGCGGCGAGGGTCCTGGCCCAGCCGGACCTGCGGTCGTCGCCCACGCCGGAGCCCGGCGGCCAGCCGAGGAACCCGATCCGCCGGTGACCCGCGTCGAGCAGGTGGCGGGTGGCCGCCGCGGTGCCCGCCGCGCCGTCCACGTCGACCCAGGGGTACCCCGGATCGCCGGAGGTGCCGTCGGGGCTCCCGGTGTCTCCCGCGTTTCCCGTGTTTCCCGTGTTTCCCCATGGCCGCCCGAACGTGACGAACGGCAGCCGCCGCTCGCGCAGCCACGCGGGGCGGCCGTCGCCGTGGTAGGTGCTGGTGAGCACGAAGGCGTCCGGCTCGTGGCTGCCGACCAGCTCGTCGAAGGTGTCGATCTCCGAACGCTCGTCGCCCGCCGCGTACAGCAGGATCCGGTATCCGGCACGGGCCGCCGAGGCGGTGAGCCCGTGCAGGAACCGGTCCAGCACCGAGCCGTTGATCCCGTCCCGGTCGGGCTCGATGCGCGTGGCGATCAGCCGCGAGCGGCCGGTCCGCATCTGCCGCGCGGCCTGGCTGGCCCGGTAGCCGAGCGTTTCGATGGCCTCCCGCACCCGGTCGCGAGTCTCCTCGCGGACCAGTTCGGGGCTGTTGAGCACGTTCGACACCGTCTGACGTGACACCCCGGCACGGCGAGCGACGTCAGTGATCGTCACCTTTGTAGCCATATTCACCTTTCTGGGGGTTTGAACGTTCAAAGGGGTATGAGGCATGATTGGATCGTTCAAGTAAACGAAGCGTAATGGTTGGATCGTTCAAGTAAAGAGAGTGTTTCGCAATGTGCACCCCCCGGCCGTCGTCTGTCAAGACGTCACCGGCTCGACACGATCTCAGGGAGTAAGTCGTGCTCGACGACGCCTCGTCCCCCACCCTCCAGGCGGTCACGGCGGCCGGTTCCACCGTGGCCTACCGCCTCCAGCCGCTGCTGCACGACCTCGTCAGCACCGTGCTGGCGCCGACCGTCGCGCTGAGCGGCGCCGACGGGCAGATCCGCCCGGCCGGTGTCCAGGGCGTGTTCCACGCGGACTCCCGCGCCCTGTCGCAGGCCACCCTGACGATCGACGGCCGGGAGCCGGAGGCCGTCGGCCACGCGCCGCGGGGGCCGGGCGCCACCACGTTCGTCACGCTGGCCCGATGGCTGGGCGATCCCGTCCCCGATCCCACTGTACGGATCGAGCGGTTCCGGCAGGTCGTACCGGGTGGCATGGAAGAACGTGTCGAGATCGTCTCCAGCGCGACCGTTCCCGTCACCGCCGTCGTGAGCCTGGAGCTGGGCTGCGACTTCGCCCCCATCGAGGTGGTCAAGTCCGGCGGCGACACCGCGGAGGCCGCGCCGGAGCGCACCGCGCCCGATGAGATCTCCTGGCGCTCCGGCGGCGTGCGGGTCACGGTGACCGGTACGGGCGCGCGGGCCGAGTCCCCGGGGTCCCCGGGGTCCACCGGGTACGCGCGCACGGGTTTCCTGCGCTGGCCGGTCGAGCTGGCGCCCCGCGGCCGGGTCACCCTGTCCTGGCGGGTGGAGGTGCACGACCCCCAAGCCGTGGTGACCGCGCCCGCCCGCCCCGCCGAGTGGGCGGTGGGGGAGGGGGAGCCCCGGGTCGTCGCCACCGACCACCGGTTGAGCAGGCTCTTCGAGCAGTCCATGGACGACCTGCGTTCGCTGCGGCTGGCCGAGACCGCCGCCCCCGGTGACACCTTCCTCGGCGCGGGAGTGCCCTGGTTCCTCACCCTCTTCGGCCGCGACAGCATCTGGGCCGCCCGCATGCTGCTGCCGCTCGGCACGGAGCTGGCGATGGGCACCCTGCGGGTACTGGCCCGCAGGCAGGGAACCAAGGTCGACCCCGGCTCCGGCGAGGCCCCCGGGAAGATCATGCACGAGCTGCGACGGCACGACTTCGCGGTCGAGGGCAACGGCCTGCACCTGCCCGCCGCCTACTACGGCACGATCGACGCCACGCCGCTGTGGATCGGCCTGCTGCACGACGCCTGGCGCTGGGGCGCCCCCGCCGAGGAGATCGCCGCGCTGCTGCCCCACCTGCAGGCCGCCCTCGGCTGGCTCGGCGGGCCCGCCGACCCCGACGGGGACGGTTTCGTCGAGTACGTCGACACCAGCGGCCGGGGCCTGGCCAACCAGGGCTGGAAGGACTCCGGCGACGCGCTGCGCTTCCACGACGGCCGCCAGGCCCAGCCGCCGATCGCCCTGGTCGAGGTGCAGGGCTACGCCCACCAGGCGGCCCGGCAGGGCGCCGACCTGCTGGAGGCGTTCGGCCGTCCCGGCGCGGCCCGCTGGCGCGAGCACGCCGCGGCGCTGGCCGAGCGCTTCCGGGCCCGCTTCTGGGTGGACGGGCCGATGGGGAGGTTCCCCGCCCTCGCCCTGGACCGGGACAAGCGCCCGGTCGACGCGCTGACCAGCAACATCGGGCACCTCCTCGGCACCGGCCTGCTCACCGGGCCCGAGGAGGCTCAGATCGCCGACCTCCTCGTCTCCCCGGAGATGGCCGGTGGCTTCGGCCTGCGGACGATGTCGGCGAACGCGGGCGGCTTCAGCCCGCTGTCCTACCACTGCGGGTCGATCTGGGCGCACGACACGGCGATCGTGGTCGCCGGGCTGGCCCGCGCCGGATTCGCCACGCACGCGGCGACCCTGGCCGAGGGGCTGCTCGCGGCGGGCGAGACGTTCGGCTATCGGCTGCCGGAGCTGTTCGGCGGCGACGACCGCTCGGCGCTCGGACGCCCCGTGCCCTACCCCGCCGCCTGCCGCCCGCAGGCCTGGTCCGCCGCCGCCGCGGTGACCGTCGTGCACGCGGCACTCGGCCTCTACCCCGACGTGCCCGAGGGCCGGCTGCTGCTGCGCCCGCTCGCCGGCGCCCCCCTGGGCGCGGTCTCCGCCCGCGGCCTGCGGGTCGCCGGAGCGGAGGTGAGCGCGGCCGTCGACCGGAGGGGAGAGGTCGTGGTGACCGGCCTGCCCGGGGGGATCTCCACCGAGCGCGCCTCGACATGAACTGAGCCCCGCCGTCCCGCCCGGTCCCGCCCCGCCCCGGCGCGCCGCCCGCGGCCTCTGCCCGGCGTCCCGCCCCGCTCCGCCGAGGCGGGCGGGGGCGCGTGGACACGGGGACCGCGTGGGCACGTGGGCTGTGGGGCGCTCAGACCAGGTGGCGGCCGAACCAGTCCAGGACGCGCCGGTACGCCTCGGCGGCGGCACCGGCGTCGTACCGCGGGCCGGTGTCGTTGAAGAAGGCGTGGTCGACGCCGGGAAACGTCACGATCTCGTGTTCCAGGCCCGCCCTCTCCAGGGCGGTCTTGGCCTCGTCGCGGGTGGCGTTGACCCGGTCGTCCCGCTCGGCGTAGATCGCGAGGACGGCGGCCCTCGATCCGGAGAGGTCGGCGTCGTCGGGAAGCGGGCCGTAGAACGGGACGGCCGCCGACAGGCGCGGCTCGTCCGAGGCGAGCAGCAGCCAGGTCATCGCGCCGCCGAAGCAGAAACCGGTGACGCCGAGCCTCCTGCCGGGGGCGCCTCGCTCCAGCTCGCCCAGGGCGGCCTTCATGTCCGAGGCGAGACGCTCGGGAGAGATGGCGCCCAGCGCCGCGGTGGCCTGCGCCGGGTCCTCGAAGGAGGCGGTCCCGCCCTCGCGGGAGAGCAGGTCGACGGCGAGCGCGCAGTAGCCGTCGGCCGCCAGGCGCCCGGCGACCGACCGGATGTGATCGGTGAGCCCGCGGTTCTCGTGGATGACCAGCACCGCGCCCCGCGGCTGCGCGGGCGCAGCCCAGGTGCCCCTGAGGGTGACGCCGCTCTCGGTGCCGGAAAAGATGATCTCCTCGGTCGGCAGGGGCGGGGGTCCCGGGGGTGAGGCGCCGTCCGGTGGCACGGCGGACGCCGTCGCCGTACCGGATCCGGTAGCGGCACCGGGTCCCGTGACGGCCGGCGCGGTCGCGTCCCCTCCGCTGGTTTCCCAGGCCGCGAGCAGGGCGGTGGCGGCGGGTTCCGCCAGCCCGAGAAGGGCCAGTCGGTGCAGCGCCGCGCGCCGGGGGACGAGCCCCGCCGCGTGGTCGACCGCGACCTCCTCCGCGAGGTACCGGTGAAAAGACGTCACCAGCACACGGTAGGACCGGCGGATGAAAGCCACGGCAAAGCCGGGCCACATGTCGTCGCCCGATGGAGGGCCCTCCACAGTGGACGTGGGAACCTCCGCGCTCCCCTCTTCGACCTTCCAGCCAGGAAGGTGAGCGGGGACGGGCGCGCGATGCCCGCCGAAGGACGTGGATGGGACGGAGCCGTCGTAGTGCTCCGAGCCGGCGGGGATTCAGCCGGTGCCGCGCGACGTGGACACGTTCCGGAGCCCGAGCGTCAACGCCGTTCGGGGCTCGCGCTGGGATCGTTCGTCACCCCGTGGCGGTGACAAAAATCGCTATTCGGTCCGTACTGGTAACAAAGGGCTCCGAATACCGCGGAGTTTTGCGAAAGTAGGGTGATCGACCACCCGTCGAGGAGCTCCCTGATGGCCCTGCGCGCCCGGCTTATGGCTGTTATCGCTTTATGTCTTCCTTTGCTGATCGTGCCCCGCGCGGCCCACGCCGTCGACCCGTCCGCGATCTGCTCGGTGGAGTTCACCATCGGCACCGGAAAGGACGGTCTCCGGGACGACTCCACGGAGATCATCAGCCTGGCTGGACAGGATTTCGTCATCGACGGGCCAGGCGACACGGGGGACACCCCGTACGCCGATCACACGTGGACGGGCCGGTTGCCCTCCTGCCTGCCGCGTTCGGCGCTGGCGGGCGGCTTCACGATCCGGCACATCACCGAGGCCGAAGGGGCCGACAACTGGGACCTGCGGACGTTCGCCGTCGCGGACGCCGACACCGGTCACGTGTTCTTCCGGGCGGGCCATCCGGGAAGGCGGCTGCACCGTTTCTACAAAAACCAGTTCCAGACCTGGAATTCCAATTCGGCGAATCCTGTCGAGGAAAAGGCCACGGCCGCCATCTGCCGGTTGACGTTCGCCATCAGCACTGGTTTCGAGGATGGAATTCGCGACGACTCCACCGAGATCATCCGCCTGGCCGGGCGCCCCGTCGTCTTCGATGACTCCGACGGCGACGGCGAACCCGACCCCGGCCCGTTCCACCGGGGCGGCACCGGCGACCACGGAAACGCCACCTTCGAGTGGACCGGCACCCTCACGCCCTGCGTGCCCCGGCGCGACCTGGCGCAGGGCTTCGAGCTGGAGCACATCTCACGGGACAACAACTACGAGGTCGACGCCGACAACTGGGACCTGGCCGGGCTGGTCATCCTCGACGCGGACTCCGGGCGGACCTACTTCGCGTCACCGCCCACCGGCGACCAGGTCCTCAACCGCTTCGACATCAACGCCAACCGCGTCTGGAACACCAACCAGGCCCGCAGCACGTCGGATGCCGACGCCGACGGAGACGGCCTGAAGGACGACTGGGAGATCCACGGGTACGACGGCGACGACCCGGACCACCGGGTCGACGTCAACCTCCCTGAAATGGGCGCCGACCCCCGGCACAAGGACATCTTCCTCGAACTCGACTGGCAGGAGGGCCAGGCACCGACCCATGCCGGGATCAGTGCCGTGAGAGGGGCCTTCGCCGCGGCTCCCGCGGACGCGGGCGGTCTGGCCGATGAGCTCCCCAACCGCCGGGGCATCCCGGGTATCGCCGCCCCGCCGAACCCCGACGGACGGCCCGGCATCACCCTGCACGTCGACGCGGGCGGCCGGGCCGATCCGACGGCGAGTGAGGGCGTGCCCGACTACACCTGCGCCGACGGCGGGGACAACGGCGGAGACGGCTTCGCCGACGGGGCCGATCCCGACTGCGTCAGTCTCGACGCCCACGTGGAAGACCCGCCGACACCGGCCACATGCGGCAACGGCGCGGACGACGACGGAGACGGGCGCGCCGACGCGAACGACGAGGACTGCCTGGTCGGCGACCCGCTCCACCCGGACGACCGGCGCGGCGGCCAGGTGTTCCCCTCGGTCGGCGCCTGCGGCCTCGACGACGACTTCGCGGACGTCCGGAACACCGGTTTCCACCTCACCCGCCGCCAGGTGTTCCACTACGGGATCCAGTCGGCGGCACCCGCCGGCTGCGCCTCCGGAGGCAAAGGCCAGCACGGCGGCAACGAAATGATCATCCATGACGGCGAACCGGCCACGATCATGCACGAACTGGGCCACAACCTGAACCTCGACCACGGCGGCAACGTGCCGGTGAACTGCAAGCCCAACTACGTCAGCGTCATGAACTATGACCACAGCGCGGGCATCTCCCGGGTGACCGGTCGCTCCATCATCGACTTCTCGCCGCCACGCCTCAGCCTGAACGGCCCGGCCCGGGGCCAGGCCAGGCTGCCGACCCTGAACGAGGCCATGCTCAGCGAGACGGCCGTCCTGGATCCCACCGACCACGACAACCGGTTCGAGTTCGTCGACTCCACCGGCCGCAAGGGCGGGAACCGGCTCGACCGGCCCACCGACTGGGATCCGTTCAACACGCCGCTGATGCCGTTCGTCAACATCAATACGGCCGACAGCGTCAACGGCCTGCCGCGCGACTGCGCCTCCAACACCTCCGACCAGGACCTGCTGCACGGTCACGACGACTGGGCCCACATCTCGTTGCCGTTCCGGCACTTCATCGGCGAAGCCGGGTCGTCCGAACCGGAACTCTCACCGACCCGTGAGGAGATCGCGATCGTGCGGCAGGCGGAGACCACCACCGATCTCGGGGTGACGCTCGCCACCGACCACGATCCGGTCATCTCGGGCACCCGCCTGGTCTACACGGCCACCGTCACCAACCACGGCCGCAACCCGGCGATGTCGGTGGTGCTCACCGGCACGCTGCCCGCGACGGTCACCCCGGCCGGCACGAACCCGGCGTGCCCCGTCTCGGGCCGCACCGTCACCTGCCGGATCGGCACGGTGCTCCCGGGAGCCTCCCGGGAGGTCGGCGTCACGGTCCGGGTGAACCCGGGGACCACCGCCGCGCTCACCACCAGGGTCTCGGCGGACGACGTCTCCGGGCCCGACCCGGTGAGCGGCAACAACGAGGCCGTGCGCACCACCCAGGTCGTGGCGCCGACGGTGACCCATCCGATCACGATCGACCCGACCGGGTTGTCGTACACCGACTTCGGCGTCTCCGGACACGGCTGGCACGGGGGCCGGGCCGCCAAGACCCTGTCGCTGCCGCCGGGCGAGTACACGTACCTGGCTCCGGTCGGGGGAGCGGGGGCGGGCCACCACGACGCCAGGCAACCCCGGACCCTGCGCCTGTTCCCCGGCTCCCACGCCTACATCGCCGCCGGGGTGACCACACCCGGCCCACGGTTCCGGGTCACCGGCGACGGCCTGATCGAGGTGGACGCCGAGTGGTCGGAGCGGCTCACGGGAACGGGCACGGCGACGGTGGCCGCGACCGGCCTGGCGGTCACGGCCGACGCGACGGCGGTGACCTACACCCACTTCGGCGCCGCCGGGGCGGGCTGGCGGGAGACCCGGGTGGCCCAACCGCTGCGCCTGTTCCCCGGAGGACATACGTACCTGGCCTTCGCGAGTTCGGCGGCGGCCCCGTTCACGGTGGACGCCGCAGGGCTCATCGGCTACGAATCGCAGTACGACGACATGCTCGGCGGCCGGGGCACCGGCACGCTGCGGGTACTTGGACCGGCTTGGACCGACGGCGAGGGATGAACCGTGACCGTGATCGTGGAAATGCCCGGGTCGGACTCCGACCAGCTGCGGAACCTGCGTGCCTGGCTGGTCGAGGAGGCCGGGTTGCGGGGAAACGTGCACCTGGCGGCCAGGCCCCCGGCCGAGCACGAGCTGGGCGGGTCCGTCGACCTGCTGCAGCTCGTGCTCGGTTCCGGCGGTGCGGCGGCGACCGCGGCCGGGGTGGTCATCGCCTGGTTGAACACCCGCAAGGCCGAGGTCACCGTCCGGATCCGCAACGGGGAGCGGGAGATCGAGGTGACCGCCAAGGGGGTGCGGGCCCTGCGGGTGGACGAGCTGCGGGAGGTGACGGCGCGGATGGCAGAGCTGCTGGAACCCGCCGAGGGTGACTGAGGACGCGACCCTGCTGTCGGGGAGCGGGGTCCGGGTGCTGGTGGCCGGGTCGGGCACGTACGAGCCCGGCTCGAAACTGCCGGAGGTCGGCGCGGTCGCGAGCACCGTAGCCGATCTCGGGCGCTGCCTGACCGAACAGGCGGGGTTGCTGCCGGAGAACCTGCGATCGCTGGTCGATCCGGCCGGGCCGCGCGAGTTCGCCGACGCGCTGCGGGCGCTCGCCGGGGAGGCCACCGACGTGGCGGTGCTGCACTACGTCGGGCACGGGCTGGTGGACGCTGACAACCGGCTGCACCTGGCCACCCACGCCACCGCCGACCTGGTGCCGCAGGTGGCGGGCTTCCAGACGCTGCCCTACGACGCGGTGCGCGACATCCTCGCCCAGTGCGGCGCCACTCTGGTGCTGGTCGTGCTCGACTGCTGCTACGCGGGCCGCGCCGACGTACGGGCCGGGCAGGTCGTGGACGTCCTGGCCGGGCGGCCGGGGTACTTCGTGATGGCGGCGGTGGGTCACGACGTGGTGGCCTGGGCGCCACCCGGTGACCGGCACACCACGTTCACCGGCGAGCTGATCCGGCTGCTCACCGAGGGCGAGGAGCGCGCACCCCGGCGGCTCGGCGTGGACGACGTGTTCGGCTGGCTGGCCAGGCGGATGCGGGAACGTGACCTGCCGGTGCCGGAACGGAAGGTCGCCGGGCACCTCGACACCCGCCCGGTGGTGATCAACCCCGCCTACCCGGCCGTGAAGCCCGGCCGCCCGCTCCCGCCTCCGGCCGAGGACGGGCACGCCAGCCCCTATCCGGGCCTGGCTCCGTTCTCGGCCGCCGACGCCGACCTCTTCTTCGGCCGCTCGGAACTGAAGGCGACCCTGCTCGGCCGGGTCGAGAACCTCGGCACCAGCGGGATGATCATGGTCACCGGTCCGTCGGGGTCGGGCAAGTCCTCGCTGCTCAACGCCGGTCTGGCGGCGGCGCTGCCGGGGGGATCGCGAACCATCACCCCGGGCGCCGACCCGCTCGGGCGGCTCGACGCCGTCAGGCGGGTGCTGCGGCCGGATCACGTACTGATCGTCGACCAGTTCGAGGAACTGTTCACCGTCTGCGAGTCGGAGCGCGACCGGGTCGCGTTCGTGTCGGCGCTGGCAGGGCTGCGGGTCGTGGTCGCGCTGCGCGGCGACTACTTCGACCGGTGCGCGCTCTACCCGGGGCTGGTGCCCGCGATGGGACACCCGGTGATCGTCGCTCCGATGACCGACGAAGACCTGCGCGAGGCCATCACCAAGCCTGCCGCCCGGGCCGGGCTGGCCGTGGCCGAAGGGCTGGCGGACCGGATCGTCCGGGAGATCGGTCAGGTCACCTCGGGTACCGGTCTGCCGCTGCTGGCCACCGCGCTGCTGTCGACCTGGACCCACCGGGAGAACCGCACCCTGACCCTGGCCGGGTACGAGGCCAGCGGTGGAATCGCCGGCGCCCTCACCAAAACCGCTGACGAGACCATCGACCGCCTGGGCTCCGAGGGGGCGGAGATCGCCCGAGGCCTGATCGTCAGCCTGGTGCGGGTGGAGGAGTTCCGCGCCCATCGGCGGCCGGTTCCGCTGGCGGGGCTGCTGCCCACCGGTCCGGGGCCACGGCAGCGGGTGCTGGAACATCTGGTCGCGGCCCGGCTCGTCGTGATCAACGAGGGCATGGCGGAACTCATCCACGACGCCCTCATCAACGACTGGGATCTGCTGAAGAAGTGGATCTCCGAGAGCCGGGAGGAGCTCGTCCTGCGGCAGAGCCTGGAGGGTGCCGCGAGTGACTGGGAGAAGGCCCACCGTCCGCCCGACCACCTCTACGAGGGGGCCAGGCTGCACGAGGCCGTCGACTGGGGCCGCCGGAACCGTGACCAGCTCAGTGCGACGGCCTCGGCCTTCCTCGCGGCGAGCACCCGGCGGTCACGGCGGCGGCTGGTGCGGCTGGCCTCGGCCGGTGCGGTCGTGCTGGCCATGCTCCTGGTCGCGGTGCTCTCGTGGCGGGGCGAGGTCGTGCAGCGCGAGGCCGCCGGTCGGCGCGCGTTGTTGTTCTCCGCCGAGGAGCAACGCCAGGTCCGGGCCGGGTTGTCACTGCGGCTGGGCGCGGCGGCCTACGCGCTCGACCCCGGGCAACCGGAGGCCAGAGCCGGTCTGGTCCGTTCCCTCGCCGAGAACCGGTACGCCGGATCGATCACCGACCCCGAGTTCCCCGTGTTCACCACCTACCACCCGCGGTCGCCCGGCGTCATCGCCACGGCGGCGGGTGCCACGGTCACCTTCTGGGACGTCTCCGACCCGGCCGCACCCGCCCGCCTGGGTTCCGCGCCCGACCCGTCGCCTGACGCCGGGGCGCACATGGGCGGCGTCTCGGCGGTCGGCATGAGCGCCGACGGGCGGCTGCTCGCGCTCGGCCACTGGTTCGGCTGGCTGACATTATGGGACATCCGCGACCTGCGCGCCCCCCGCCGGATCCACCTGTCCCGGCCGCACGGCTCACACCCGCCGCGTTACGCCAACGTGCGCAGCGCCGTCTTCGGCCCCGGCGGGCGCTGGCTGGCCACCGGCTCGTGGGACCACCGGGTGATCATCTGGGACCTGTCCGGCGAACCCCGGCAGATCGGCTCCTACGAGGCGGCGGGCCCCGTCCACGCCCTGACCCTCTCCCCGGACGGGGCCCTGCTCGCCGTGGCCACCAACCGGGCGACGCGGCTCCTGGACGTGCGCGACCCCGCGGACATCGTGCCGCGTGCTCCGCTCGGCACCGCCACGGGCGACACGTGGACGGCCGCATTCGCCCCCCGGGGCCGGTTGCTCGCGGTCGGCAGGGAGGACGCCGGCGTGATCCTGTGGGACGTCACCGATCCGGACCGGCCGGTCGAAGTCAGGACGCTGAAGGAGCACACCTCCGCTGTCCGGGGCGTCACGTTCACCCCCGACGGGCGGACCATGTTCAGCGCCGCGGACGACGGGACCGCCGTGATGTGGGACGTCTCCGAACCGGCCGAACCGGTGCGGCTCGACCGGCTGACCGGACACGCACGGGGCCTGACCGGCGTCGCGGTCGACGCGGCGGGCACCCGGATCGCCACCGGCAGCCTCGACCGCACCACCGTCGTCTGGGACCTGCGTCCCGCCGCCCGCCCGATCGCGCACGGCCCGTTCGGGCCCTCCCCCACCGCGAACACCGGGATCAACGCCTTCAGCGGTGACGGCCGCATCGGGCTCGGCGGACGGCAGGACGCCAACGGCGTGACCGTGTGGGACACCTCCGAACCCCTCACGCCGGTCCGGCTCGGCAGTTTCGTGTTACCCGGCGGGGTGCTCGGGGCACCGGCGGTCAGCCATGACGGCCGTCGCGCGCTCATCGGCGTGAACTCGGGCAACGCCCCGACGACGGCCGCCTACGTGTGGAACCTGGACGATCCGCGGGACCCCGTGCTGCTGGGGACGCTGTTCACCGGGCAGCCGGTGTACTCGCTCGCACTCAGCCCCGACGGCCGGGTGGCCGTCACCACCAACCAGCACGGCCACGACACCATCCTCTGGCAGGTGGGGAAGAACCCGCGCCAGCTCGCCCGCATCCCGCGCGAGTACAACCGGGAGGCCGCCTTCAGCCCCGATGGAACCCTGCTCGCCCTGGCCGGACTCGCCGGTCAGGTGGAGCTGTGGGACGTCAGCGACCCCGCCGCGCCCCGACGGCGGGCCGTCCTGCCGCTGCGGCACACCGGAGAGGTCTACGACGTGGTCTTCAGCCCGGACGGCGCCCTTCTGGTCACGGCCTCCGACGACGGGACGGCCGGGTTGTGGCGGATCACCGTCCCCTCCGACCCGGTCTGGCTGGCCTCGATGGAACAGCACACGTCGTCGGTGTACACGGCCGCGTTCTCCCGGACGGCCCCGCTGGTGGCCACGGCCGGCTTCGACGAGACGACGATCCTGTGGGACATCACCACCCCGGAATCACCCCGTCAGATCACCGTGCTCACCGGGCACGGGCTGCCGGTCTCGCCCGTCGAGTTCCACCCGGGCGGCGACGCGCTGCTCACTCAGGACAACACCAGCCGTACCGTCCTGTGGGACATCGCGGAACTGGTCCGGGTGATCCGCGACCCGCTCGCGGCGGCGTGCGCGATCGGCGGCGGCCCGTCGCCCTCCGAATGGCGGCGATACGGCGGCGACGCGACCCCCCTCGACCCGTGCGCCTGATTCCGCTGATTCCGCATCGGACCACGCATGACAGCAGGGAATCCCGGAGGCGGTGAACGGGGCGCCCTTCCCATGGTGATCCGCGATGGCTCACGCGGACTCGGCGCGCCCGTGGGCCCGCCGTCGCGCCTCGCCCGCGAGGGCTGTCCACTATCGGACACCGTTCCCCGAAGTCTTTGCGTATTTCTCCATGGTCGGCCGGGCCCGGCCGGTGGACCATGTGGGGATCGGCCGCGCGCGACCTCGCGTCGCCGTGCGCATGCGACGGCACGTGCGGACACGTACGGGCACAGAGGGTTGGAGTGTCGATGGGCGAGACGCGAGGGCCGCTCCCGTTAGGTAACAGGCCGGTCTTCGACACCGCGGACCTCGACGAGACCCGCGAGCTGGTGGGCCGGGTGTTCTGCCCCCACCGGCTGGAGCTCACCGGTGACGCCTCCCGGCTGGCCGCGCGGCTCAACTCGGTCCAGCTGGGCACCGTGCGGGTGAACTACCTGGACTACGGGGCGGACGTCCGCATCGAGCCAGGGGAGCTCGAGTCCTTCTTCCTGGTGCAGATCCCGCTGGCCGGGCGCAGCCTGATCCGGTGCGGCGGCCAGGAGATCGTGTCGACGCCGGACCTGGCGTCCCTGCCGTCGCCGTCGGAGTACCTCGACATGCGCTGGGGAGCGGGCTGTCCCCAGCTGATCGTCAAATTCGACCGGCCGGTCGTCGAGGACGCCCTGGAGCGGATGCTCGGGGAGCGGCTCGACCGCCCGATCGTCTTCGACCTGGGCATGGACATGACCGCCGGCTGGGCGCGGGCCTGGAAGGCGATGGCCGACCTGATCGTCAGGGAGGCCGAGCACGGCGACGGGCTCGCCGCGCAGCCGCTGGCGATCGCCCACCTGGAGAACGCCATGCTCTCCTCCCTGCTCACCGGGCAGCCGTCCAACTACCTGGAGCGGCTGAACGCCCCCCGGCCGCCCGCCCTGCCCAAGGTGGTGCGCCGGGCGATGCGGTACATCGACGACCACGCCCACCTGCCGCTCACGACCGACGACGTCGCGCGCGCCGTGGCGGTCAGCGGCCGCTCGCTCCAGGAGGGCTTCCGCCGCCATCTCGGCCTGACCCCGATGACCTACCTCAGGGACGTGCGCCTGGGCAGGGCGCACGACGAGCTGGCGGCCGGCGATCCGGCCAGGTGCACCGTGACGAACGTGGCGGCCCAGTGGGGCTTCCCGCACCAGGGGCGCTTCGCCGCCCTCTACCGCGCACGCTACGGCCGGGCGCCGTCACAGACGCTGCGCGGCGACTGACGGCACGCGGCCGGCCGCACGCGTCCCGCCGCCGGCCGAAGCGGTCCGGGTCTGGTGGAACCCGCCTCCACAAGACCGGGGCAGACCAACCTGTGCGACGCCCCCGGGGCGGATGTGGAAACATCCCATCGTCAGGGCCGTTGAGCGTCCGCGCCGGTGCCAAGGCGGCCGAGTCGCGGCGAAAGGAACCACGCCATGACCACTCCGCACGCCTTCCCCCTGGAGCCCGCCCCCATCCATGTCTCCGACGAGGTCCTCGACGACCTGCGCGCCCGTCTCGCATTGACCCGCCCGCCGCTGGACGAGGGGAACGGGGACTGGTCCTACGGCGTCCCGGACAGCTATCTGCGTGAGCTGGTCGCCTACTGGCGGGACGGCTACGACTGGCGCGGGGCCGAGGCCGCCATCAACGTTCACGAGCACTACCAGGTGAGCGTCGCCGGTGTCCCGGTGCACTTCATGCGCGAGCCCGGCCGCGGCCCCCGCCCGATCCCGTTGATTCTCACCCACGGCTGGCCGTGGACGTTCTGGCACTGGTCGAAGGTGATCGGCCCGCTCGCCGACCCGGCCGCGTTCGGCGGTGACCCCGCCGACGCGTTCGACGTCATCGTGCCGTCCCTGCCCGGCTTCGGTTTCCCCGGCCCGCTCACCGGCTTTCCCGACGTCAACTTCTGGAAGGTCGCCGACCTCTGGCACACCCTGATGACCGAGACCCTGGGATACGGGAAATACGCCGCCGGGGGCTGCGACATCGGCGGGATCGTCTCCAGCCAGCTCGGCCACAAGTACGCCGACGAGCTGTACGGCATCCACATCGGCTCCGGGCTGCCGCTGGACTTCTTCACCGGCCCCCGTGCCTGGGACTTCGCCCGGAATCGGCCCCTCACCGACGACCAGCCCGCCGACGTCCGCGCCCGCGTCATCGAGATGGACCACCGCTGGGCGTCCCACCTCGCCGTGCACATGCTCGACGGCGCCACGCTGGCCCACGGGCTGAGCGACTCGCCCGCCGGACTGCTCGCCTGGCTGCTGGAGCGCTGGAACGCCTGGAGCGACAACGGCGGCGACGTCGAGTCCGTCTTCACCAAGGACGATCTGCTCACCCACGCCACGATCTACTGGGTGAACAACTCCATCGCCACGTCGATGCGTTACTACGCCAACGCCAACCGCTACCCCTGGGCCCCCTCCCACGACCGCACCCCGGTCGTGCGGGCCCCGGTCGGTCTCACCTTCGTCACGTACGAGAACCCTCCCGGCATCCACACCGCCGGCGAGCGCGTCCGGGCATTCAAGAACGGCCCGCAGGCCGATTGGTTCAACCACGTCAACGTCAACGCCCACGACCGCGGCGGCCACTTCATCCCCTGGGAGAACCCCGACGCCTGGGTGAGCGACCTGCGCCGCACCTTCCACGGCCGCAGGCCCTGAACGACCCTGCGGGCTCGTCCGGCGACGGGCCAGGCGTCTGCCGCCGGGGCGGCGAGGGTGCCGCCCCGGCGGCGCGAGCCGGAGTGGCCCGGACCCTGCGGCTCTTCCGATGAGGGCGGGCCGGTGTGACCCGCGCCGCCCGGCCGGACGCGGACGTCCTGGAGCGACACCGCGCCGGGCGCCATGGCGCCGCCGGCCGTGCATGTAAATAAACTTTGACATGGTGTCTGAGACGATTTACATTGATTGATGTCAGCTTTGTTTTACATGAGGGGCGGGCATGGCCTTCGAGGAAAAGCGCGCCTGGGTGATGATCGTGGTCTCCATCGGCGCGTACACGATCTACGTGGTGACCGTCCTGAGCCGGGCCGGCGACGGCCCGCTCGCCGACGTCGCCTACGCGGGAACTCTGCTGTGGACCATCGGCGGCGCCATCGTCGCCGCGATGGTGGCCCACATCGCGATGGCCGTCGCGGGCGGCCACGGCGCCGACCGCACCGACGAGCGCGACCGCGAGATCAACCAGGTCAGCGAGCGCATCGGGCAGTCGATCGTCATCATCGGCGCGCTCGCCGTGCTGGTCATGGCCATCGCCGAGCTGCGCCACTTCTGGATCGCCAACACCGTCTACCTGGCGTTCATGCTGTCCTCGGTGCTCAGCTCGTTCGCCAAGATCATGGCGTACCGCAAGGGCGGCTTCCAGACGTGGTGAAGCCGACGCGGGTCACCAACGCGATCCGGGCCCTGCGGTTCGCGCACGACGAGATGACCCAGGCCGAGCTGGCCGACCGGGTCGGCGTCACCCGCCAGACCATCATCGCGATCGAACAGGGTCGCTATTCCCCCTCGCTGGAGATGGCGTTCCGCATCGCCCGGGTGTTCCGGGTCGGACTCGACGACGTCTTCCAGTACCCCGACATCGAAGGAGACCCCTCATGAGGGCGATCGTCCAGGACGAGTACGGCCCGCCGCACACGCTGAGCCTCGGTGAGGTCCCGATCCCGGCGCCCGGCGCCGGCGATGTGCTGATCCGGGTGCACGCGGCCGGCGTCGACTACGGCGTGTGGCACGTCATGACCGGGCTGCCGCTCGTCGGCCGCCTCGGCTTCGGCCTGCGCCGGCCCCGCAACCGCGTGCCGGGCATGGACGTGGCCGGCGTGGTGGAGTCCGTCGGCGCCGACGTGACCGCGTTTCGCCCCGGCGACGAGGTGTACGGCCAGGCGACCGGCGCGTACGCGCAGTTCGCGCTCGCCCGCCCGGGCAAGCTCGCCCGCAAGCCCGCCAACCTGAGCTTCACCGAAGCGGCGGCCGTACCCGTCTCAGGGGTGACCGCGTTACGGGCCGTCGGCCAGGTCACCACCGGCGAGAAGGTGCTGGTCATCGGCGCCGGCGGCGGAGTGGGCAGCTTCGCGACGCAACTCGCGGTCGCCGGCGGCGCCCACGTCACCGCCGTGTGCAGCACGGCCAAGGCCGACCTCGTCCGGTCGCTGGGCGCCCAGGCCGTCATCGACTACACGCGCGAGCCGCTCACCGGGACCTACGATCTGATCATCGACATCGCGGGCATCCGGCCGCTGCCCCTGCTGCGCGGGCTGCTCACCGAGCGCGGCCGGCTCGCCATCGTCGGCGGCGAGGGCGGCGGCCGGTGGTTCGGCGGGATCGGCCGGCTGCTGGCCGCCCGGCTGATCACCCCGTTCACGCGCCAGCGCCTGGACGCGCAGATCGCGCTGACCCGCACCGCCGACCTGGACACGCTGCGCGACCTCATCGAGGCCGGGGCCGTGCGACCGGCCGTCGGGCGCACGTACTCCCTGGCGGAGGCCTCCACCGCGGTGGGTGACCTGGCGGCGGGCAACGCGCCGGGAAAGCTCGTCATCACGGTCGACTGACCCCGCGACGCCGGCACCCGGCAGCGCGAAGACGACGGCCGCGGGCGCGCCATCCGTCCTCGAAGACGGTTCCTTGAAGACGGTTCCTTGAAGACGGTTCTTTGAAGACGGTGAACCCTTCAACCAAGGGCGCGGGCCAGGGACTCGGCTCTGCGGTGGTCGTACGGCGCGGCCAGGCGTTCGGCGGTCGCCATCGCCCGCTCGGCCGCACGCCTGGCCCGCCTTCGCCCGCCCAGGGCGGCCAGGACCAGCGCGAGGGCCCAGCCGATCCGGGCGGCGGCGCCGGGGTTGCGGGCGGCGTACCGGGAGAGGTGCCCGAGCAGGAGGGGGGCCACGGTCCGGTCCCGCCCCGCGTCCCCGAGCAGCTCGGCGAGGCCGGTCCAGCACTCCAGCATGCCGGGCTGCACCGTCGGCAGCCGATCGGCCAGCGTCAGCGCCTCGGCCAGCGCCGCGGGCGCCCGCGCCGGGTCCAGGCGGGCCGCGACGGTGAGCAGGCGCAGCTCCTGGATCGTGCGGCTCGCCGGGCTGTCGCGCAGGCCGATCTCCTTCGCGTGCGTACGCCGCCGCTCGTGCGAGGCGCGGGCGGCCGCCAGCAGCTCCCGGATCCGCTCCACCGGCACCCCGTCCAGGCGCAACAGCGCTTCCGCCCGGCCGGTCAGGCACCAGTGGCGGCCGATGTCGTCCCCGCCCACCCGCGCGACCGCCAGCTCCTCCGTCTCCGCGTACCCGGCGGCCGCCGCGGCGAACTCGCCCTGCCACAGCGCGGTCTCGGCGAGCATGCCGGCGCAGTTCTCGGCCACCCGCGGGTCGATCGTCCGCGACCGTCCCTCCGTGAACGACCGCCTGGCGTCCTCGAAACGGCCCGCGTGGAGCAGGTCGATCCCGCGGGCCAGCCGGGCCCGGTGCACGGCCTCGTCCGGATGGCCGATGCCGGAAAGTGCCTGGTCGGCGAGGCTGCCGTAGCAGGTGGCGATCCGGTGGCGACCGGCGAGGCGGGCGATGGTGGCGAAGTTCGCGCAGGACTCGGCGCGCAGGGCGAGGTCGGTGCCGCGGTCGGCGGCGTTGAGCTGGCGCAGCGAGGTCACCAGCATCACGGGGAGGTCCTGCCCGTGGTAGGCGAGCCGGGCGAGCAAGGTCAGCGCCTGCGCGGCCTCGGCCTCGTCCGCGCGGGGTGCGGGGAGGAGAAGGCGGGCGGGCGCGGCCGGCAGGAGGCGGTGGGCGGCCTGGCGGGTGGCGGCGGTCAGGAGAGCGGCCGCGAGGCCGGTGGGGGTGGTGGGGACTGGCTCGCCGAGCGTGTCGAGGGCGGCGCGGGCCAGGCGGGTGGCGGCGCGTTCCCTGGCGAGCTGGTGGGAGCTCACCGCGGCCATCCGGAGCAGGCGGGCCCGCAGGCGCGGGTCCTCCACAGGGCGGTCGAGGTGCTCGCGGACGATCGCCACCGACTCCTCGTACAGGCGTAACCGCAGGCACAACGTCCAGTAGCGGTCCAGGAAGCGCGGCTGCCCGGACACCCGCCAGGCCAGGCGGATGTTGTCCATCTCGACGCCGAGCACGCGGACGACCTCGGCGTCCGAGCCGTCCTGGAGCGCGGTGGCGTGCCGGTCGAGGAGACGGGCGTAGTGGCGGGCGTGCCGTTCGCGTACCCCCGGGTCCTCCAGATGGGCGGCGGCGAGCCGCTGGATGAGAGGGTGGAGGGTGTACCGGCCGGACGGGGTGAGCCGCAGCATGCTGTGGTCGACCAGGTGGACCAGCACCTCAGGGCCGGTTTCCGCGACCTCCAGGGCCGCGCGCAGGGTGGCGCCGCCGCCGAACACCGACAACGCCGCCAGTGCCGCCCGCCTCGCCGGGTCGAGCAGCCGCCAGGACGTCTCGAAGACCGTACGCATGCTCGCGTGCCTGGGCCGTGCGGCGGGCCCGGGCGTGCAGAGCAGCTCCGTGTCCACGCCGAGGCGTTCGGCCAGGTCGGCGCACGGCACGGCACGCAGCAGGCCGGCCGCCAGCTCGATCGCCAGCGGCAGCCCGCCGGTCGCGGCGCAGATCGCGGCCACCAGCGGGGCCTCGCGCTCGGGGTCGAACCCCGGCCGGGCCTCGAGCGCCCGCGCGACGAACAACGCCTCGGCGGCCGGCTCGGCGAGCCCCTCCACCGGGACGATCACCTGCCCGGGCACGTCCAGCCGCCGCCGGCTGGTCGCCAGCACCCGCAGGCCCGGCGCCACCCGCAGGATCTCCGCGATCACCCCGTCGAAGGACGGCAGATGTTCGAGATTGTCGAGCACCAGCAGCGTCGAGCGACCGGCGAGGGCGGCGAGCAGCAGCTCGGCGGCGGGCCGCGGCGGCGAGAGGTCCACGCCGAGCCGGCGCGCGAGCGTCGTCACGGCCGCCTCCGCCTGCACCCCGGCAAAAGACACGAACGCGACATCCATCGAGGAGAGGGACGCGGCGTCGTGCTCACCGGGTCGCGCGGAGGAGAAGGACGCGGTGTCGTGCCTCCCGGTCCCCGTGGAGGTCCTCGCGGGGGAGAGGGACGCGGCATCCCGGTCCTCGGCCTCCGCCGCGGCGATGGCCAGGCGGGTCTTGCCGATGCCGCCCGGGCCCGACAGGGTGATCAGGCGTTCCCGGGACAGCAGGGCACGAAGGCGGCGAATGTCGGACTCGCGGCCGACCAGCTCAGCCCCGGGGACCGGCAGGGCGGCCCGGCGGGCGGTCGCGGGCCGGGGAGTGAGGTCCCGGCGGAGCGCGCGGGTCTCGGGTGCGGGATCGACGCCCAGCTCGCGCGCCAGCCGCAGGCGCAGCTCCTCGTAACAGGCCAGGGCCGCGGCCCGGTTCCCGGACCCGGCCAGGGAGGCGATCAGCACCCGGTGGGCCTCCTCGTCGTACGGGTCCAGCTCCGTCACGATCCTGGCCAGCCGCACGACGTGTTCGCAGGCGGCGGGCCCGGCGCGTACGAGCAGCTCGCGCAGCACCAGCCGGGCCCGCCGCCGCTCGCACTCCAGCCACCCGGCGAACGCGGGCGCGTCCCCGAAGGAGAGACCGTCGAGGAACTCCCCGCGCCACAACCGGAGCGCCCCCGCCACCGTCGGGTCCCGGGTGAGCTGCCGGTAGTCCACGAAGCAGCCGTCGCCGGCGCGCAGGCCGACGTGGTCGCGGGTGATGTCGAGCCAGCCGCCCACGTCCCTGCGCAGCTCCGACAGCGCCAGCCGGAGGCTGCCCCTGGCGTTGGCGTCGGGACGCTCGCCCCACAAAAGCCCCGCGAGCTCGGCCCGCGAGCGCGCCCCCGGCGTGGTGGCGAGGTAGCAGAGGAGTGCCCGGGTCTTGGCCGAACGGATCCGCACCGGCCTTCCCCCGACGGCCAGCTCGGGCGTGCCGAGCAGCAGCAGGCTGAAGGAATCTGCCATACGAAGACAGTAGGCGCGGGCCTGCCGCCCGGCTGTGTCAGAAGGCACGAGGATCGTGTGCCCTATGCCGTTGACCTGTGGTCTAACGATGTGCTCACACCGCGTCCGCGACTCTGATGCCGCGTTTCGCGACGGTCGCGAAACGTCAGCGTCTCCAGGAGGAGCAGCATGCATTCTCGTAAGGTGATCGCCGCACTCGCCCTGGCCGGAGGTCTGGTGGCGCCGATGGCGCTGGCCGCGACCCCGGCGGCCGCGATGGCCGGCTCGTGCCGCGTGGAACTGTACGACATCGACGCCGGCAACGTGGCCGACCGGGACGGCCGGGACGAGGTCCGGTTCCTGGTCGGCGGGAACCTGTTCCCCACGCTCAACGCCAACTACTTCGGCATGAACGCCGGTGGCGACGGGGATCCCGGCGACTTCGAATACCCGACCTCGATCATCCAGAGCACCCAGGACGTGGACTTCGAGCTGCGCGAGACCGACGGCCCGGCCTGGGGGCAGGGCGACCGGCTCGGCACGGTGACCGCCTCCGGCAGCACGTGCGCCGGGCTCGCCACGGGCGCCAGCACGATCATCACGAGGACCCTCACCGGGACCGAGCAGACGGCGTACTCGTACGTGGTCCGCCTTGAGATGATCGCTCTGTAACCGCCCTCGGAGCCGAGGCCGCGCTGCCACCGCGGGGCAGCGCGGCGAGAGCGTCGGCCTCCCACAACGCGAGGAACGCCCTGCTCCTGAAGGAGGAGCAGGGCGTTCCCGATCGAAGCTCCGGCCGGGATGCGGTGGCCGGGGGTTCAGCGGACGGTACGGAAGAAGGCGCGCAGCTCGTCCACGAACAGGTCGGGAACCTCAAGCGCGGCGAAGTGCCCGCCGCGGTCGTATTCGGTCCAGCGGGTGATGTTGTTGAGCGGTTCGGCGAAGGCGCGGATCGCGATGTCCTCGGCGAAGTTGGCCACGCCGGTGGGCACCTGGGAAGGCGTGGGCCAGTTGCCGGTGTGCATGGACTCGTAGTACATCTGGGCCGAGGACGTGCCGGTGTTGGTCAGCCAGTAGATCATCGCGTGGGTGATGACCTGGTCGGCTCCGATCGAGCCCGCGGGATGGGCCCAGTCGTGGAACTTCTCGCCGATCCAGGCGAGCTGGCCGACGGGGGAGTCGGCCAGGCCGAAGCCGAGCGTGTGCGGGCGGGTGGCCTGGATCTGGAAGTAGCCGTTGCCGTCGGAGAGGAACTGGTTCATCCGGTCGAGCCTGACCTGCTCGGCGTCGGTGAGGACCGTGTCCGCGGGCACGTCGCCGAGCGGGATGAACCCGACGGTGGCCGCGTTGACGTGCACGCCGGCGACGTGTTCGGGATCCACCCGCCCGAGGTCGGGCACGATGATCGAGCCGAAGTCGCCGCCTTGCGCCCCGTACCTGTCGTAGCCGAGCCTGGCCATCAGCTCGGCGTAGGCGGTGGCGATGCGGCGCGCGTCCCAGCCCGCCGCGGCCGGCCCGGTGAACCCGAAGTTCGGGTGCGAGGGAATCACGAGGTGGAAGGCGTCGGCCGGGTCGTCGGGGTCGGTCAGCGGCTCGATCACATCCAGGAACTCCGCGATCGACCCGGGCCAGCCGTGCGCGAGGAGCAGCGGGAACGCCTGCGGGTGGGGTGAGCGGACGTGCAGGAAGTGCAGGTCCAGCCCGTCGATCCGGGTGGTGAACTGCGGGTTCCGGTTGAGCCGCTTCTCCGTCGCGCGCCAGTCGTATGTCGTGGTCCAGTACTCGGTCAGCTCCTTCAGGTGACCCACCGGCACGCCGCGGCTCCAGCCGACGTCCGGGATCTGGCCGGGCCAGCGAACGGCGGACAGGCGCCGCTGCAGATCGTCCAGCTCGGATTGCGGGATGTGGACCTGGAACGGCCTGATCTCGCTGTTCAACACACGACTCCTCTGTGTCGGCACGAAGCGCTCGGCCGCGTGCGTGGGGTGGTGCCCTGGCTGGGCGGGTTCGCGTCGCTGGGCCCGGTCGCGAACCGGCCCGAAGGCCCGTGACCGGTGTTCCGGGCGAAGGATCCGCCGACACCACGCCGTGCGGCGTCTGCCCCGTTCGGCGGCGGCCGGCGGCGGACACTGAGACGATCATGTCAGCCAAGGAGGTCAGTTACTGTCCTCGTTGCGATGCACAATGGGGGCATGCTTGAGACGTCCGCCCGGTTGCTCCGGCTGTTGTCGTTGTTGCAGCAGCGCCGGGACTGGACCGGTCCGCAGCTGGCCGAGCGGCTGGGGGTGACGGTGCGTACCGTGCGCCGTGACGTCGATCGGCTGCGCGAGCTCGGCTATCCGGTGCACGCCACGATCGGGAACGTCGGCGGATACCGGCTGGGTGCCGGGGCCGCCATGCCGCCGCTGCTGCTCGACGACGAGGAGGCCGTCGCGGTCGCGGTGGGGTTGCGCACCGCGGCCAACGCCGCGGTGGCCGGGATCGAGGAGACGTCGGTGCGGGTTCTGGCGAAACTGGAACAGATCCTGCCTCCCCGGCTGCGATACCGGGTCTCGACGCTGGACGCGGCCATCGTGGCCCAGCACCGGCCGGGCGCGGTCGTCTCGGCCGAGGCGCTGACCACGATCGCCGCGGCCTGCCGCGACCACCAGCGGCTGCGCATGGACTACTGCGGCCACGACGGCACGGAGAGCACCCGCACGGTCGAGCCGCACAAGCTCGTCCACGCCGGGCGCCGCTGGTACCTGGTGGCCTACGACCTCGACCGGGCGGACTGGCGGACCTTCCGGGTCGACCGGCTGCGGACCCGGCCCCCGGCCGGCCCCCGGTTCAGCCCCCGCGAGCCGCCCGCCGACGACATCGGCGGGTACGCGTCCTGGGCCGTGGGCGTCGGCCGTTATCGCCACCGGGCGCGGTTCACCATGTACGCCCCGGCGGCACGGGTGGCCGAACGGGTATCGGCCGAGACAGGGGTGATCGAAGCGGTCGACGAGCGCAGCTGCACCCTGTGGGTCGGCTCGGACTCCCTCGACGGGCTCGCACTGCACGTGACCCTGCTCGGCTTCGAGTTCACCGTCCACGAACCGGCCGAGCTCGTCGAGCGCTTCGGAACGCTGCACGCGCGCATCGGCCACGCGCTCGGCCCGTCTGCCGGATGACCGGTGCGCACGCGGGCCCGGACGCCCGGTTTCCCGTCGGCGCCGGGCGACGTCCCTTCCCCTTCCCGTCATATGACGATCACCCCTCCATCCTCGCATCGCAGTCCCCGAGAGCCGTCACGCCACGATCTCGACCTCCAGCCCGGAGCCGACCGGATGACCGCCTGCGCGCCTCGCCACTGTCGCGCACCGACTCGTAAGCCGTCGCGGACGACCCCGCCGGCGGCGGGCCGCCGTCCTGCGAGCCGGTCACTCAGCGAGGACGTGCTGATCGTCACCGGCGGCTCGCCGGCGCCGCGTGAATCTTTCATCCGGTTCCGCCTGCCGTCCCCGCCTGGACGGCAGGTGTGAGGGCGGCGTTTCCCGAGGTCTTGAAGGCCCTTCCCCAGGTCTCGCACGGGCTCCGGGGAGGCGATGACCGTACGGGCGACGACGGTGTCTGTACATCCTCCGAGAACCGTCCGAACCTGAAACCGCCGACGCGGACGGGCGGCGGCCAACGGGGTGCCTCAACGGGAGGTCGGTCATTCGTGAGACTCGGTAAGGGCTCGTCAAGGAACAGGGTTCTGACGTCGGCCGCGGCCACCGCGCTGCTCGCGGCCGGGGCCGTCATAGGCGGCACGGCAACCTCCGCCGACGCGGCGGTCGGTTGCGCTGTGACCTATACCTCGCACACCTGGGGCACCTCGTCGGGCGGCTTCACCGCCTTCATCGACATCACCAACACCGGAGACCCGCTCTCGGGCTGGGCACTGACCTTCACGTTCCCGAGCACCCAGCGGATCACCGGTGGCTTCAGCGCGCAGTGGAGCCAGAGCGGCCAGCGGGTCACCGCCAGAAACCCCGCCTGGGGCGGATCGATCGGCTCCGGAGGGACCTTCGGCATCGGCTTCAACGGAACCTGGACCGGCAGCAACCCGCCGCCGACGGACTTCGCCCTCAACGGCGTGCCGTGCACGGTCAAGCTGGTGCCGAGTCCCACCCCTTCACCCAGCCCCTCGCCCTCACCCCCGCGGCTGCGGATCCTCATCTCCCCCTCCAACCTCACGGTGCCCGAGGGCGGCACGGCGAGCGTCCAGGTACGGCTCAGCCAGCAGCCCCCGGGCAACGTCATCGTGGGCACCGCGCGGGTCTACGGTGACACGGACCTGTCCGCCGGACCGCCGCTGACCTTCACCCCGGACAACTGGGACGTCCCTCAGCCTCTCACCGTGACGGCGGCCGAGGACGACGACGCGGTGAACGGCTCGGCGACGTTCGACTCCCGCAGCAGCCAGATCACCGGCAGCAGCGCCTTCCTGTGGAACGCCGTCGAGCAGGACGACGACTAGCGCACCCGCCGCCCGCAGCGCCGCACCGCCCTGCCGCCGCGGACCGAGCCGACCGTGACCAGGCGTGCCGCCGAGGTGTCGAGACAGGCGGTGCCCCCAGAAGCGGTCATGGGGGCATCCCGTCGGTCTTCGCGCATAGACACTGTCTACTCAACGCTGGTAGACAGTGTCCATGCGCGAGGAGGACGCCGGGCTGCGTACCCGCCTGATAGAGGTCGGCGTGGATCTGGTGACCCGCGAGGGGACGCAGGCGCTGTCACTGCGTGAGATCGCCCGCCGGGCCGGAGTCTCGCACGGCGCACCGCGCCGCTATTTCCCCACCCACCTGGAACTGCTCTCCGCCATCGCGCGGGAGGGCTTCGCGGCCCTGGGCGCCGAAATCGCCCGGGCGCTGGGCGACGGCCGGGCGGATCCGCGCGCGCAGCTGACGACGCTGGGCCGGGCATATCTCGGCTTCGCGCTGGCCAACCGCGGCATGTACGAGCTGATGTTCCGCCACGACCTGCTCGAGAGCAACCATCTGGGCCTGCGGGAGGCCAGCCTGCCGCTGTTCCACGTCGTGGTGGATCTGCTGACCCGGGCAGGCCTGCGGCCGGGCGTGGACCCTCGGATCGCCGCGGGCGTGCTGTGGGCGAACGCGCACGGCATCGCCCAGCTGTGGGCCTGGGGCAGCCTGCAGCCGACCACCGGATCGACCGAGCTCGAACCGCTGCTGCGGGCCGCGCTGGAGGCGCACCTCGGGCCGGAACCGCGGTGAGGCCGGGACGCCACCGCCACCTCACGCTGGCCGGCAGCGTCACGGGGGCGGCCGTCGTCGCTCTCGACGGAACCGTGCTCACCATCGCCCAGCCCGCCATGCAACGGGACCTGCACGCCTCGTTCGCGCAGGTCCAGTGGACCAGCACGGGCTATCTCATCGCCGTGGCCGCCCTGCTCGTCCTCGCGGGCAGGCTCGGCGACCGCTACGGTCACCGGGAGGTCTTCGCCGCCGGGACCCTGGGCTTCGCCGCCACCTCGGCGGCGATCGCGCTGGCGCCCGGCATCGGCTGGGTCATCGGCCTGCGCGTCGCCCAAGGACTTTTCGGCGCGCTGCTGCAACCGGCCACCCTCGGGATGCTCCGCGCCGCGTTCCCGCCCGACCGGCTCCCGATGGCCATCGCGGTACGCAACAGCGCCATCGGCCTGGCGGCCGCCGCCGGCCCGCTCCTCGGCGGCGCGCTGACCGCCCACTTCGGCTGGCGTTCGGTGTTCCTGCTGAACATCGCCCCCGCGCTCGCGATCGGCGTGGCAGCTCTGGCCGTCCGCGTGCCGGCACCGCGCGACCCCGGTACCGGGGTCGGGGCAGGCCGGCTCGGACTGACCGGCGCCTGCCTGCTGGCCGCGGCCCTGGCGTGCCTGGTCCACACGCTGGTGGAGGCACCGCGCACGGGATGGACCGCGGGTACCGCGCTCAGCCTGACCGCAGCCGTCGCGGCGGGCGGCGCGTTCGCCCGGCACCAGCGGATCGCCGCCCACCCGCTGATACCCCGGCACGTGCTCGCGTCGGGGACGCTGACCGCGGCGCTGGCCGTCCTGCTGACAGCCGCCGCGGCGATGTTCGGGGCACTGTTCGTCGGCAGCTACTTCCTGCAGGAGGTCCTGGCGCTGGACCCGCTGCAGACCGGACTGCGCATGCTGCCGCCGGCGGTGATGATGGTGGTCGGCGCGCCGGTCGCCGCCGTGCTCCTGCGCCGGCAGGGTCCCCGCCGGACGGCCCTGGCGGCGATGGCCCTGGTCAGCTTGGGAATGCTGCTGTTGGCCGGCGCGGACCGGCCGGCGGCCTCGCCGGTGATGACAGGGGCGTTCCTCATGCTGGGCGCCGGCTTCAGCACGGTGATGGTCACGGCGACGGCCGTCGTCGTGCAGCGGGCGTCCGCCGATGACGCGGGGGTGTCCGGCGGACTGAAGCAGACCGTCATGAACATCGGCCCGGCGCTGGGCATCGCCCTGGCCACCACGTCGATCACGCTCATCGTGCCCGGCCTGGCCGCCGGACAAGCCGGCGGCGGGGGACCGCGGTGGACGGCCGCGGCCTTCGGCGGCGCGATGGGGCCCACGCTGCTGCTTCTCGCCGCCGTCGCCGCGCTCGGCGTCCCGGCGGCGGCCAGGCTGCCCCCTCACGCCGCCCGCCGGTAGCGGCGGCGGGCTGCCACGTCACCTGCAACGGCCTCCTCCCGAACGTGTCCCCGACCCCGAAGTAAGCCGCCCTGACGTCGAGGGAGCCCGATCCTGTTTCCTGTGGGCGGGCCGACTACGACGAGTTCCGGTTCCCGCTCGCGGAGGCGGCGGTCCTGGGAGCGCGGCTGCTGCGGCTCGTCCCCGAGCTGCCACGCGGTCGCTCGTCGTGCAGCGGCCGCCGGCCGGGTACGGGGGTGTTTCTGTGGCACCCCGTACGGGCTCGTGCCGCCGCCCTAACGGGTCTCGGTACGCGACACGGTTTACGACAGCGGCGACGTGGGCAGCGGGACCACGCAATCGCCCGACGCGGTCGCCTCATAGATCCACGCCGAACCGTCGGGCGCGGTGTAGAGGTGCCTGGTGGTGACGGACACGCCCGAGCAGACCTCGCCCGCCGCGCCGGCCTGCTGGTTCAGCGCGGCGCGGGCGTTGGCTTCGGCGGCCCTCTTTCCCGCATCCGGGCTGGGGCCCCAGCCCGAGGAGGTGGCCGAGCGATAGGTGGCGGCGAGGGCGGTGGGGGCGAACAGCACCGCGCCGGCGGTCAGCGTCAGGGCGATGACGAGGACAAGGCGCAGAACCCGGGCAGGATGACGAACGCTGAGTGCCATGGTGTCCCTCTCGCGGGAGGCCGGAGGTTCGGGATTGTCACCATAGGACCGGGCAGGCCGGACCGACCAGCGCCGGGGGCGCGGGCAGGCATCCGCGCACGTCGAGGCTGAAATTTTCACGCAAGCCCGAGAGACAAGCGGCGAGCCGGCCTCTCGCGGGTACGGCCGGAATGCGGCGGAAACGGGCCGCGCGGGAAGCGATCGGTCGGTGGGTAGTTGGGCCGGTACCGGGCGCGCATTTCGGCGCAGACCGGAGGGGGACGAGGCGCTTTCCTTGGGTCATCGGCCCGACGGGGGCCGGGATCACCGAATCGAAGGACTGAATGAAAATGCGTTCTCACATCGCAGCCCTCGCCCTCACCGTCGCCGGTTTAGCCGGCATGGTGTCGCTGTCCGCTCCCGCCCAGGCGGCCGCGCCGATCACCGTGACCGTGAGCCTCGGCGGCCTGTCGGTCACCGGCACGACCGGATCCGACCTGATCACCCTGGCCGAGGGCACCGGCGGCGCCATCAAGGTGACCGGGGCGGGCGTCACCTCCGGCGACAACGACTGCCAGCCGATCTCCGGCGGAGTCAGCTGCAGGAACGCCGGCACGATCATGGTCAACATGCGCCAGGGCGACGACATCGTCAACAACGACACCGTCAACCGGTTCACCGAGATCTTCGGCTCGGCCGGCAACGACACCCTCTGGGGCGGCAGCGGCCGCGACGTCCTCGTCGGCGGCACCGGCGACGACTTCCTGCACGGCCGTGGCGGCAACGACACGACCGACGGCGGCGCCAACATCGACACCTGCACCGGCGAGACAGAGGAGAACTGCGAGCTCTGAGCGACCGGCCTCACGGGAGAGGGCCGGTGGCGGGCCGGGCGTCCGACGGGACGCCCGGCCTTTTCGGGAACGCATGTTCCGTCCTTTTCGGCCCAGGCCGGCTGAGCTGCGCGAACGCCTGGCTTGGGCCTGATGGTGCGAGTCTTGCCGACACCCCGTATCGGGTCGGACCGGGGAAACCCGCCGGGAGTGATCACGGCAGGGCGCCCGGTCCGGGCCAACCCAGCACTCCACCCGAGGAGAAAGCGAAGTCGGGGTGTCGAAGAGTCGTGTCACCAGGTGGGGGTTCCGGTGGTAACGAAGAAATTTCCGACGAAGCACCGTCTGACCCGCGCTGGCGAAGGTGTCGTGGAAGCCGGGGTTTTAGCTGTGGACGACCGTGCCCGGCCCGATGGCCGGGCACGGCCGTCAGGTCACTCGACCATGATCTGGTAGGTGGCCTTGGCCGGGCCGGCCGTGGCCTCCCCTGACCACAACGCGAGGTAGCTGTACCTGCCGGCGATGGCGGGCGTGTCGGCGAACGTGTACGTGCCGTCGGCGTTCACGCTCACCGGCGGCAGCATGACGCTTCCATCACTGACGTTGTCGACGTACACGCTGCGCTGCACGGTGAGCGTGGCCCCCGGCGAGGGCGGCTTGCCACCCGCCGTCAGCACGCCGGTCAGCTCCATGGCCGTGCCGACGACGCCTGACCGCGGCCCGTCCATGGTGAGGGCGGACCTGTGCCTGACCGTCACGGTGACGGAGGCGCTGCTTCGGCGGTAGTGGTCGTCGCCGTCCCAGAACACCAGGTAGGTCACCTCACCGACGTCCGGCGGCGTGTCCTCGAAGGTGAACGTGCCGTTCTTCTGCGTCGTCACGCCGGCGATCGGCTCTTTCGGCCCGTCGACCGGGCGCCGGATCACCGCGAGCGGCTTGAGCCCGAGCGCCTTGCCGTCGGTGCGGGTGAGCCGCCCCTCGACGGTGACCGGCGAGCCGGCATACGCGCGCGCCGGGGCCGTCACCGTCAGATCGGATGCCGGCAGCGCGACGCCCGTCACCCGCCACAGCAGCAGCCGGCTCGCGGAGCTCCGCAGCAGCACGAAGACGTCCGGGCCGGAGAACGCGACGCCGTCCGGGAGCAGTTCGGCGTCCGGCTGGTCGGCCGCGAACATCGCCGCGCCGGTCTCGGCGTCGTAGAGCGTGAGGTCGGTGCTGCCCCACTGGCGTCCCGCGGCGACGTAGGCGCCGCCCGAGCCGAGCGCCACGGCCGACGGATACCCGTCCCAGCCGTCGCCGTAGGTGCCGGTCGCCGCCAGGGTCGTGGTGTCGTACCTGCTGAAGTGCCCGGGGGTGTCGGCCGCGGCGAACAGGGTGGTGCCGTCGGAGGTCAGGGCGAGGTCGCGCAGGTAGTCCATGCGCCACTTCCCGCCGTCGATCGTGCCGCGCGGCTCCGGGGTGCCGCCGCCGACGTCGTAGACCAGCATGTCGGCGTGGTGCAGGCCGGTCCGGCCGACCACGAGCGTGTCGCCGGCGGCCGCGAGCACGGGAGCGCTCAGGTGCTCGCCCCCGACCGCCACCGGCGCCGGTGCGGCCGCGACCAGATCCAGGCCGACGACGCCGCCATGGCCGTCGTCGCACCCGTGCCCCACCCACAGCCGCTCGCCCAGCAACGCCAGGGTGTGCGGACACGGGTGGGCCGACAGGTCGATCCGCCGGGTGACGGCGAGGCTCGCGGTGTCGATCTCGGCCACCTCGTTCGAGCCGGTGAGCGCCGCGTACAGGCGGGTTTCGTCCGCGTTCATGGCCAGCTCGCGGACGCCGGACAGGCCGGTGACGACGCCGCCGGTGAGGTTTCCGCCGGTGTCGGCCACGATGATCCGGTCGTCGGCGGCGACGAACACCCGGCCGCCCCCGACGGCCAGGTCGGCGGCGTAGGAGCCGAAGGTCACCCCGAGGTCGGTCGTGGTGTCGGCCGCCGAGGCGGCGGGGGGCGCGACGGTGAGCAGGCCGGTGAGCAGGCTGGTGAGCAGGCCGGCGACGCCGCAGTGAGCGGCTAATCGGCGAACCAGCGGATGACGCACGAGGACCTCCCGCATAGATGGGAACACACGTTCTAATAACGTCTTATGGGTACTCCCACGTCAAGATCGGCCGACCGCACGACACCAAACCGTGATCAAGCACACCCCGCCCCGGTCGAGAGATCGCGCTCTCGGGGGCCTCACCTCGCGGACGTTCAAGGTCGGTGACGTCCGGCCGGGGGAGGACCCGCCCGCGCCACCCGCGGTCGCGGCGCAGGACTCGAACACGAGCGGATCCCACAACCAGGCAGCCGGTCGTGACCTGGGGGCCTTCTGCGCCCGCTGTCGCGTGTTCACCAGCGGAACCTGCGAAGGAGGAGTGCAGAACAACCCCTCCAACGCCTTCTACGTCAGAATCAGGCCCGGTACCCCGTAACCCACCCTCCTTCGAGAGGCGGCCATGCAGTCACCGACCTACCTGCACGACCTTCTGGTCTCGACCCTCTTCACCGAAGGGCTCGATGCTGATCCGGACCTGTGGCAGCTGGGATTCAGCGCCATCTGGATCAAGGGCGCGGACCTCGACTCTCTCGCCCGTGACTTTTCCCTGGACCTGGCTACCCATACTCCGTGCCATCTGAGTGAGATCCTCGACTACCACGGCGACGACGAATCCAGTTGGGTGGCCGAGGTCGAAGACTGGGTCGCCATCGTACCGGCGCATGGCCACAGCGAGTTCCTGCGATCCATCACCGAAGGCGGCCGACAGGCCCTCGGCCTCCGCCTGGACATCAACGGCAACGCTTACTTCGACTACGCCCGCGACGGGCACATGATCGTCTCCTTCGACCCGACTCGGCCACAGGAGCGATCCGGCGACGACCCGCACGCGCTCGATCACCTGACGGACGGGCTGCGCTTCCAGACCGGCGACGACGACGTCCTCGACGATCCCGTGGAGGCGCCGGAGAGCGTCAGCTCGGCCCTGGCGCTGATCGGACGCTTCACGGAGACCGACATCGCCACCGACTGGTTCCTGGCGCAGCACTCGCGCATCCGACCCACCTCCTGACCGCTCGCGCTCAAGCCCGGAGCGCACCGCCGGCCAAGCCAGACGGATGACGCTCACCCGAGCCGGCCCCACCCGGCGGCCCCAATATCACCGGCGCGGCTGCGGCCGGGCTGATCTGGATGTCGGCTTTCTTCGGCATCGCTTGATACGTCGGAGGTGAGGCGGCGCGGGTGAATCAAGCACAGGATCGCCTCGGTCGACGTAGTCCCCGCGCGGATCGTGGTCGTGCCTCGAGGTCCGCGACTCCGCAACGTACCGGTTCGGCGATTGGGTGCCGGTCAGGGCACTGGCCAGGCGGCCATGGCCAGATCCGCGGTGTCGGTGAGTTCCGCCGCCGTGGCGCCGTCCCGTGCACGCTGGGACATGCCGTGCATGACGGCGGTGAAGTACGCGGCCAGCTTCCGGGGGTCGGCTGTCGCCGGTATCTCGCCCTCTTGCTGGGCGGTCGTCAAGCGCTTCTCGAAGGTACCGACGTTGGCGTTGCGCAGGTCACGCATGTAAACGGCGACATCGACGTCGGCCGCGGCCGCGCTGCAAAGCAGGTTTCCGGCCGGTGTCTCGGGGTCGGTGTACATCGCCGCCGCATCGAGCAGGATGCGGCGGAAAGCATCGAAGGCCGTGGGCTCCCTCGCCATGGCGGCCCAGATGAACTCTCCGGCCGGGGAGCGGCCGTACGCCTCGATGACTTCGTTGAACAGAGACCTCTTGTCCCCGAACGCCGCGTAGAGGCTGCCGGGCCGGATGTTCATCTCCCGGGTCAGGTCGTTGATCGAGGTCGCCTCGTACCCGTTCTCCCAGAACAGGCGCGTGGCGGCAGCCAGCGCCGCCGCCCGGTCGAAGGTCGGCGGCCGGCCTCGCCGCGCTTCTGGTGTGTCCATGCCCCCATTCTAGAGCGATCGCTCAAGAGCGGCCCGGCGACTTTTTGGTCGATCGCTCAAGAAGGGTGTACCCTCTCTCTTGAGCGATCGTTCAAAAAAGGAGCAGTCATGTCAGGAACACTGCAGGACAAAGTCGCCCTCGTCACCGGCGGCAGTCATGGCATCGGCAGGGCGACCGTCGAACGGTTCGCCCGCGACGGGGCAATCGTCGGGGTCGGCTACGGCCACGACGAGCCGGCGGCCCGCGACACGGTAGAGCGCATCCGCAAGGACGGCGGGCGCGCCTTCGCCGTGCACGCGGAGCTGGGCACTCACGGTGACGCGGCTCGCTTCTGGAACGCCTTCGATGAGGCGGGAAAGGAGTACGTGCCCGACGGGAAGCTCGACATCCTCGTCCACAACGCCGCCAAGGGCAGCTTCGCCCGGCTGGCCGACCTCTCCGAGGAGGAGTTCGACCAGGTGATCGCGGTGAATGTGAAGGCGCCGTTCTTCATCACGAAGCTCGCGTTGCCGCGACTGCGCGACGGCGGCCGGATCATCAACATCTCCAGCCTCGCGGCCACCGTCGCCAGCCCGGAACTACTTGCCTACGGCGTCAGCAAAGCGGCGCTGAACACGTTCACCCTTGATCTGGCGTTGGACCTCGGCCCGCGCGGGATCACCGTCAACTCGGTATCACCCGGCATCGTCATGACCAGGAACAGCCAATACCTGCGGGACAACGAGGAACTCGCGGCGCAACAGGTGGCCCGCGTCGCCCTCGGCCGACTCGGCGAGCCGGAGGACGTGGCAAGCATCATCGCCTTCCTCGCCTCCGACGAGGGGCGCTGGGTGACCGGCCAGGTCATCGACGCTTCGGGCGGCACCGCGCTCTGAGCACGGCCGCCCGAGGTCAATCGGCGCCGGTGTCGCCCTCGGCATCCTCGCGCAGCAGAAGCTGCCGGAGCTGCTGGCCTACCGCAGTCGCCTGGCGGCGCCGCTGATCCCGGCCAAGGTGATCGAACCCGCTGTGGTGGACGGTCCGTTCCCGCCGGTGCCCGAAGGTGAGAGCCATCTCATCGTCCGCCTCGTCGGCTTCGAGACCTGAACCCGCCGTCGCGACTCACATTCACTTGCACGACCGTGTAAATGTTGTCAACCTGGCCGACACTTCACAGGAGCCCCCGGGTAACAACGTGCTGCGAGCATGCGCGACATGCGGGCCACCGAGACGCACTGCCCCTACTGCGCTCTGCAGTGCGGGATCGCGCTGACCACGGAGAACGGGTCGGTCCGCCTGGGCCCGACCGACTTCCCGGTCAATCGGGGCGGGCTGTGCGTGAAAGGCTGGACGGCCGCCGAACTGCTTCACCACCCCGACCGGCTGGTCACCCCGCTGGTCCGCGAGGTGCCCGGCGACCGTACGAGCCCCCTGCGGGAGGCCGGCTGGGACGAGGCGCTCACGCTGGTCGCCGACACGATCAGGGCCACACAGCGGCGGTACGGCCCTGACAGCGTCGGCGCCTTCGGCGGAGGCGGGCTGACCAACGAGAAGGCGTACACGCTCGGCAAGTTCGTCCGGGTGGCGCTGCGGTCGTCGGCGATCGACTACAACGGCCGGTTCTGCATGTCGTCGGCGGCCACCGCGGCCAACCGCGCGCTCGGGGTGGACCGGGGGCTGCCGTTCCCGGTGGCGGACATCGCCGAGGCCCGGACCGTGCTGCTGGCCGGCGCCAACCCGGCGGACGCGATGCCGCCGTCCATGCAGTACCTGCACGCGGGGCGGGCCGCCGGAGCCAAACACATCGTGGTGGACCCGCGCAGGACGGCCACCGCGGCCGACGCGTACCTGCACCTGCAACCGCTGCCCGGCACGGACCTGGCGCTGGCCAACGGCCTGCTGCACATAGCGATTCGCGAGGGCCTGATCGACGACGCCTACATCCGGGACCGGACCACCGGCTTCGAGGCCGTCCGCGCGGCGACCAATCCGTACTGGCCGGGCCGGGTGGAGCGGATGACGGGGGTGGCTGAGGCGAGCCTGCGCGAGACGGCCCGGCTGCTGGCCGGCGGCGGCCCGGCGATGATCCTCACCGCGCGCGGCGCCGAGCAGCACAGCAACGGCACGGACACGGCCCAGGCGTACCTGAATCTGGCCCTGGCCCTCGGCCTGGTCGGCAGGTTCTGCTCCGGGTACGGGACGATCACCGGGCAGGGCAACGGGCAGGGCGGCCGCGAGCACGGGCAGAAGGCGGACCAGCTGCCCGGCTACCGGCGGCTGGACGATCCGGCCGCACGGGCGCACGTCGCCGCCGTGTGGCGCGTCGACCCGGACGAACTGCCGCGGCCGGGCAGGTCCGCGTACGAGATGCTCGACCGTCTGGGCACCGACGGCGGAGTCCGGGTGCTGCTCGTGCTGGCCAGCAACATCGCCGTCTCGGCGCCGGACGCCAACCGGGTCGCCGACCGGCTGAACGCCCTCGACCTGCTGGTCGTCTCGGACATCTTCCTGTCCGAGACCGCGGCCATGGCCGACGTCGTGCTTCCGACCGCCCAGTGGGCCGAGGAGGAGGGCACGATGACCAACCTGGAGGGTCGCGTGCTGCGCCGCAGGCGGGCCCTGCCGCCGCCGCCCGGGGTGCGCACCGACCTGGAGACGCTGACCGACCTGGCCGGTTTGCTGGGCCGGGGACGGTACTTCAGCGCGGATCCGCGCACCGTCTTCGACGAGCTGCGGCGGGCCAGCGCGGGCGGGATCGCCGACTACGCGGGCATCAGCTACGAGCGGATCGAGGCGGAGCAGGGCGTGTTCTGGCCCTGCCCGGCCGACGACCATCCCGGTACGCCGCGGCTGTTCGCCGACCGTTTCCCCACGCCCGACGGCCGGGCCCGGTTCGTCCGCGTCGAGCACCGCGACCCGGACGAGCTGCCGGACCGCGACTACCCGTACGTGCTGACCACCGGCCGCAACATGCGGCAGTACCAGAGCGGCAACCAGACCAGGCGGGTGAGCGCCCTGGCCGACGCCCTGCCGGGACCACGCGCCGAGATGCACCCCGATCTGGCCCGCCGGCACGGTGTCGCGGACGGCGACATGGTGGAGTTGCGCAGCCGCCGCGGCCGGGCGGTGTTCCGGGCCAGGCTCGATCCCGGCATCCGGCCGGACACCGTCTTCGCCCCCTTCCACTGGGTCGGCGCCAACCTGCTCACCAACCCGGCCCTGGACCCGCACTCCAAGATGCCCGCGTTCAAGGCGTGCGCGGTCGCGATCGCCTCCATCGACGAAGGGACCAGACCAGTGCACTCCACACCCCGCTTCCTGCAAGGCGTGTTCACCTTCGAGGGCAAGGGACTCGACCAGCCGGTGCCGGTCGACGGCGCGCTCAGCTACGTCGTCCCGGCCGGGACCGTCGCCCAGGCGGTCTACTTCCGCGGCGGCAACTCCAGCGACGAGCTGATCTGTGTGGTGCTGATGCGCGACGGCAAGCCGATGCGCTGGTTCCCGATCGGCGCGAAGTCCGACGTGCACATCCCGCTGCGCGTCGTCGAGGACCTCGATTCCGGCACGGCCGTGGAGCTCTACCTCTCCGCTCCGCCGGGGGTCGCCGGGATGGTCGTGGCCGATCTGGGCCTGATGGAGGTCTGATGAGGCGGCGACTCGTGGTCATCGGCAACGGGATGGCCGGCGCCCGCACCGTCGAGGAGATCCTGGCCCGCGGTGGCGGCGATCAGTTCACCATCATGATGTTCGGCGACGAACCGTACGGCAACTACAACCGGATCATGCTGTCCAACGTCCTCGCCGGCGTCGAGGAGGAGTCCGGGATCTTCCTCAACGACCTGGCGTGGTACGCGGCCAACGGCATCACTCTGCACTCCGGCCGCCGGATCGCCCGCATCGACAAGTACGCGAAGCGGGTGTACGCCGACGACGGCACCGTCACGCCGTACGACAAGCTGATCATCGCCACCGGCAGCCGCGCGCACGTCCCGCCGATCCCCGGGATCAGCCGGCCCGGCCGCGGCTTCCACCAGGGCGTCTTCGCGTTCCGCACGCTCGACGACACCCGCGCCATGATGCGGTACACCCGCGAGCACGAACGCGCCGTGGTGATCGGCGGCGGCCTGCTCGGACTGGAGGCCGCGCGCGGCCTGCAGAACCACGTCAGCCACGTGACGCTGGTGCACGCCGCCGGGCATCTGATGAACGCGCAGCTCGACCCGCAGGCCGGCGAGATCCTGCGGCGCGGCGTCGAACGGCTCGGCATCGAGGTGGTCACCGGCGCGCGCACCACCGAGATCCTCGGCAAGCACACGGTCACCGGCATCAAGCTCGCCGACGGCCGGCACATCCCGTGCGACGTGGTGGTGGTCGCCGCCGGCATCCGGGCCAACGTCGAGGTCGCGGAGGTCAGCGGGCTGGAGGTCGAGCGCGGCGTCGTCGTCGACGACCAGATGCGCTGCCTGGACGAGCCGGACATCTACGCCGTCGGCGAGTGCGTGCAGCACCGCGGCCAGACGTACGGGCTGGTCGCGCCACTGTGGGACCAGGCCAGAGTGCTGGCCGACCACATCACGGGACGGAACCCGCTGGCCGCCTATCACGGCTCGCGGGTCGCGACGAAGCTCAAGGTGGCCGGTATCGACGTCGCGGCGATGGGCCTGAAGCAGCCGGAGCAGGAGGACGACGAGACGCTGGTCTTCAGTGAGCGGAAGAAGGGCGTCTACAAGAGCGTCATCATCCGGGACGGCCGGCTGGTCGGCGCCACCCTGATCGGTGACGTCAGGAAGGTCGCGTTCTTGATGCAGGCGTTCGACCGCGGGCTGCCGCTGCCGGAGGAACGGCTGGAGCTGATGTTCGACCTCGGCGCGCCGCCCGCCGAGGTGAGCGCCGCCGAGCTGGCCGACGACGCCCAGGTCTGCAACTGCAACGGCGTCTCCAAAGGCATGATCACGGCCTGCGTGGCCGACGGCGTCAAGACGGTCACCGGGGTGGTGGACCAGACCAGGGCCGGCAAGGGCTGCGGCACCTGCAAGGGCCTGGTCACGCAGATCGTCGAGTGGGCCGCCGGAGGAGCGATCGAGGAGGACCCCGCGGCCTCCTGGTACGTCCCCGGCGTGCCGATGCCCAAGCCGGAGCTGATGAGGGTCATCCGCGAGCGCGGGCTGAAGTCGGTCTCGGCGGTGTTCGCCACGCTGGCGCCGGGCGGCGAGGAGGACGCCAGGAGCAAGATGGGCCTGGCGTCGCTGCTCAAGATGATGTGGGACGACGAGTACGTGGACGAGCGCGACGCCCGGTTCATCAACGACCGGGTGCACGCCAACATCCAGCGCGACGGGACGTTCTCCGTGGTGCCGCAGATGAAGGGTGGTGTCACCACTCCGGCCCAGCTGCGCAGGATCGCCGACGTCGCCGACAAGTACGGCGTGCCGATGGTGAAGCTGACCGGCGGCCAGCGCATCGACCTGCTCGGCGTCCCGAAGGAGAACCTGCCGGAGATCTGGGCCGACCTGGACATGCCGTCCGGGTACGCGTACGGCAAGAGCTTCCGCACGGTGAAGACCTGCGTGGGCTCAGAATTCTGCCGCTTCGGAGTGGGCGACTCGACCGCGCTCGGCATCGCCATCGAGGAGCGCTACCAGGGCGTCGAGGGGCCGGGCAAGATGAAGCTGGCCGTCACCGGCTGTCCGCGCAACTGCGCCGAGGCATACGTCAAGGACCTGGGCGTGGTGGCCATCGACGGCGGCAAGTGGGAGATCTACGTCGGCGGCGCGGCCGGGGCCCACGTGCGCAAGGGCGACCTGCTGGCCACCGTCGGCTCCGCCAACGAGGTGATCACGCTGACCGGGCGGTTCCTCCAGTACTACCGGGAGAACGCCAACTGGCTCGAACGCACGTACGCGTTCGTCCCGAGGGTCGGCATCGAGCGAATCCGCCGGATCGTCGTGGACGACTCCGACGGCATCGCCGCCGAGCTGGACGCCGCGATGGCGAGGGCCGTGGCGGCGTACCGGGATCCGTGGCGGGAACGGGCCGCGCCGGTCACACCCGGACAGTTCCGCCCATCGCTGCCGCTGATCGAGCAGCCGAGGGTGCCGGTGCGGGAGCCCGTACCGGTCGGCACTCCAGGGCCGGTGGTGCCGGCGGTCGGCTCGGCGGTGACCGGCCCATCGTCCTCGCCGGAACGGGAGGCGTGATGGCCGGCATGACGACCGGGCACCGGCTCGGGCCACTGGACGAGATCCCGGTCGGCGAGGGCCGGGCGTACGCCGTGGGGGACCTCGTGATCGCCGTCTTCCGGCTCCGCGACGGCGGTGTCCGCGCGGTGTCCGCCGTGTGCCCGCACGCCGGCGGCCCGCTCGCCGACGGGCTGATCGACCGGCGGCTCGTGGTCTGCCCGCTGCACCAGCACACCTTCGACCTCGGCACCGGGTGCTCCACCACCGGGCAGCCGCCACTCACGGTCTACCCGGTCCGCGTGGACGCCGACGACCAACTCGTACTGGAGATATGACCCGTGCCCGTATCGAGCCGCTACATCTGCCCGGCGGCCGAGACCTCCCTGCCGACGATGCGCTTGGCGCCGGACTCGCGGGAGCAGCGGGCGCAGTAATATCAACGGCCGTCGACCTCCACATCCCGTGCAGGGTGTCATGGAGCCGGTCGGTGGCCTCGTCACGCACCCGGGCGACCAGCCGGGCCAGCGTGATCACGCTCGGCCGCGACCAGGAGCACGCCAAGGTGAGCGTCGGCGCGGACGGCAGGTCAATGCGATGCGGGGTGTGCATCCTCGGTGCACCGCATCCCCCACGTCCGGACCACCTGCCGGGGCGCGCGATCGGGCCAGGCCGGCGGGGGGCTCAGGGTGGTCTCGGAGCAGTGGAGTCCGTGGTACGAGTATCGACCGTAGGTGGGACCGGCTCCCGGATCGATGTTGCGGGCGACGTACCAGAGGTAAAGGCCGTCCGCCCCCCAGCCGGGCGAGGAGTAGTTCAGCACCCTCAGCACGTCTTCCAGGTTCTCGTCGTACACGTAGAGGATGAAGTCCGCGCTGACGCCGTTCGTCCGGTAGTCCGGATTCTCGGCTCTGACCTCGTCCCACGCCTGGTGCATCGTCGTGTTCCGGATGTTCTTCATGATCACGAACCATTCCTCGATCCAGGGGCCGTAGGACCGGTATGTGCCGTCGGGCAGCTTGCGCAGCAGCCCGTATTTCAACGGCGCGTCCTCAAGGCACTCCTCGGGCTTGTCGTGTGTGATCACGCAGGCCAGTACGGTGCCGCGCCGCTGGCCGTACACGCTGTTCAATTGGGCGCGGAAGGACTTCCACTGCGCGGCGGTCTCGGCGATGGCGCCCTTGACCGCCCGCTCGAAGTTGTCGTTGATGCGCCCTCGCTCCGTCCGGGCGTGGCCGATGCCCGTGCCGGGCGGCAGGTCGATGTCGCCGTGGTCCTTGTTGATCGTGTCATGGGTGACGCGGTTGCGGCAGAGCAGGCCGAAGCAGTCGGTGGTGAGGTGCAGGGGGACGTCGGCCGGGGTGATCAGCGGCGCGGCCATGTCCAGCAGCTTCGACGGACCGTTCTTCCCGAGCCCGGGAGGGTTGTCGAGGCTGATGGGGCGTGAGGTGTCGGTCACGTCGGTGTAGTTGCTGTGTGCGTAGAAGTCCTGGGCGCCGTGCAGCAGCGCGCCGAAGTTTGTCAGGACCTCGCATTTTCTGGTTCTGATGAGGTCGCCGAAACAGCCGGTGATGCCCGGGTCGTCGAACTCCAGTGTTTCGTTCACGAGGTGCTCTGCGGCGCTGACGCCGTCGCGGAAGTGGCCTTTCAACTGGCTGATGCATGCGATGAACTGGGTGGAGGCGGCGTGCCTCGTCCGCGGGTAGGTGGGACCGCCGGGTGGGTATTCGAGATAGTCGGCGTTGTCGCAGTGCGCCTCGGGGTCGAAATTGTCGCCGGCGTCGGGCTCTCCGACCGCTCCCGCGTTGCTTTTGCCGCCCGCCAGCACACCGAGACTGCGCGGTGCGAAGCACTCTCCCTCAAGACTGGACTGGTCCGGTCTGCAGGCGAGGGCACGCCGCGTGATGCGTTCGTGTTCGGCTGTCTGCCCGAGGCCGTTGATGGTGCCGAAGGCTTGTGCCGGTGGCGCGGGGACCATCGTGAGGGCGGCCAGCAGTGACATCACCACCAGCGTGAGGACGAAGGACGGTGTGCGACGGACCGGTAAGGACGGCATCGGACTCCTTGTGGATCGGCTCGTGCGGCAGCGCCGCCCCAGTCTTGGGAGACCGGGGTGCGGCCACGGGAGAGGACGGGGCCGTGGCCAGGGGGCTGTTCGCCGGCGAGGTTCACGGACCGGGTGGGGATCGCGGCCATCCTGGCAGCTGCTCCCGGGCTGTTACATGAGTAAGAATTACTCAGTGACCGTATGAAGCCGTGTGAACACTGACCAGGTGACGGCGGCGCAGGCTGTGCTGTCGCCTGGGTGAGCAGGATCCTGACGTTTCCCCGCGGAGCGTGGACACCCGGTTTCATGCAGCCAGTGCGGTGACTCCAGCAAGCCGATCTTCATAGACGACCGGGGGAGGTTCCCGATCGCGGAGTGCCTGCGACGGTGGTTGGGGTGTCGGCCTCGGGGAACATCGGTACAGCGGTTAACGCCAAGCCGGTGATCAGGAGCGGCTGTCCACGCCCGAGCGCGACCACCGCCATGGGCTCGGCGAGGAGGTACGGCGCGGCCAAGACCTCGCCCGCCGCGACCCGGCCGCAGCCCAGCGGGTCCGCACCCGAAACGAACAGGCCCGCGAACGCACCGAAGCGCAACAGCGCCAGGCCGCCGCCCGGGCCGCCAGCCGGACACCTTCTCACCGGCCACCCACCCCCAAGGGCCCCAGCCGTGGGTTGGGCATGTGAGCGCAGGGGCGGACGTGGCGGAGCGTTCGGAGCCTGCTGCGGGCGCTTCGGTCAGGGCATGGTCGTCGCGGCCCAAGGAGGGCGCACGGGGGGACGCGCGGCGCGCCCCCCTTGATTTCGCGTCGTACCAGGTCAACTAGAGTGCAGGGAGGGCCGGATCGGATGAGGTAACCGGTCTGGAGCCTGCTCGTTTGGGCGGGGCGCTGCGCTGGGCCAAATGATGGCTGTCGGCCACCTTCGCCCGGGGTCCGGGGCTGGCCGTCGCGGCCCGGAGTATGGCGGTCGCCTCCGCGGCCCTCAAGGCCCCGGGGTTCTCGCTGCGCTCGCCCCGTGGCCTTGACCGCCGCAATCGCCGACCGCCTTACGGGCCACCACGACGACCACGCGGCCCGAAACGAGGAAATGAATCTACGTCGTAAGACCCTCCGCGCTTCGCGGTAGGGAGGCAAGCGGGCAAGGGGACCGGGAAGGACCTGACGGGGCTCTCATGGCGGCGTAGCGTCGAGGTATGGCCGAGGACAACGGGAAGCGCCGACCTGCGGTACCTGCCTGGGCGCGGGAGGCGAATGGATCGACCGCAACGGCAGCAGCAAGAAGCAGGGCGTCTGGGTGGCGTGCACCTTGTGCGCCGGGACGGGGCGGCGATGAGCGACCCGATCATCTGCCCCGAACGTGACGGAGAAGGAGACCGGCGGCTGGGTCGGCTGCGCGTCGCGTGCCGGTTTTGTCACGGCCGGGGCTGGGTCGGCGCCGAGCACGAGCTCGCCGAACCTCCACCACCGCCCACCGAGCCACCTCCGGCGTGGGAGCACCGCATCTGGTCCGACTCCGCGGCCGCCGCCGTCCTGGGATGCCGCTACCGCCTGGGCTCCAAGACCGTGGCGCACCTGGACGCGAGCACCCGCACGCTGGTGATGACCCCCTGCCGCTGCCAGACGTCCGGGGACTTGCCGGCGAGCGCTTAGGAAACCGCGGTCATGTTCGGCCCCGGTTCTGCGGCGCCGCTCCAGGACGCGACGACCGCTGCGCGCTACCGCGATGATGCGTACTCGGCGAAGGTCTGCGCGGTCGCCGGGAACGAGCTCCGCACCTCGGCCGCGCACCAGTCGGCGAACGCCTGGCCCTGGCGCTGGTAGGCCCGGCGGGTGTTCGCGGCGATGCCGTCCCGGATCCGGGCGCGCGTCGACTCCGACACCACGAGGTCGGCCGCACCGTGCCCGACTCCCGCAGGGACGCCGCTCGGTTCGGGCTCCCGGGCAACCGTGTCCCGGCTCGATGAAGGTGGCACGGCCAAGGGGTTTCGAGCTGGACGCGTGCCACTTTCACTGAGCCAGAACAGTCAGTAGGCGCACTGGACGACGACGTCGTCGAGTTCGGCGCGGGGGGCGAACGGGTGGTTGAAGGCCTTTGCCACGGTCAGCCGCAGCACGACATCGGAGCGTTGCGCGGTCCAGCTCACCGTGTGCAGGCGCCAGCTTGGGTCCACCGTCTGGTCCACCGGCACCGTCTTCAGGGCGATGTAGGTCCAGTCGGCCGGGTTGATGACCTCCAGGTTGAAGGTTGCCGCGGCGTTGCGCAGGTCCAGCCAGACGCCCGCGGTGCAGCGGGCGCCGGGGTGGGCGGGCACCGGGGTGAGGGAGATGGTCCGGCTGATCGAGCACCACCCGCCGGTGTTGCTGACGCGCAGGCCGGCCATGCCGGTGCCGGTACGGGGCGAGGCGATCCCGACGCTCTGGAAGTACGGGATGTCGCAGTCGCCCTGGTCGGTGAACGTCCACCGGGCGGCCGGGTTCGACGCCGGTTCGAAGCCGTCGGAGAGCTGCCAGATGCCCGCGGACGCGGGCCCGGCCGGGACGAGGACCGCTGCGAGGGCGATGGCCGCCGCCATCAGCGCGCGTGGGAGTGCTGAGCGCATAACCAAGCTCCTTGTCAGACCTGAGACGACAACACTGTCATTCTGCGGGCCGCTAGGGGGCTCGTCCGTAGTTTCCAGACCAAAAACAACGCTAAGCGGTTGATTTAGTGTGTTATGCCCCCATGATCCTCAGAGCACAGTGAAAACCCCCACGGCGAGGGGACCTCCGGGTCGGGAACACGGAGACGGCACAGATGCCGTCGGCGAGGTCCGTCACATCGAACGATGGAGCGATGACCCCTCATGCCGCGTCTTTCCCACCCCCTGCACGCCCTGCCGGCCGCCTTGTCCAGGTCTGCGATCACGACCGCACCGGCCGCACCCCAGCGACCCGCCGTAGCCCGCCTGGCCCCGCACCGCGGGCTCGGCCGACACCGCCACGCCATATCACCAGCGAAGGAGCGTGTCGCGAAACTCGCGAGACTGCTCTGCGCCATGGCGCTGGCCTTGGGGCTGATGGCGATCCCCGCCGCGTCGGCCTCGGCCACCGCCCTGGGGTCGTGGCCGGTCGTCCCCTTCCAGATTCAGGACAAGGACGACAACTGCCTCAGCACGGTGTGGGACCCCCGCAACAATACGCATGGCGGGGAACCCACAGTGGAGTTGGCCCGGTTTGGTGGACACCTGACCCCTGAGGAACCCTGGTTCCCGGAAGAAGGAGTCTGCTGTGCCGAACAACCATCCGCCGGAGTTTCGCCGGCAGATGGTGGAACTGGTGCGCGCAGGACGGTAGCCGGAGGAACTCGCCAAGGAGTTTGAGCCCTCTGCGCAGTCGATCCGCCTCTGGGTGCGCCAGGCCGACCTTGATGACGGTCGCCGCGCCGATGGCCTGACCAGTGCCGCGTAGCCGCAAGCCCTGATGTGTCTACCGAACCGGGGCGACTCCAGACCCACTCACCACCGCCCAATAGGTGGGGCCACATCACGTTGGTAGAACAACCAGTCAAGATCCCAAACTGGGGCCAACAATCACGCGGCGAATCCGGGGCCACCGAACACTCGCCAAATCACCCCGCGTGACTCCCCGGATAAGTTCGCTTATCCGGGGAGACTGGATACGACCTCCCCGGATAACCCCCGGGCAGGGGCAGGGTTAACGCCGGAAAAACTCCCCGGATAAGAAGCAGAGGGAGCCCGGAGGGTGACCGCGAGCGCCAACGACAAGATCAACGGTGGTGGCGACGGCGAGACCGGCAACCAGGATGGCGAGCGGGATGGTCGCCCAGCCGACAACCGCATTGCCGATCGGGGCGGCGCCGCCACGAAGGGGCCTGGGGAAATCCGCGCCAGATGGATGGAACCCGCGCTGAGCGGATGGCACGGGCGGCGGCGGCCGTCGTACCTTTTCACCAGGCGCCGCTCGATCGTTTCCCCGCTTCCTCGAAGCCTCCCCAAGGCTTCCCCGAAGCTCTCCGACCCTCTTCGAAAGGACACCTCACCATGCGCAGAATCCTCGTCGTCGGCGCCGGTCAGGCGGGCCTGCACCTCGCCCTCGGCCTGCTGCGGAACGGCTACGACGTCACCGTCGTCTCCAACCGGACCCCGGAGGACATCCGGGGCGGCCGGGTCATGTCCAGCCAGGCCATGTTCGGCACCGCCCTGGGCCACGAGCGGGACCTCGGCCTGGATCTGTGGGCGGACGGCTGCCCGCCGATCGAGGGGATCCAGTTCGCGGTGGCCGGGCCCGGCGGCGACCCGGCGATCCGCTGGGCCGCGCGGCTCGACGCCCCCGCCCGCTCGGTCGACCAGCGGCTGAAGATGCCCGCCTGGATGGCCGAGGTGGAGCGGCTCGGCGGGAAGATCGTCATCCACGACGCCACCGTGGAGGACCTGGAGGACTACGCCGCCCAGTACGACCTGGTCCTGGTCGCGGCGGGCAAGGGGTCGATCGCCTCGCTCTTCGAGCGGGACGCGCCGCGCTCGCCGTACCGCGCCCCGCAGCGGGCCCTCGCCCTCACCTACGTCAACGGCCTCGCGCCGCGGCCCGACTACTCCGCGGTGTGCTTCAACGTCATCCCCGGGGTCGGCGAGTACTTCGTGTTCCCCGCGCTCACCGTCACCGGCCCCTGCGAGATCATGGTGTTCGAGGGCGTGCCCGGCGGGCCGATGGACTGCTGGGCGGACGCCGGCACGCCCGCCGAGCACCTGGCGATGAGCAGGCGGATCCTGGAGACGTTCCTGCCGTGGGAGGCCGAGCGCGCCGCGGGCGTCGAGCTCACCGACGAGGGCGGCGTCCTGTCGGGCCGTTTCACCCCGGTCGTGCGCAGGCCGGTGGCGACGCTGCCGTCGGGCGCCCAGGTCCTGGGTGTGGCGGACGTGGTCGTGCTCAACGACCCGATCACCGGGCAGGGTTCCAACAACGCCGCCAAGTGCGCGGCCTCCTACCTGTCCGACATCCTCGAGCGCGGCGAGCGGCCGTACGACGCGGCGTGGATGGAGCGGGTCTTCGAGCGCTACTGGCTGGACGCCCGGCACGTCACCACCTGGACGAACGCGCTCCTCGCGCCCCCGCCGCCGCACGTGCTGGAGATCCTCGGCGCCGCGGGCGGGCTGCCCGAGGTGGCCTCCCGCTTCGTCAACGGCTTCGACGACCCGTCCGACTACGCCGGCTGGTTCCTGGACCCGGCCGGCGCGGTCGAGTACCTGGCCCGGGCCGGGAAGTGAGGGGACGTCATGAGATCCCTGCGCGACGCCCTCGGGCAGTTCGCCACCGGGGTGGCGGTGGTCACCGCCGCCACCCCGCGGGGTGACCGGCTGGGCGTGACCGTCAACTCCTTCACCTCCGTCTCGCTCGACCCGCCGCTGGTCCTGTGGTGCCTGTCCCGGCGCGCTCCCAGCGCGCCGGCCTTCGCCCAGGCCGGGCGGTTCGCGGTCAACGTCCTGGCCGCCGGCCAGGAGCACCTGTCGCGGCGGTTCGCCACGCCGCTGGCCGACAAGTTCGCCGGGGTGGAGACCCGTCTCGCCCCGGGCGGGGTGCCGGTGCTCGCCGGGACCGTCGCCCACTTCGCCTGCCGCGCGGTGGCCACCTACGACGGGGGCGACCATCTGATCTTCGTCGGGGAGGTCGAGCACTTCCGGCGGGAGGAGGGCGAGCCGCTGATCTTCCACTCGGGGAACTACCGGGCCTTCTCCGCGCCGGACCGCGAGATGGCGCTCTGCGAACCCGCCAGGTGATTAGGGCAGGTGAGCCGGGGTAAGGCCCCGAAGGTGACACGGGGGAGAGGGATCTCCCGCTGGCCGGTGATCCGGCAGCTCATGGGAGAGGACGCCAGGGGCGACGCCGCGCGCTCGGCGCGCACCGACGCGCTGCGGCCCCGCACCGAGGAGGCCGACAGCGTCGCGCGGTCGATCTGCCCGTACTGCGCGGTCGGCTGCGGCCAGCTGGTCTACGTCAAGGACGGCCGGGTCACCCAGATCGAGGGCGACCCGGACTCGCCCATCTCGCGCGGGCGCCTGTGCCCCAAGGGCTCGGCGAGCAAGCAACTGGTCACCCATCCCGGCCGGCGGACGCGCGTCCTCTACCGGCGGCCGCACGGCACCGACTGGGAATCGCTCGACCTCGAGACGGCGATGGACATGATCGCCGACCGGGTGGTGCGGACCCGCAGGGAGACCTGGCAGCAGGAGTACGAGGGCAGGACGGTCCGGCGCACCCTGGGCATCGCGAGCCTGGGCGGGGCGACGCTGGACAACGAAGAGAACTACCTGATGAAGAAGCTCTACACCGCCCTCGGCGCGATCCAGGTGGAGAACCAGGCCCGTATTTGACACTCCTCCACCGTCCCCGGTCTGGGGGCCAGCTTCGGGCGTGGCGGTGCCACGGACTTCCAGCAGGATCTGGCCGAGTCCGACTGCATCGTCATCCAGGGCTCCAACATGGCCGAATGCCATCCGGTGGGGTTCCAGTGGGTGGTCGAGGCGAAAGCGCGCGGGGCGAAGGTGTTCCACATCGACCCGCGCTTCACCCGCACCAGCGCGATCGCCGACCGCCACCTGCCGATCCGCGCGGGAAGCGACATCGTGCTGCTCGGCGCGCTGATCAACCACGTGCTCGCCAACGAGCTGGACTTCCGCGAGTACGTGCTGGCCTACACCAACGCCTCGGCGATCATCTCCGAGGACTTCGGGGACACCGAGGACCTGGACGGGCTGTTCTCCGGCTTCGACCCCGAGACGCGCGCCTACGACCCGTCGAGCTGGGCGTACGAGGGCGGCGAGGGCAGGGTGGAGGAGGCGGCCGGCGCCGCGGGCGAGCACGGCGAGCAGCTGGAGGGCGGGCCCCGGCACGCCGAGGCGGCGGGCGCCGAGCAGTACGGCTCCGGCGGCGCCGCCGCGCCGTCGAGGCCGCCCACGGACCCGACGCTGCGCCACCCGCGCTGCGTCTACCAGATCCTGCGGCGGCACTTCGCCCGCTACACCCCGGAGACGGTGGCGGAGCTGTGCGGCATCTCCCGGGAGAGCTTCGCCGAGCTGGCCGAGGCGATCACCGCGAACTCGGGCAGGGAACGCACCACCGCCTGGGCGTACGCGGTCGGCTGGACCCAGCACACCGTGGGCGCGCAGTACATCCGCACGGCCTCGATCCTGCAGCTGCTTCTGGGCAACATCGGCCGCCCCGGCGGCGGCATCATGGCGCTGCGCGGCCACGCCGGCATCCAGGGCTCCACCGACATCCCCACCCTGTTCAACCTGCTGCCGGGATACCTGCCGATGCCGCACGCCCACCGGCACGAGGGGCTCGACGACTACCTCGCCAAGACCGGGGCCGACACCGGCTTCTGGGGCAGGAAGCGCTGCTACATGGTGAGCCTGCTCAAGGCGTGGTGGGGCGACGCCGCCACCGAGGAGAACGACTTCCGCTTCGACCACCTGCCGCGCCTGACCGGCGACCACGGCCACTTCACCACCGTGATGGGACAGATCGACGGCACCGTGAAGGGCTACTTCGTGGTGGGGGAGAACCCGGCGGTCGGCTCCTCGGGCGGCCGGGCCCAGCGCCTGGGCCTGGCCAACCTCGACTGGCTGGTGGTGCGGGACCTGACCCTGGTGGAGACGGCCACGTTCTGGAAGGACGGCCCCGAGCTGGAGACCGGGGAGACGCGCACCGAGGACATCGCCACCGAGGTGTTCTTCCTGCCAGCCGCGAGCCACGTGGAGAAGGACGGCACCTTCACCAACACCCAGCGGCTGCTGCAGTGGCGGGAGAAGGCGCTGGAGCCGCCGGGCGACTGCCGCAGCGACCTGTCGTTCTACTACCACCTCGGCAAGCGGATCAGGCGGCTGATGACCGACGACGAGATCGACCGGCCCGTCCGCGAGCTGACCTGGGACTACCCCGAGGAGGGCGAGCACGCCGAGCCGTCGGCGCGGGCCGTGCTGCGCGAGATCAACGGCACCGGCCCCGACGGGCGGGCCCTGTCGGCCTACACCGAGCTCGAGCCCGACGGCTCCACCCGGTGCGGCTGCTGGATCTACTGCGGGGTGCACGCCGAGGAGGTCAACCAGGCGGCCCGGCGCAGGCCCGCCGGCGAGCAGAGCAGGGTCGCGCCCGAATGGGGCTGGGCCTGGCCCGCGAACCGGCGCCTTTTGTACAACCGGGCCTCCGCCGACCCCGAGGGCCGCCCGTGGAGCGAGCGCAAGGCCTACGTGTGGTGGGACCCCGACAAGGGAGAGAGGGGGGAGTGGACCGGTCTCGACGTGCCGGACTTCGAGAGGGACAAGCCGCCCGGCTACCTGCCGCCCGAGGGTGCCCTGGCCGAGGCCGCGCTGGCCGGGACCGACCCGTTCATCATGCAGCCCGACGGCAAGGGCTGGCTGTTCGCCCCTGCGGGCCTGGCGGACGGCCCGCTGCCCGCCCACTACGAGCCGCACGAGTCGCCGGTGCGCAACACGCTGTACGGGCAGCGGGCCAACCCGGCGCGCCGGACCTACCGGCGTCCCGAGAGTCCCTACAACCCGCCGGGCTCGGCGCGCTTCCCGTACGTGCTCACGACCTACCGGCTCACCGAGCACCACACCGCGGGGAGCATGAGCCGGCCGCTGGCCTACCTCGCCGAGCTGCAGCCGGCGCTGTTCTGCGAGGTGTCGACGGCGCTCGCCGCCGAGCTGGGGCTGGTCAACGGGGGCTGGGCGACGATCGTGACGTCCCGTTCGGCGATCGAGGCCCGCGTCCTGGTGACCGGGCGCGTCCGCCCGCTGCGCCTGCAGGGCAGGACGGTCCACCAGATCGGCCTCCCCTACCACTGGGGCTGGGGCAGCGGCGGCCTGGTGACCGGCGACGCCGTCAACGACCTGACGCCCCTCGTGCTCGACCCGAACGTCTACATCCAGGAGAGCAAGGCCATGACCTGCGACCTGCGGCCCGGCAGGCGCCCCGTGGGCGGGGCGCTGCTCGACCTGATCGAGGAGTACCGCGATGGCTGAGCGGATGGGGTTCTTCACCGACACGAGCATCTGCATCGGGTGCAAGGCCTGCGAGGTCGCCTGCAAGGAGTGGAACGACGTCCCCGACGACGGGTTCGTCTTCCGCGCCACCTCCTACGACAACACCGGCGGCCTGGGGGCCGACACCTGGCGCCACGTGGCCTTCATCGAGCAGCCGGGCGGCGGGAACGGCGGAGACGGGGGCGAGGGCATCGAGGGATGGCTGATGTCGTCGGACGTGTGCAAGCACTGTACGCACGCCGCCTGCCTGGACGTCTGCCCGACCGGGGCGCTGTTTCGCACCGAGTTCGGCACGGTGGTGGTGCAGGCCGACGTCTGCAACGGCTGCGGCTACTGCGTGCCCGCCTGCCCGTACGGCGTGATCGACCGCAGGGAGCGCGACGGCCGGGCGTTCAAGTGCACGATGTGCTACGACCGCCAGCTCGGCGGGCTGGAACCGGCCTGCGCCAAGGCCTGTCCCACCGACTCCATCCAGTTCGGGCCGCTGGACGAGCTGCGGGCTCGCGCCGAGGAACGGGTGGAACGGCTGCACGGCGAGGGCAGGCCGCAGGCCCGCCTGTACGGGGCGAGCCCCGACGACGGCGTGGGCGGGGACGGGGCCTTCTTCCTGTTGCTCGACGAGCCCGAGGTGTACGGCCTGCCGCCCGACCCGGTGGTCACCACCAGGGATCTGCCCGCCATGTGGCGCTGGGCGGCCGGGGCGGCGCTCTCCATGGCCGCAGTGGTGGCGGTGTCCTTCCTGGGCGCGGGAAAGGGCCGGTGATGGGCGGGTACGGGATCCCTCCCGGCCGGGGTCTTCTCGCCGGGGGCGGGGAGATATCGGTGACGCGTCCGTTCGACGGCCGCGCAGGGGGACGGGAACAGGGGCGGGGGTGGTCGTGGTGAGGCGCGGCGAGGAGGCGATGGTGCCCGAGGCCGAGTTCCGCTCCTACTACGGGCAGCCGATCATCAAGGCCCCGATCTGGCACGAACCCCACATGCCGCTCTACCTCTACCTGGGCGGAACATCCGGTGCCGCGTCGGTGATCTCCGCCGTGGCGACGCTCACCGGGCATGACCGGCTCGCGCTCACCGCCAGGGTGACCGCGGCCGCCGGTGCCGCGGCCGGTGCCGGTTTCCTGGTCGCCGAGCTCGGCAGGCCGGAGCGGTTCCTCAACATGCTGCGCGTGTTCAAGCCCACCTCGCCGATGAGCGTCGGCTCCTGGCTCCTGGCCGCCCACAGCGGCCTGACGGCCCTCGCGGCCGCCTCCGCGCTCGTCGCCGGGCGGTCCTTCCCGCGGGTTCCCGACCGGTCTGTCGCGGGGATTCCCGATTGGGGCGGTCAGCGGATTCCCTACCGGTCCGTCTCGCGGATTTCCGGCCGGTCCGGTCTGCGGGTCCCCGTTCGGTCCGGCCCGCGGGTCCCCGTTCGATCCGGGCTGCGGATTCCCGCCTGGGCGGGCCAGCGGATCCCCATTCTTCCGGTGAGGGGCGCCCGTGTCCTGGCCGCCCTCGGTGACGCGGCCGCCCTGGCGGCGGTGGTGACCGGGCCGCTGATGTCGACGTACACCGCCGTGCTCGTCGCCGACACCGCGGTGCCCGCCTGGCACGAGGCCCACCGCGAGCTGCCTTTCCTGTTCGCCGGGAGCGCGCTGGCCGGGGCGGGCGCCGCGGGCATGCTGACCACCCCGCGCCGCGAGGCGGGCCCGGCCCGCGTCACCGCGGTGCTGGGCGCCGTCGTCGAGACGGTCGCGGGCGCGGTGATGGAGCACCGGCTCGGCCTGGTCGGCGAGCCGTACCGGCGGGGCGGGCCGGGCCGCCTGATGCGGACGGCCCGCGCCCTCACGGTGGGCGGCGCCCTGCTCGCCACGGTCGCCGGGCGCGGACGTGCCCTCACCGCGCTGTCCGCCCTCGCCCTCACCGCCGGTGCCGTCTGCACCCGCTTCGGTGTCCTGGCCGCGGGCAAGGCCTCGGCCGCCGACCTCAAGTACACGGTGGTGCCCCAGCGGGAACGCCTGGAGGCGGGCAGGACCGCCCGGGCCCAGGCGGGCGAGAAATCCTGAGCGACGGCGTCCTTTCCCGGTGCTCCTGTTCGTCGGGTCGGTGAAAAGGCACCATGGGGGCGGCCCGCGAAGGGCCCCGAGAAGGAGGACGCGTGAAGTACATGCTGTTGATCTGCGGTGACGAGTCCGCGGCGGCCCACGCCATGGACGGCTGCGGCGGATGGTCGCAGGAGATGGAACGCCGCGGGGTGCTGCGGGGCGGCGTCGGGCTGCGGCCACCGGCCGACGCCACGACCGTGCGGGTGCGCGACGACGCGGTCCTGCTCTCCGACGGCCCGTTCGCCGAGACCAGGGAGCAGATGGGCGGGTTCTGCATGATCGAGTGCGCCGATCTCGACGAGGCCATCGAGATCGCCTCGAAGCACCCGGCCTCCGGCTACGGCTCGATCGAGATCCGGCCGCTCCTGCCGTCGTGACCGGGCGCGGAGTGACGGGGGCCGGTGTGACGGGGGCCGGAGCGACGACGGAGGTCGAGGCGGCGGTCGCCCAGGCGTTCCGGGACGAGTGGGGGCAGGTCGTGGCGACCCTGATCCGGGTCACCGGCGACTGGGACCTCGCCGAGGAGTGCGCGCAGGACGCCTTCGCGCTGGCCCTGCGGCGCTGGCCCGAGGACGGGGTTCCGCGCAGGCCCGGCGCGTGGCTCACCACGGTCGCGCGCAACCGGGCCGTCGACAGGTTGCGCCGCGAGGCGGTCGGCGCCGCCAAACTGCGAGAGGTGGCCGCGATGTCGTACGAACCCGGACCGGTGTGGGAGGACGACGGCGTGCCGGACGACCGGCTGCGGCTGATCTTCACCTGCTGCCACCCGGCGCTGGCCCTGGAGGCCCGGGTCGCGCTCACCCTGCGCACCCTGGCCGGGCTGACGACCGCGGAGATCGCCCGGGCGTTCCTGGTCGGTGAGCAGACGATGTCCAAGCGGCTGCTGCGGGCCAAGCAGAAGATCCGGCACGCCGGGATCCCGTACCGGGTGCCGCCCGCGCACCTGCTGCCCGAGCGCGTGCCCGCCGTGCTGGCCGTGCTTTACCTGCTGTTCAGCGAGGGGTACTCGGCCACGGCGGGCACCGACCTGCTGCGGCGCGACCTCAGCGCCGAGGCGATCCGGCTGGCCCGCGTCCTGGCGGGGCTGATGCCCGACGAACCGGAGGCGGCGGGGCTGCTGGCGCTGATGCTGCTGCACGACGCCCGCAGCGCCACCCGGCTCGACGCGGCCGGTGACCTGGTCACCCTGGAGGAGCAGGACCGCGCCCTGTGGGACACCGCCGCGATCACCGAGGGCGAGGAGCTGCTCGGCCGAGCCCTGCGCCGCGGCCACCCTGGCCCGTACCAGGTGCAGGCCGCCATCGCCGCCTGCCACGCCACCGCGACCGAGGCGGCCGGCACCGACTGGGCCCAGATCGCCGCGCTGTACGGGCAGCTCGCGCGGTTCACGCCGTCCGCGGTGGTGGAGCTGAACCGGGCGGTGGCGGTGGGGATGGCCGCAGGGCCGGCCGCGGGGCTGGAGCTGGTGGAGGCGCTGCGGGATTCGGGGGCGCTGGCCGGATACCACCTGCTGCCGGCGACCCGGGCCGACCTGCTGCGCCGCCTGGGCCGCGCCGCGGAGGCCGCGGACGCCTACCGCGAGGCGCTGGAGCTGGCGGCGACCGACACCGAACGCCGCTACCTCGGCCGCCGGCTCGCCGAGGTCACCGGTTCGTAGCCCCGGGGTGTCCGTTGGCGCCGGGCTCGTTCGTCGGTAGGGCGAGCACCTTCCTGGAATTCCCGGGAATCTGGAGAAGAGGACACCGATGGACATACCAATGGATGCGGCGATCTCGCGCGACGCGGCCGGGGGCACACGACCGGGGGAGCGGCGATGACGGGGACCACGGAGAGCGAGGTCAGGAAGGCCATCGCCGCCGAACGCCGCGACCTGGCGGACGTGCTCGCCGGCCTGCCGGCGCGCAGGTGGGACGAGCCGACCCTGTGCGCCGGGTGGCGGGTACGGGAGGTCGTGGCCCACATGACGATGCCGTTCCACTACTCGGCCCCGCGCTTCGTGATCGAGATGCTCAGGTCACGGGGCAACTTCGCCAGGATGGCCGACCGGTGCGCCCGGCGCGACGCGGCCGCCCTGTCGTCCGGCGAGCTCACCGCGCTGATGAGGGACAACGCGGACTTCGCGTGGAAGCCGCCGGGCGGCGGGTTCGAGGGCGCGCTGACCCACGAGGTGATCCACGGCCTGGACTTCACCCTGCCCCTGGGCCTGGACCGGCACGTCCCCGAGGATCGGCTGCGCATCGTGCTGGGGGGCTTCGAGGCGGAGAAGAGCCTGAAGTTCTTCGGGGTCGACATCCGGGGAATCGAGCTGCGCGCCGATGACGTCGACTGGTCCATCGGGGGAGGGACGCCGATGTACGGGGCCGCGCAGGATCTCATCCTGGTCCTGTGCGGCCGGAAGCTGCCGCAGGGGCGGTTGCGCGGAGAGCCGAGCCATCGGTTCGTCGCGTAGCGGCCGAGCGCCACCCGCTCCGGCCTGCCCCGGCCCGCTCCGGTCGGCCCCGGGCCCGCTCCGGTCGGCCCCGGGCCCGGTCCGGCCTGCCCCGGGCCCGGTCCGGCCTGCCCCGGCCCACTTCTGCCTGGACCGGGCCCGCTCCGGCCTGGACCGGGCCCGCCCGGGTCCGGCTCGGGGCCGATCCGGGTCCGGGCCGGTCAGCGCAGCCGCAGGGCCCGGCCCTCGCGGGGAACGAGCTCGCCGACGACCGGTGCGCCGGGGATCTCGCCCGCCACGAGCAGGCCGCCGGAGGTCTGGGCGTCGGCGAGCAGCAGCAGGTCCTCCTCGCCGAGGCGGCCCGGGTCCAGGTGCGGCGCCACCCACGCCAGGTTGCGGCGGGTGCCGCCGCTGACGTAGCCGTCCCGCACGGCCTCGCGGGCCCCGGCCAGGTACGGCACGGCCGCCACGTCGACCACCGCCGTGACGCCGCTCGCCCTGGCCAGCTTGTAGAGGTGGCCGAGCAGGCCGAACCCGGTCACGTCCGTGGCGCACCCCGCGCCCGCGGCCAGTGCCGCCCGGGAGGCGTCGCGGTTCAGCGTGGTCATCGCGGCCACCGCCTGCGGGAAGACCTCGCCGGTCGCCTTGTGCCGGGTGTTGAGCACGCCGACGCCGAGGGGCTTGGTCAGGGAGATCGGCAGGCCCGCCCGGCCGCCGTCGATGCGCAGCAGCCGTTCGGGATCGGCGAGGCCGGTGACGGCCATCCCGTACTTCGGCTCGGGGTCGTCGACGCTGTGGCCGCCCGCCACGTGGCAGCCCGCCGCCCGCGCCACCTCCAGGCCGCCGCGCAGCACCTGTCCGGCCAGCTCCATCGGCAATACGTCCCGGGGCCAGCCGAGCAGGTTGACCGCCACCAGCGGCTCGCCGCCCACCGCGTACACGTCCGACAGGGCGTTGGCCGCCGCGATCCGCCCCCAGTCGTAGGCGTCGTCCACCACGGGAGTGAAGAAGTCGGCGGTGGCCACGATCGCCCGGCCGCCCTCGACGCGGACCACGGCGGCGTCGTCGCCGTCGTCCAGCCCGACGATCAGCTCGCCGTCGAAGCGCGGGGGAGGCCCGTCCGCCTCCTCCAGCAGCCCCGCGACGACGGCCTCCAGCTCGCCGGGCGGGATCTTGCAGGCGCAGCCGCCCCCGTGCGCGTACCGGGTCAGCCGCACCGCGTCCCGCTCCGCGATGGTCTCCGCCATGCCGTGTCCTCCCTGGTGGATCGGCGCGCCGCCGTCCGGCACGCCGTCCCGGTGCACGTACCCGCTCGCGGGTATGTTCTCCCCCGGAGGTGTACGGGCGCCTGGTGGCCCCCGCGGTCTTCAAAATCGTTGAGGCCGAGGTCCTCGGCCTGGCGGGTTCGATTCCCGTCCGCCTCCGCTTATGTTCGAAGGGTGGATCCACGCAGGCTCGTGCCGCGCACCGACGCCGTCCTCGCCGACCCGCGGCTGGTCGCGGCGGCCGGGCGGCTCGGGCGGGCGGTCGTCAAGGACGCCGTGGTACGGGCACAGCGGCGCGCGCGCCAGGGCGGGCTCGATCCCGGCCAGGTCGCGGACGCGGCCGTGGCGGAGCTCCCGGCGTACCCGGCGAGCCTGCGGCCGGTGATCAACATGACCGGGGTGCTGGTCCACACCAACCTGGGCCGCGCGGCCCTGTCGGACGCGGCGGTGCGGGCCACGGCCGCCGCGTCGGGTCACACCGACGTGGAGTTCGACCTGGCCACCGGAGCCCGTGCCCGCCGGGGACGGGGCGCGATGGACGCGCTCGCCCGGGCCGTGCCCGCCGCGGGAGACGTGCACGTGGTCAACAACAACGCCGCCGCGCTCGTGCTCGTGGCCACCGCGCTCGCCGCCGGGCGGGAGATCGTGATCAGCCGCGGCGAGCTGGTGGAGATCGGCGACGGGTTCCGGATCCCCGACCTGCTCGTCTCCACCGGCGCCAGGCTGCGCGAGGTGGGCACCACCAACCGCACCTCCTACGCCGACTACCGGGCGGCCGTGGGGCCGCAGACGGGGTTCGTCCTCAAGGTGCACTCGTCCAACTTCCGGATCGAGGGCTTCACCGGTTCGGTCGGGGCCGCCGAGCTGGCCGGGCTCGGCGTGCCCGTCGTGGCCGACATCGGCTCCGGCCTGCTCGCGCGCGAGCCGCTGCTGCCCGGCGAGCCCGACGCGGCGAGCGCACTGGAGGCCGGGGCGGACCTGGTCACCGCCAGCGGCGACAAGCTGCTCGGCGGCCCGCAGGCCGGGCTGCTGCTGGGCCGCCGCGACCTGGTCGAGCGGTGCAGGAGACACCCGCTGGCCCGCGCGCTCCGGGTGGACAAGCTGGCGCTGGCCGCGCTGGAGGCCACCCTGCGCGGCCCCGCCACCCCCGTCCACCAGGCCCTGCACGCCGATGCCGCGCTGCTCGGCGAGCGCGCCGCCGCGCTCGCGGGCCGGCTGGCCGGGGCCGGGGTCGACGTGAGGGCCGTGCCGAGCGAGGCGGCGGTGGGCGGCGGCGGGGCGCCGGGCGTGACGCTGCCGAGCGCCGCGATCAGCCTGCCCGAGCGGTTCGCGGTGCCGCTGCGGACCGGGGAGCCCGCGGTCGTCGGCCGGGTGGAGGGCGGCCGTCTCCTGCTGGACCTGCGCGCCGTGCCCGCCGAGCGGGACGGCGACGTGCTGCGGGCCGTTCTCGGGGTGGGTGACCGGCGTGGGTGACCGCCGGGCCGGGATGGTGCCCGGTCTCACGCGGAGCGTCGACGCCGCGCTCTGGATCGACAGGGCCACCGGCCGGCTGCTGACCGGCCGGTCGGCGCGTGCGGCGTGGGCGTGCGGCTGATGCACGTCGTGGCCACGGCGGGCCATGTCGATCACGGCAAGTCCACCCTGGTGCGGGCGCTCACCGGGATGGAGCCCGACCGGCTGGCCGAGGAGCGGCGCCGGGGGCTGACGATCGAGCTGGGCTACGCCTGGACGCGGCTGCCGTCGGGGGAGCGGCTGGCCTTCGTCGACGTGCCCGGTCACGAGCGCTTCCTGGGCACCATGCTGGCCGGGGTCGGCCCCGTGTCCGCCGTCATGTTCGTGGTGGCGGCCGACGGGGGGTGGATGCCGCAGTCGCAGGAGCACCTGGTGGCGCTGGAGGCCCTGGGGGTGCGGCACGGCCTGCTGGTGGTGACCCGCGCCGATCTCGCCGACCCCGCCCCGGCCGTCGAGCGGGCCCGGGCCCGCCTGGCGGCGGCCGGTCTGGGCGGGGCCGAGGCGCTGGCGGTGAGCGGGCGCACCGGGCAGGGCCTCGGCGAGCTGCGGCGGGCACTGGACCGATTGGTGGCCGCGCTGCCCGTACCCGATCCCGGGGCGCCGGTGCGGCTGTGGATCGACCGGGCGTTCACCGTACGCGGCAGCGGGACGGTGGTGACCGGGACCCTGCCCGCGGGCACGGTCGGCGCCGGGGACGAGCTGGACCTCGACGGCGTGCCCGCGCGGGTACGGGCGCTGGAGTGTCTGAAGGAGCCGGTGACCTCGGTGACCGGCGTGGCCAGGGTCGCGCTCAACCTGCGCGGCCGGCGCGCCGCCGGGCGTGGCCTGGCCCTGGTCACCCCGGGCGGGTGGACGTACACCGACCTGGTCGACGTGCGCCTGAGCCCGGCCGGGTCCGTGGGCGGGGGTCCGCGGGGGCCTGGCGGTCCCGGGGCGGGCGGCTTCGGGGGCGGGGACCCGTGGCGGCCGGGGGGATCCCGGGAGCGGGGCCTTCCACCGCCCGCCGGGGGCTGGGACGCCGGTGACCTGCCGGGGCGGCTGACCGCGCACATCGGCTCCGCGGCGGTGGTGTGCGCCGTACGGCCGCTCGGCGGGCGGATCGCCCGGCTGCGCCTGGCCGGACGGCTTCCCCTGCACGCGGGCGACGTGCTGCTGCTGCGCGATCCCGGGCGCGGCCGGGGCGAGGTGCGGGTCCTCGCGCGGGCGAGCGTGCTCGACCCGCGCCCGCCGGGGCTGCGCCGCCGGGGCGCGGCACGGGAGCGGGCGGCCGAGCTGGCGGAGGCCCCGCCGGACGCCGCCTCCCTGCTGCGGACCCACCTCCTGCTGCGCACCGGCGACCTGGCGGCCATGGGGTGTGCCCGGGGAAGGCCGGTGTGCGGCGACTGGCACGCCGATCCGGCGCACTGGTCGAGGCTGGCGGAGCGTCTTGCCGAGGTGGTGCGGCGCCACGCCTCGGCGCATCCGCTGGAGCCGGGCATGCCGGTGGAGGCGGCCCGTCACGAGCTCGCCCTGCCCGAGCGGCGGCTGGTCGAGGCGCTCGTCCGCCCACCGCTCGCCCTCGGCGCCGGGCGGATCGTGAGCGGCCCCGCCGGCCGCGCGGCGCTGCCCGCGCCGGTCGTCCGGGCCGTCGAGCGGCTCGGCGCCGAGCTGTCCGCGCGCCCCTTCCTGGCGCCGGAGGCGGGCCGGCTGGCCGAGCTGGGGCTGGGGCCCCGCGAGCTGGCGGCGGCCGTACGGGCGGGGGCGCTGCTGCGGGTGGCCGAGGGGATCGTGCTGCTGCCCGGTACGGACGTCCTGGCGGGACGGCTGCTCGCCCGGCTGCCGCAGCCGTTCACGGTCAGCCAGGCCAGGCAGGCCCTCGGCACCAGCCGCAGGGTCGCGGTGCCGCTTCTGGAACACCTCGACCGCAGGGGGCTCACCGAGCGGGCCGACGAGGTCCACCGCTACTGCCCGGCCCGTGCCGGGCGGCGGTCCCCGGTGCCACGCTGATCATCCGGTTCGCCGGCGGCATCGGAGAGGCGTGGCTCCCCGATGCCGCCATGACCAGCAGGTATATGGTTAAAAAGGTGAGAAATCACTTTTGTTCGGGCTCGGTGGTCACAGTTCCCCTCGCGCCCCCTCACATCCCCTCGCGAACGATGACCGCCCGTTCCGCCGGCGTCGCGCGGAAGGGCACCACGAGGAGACAGGAGGACGTCATGCCGAGCAACAAGGTCGTCACGTACCAGGGGCCGGGCAAGGTGGAGGTCCAGGAGACCGACTATCCCGGGTTCGAGCTCAAGGAGGGGCCGGGGGTGCCCCCGGCCAACGTGGGCCGCAAGGTGGCGCACGGTGCGATCGTCAAGACCGTCGCGACGAACATCTGCGGCAGTGACCAGCACATGGTCCGTGGCCGCACCACCGCGCCCCTCGGGCTCGTCCTCGGCCACGAGATCACCGGTGAGGTCGTCGAGACCGGCCCGGACGTGGAGTTCACGAAGGTGGGCGACCTCGTCTCGGTACCCTTCAACATCGCCTGCGGCCGCTGCCGCAACTGCAAGGAGGGCAAGACCGGGATCTGCGAGAACGTCAACCCCGAGCGGCCTGGCGGGGCGTACGGCTACGTCGACATGGGCGGCTGGCCCGGCGGGCAGGCGCAGTACGTCCTGGTGCCCTACGCCGACTGGAACCTGCTGAAGTTCCCCGACAGGGACCAGGCGATGGAGAAGATCCTCGACCTGGCCATGCTCACCGACATCTTCCCGACCGGCTTCCACGGCTGCGTCACCGCCGGGGTGAAGCCCGGATCGACCGTCTACATCGCCGGCGCGGGACCGGTCGGGCTCGCCGCGGGCGTCTCGGCGTTCCTCCTCGGGGCGGCCGTGGTCATCGTCGGCGACCTGAACAAGGAGCGCCTGGAGCAGGCCCGCAGCTTCGGCTGCGAGACCGTCGACGTGTCGCGGGGCGAGCCGAGGGACCAGATCGAGCAGATCCTCGGCGAGCCCGAGGTCGACTGCGGCGTCGACGCCGTGGGCTTCGAGGCCCGCGGCCACGGCGGCGACTCCGCCAGGGAGCAGCCCGCCACCGTGCTCAACTCGCTCATGGAGATCACCCGCGCGGGCGGCGCGCTCGGCATCCCCGGCCTGTACGTGACCGGCGACCCGGGCGCCCACGACGAGGCGGCGCAGCGCGGGGCGCTGTCCATCCGGCTCGGCCTCGGCTGGGCCAAGTCGCTGGCCTTCTTCACGGGCCAGTGCCCCGTGATGCGCTACAACCGCTACCTGATGCAGGCGATCCTGAACGACAGGGTGCAGATCGCCAAGGCGGTCAACGCCGTGACGATCCCCCTGGAGCGGGCGCCCCAGGGGTACGCGGACTTCGACCAGGGCGCCGCGTCCAAGTTCGTGCTCGACCCGAACGGCATGCTCGGCACGACAGGCTGACCCGGGGCGGGGGCCGCGCCGCGGGGCCGCCGGAGCAGGCGCGGGACCGGAGGACTGTCAGAACAGGCGCGGGTCGTTGGCGGTGCCCGCGACGACGGGCGCCTCCTCGGCGAACTCCAGGTCGGGCGGCGGCCGCCGGAACACGCGGGTGAGGCAGGCGAGATAGATCACGCCCAGGCCGAGCCGGATCAGGCCCAGAGTGCGGGCGTGCGCGTCGAGGCGGCTGAGCAACCACAGGTTGACCCCCGCCCCGATCGCCGGGACCAGGACGTACGGCACCACCCCCGGCGCCCGGCCCGCGCGGCGTTCCCCGACGTAGTGGGCGATGACGCTGAAGTTGACGAAGGCGAAGGTGATGAAGGCGCCGAAGTTGATGAACGACGTGGAGGTGGCCATGTCCAGCCGCAGCGCGATCAGGCCCGCGGCACCGGTGATCACCAGGCCGAACACGGGCGTGCGGCGTGTGGGGTGGAGGTGGCCGAACACCTTGCGGGGCAGCACCCCGTCGCGCCCCATCGCGTACAGCAGCCGCGAGGTGCCGGCCTGCGCGGCGAGGCCGGAGGCGAACTGGGCGACGACCAGACCGGTCAGGAAGACCGCGCCGAACAGGCTGCCGCCGATCAGCCCGGCGATCTCGAAGGCCGCCGAGGAGGAGTCCTCGAAGAAGCCGCCGGGATGCACGAGCTGCGTGAAGTACGCGACCACGATGAAGATCACGCCACCGACGAGCGCGGTGAGCAGGATCGCCCGGGGGATCGTCCTCTCCGGCTCGACGGTCTCCTCCGCGAGGGTGGTGACGGCGTCGAAGCCGAGGAGGGCGTAGGCGGCGATGGCGGCCCCCGCCGCGACGCCGGGGACCGTGGTGGCCCGGTTGTCGAACGGCGCCAGGTCGAACAGCGCGGCGTCCGGGCCCGCATCGCGATGGCCGTCGAGCTGGGCCTGCTGAGACCCGGGGAGCGGCTGCCGCCCGCCGACGAGAGCGCCCGCGCCCTCGGCGTCGGGGAGATCACCGTGAGGAGGGCGCTCGTCTCACTCTGTGACCAGGGCGTCCTGGAGCGGCGGCGCGGGCGCGGCGGCGGCACCCTGGTGGCCGAGCGGCCTTTGCCCGGCGGGGTACGCGAGATCGAGGCCTACCGGTCGGCCGCCGCCGACGTCGACCGACTGATCGACCAGCGGCTGCTCCTGGAGTGCGGCATCGCGCACCTGGCCGCGACGCGCCCGGGCCCGCGTCGGCTGGAGGAGCTGGAACGGCTGGTGGCGTGCATGGACCGCGCCTCCGGCTGGGCCGAGTTCCGCCCCTGCGACGAGCGCTTCCACATGGAGGTGGCCGCGGCCACCGGCCTGCCGTCCGCGGTGGAGCAGTACGGCGCGGTCGCCCGGGAGCTCTGCCGCTACTACCTGCCCTTCCCCCTGGACCACCTGCGCGAGTCCAACCGCGGGCACGCCGAGCTCGTCGCCGCCCTGGCCGCGGGCGACCCGCTGAGGGCGGTGGAGATCACCCGCCGCCACGTCGAGGCGTTGCACCGGACCATGTTCGCCGGCGTCGAGGACCGGCCGGCCGGACCGGACTGAGCGCTCCACGGTCCCGAGGAGAGCGCGGGAGGGCCAGAGCGCAGGGGTGCGGGGAGCCTGGGAGGGGGGCGGCTGGAGGGGACAGGGAGCCCGGGAGGGCACTCGGGAGGGCTCAGAGGGCGTCGACGAACAGCTCGGCCTCGTGCTCGCCCATGCCGGTCTCGCCGCGCACCAGGTAGATCGCCTGCTCGGCGCGGCCGGCGGCCTTGAGCTCGCGCACGCGAGTGGCCAGGTCGGGGCCGGTGACAGCGGCGGCACCCGCAGCACCCGCAGCACCGGCGCCCGGCGGGACCATGGGACGGGCGGGGCGGAAACCGCCCATGAGGGGATGGCTCCACATGTCGTGCCCCGCGGCCACGGCGTCGACGATCGCCTTGGACTCCTTCAGGCCGAGCCCGGTGTACTGGCGCAGCTCCTTGATCGCCTGAATCTTGCGGCCCTGGCGCGTCAGCCCGGTGACGGTCTCGTACAGCCCCTGGGCCGTCGGCGGCGTGAGCGGCGCGAGGGGCGTCCGGCCGCCGGAGAGCGCCCGGCCGCCACTCCTGGCCGCCATGACGGCACCGACGACGATCGCCAGGACCACCGCGAAAAGGGCGGCGACGATCAGCAGCTCAGTGGGCCCGAGGTTCGGCATGCCCGCATCGTACGCCGGACCCGCGCGGGCCGCGCGGGCCGGTGACGGGCCGGGGCGGGAGGCTTTCCGGCCGGGCCCGCGACCGGGGGATTCTCCGGCCTCCGGCGGGCGGTGGACACGACGGACGGCGACGGCTGTTAAATGGCAGCGTCCACATGGCAGCGTCCCGACCTGCCCGCAGCAAGCCCGTACCCCCATTCCCGCGACCAGGGTTCGTTCCCCACCCGCGCCCCGTGGGCGGCGCGCGCATCAGATCGAGAGGATCGTCATGGCCGCATTCCATCGAACGGGCCGGGTCACGGCCGCGCTGACCGCCTTTCTCGCCTCGGTGGCGCTGGCCGGGTGCGCGAGCGGCGACGCCACGGCACCCCGGGCCGCGACCCCCGCCCCGGCCGGCACCGGAGCGAAGACGGACGGCGGCACCGTGCTCGCGGGCCAGCCGGACGTCAACGGCGACGGCAAGGTCGTCATCGGGGTGTTGAGCCCCGGCGACATCAACGACAAGGGCTACTACCAGAGCTTCGTCGACACGGCGGAGCGGTTCGCCACCTCGAAGGGCTGGACGATCATCAAGCGCGGCGGCGTCAACCCCAGCGAGGCGCTCAACGCCGCGCGGGCGCTGTGCCGGCAGAAGGTCGACATGGTGGCCCTGGGCGCCGCGGACCTCAGGGACGCGATCCCCGCCTCCGAGGAGCCGGCGTGCGCCGGCACCGCCTGGTACGTCCCCTCCTCCGACAACGTCCCGCAGACCCCGAGGATCATGCTCTCCACCGACGAGGCGGACCAGAGCCTGCTTGCCGCCGGGTACGCGGCGGGCCTGCTGATGAAGGAGAAGGGCATGACCAAGGCCGGGTTCGTGACCGGCCCCGAGGTCGACTTCACCACCGCGGCGGCCAGGGCCTTTCGGGCGGGCATCCGGCTGGTGGTCCCCGAGGCCACGCTGACGGTCACCTACAGCGGCGACCTCAACGACTCGGCCAAGGCCAAGGAGGCCACCCAGGCCCAGATCAGCCAGGGCGTCAAGGTCGTCTACCCCTACCTGGGCGGGGCCACCGACGCGTCGGCGGAGCTGGCCGACGCCAACGGCGTGCTCACCCTCACCCCGGGCACCGACCGGTGCGCCTCCACCGCGCCCACGTTCGACATCTCGGTGCTCTTCAGTCCCGGAGACTACTTCGGGGCCGCGCTGGAGGACTTCGCCGAGGCGAAGCTGCGGATGGGCGTGGAGAAGGTCTGGAAGCTCGGCGTCGACCCGTTCCCCACCGTGAGGATCTGCGAGCCCACCCCCGAGCAGGAGGAGAGGCTGAAGACGTTCATCGCCGACGTCGGCAGCGGGAGGATCGACCCCAAGGCGGAAGTGAAGAGGCTCGGTTCCTGACGTGACGGACGACGAAAGGGCGAGGGACATCACCCCGCCGCCGGTGCCCGCCCTCCGGCTGCGGGGAGTCAGCAAGAGCTACGGTCCGGTCGTCGCCTGCGACGCCGTGGACCTCACCGTCCACCAGGGCGAGATCCACGGCCTGCTCGGCGAGAACGGGGCAGGCAAGTCGACGCTCATGAAGATCCTGACGGGACTCGTCCAGCGGGACGCCGGAACCGTCCTGCGCCATGACGAGCCCGTCGAGATCGGCGGGCCGAGGCAGGCCGCGGCGCTCGGCATCGGCATGGTGCACCAGCACTTCAGCCTGGTCGACCCGCTGACGGTCTGGGAGAACGTCATCCTGGGCGACACCGGGAAGATCGACAAGGCCGTGGCCCGCGACCAGGTACGGGAGATCTCCCGGCGCTACGGCCTGCCGGTCGATCCGATGGCCAGGGTGGCGCGGCTCTCCGCGGGCGAGCGGCAGCGGGTCGAGCTGATCAAGTGCCTGCGCCGGGACCCGGCGGTGCTCATCCTCGACGAGCCGACGTCCGTGCTGACCCGGGCGGAGTCGGCGGAGCTGTTCGGCGTGCTGCGCCGCGCGGTCCGCTCGGAGAACCGCGCGGTCATCCTGATCAGCCACAAACTGGACGAGATCACCACGGCCACCGACCGGGTGACCGTGCTGCGCAGGGGGAAGGTCGTCTTCCGGAGCGCCACCGCGGAGACGGACCCGCGGGAGCTGGCCCGGCGGATGGTCGGCAGGGAGGTCTCCCTGGGCACCGAGGCCGCCGCCCTCGGCCTGCTGCCGGCCGGCCCCCTCGGGACGCGCGGGTCCGCGACCGGGAAGACCACGGCGAACGAGACGGCGACCGGGGAGCACGGAACCGGTGAGGCGGGCGCGAGGAGGGCGGGGATCCCGGTGCCCACGCCCGCGCTGCGGCTGCGCGACCTGACCCTCACCCTCGACGGCGTGCCCGTCCTGTCCGATCTCAGCCTGGACGTCGCCCCCGGTGAGATCGTCGGCCTGTACGGGGTCGAGGGCAACGGCCAGTCGGCCCTGGGCGACCTGCTGTCCGGGCTCGTCGTACCGGACTCCGGGTCGGTCGAGATCTCCGGGCGGCCGGTCGATCCGCACCGCCCGGGGGCGCTGCACGCCGCCGGGCTCGGTGTCGTGCCGGAGGACCGGCACGGCTCCGGGCTGGTGCTGGACATGAGCGTCGCCGAGAACCTGGTCATGAAGTCACTGGACGCCGTGAGCGGCCGGGTCTTCCTCGACCGGGGAAAGGCGCGCTCCGTGGCCCGCCGCCTGGTGGCCGAGTTCGGCATCGTCACCCCGTCGACGGACACCCCGGTGCGCGACCTGTCGGGAGGCAACCGGCAGCGGGTCGTGCTCGCCCGCGAGCTCTCGGCCCGCCCGGCCGTCCTGGTCGCGGCACGGCCCTCGCACGGGCTGGACGTGGGCGCCACCGAGGACGTGTACCGGCGGCTGCGCGACGTCGCGGCGGGAGGGGCGGCCGTGCTGCTGATCTCCACCGAGCTGGAGGAGGTCATGACGCTGGCCTCCAGGATCGCGGTGATCTCCTCGGGAAGGATCACCGGCGTCCTGCCCGCGGGGGAGGCCACCGCCGAGCGGCTCGGAATGCTGGTGGGCGGGGTGGCCGCGTGAACGGAATCCCCAGAAACCCCGGCCGAAACCCCGGCCGGCACCCCGGCCCGGATCCGTCCGGCCGCCGCCTGCTCGCCCTCCTCGTCCCCGGTCCCGGCGCGCCGGGCCGGCAGACCGGCCTGGTGACCGTCGCGGGCGTGGCCGGGGCGCTCGCCCTGTCGTCGCTGCTGATCGCCGTGACCGGCGGCTCCCCCCTCGCGTCGGTGCGGGCCCTCTTCCAGGGCAGCGTGGCCGACCCGGCGGCCTGGACCTCCACCCTGCTGTACGCGGCACCGCTGCTGCTCGTCGCCGCGGGCGCGTGCGTCAGCGCCAGGTCCGGCGTGTTCAACATCGGCCAGGAGGGTCAGCTGCTCGTCGGCGCCCTCCTCGCCGCCTGGGTGGGCCTGCGCCTGGCGGTCACCGGCCCGGCGCTGCTGGTGGCCGTGCTGGCGGCCGCCGCGCTGGCCGGTGGCGCGTGGGCCGCTCTCAGCTCGCTGATGTACCGGCTGCGCGGCGTCGACGTCGTGGTCAGCACGCTGCTGATGACCTTCGTCGCCCAGCAGCTCGTCGCGTTCGCGGTGAACACGCCGTGGCTGCTGCGGGAGTCGAGGGTCGGCGACGCCGTCGTCGCGCCGCAGTCCAACCCGCTGCCGGACAGCGCCCTGCTCGGCTCGATCGGGGAGTACCCGGACCTGCAGGTCAACGGGGGCCTGCTGATCGCGGTGGCCGGGGCCGCGATCGTCGCGACGGTGATCGCCCGCACCCGGTGGGGGTTCCGGCTGACCATGCTCGGCCTCAACCCGCTCGCCGCCAGGCACGCCGGGGTACGCGCCGGCGCGCTGGGCGGCGCGGCGCTGGCCGTCTCCGGCGCCTTCGCCGGGCTGGCCGGAGCCGTGCTGCTGACCAGCCCGGTGGGCGTCCACCGGCTGCAGCCCGGCATGGCGATGAGCATCGGCTGGGACGGCCTGCTGGTCGCCCTGATCGCCCGCAACCGGCCGTTGCCGGCGATACCCGTCGCCCTGCTGTTCGGCGTGCTGCGCTCCGGCGGCGGCTTCCTCGCCGCGACCGGGGTGCCCCCGTTCGTCGTGGACGTGGTCAAGGCCCTGCTGGTGCTGGCCTTCGTCGCCCCGCCCGCCGTCATCGCCGTGCTCCGGCACCGGGGGAGCGGCGTCCGCGCCGCGCGCGCCGGGCACCGCTCCGCGCCCGTCGCGGAGGGGGCCACCCGATGATCACCGCGGACGACGTCTCCACCATCCTGTCCAGCGGGGTACGGCTCACCGTGCCCCTGGCCTTCGCGGCGTGCGGGGAGTATCTCGCCGAGCGGGCCGGTGCCATGAACATCTCCGTCGAGGCGATGATGCTGGGCGCCGCGTTCGGCTCGGTCGCCACGGCCAGTGCCACCGGCAGCGCCACCGCCGGGCTGGTCGCGGGCGTGCTGGTCGGGCTCCTGGTCGGTCTCGTCCACGGCAACCTCTCCCACCGCCTGGAGATCAACACCTTCGTGGCCGGCCTGGTGCTCAACGCCCTCGTCCTCGGGCTGACCGGCTACCTGATCACGATCAGTGACTTCGACTCCCACCAGGTGTCGCAGGTCAGCGTCCCCTGGCTGCGCGACATCCCGCTGATCGGCGCCCCGCTGTTCGTCGAGCGCTGGCCGGTCTACCTGCTGATCGTCATCGTCCCGCTGACCTGGTGGCTGGTCGAGCGCAGCAGGTGGGGCCTGGAGCTGCGGGCGGTCGGAGAGCATCCGAGGGCCGCCGACGCCACCGGCATCCGGGTCAACGCGCGCCGCCGCCAGGCACTGCTGTGGTGCGGCGCGCTGGCCGGGCTGGGGGGTGCGTACCTCGCGGTCGGCGAGGTCGGCTCGTTCAACCAGAACATGACGGCCGGTCGTGGGTACATCGTCATCGCGGCGGTGATTTTCGGCGGCTGGCGACTGGGACGCACCCTGCTCGGCTGCGCGCTCTTCGGCCTGGCCGACGCCCTGCGCCTGGCGCTGCCCGCGCTGGGCCTGACGCTGAACTCACAACTGCTGATAGCGGCGCCGTACCTGGTCGCGCTGCTCGCGATGCTGCTCTTCACGAACCGGCGCCGCGAGCCGGGAGCGCTGGGACGGCCCTTCGAACGGGGCTCCACTTGAGGGTCCCGGACACCGGCGGCCGGCCGGATCGGCGCACACCGCCCGGATCGGCCCCAAGGAAGTGGGGGATCCTCATGAGTGATCTGACCCGGGCGCGGTGGACGCATGTCGCCCTGCCCACGGGCGATCTCGACGAGGCGATCGCGTTCTACACGTCGCTGACGCCGCTGGTGGTCGTCGAGCGCTTCCAGGACGCCGACGGGGAGAGCGCCTGGCTCTCCAACGAGGGGCAGGCCGAGACCCCGATGGTCCTGGTGCTCGTCTCGTTCGACAAGGACAGGGGCGGGCGGCTGGGGCTGCTGACGCCGTTCGCGCACCTCGGCATCGAGGTGCCCGAGCGCGCCGACGTCGAGGAGATCGCCGAGCGAGCGCGCGAGCTGGGCCGCCTGCACTGGGAGCCCCGCGACATGCCCGGCCCGGTCGGCTACGTCTGCGCCCTGAAGGACCCCGACGGCAACGTCGTCGAGATCTCCCACAACCAGCGGGTCTTCGCCACGGTACGCAGGCTGTGGGCGGACCCCTCCTGAGCGGGGAGATCCGGATCCCGCTTCCGGGGGAGGGTACTCGCGGTGGGGAGCCGGCGGGGGCACGGGGGCGAGGGGGAGCTGGACGGGGCAGGAGGAGGCCGAGGGGGAGTCGAGGGGACTGAGGGGGAGTTGGGCGGGGGTCAGGGGCCGTGCCCGGCCACGCCCGGGGCCGGTGGGTTCTCCGCCTCCCTGAGGCGACGTTCCCGCCTTCCCCGCGCGATCTCGGTGCCCAGGGCGTCGAGGTGCTGGTTCCAGAAGTGCCGGTAGCGGTCGAGCCACCGGTCCACCTCCCGCAGCGGGGCGGGGTCGACGGCGTACAGCCGCCGGGTCCCCTGGGCGCGTACCGTCGCGAACCCGTTGTCGCGCAGCACGCGCAGGTGCTGGGAGACGCCGGGCTGTGAGATCCCGAACTCCTCCTGCACCACGGCGCTGATCTCACCGGCCGCCAGCTCGCCGTCGGCGAGCAGCTCCAGGATCCGGCGCCGGACCGGATCGCCGAGAACGTCGAGCGCGTGCATGACCTCACTGTCTCAGGATCGGCTTATATAAGTAAAGTCTGAAGCCCACGGGGCCGTTCAGTCGACCTTGCCATGCTCCTGACCTGGACGAATGCGCCACGGAGTGATGCGATGGAAGGGGAGGACGGCCGGAGAGCCGGCACCCTGCTGATCCAGCTGATCCAGGAGGCCACAGTGAAGGCGACCGTAGGCGACAAGTTGATCGTGGAGAGTGCCCACGACGGCGCTCCCCGCAAGATCGGATCCATCATCGAGCTACGCCACGAGGACGGGAGCCCGCCCTACGTGGTCCGCTGGGAGGGCGACGAGCACGAAAGCCTCGTCTTCCCCGGTCCCGACGCCCACGTGATGCCGAGCGTGCCGGGGTAGGTCCGGGGCCCGTGCCGCGCGTCCCGCCTGCCTGCCGCGCCCGGGTGCCGGTGATTCCCACCGCGTCGTGCGGACTACGATCGCTGATGTGGAACAGCGCGAATTGGGAAGAACAGGCAGGCGGATCGGTGTCGTCGGGCTCGGCGCGTGGCAACTGGGGGCCGACTGGGGTGAGGTCGGCGAGGACGAGGCCCTGGCCACCCTCGACGCCGCCGTGGACGCCGGGGTCACCTTCGTCGACACCGCCGACGTGTACGGCGACGGGCGCAGCGAGCAGATCGTCTCGCAGCTGATCAAGGCCAGGCCGGGGCTCACCGTGGCCACCAAGATGGGCCGCCGCGTCGCGCAGGAGCCGTCGGCCTACACCCTGGACAACTTCCGGGCGTGGACCGACCGCTCCCGCGCCAATCTCGGCGTCGACACCCTCGACCTGGTGCAGCTGCACTGCCCGCCCACCCCGGTCTACGCGACCGACAGGGTCTTCGACGACCTCGACACCCTCGTTCAGGAGGGCCGTGTGGCCGCCTACGGGGTGAGTGTGGAGACCTGCGACGAGGCGCTGACCGCGATCGCCCGGCCGGGCGTGGCCACCGTGCAGATCATCCTCAACGCCTTCCGGCTCAAGCCGCTGGAGAGGGTGCTCCCGGCGGCGGCCGAGGCCGGGGTCGGCATCATCGCCCGCGTCCCGCTGGCCAGCGGCCTGCTGTCCGGCAAGTACGACGAGTCCACCGTCTTCGGTGCCGACGACCACCGCACCTACAACCGGCACGGCGAGTCCTTCGACGTCGGCGAGACCTTCTCCGGGGTCGACTTCGCCACCGGTCTGGAGGCGGTCCGCCGCCTGGCCCCGCTGGTGCCGCCGCAGGCCACCATGGCGCAGTTCGCGCTGCGCTGGATCATCGACCAGCCCGGCGTCTCCGTGGTCATCCCCGGTGCCCGCAACCCCGGGCAGGCGCGCGCCAACGCGGCCGCCGCCGCCGTGGACCCGCTGCCCGAGGCCACCCTCGCGGGCGTGCGGGAGATCTACGACGAGCTGATCCGCCCGCAGGTCCACCAGCGCTGGTGACCCGCCGGCCGCTCCGGCGGGCCCGGACGGCCCGGCACAGGCCGGAGCCGCTGAGGGAACAGGCCGGAGCGGCTGAGGGAGCGGGCTTGAACGGCCGGGAGACGACAGGCTGGAATAGGCCGGATCAGCTCAGGCGGGCCAGCAGCCGCAGGCTCCGCTCCTCCAGGTAGGCGAGGCCGAGCCGCCGGTGCGTCTCGGCCGCCTCGCGGGCGTGCTCCCGAGCCAGGCCGGCGCGGCCCAGCCGCGCCGCCAGCTCGGCGAGGACCAGGTGGGTGGAGCCCCACGCCGCGCTGCCCGTCCCGGAGACGATCAGCTGGTCGGCGTACGGGGCGAGCCGGTCGTACAGCTCCTCCGGGTCGGGGACGCCGAGCCGGGCGGCGACCAGGCCCCAGACGGGGACGAGGAAGTCGGCGATCCAGTCGTCCGCGATCTCGGTGCCCCAGCGGGCGACCAGCTCGCGGGCGAGATCCGGACGGCCGGAGTCGAGGGCGGCCAGCACCGCGATCGGGCGCAGCGGCGCCAGTGACGGGTCCTCCGCAGAGGCGAGCAGCCCGTCGAGGGTCTCCGCGACCCGGCCGCGCCCCCGGTCGCAGGTGAACGTCGTCAGCCGCAGCCGGAACTCCTGCCCCCAGAGGCTGGAGCCGTACCGCATCTTCCCGAAGCGGGTGACGAGGGACTCCGCGTCCGCCCAGCGACCCTCCAGGGTGCACCTGGCGGTCTGGGCGATGCGGACCATGGCCTCCAGCTCGGGCCGGCGCACCTCCTCGATCAGCCGCTCGCAGCGGGCCAGGTCGAGATCCCAGCCGGTCAGGTCGCCGGCGCGCAGCAGGCAGGCCATCCGGAAGGCCCGGGCCACCAGCTCGGTGGCGCGCGGCAGGCGGGGCAGGGCCAGCATCTCCTCCGCGGCCCGCAGCCGCTCCGGATTGCGGCCGGGCACCCAGCAGGCGAGCAGGTAGTTGTTCAGGGTGCGAGCCAGCAGCGCGGGATCGCCAAGGCCACGGGCGATCTCCACCGCCCGCGCCGCGTGCCGCTCGCCCTCGGCGCGGCGCGGCCCGTAGTGCAGCTCCACGGCCAGGGTGCCCAGCAGCGCGGCCCGGTCGCGGTCGTCGAGCGGCCCGGCCAGCAGGTCCTCCAGCACGGCGACCATCGCGGCGTCGACCACTCCGTACGGGCGCCACAACCACAGGGCGAGCCCGCCGGAGACGGTGATCGCGGAGATCAGGGCATCCCTGTCGCCCAGCCGCAGGGCCAGCTCGATCGCCTCGTCCAGGTCCCGGCGGGCCGCCGCGGCGTCCCCCACCGTGCGGCGGGCCTGCCCCAGCTCGGTCAGCAGCGCGCACCTGGCCCTGCCACCGTCGCCGCCGTCGGCCGGCAGCGAGCTCAGGGCCAGCTCCCACAGCTCGACGGCCTCGGTGTACGCGAGCTGGGCCGCGGCCCGCCCGGCCGCGCGGGAGGCGTGTTCCACCGCCTTGGCCGCGCCGCCGACCCTGGCGGCCGCGGCGAAGTGGTGGGCCAGCGTGGCGGGCTCGGTGCCCGGCCTGGTCTCCAGGCACTCGCCCGTACGCAGGTGCAGCCGGGCCCGCGCCAGGCGGCCGAGCCCGGACAGCAGCGCGTCGCGCACCAGGGCGTGGGAGAAGCGGTAGTCGGGGCCGCCGGGCGGTTCGGCCAGCAGCCCGCTCGCCACCGCCGGTTCCAGCAGGGACATCACCCGCTCGGCGGGGATGCCGGTGACGGCTTCGAGCACGTCGACCTCCACCTCGCGTCCGGTGACCGCCGCCGCCCGCAGCAGCTCCCGCGTCTCCTCGGGAAGCCTGGCCGCCCGGCGTTCGATGACGTCGCGCGCCCCGGAGGGCAGCCCGGCCGCCAGGCACCGCTCGCTCTCGCGCAGGCGCAGCAGCTCACCCAGGTAGAAGGGGTTGCCGCCGCTCCGCTCCAGCAGCACGTCGACCAGCCCGGGATCCTCGGGGATCCGCCGCAGGCGCAGGTACGACGACACGTCTCCCGCGCCGAACGGGGCCGGTTCCACGCGTACGGTCCCCGGCTCCCTCGACAGCGCGCCGAGGGTGTCGCGCAGCTGCGCGGGATGGTCGCCGGGCTCGGGCCGCAGCGTCGCCACCACGAGCACCGGGTGGCGGGCCAGCTCGCCCGCGACGAAGGCCAGCAGCCGCAGCGAGGAGGCGTCGGCCCAGTGCAGGTCTTCCAGGACCACCAGCAGCGGGCCGCCGGTGGAGGTCAGGGTCGTCACCACCCGCTCGTACAGCTCGAACAGCGCGGCATCGGGGTCGGAGGCCGATGACGCCGCCTCGCCGTGGAACTGGCTCGCCCCGCCGCACTCGCGCAACACCTGGATCCAGGGACGGAACGCGGGTGCCGTGCCGTCCACGCAGCGCCCCCAGGCGACCCGGAAACCCCGTCCGGCGGCCTCGTCGGCCGCGGCCCGCGCGAGCCGGGTCTTGCCGATCCCGGCCTCCCCGGTCACCAGCAGCACCCCGCCTTCCCCGCGCCGCGCCGAGGCCAGCCGCTCGGCCACCAGGCGTAGCTGCGCCTCCCTGGCGACCAGGGTCTCACCGGGCACGAGGTGCCCGGCCCCGGCCTCGTCTCCCGTCACGGCCGGGACAGAGGCCGGGGCGAGCGGGACGGGCGCGGCGGGAACCGGGAGCGGGCCCGCATCGGGAGGCGGGCCGGAAGCGACGCCGTGGGTCTCCAGTTCGGCGGCCTGCTCGAACACCGCCCGCTCCAGGCGCCGCAGCTGCGGCCCCGGCTCGATGCCGAGGTCGTCGGCGAGCAGGGCACGGACCCGGCGCAGCGCGGCGAGCGCGTCGGCCTGCCGGCCGGCCCGGTACAGCGCCAGCACCAGCAGCTCCCAGAGCCGCTCCCGGTAGGGGTGGGCCTCGGCCAGGGCTTCCAGGTCCGGCACGCAGGCGCCGCCCTCGCCCAGCGCCAGCCGCGCCTCGAACCTGTCCTCCACGGCGGTGGCCCGCAGCTCGCGCAGCCGCGCGACGGCGGGCCGGGCGAACCCCTGACCGGCGAACTCGCCCAGCGGCTCACCCCGCCACAGGTCCAGCGTCTCCTCCAGCACCCGCAGCGCCTCCCCGTGGTCGCCGCGCGCCAGCGCCCTGCGACCCTCCTGCGCGCCCGCCGTGAAGCGCGCCAGGTCGACCTGGCCGGGAGTGACGGCCAGCAGGTAACCCGGCTCGCGGGTGAGCAGCACCCCCGGCGGCGTGCGCGGCCTGCGGCCGGGCTCCAGCACCCTGCGCAGGTGCGCGATGTAGGCCTGCAGGGTCCTCGTCGCGCCGGAGGGCGGCTCGCCCGCCCACAGCTCGTCGATCAGGCGGTCCAGCGAGACGACCTTGCCCGGCTCCAGCGCCAGCATCGCCACCAGGGCACGCTGCTTCCTGGTGCCGAGGTCGAGCGGGTCACCGGCCTCGCCGGCGACCTCCAGCGGGCCGAACAGCCGGAAGGTCAGGCTCGCCGGCATGCGTTTTCTTTCGTCATGGCAGCCGGAAGCCTACGTTCCCCCACCGTCATTTCCGCTGTCGTCTCCGAAGTGCGCAAGCGAAACAGGAGCCCGCACGTCAAGGACCGGACAGGCGGGACCCACGGGACCCAACTGACGAAAGAACGCGGTGGCCCGGCGAGTGATCACGCCTTGGTGTAGCTGTGCTTGGCGCCGGGCGGGAAGTGGTCGGGGTCGCCCGTCTCGCGGAGGTGGACGACCGGGGGCTGCTTCGCCGGGGGCACGTAGTCGGCGAACTCGCTGTTGAGGCGGCGCAGCTGGGTGAGGATCGAGCGGCCGATCGCCTGGGCCGTCTCGTCGGCGCCGCGCAGGCCAGGCGCCGGCTCGACGGTCACCGTCAGATGCCGGTCGCGCTCGGCGTCCTCGGTCACCTCCAGCGCGAACTTGCCGGTCACCAGGGTGTTGACCTCGGGCTGCTCCAGGCCGATCGCGGTGTTCTCCGGATACACGTTGGCCCCGTAGTAGGAGACCGTGAAGTGGCCGCGGCCGAAGACGTACGCGAACGGCAGGTCCGGCCCGTCGTCGCCGGGGTGGAAGCCGTGCTCGGCGAGGAAGGCGAGCATGCGGTCGTGGGGGATCAGGCCGCCCTCGTCGGCGATGTGGTAGCGGATCAGCGGGATGCCGTTGTCGCCGGAGAACAGCAGGGTGCCCTCGTGCTCCTCGAAGAAGCGCACCCGCGGGTCGTACTGGACCAGGGTCGGCAGGCGGGAGGCGCCGATCTCCCGTTACCGGGGGCGCGGGGAGACGGCGAGGCGCTCGGCAACACGCCGGTACCCTGTCCCCGCGCCTCGGTGTCAGGTGTCCTGATCTCCGTTGAGGACGCGGGTCACCCACTTCGGCCAGGCCTTCTCATTCGGATCGCCCTCACGGGCGTGCGGTAGGTTGCACGCCATGGCTGAACTCGGTCCCGTCGCCTGGCCCCCTGCCCCTGTAAGGACTGAACGGCTCGTGCTCCGTGAGCCCGAGGCCCGGGACCGTGCGGCGCTCATCGAGCTGTTCACCTCGTCCGAGGTGGGCGCCTACATCGGTGGCCCTCGGCCGCGGGATGAGCTCGAACGTGCGTTGCCTGCCGTGCCCAGGCGGCGCCCTGGCCTTTTCGTGGTCGATCTCGACGGGGCGATGATCGGCATCGTCGAGATCGACCGGCGCGACGCCGAGCGTCCGGGTCACGTCCGTCCGGATGGCGGTGAGGCCGAGCTCGGCTACATGTTCCTGCCGGAGGCGTGGGGATACGGGTACGCCGCCGAGGCGTGCGCGGCGGCACTCGACTGGGTCGCCGGCGCGCTTCCCGGTGAGCCGGTGGTGCTCAGCACCCAGACCGCCAACGACCGATCGATGCGCCTCGCGGCGAAGCTGGGGTTCACCGAGGTGGAGCGGTTCGAGGAGTACGGCGCCGAGCAGTGGTTCGGTGTGTGGTCCTCGGCCACGCCGTCCGGCTGAGCGCCGTCCGGTCGAGCGCCGTCCGGTTGAACTCGGCCGGGGCGGCCGCCCGCCTGCTCCGGGAAAACCGGGGCGCCTGCTCCGGGAAAAAACGGACTGCGCGAGACGGCGACGGCGGTGCATGGTGTGTCAGTGGATCTCAACGACGCGACGCACGCCTGGCGCACTCACGGGTTCGTCGTCCTTCCGGGGTTCATCCCCGCCGATGAGCTGGCGCCGGCCGCGGGAGAGCTGGGACTGCTCTTTCCCTCCGCCGAAGGGTTCCACGGCGGTGGTGACGCACGTCGTGAGCGCTTTCTGGGCGACGAGTTCGCCGGGATCGACGCCTTTCCCTTCGCCGGCGTCGAGCTGAGCCTTCTGGCGGTGCACCCGCGTCTGTCGCGGCTGGCCGAAGCCTTGCTGGAAGACCAGGACATTCGGATCTACTCTGCCGAGGCCTGGGCGAAATACACCGGTGCCGCCGACTACGACCAGGTCATGCACCGGGATTATCTCAACCACACCATCCTGGTGCCCAGCGACGCCCCCGGCTGCCGGCAGCTGGAGATGTTCGTCTACCTGGCAGACGTCCCCGACGAGCTCGGGCCGCCGCATCTCGTCTCCCGCACCCGCACCGCCGATCTGCCGGCCAGACCCAACTGGTATCCGCGTGACGACGCCGCCGGCAGTGAGAACGGGTTCGTCCGCACCGGCGGCAGCCCGGAGCTCTACGAGGCGGAGGTGTCGGCCGCAGGGCCGGCGGGGACCGTCGTCGCCTTCCAGCTCGGTACCTTCCACCGGGGCACGGCGCTGACCGCCGCGCGAGGCGCTCGTTACAGCATGCACCTGAACTACCGGCCGGCCGGTGTCGAGTGGGGTCAGCGTCAAGGCTGGGCCGATCGCAGCCACGAGCCCGCCTGGTACCGGTTCGTCGAGCGGGCCTCGCGACGCCAGCTCGAGCTCTTCGGGTTCCCGCCGCCCGGTCACGCCTTCTGGACACCCGACACGCTCGCTGCCATGGCGCTTCGGTATCCGGGCCTCGATCTGTCGCCCTGGCGCGAGACGATCTCGTCCCCGCCGGAGTCCGGCACCGCGGGCGCCGGCTTGACGTAGGTGCCGTCGCGGCGGGCCGGCAGCTCCTCCGGGAGGGCGTCCCATCTGGCGCCGACGGACTCCACGTCGTAGGTGGCGGCGGTCGCCGGAGCGCCCCCGGCCGGCCGGTGGCGCAGCTCCTCGTCCTCGATGACGCGGATGAGGGTGGCGGCGAGGCCGGCGTTGGCGCGCGGCTTGACCGGCAGCCCGTCGACCTCGCCGGTGATCATCCCCTTGGGGCCGTGCGGGCTGTCGAAGCTGACGGTCGCCGGTCCCCTGGCCGTCGCCTCCGGGATCGTCGTCATGGGGAGGCCCTCGCGGCGGGGGCCGTGCCCGGACCCCAGCTCGACCTCAGCTCGATCCCAGCCCGGTCGTCCGAGAGTGGGGGCGTCGAAAGGGAGAGATCATGACGATCGGGAACGACCTGCGGCGCGCGGTCAGGGGGCCGGTGCTGGCGGCGGGCGACGAGGGGTTCGAGCGGGCCGGGCGGGCGTGGAACCTGGCGGTCGACCAGCCGGTGCTGGCGGTGGTCGAGGCGGAGGACGCCGACGACGTGGCCGCGCTGGTCACCTGGGCCCGCCTGGCCGGGCTGAGCGTGACCGCCCAGCCCCTGGGACACGGCGCGAGCGGCGACGTGGAAGGGGTGATCCTGCTGCGTACCGGGCGGCTGGGCGGGGTGGAGATACGGCCGGAACGGCGCACCGCGCGGGTCGGCGCGGGGGTGAGGTGGAACGAGGTGCTCGCCGCCGCCGGACCGCACGGCCTGACCGGGCTGGCCGGCAGTTCCCCGGGACCCAGCGTGGTGGGCTACACCCTGGGCGGGGGCCTGAGCTGGTTCGGCCGCCGCCACGGCTTCGCCGCCGACAGCGTGCGCGCCTTCGACGTGGTCGGCGCCGACGGCGCGCGGGCCGCGGTCGACGCCGCGTCCGACGCCGAGCTGTTCTGGGCGCTGCGCGGCGGAGGCGGTGACTTCGCCCTGGTGACCGCCGTCGAGTTCGACCTGCACCCGGCGCCGCGCCTGTACGGGGGGCGCGTCCTGTGGCCCGCCGACAGAGCCCCGCGCGTGCTGCGGGCGTTCCGGGAGATCACCGCCGACGCCCCCGAGGAACTGAGCGTCTGGTTCGACCTGCTGCACTTCCCCGGAGCGGCGCCCACGGTCGCCGTGGACGTGACGTTCCTGGGCGAGACGGGGGAGGCCCAGGACCTGCTGCGCCGCCTGGACAAGATCGACGGAGTGATCTCCGACAGCCGGGGCCCGCTGCCGGTGGCCGACCTGGGCTCCATCTGCGCCGAGCCCCTCGCCCCCGGGGCCGGGCGGAACCGGGGGGAGCTGCTGACCGATCTGGACGACGCGGTCGCGGCGACGCTGCTGGCCGCGCCGATCGAGCCGCTGCTGAGTGTGCAGATCCGCCACCTCGGCGGCGCCCTGTCCCGCCCGGCCGAGGACGGCGGCGCCTGCGGGCACCTGGCCGAGCCGTACCTGCTGGCCATGTTCGGCCTCACACCCTCGCCCGAGGCCGCCGACGCCGTACGGGCCCGCCAGGACGAGATCACCGACGTGCTGGTCCCGCGGACCAGCGGGCGCAAGCCCTACACCTCGCTGAGCCCCGGTGAGCGGGCCGCGGCCGCGTTCCCCGGTGACGTGCTGGCCCGGCTGCGCGACGTCAAGCGCTCCCGCGACCCGCGCGGTCTCATCCGCGCCAACTATCCGGTGCTGCGCTGACCGGGCGTGTCATGTCTGGTGTGAGCCGTCTGATGTGCGCTGTTCTGGCCGGGAACGCGGGCGGCGACCTAGTGTGGAGCCGTGCAGGGACTACTGCTGCGACTGTCGGCGCTCGACTCCGACGCGGAGAGCGCCGTCCGCGTCATCGCCTACTTCGACGTGCTGGTGCGGAACCACGCCGACATCCCGGTGCTGCTCCAGGCCACCGCGCGCCTGGCGCGGTGCCCGGTCGGGCTCGTCGACGCGGTCACCGGCGGGCGGACGCGGGTCGTTCCCGGCGGGGTGCCCGAGCCGTGCGAGGAGCCTCCCGGCCCGGCGATCCACCGCCGGCTCGGCTCGGGGCTCGGCGCCGTGTGGATGGAACGCGAGGGGACGGCGCACGGCCTCGACGAGATCGTCCTGGAGCGCTTCGCGGGCGCGGCGGAGGTCACCCTGGAGCGGGCCGCCGCCCAGGCCCGGGCCGGCACCGACCCCGCCCTGGTGGAGCTGGTCCTGTCGGCCGACGCCGGCGAGGCCGAGCGGGCACGCGCCCTGCGGCTGCTCGGCTTCGCCCCCGCCGCCCCCCTCCGGGTGCTCGCCGTGCTCGCCGACGACGACCGGGAGGGCCGCGACGGGGCCGCCGTGGCCGCCCGGCTGCGGGTCGCCGACCGCCACGTCCGCGCCGCGCGGCTGGGTGACACCGTGGCGCTGCTGGTCGGCCCGGCGATCGACGGGCCCGGCGAGCTGCCCGGGACCCCGGACACCTGGCGCGTCGGCGTCGGGCCGGAGACGCGCGGAGCCGGGGCCGCCGAATCCTGGGCGGCGGCCCGCACCGCCCTGCGTTTCACCGGTCCACACCCGGCGGACCGGGTGGTCGAATGGGGCGGCCTCGGCGCGCTGGCCCTGTTCGCCACCCACGTGCCGGCCGAGGAGATCGCCGCCCTGCCCGACGTGCGAGCCGTCGAGGAGCTCGCACGGCGGCCGTACGGCGCCGAGGCGCTGGAGGCGGTGCGCGCGTTGTGCGCCGAGGGCACGGTCCGCCGGGCCGCCGTCGCCGTGCACCTGCACCACAGCTCGCTGGCCGCGCGCATCGCGCGGGCGGAGGCCGTCCTCGGCTTCTCCCTCGCCGACTCCGCGGGCAGGCTCCGGGCTCACCTGGCCATGCGGCTGGTACGCCTGCGTCCCTCCGTCAGCGAGACAGGGCCCGGCGCGGCGCGACCACCCGCTCGGCGGCGGCCCGGCGGCTGATCTCCGCGCCGAGGACCGTCCCGAAGCCGTGGAAGGCCCCGGGCAGAGGTGAAGCCCGGCAGAGACGTCCGGCCGCACCGGTCGCTGATTTCACGGCCGGAAAAGCGGGACGGGCGGAGTGAGCGAGATGGACAAAGGGCTGCCGGGATTTTCGGTCCCGAAACAATTATCTTTACCGGTTCTCCCGAGCTTCCCGGCATTCCGGCCTCCCCCGGAGGGGCCCGCCGGGGCGTGGCCCGTTAAGGGAAGCACGGAAAGTCCTTTTAATGGGTCATTTATCGTTTTACGCGCTTTTATCAAGCCCGGGAATCGGTCGCCGGGCCCGATCGGGTGCGGGCACGCGCCTCGCGGAGCCGCCTCTCGACCGCCGTGCGCTGAGTCGCGGACTCCTCCCGTTCCAGCCGCTCGCGCGCGTACAGGCGCAGCCAGTCGGCGATCAGATAGACCGGAGAGGGCCGGGACTCCGCGGTGACCACGTGGGCCTCGACCAGCTTGTCGGCGACGCCCGCGGCGAACCGCGCGTCGGAGCCGATCAGCGCCGCCAGGTCGTCGACGCTGAACTCGCCGGTCGGCAGCGCGCCCAGGCGCCGCAGCGAGGCCCACAGGTCGGGCCCGAGGTCGCGCTCGTAGGTGGCCGCGCACGCGCGCATCGACAGGTCGTCCACCGACAGTTCGTCCAGCAGCGAGTGCTCGTCCGCGAGGCGGTCGGCGAACAGGGGGAGCGGGACGTGCCGGGAGGCGGCCAGCCGCGCCCCGGCGATGCGGACGGCGAGGGGCAGGTTGCCGCAGGTGGCGACCACGCTCAGGGCCGCCGCGGAGTCCGCGTCGACGCGCTCCGTGCCGGCGGTCCGCCGCAGCAGCTCCACGCCCTCCCCGGGGGTGAAGCCCTCCAGCGCCACGTGGTGCGCCGACTCCAGGGCGCTCAGACGCCTCCTGCCGGTGATCAGCACTCCGTTGTCGCCGGTGCCGGGCAGCAGGGGCCGTATCTGCGCCGTGGTCGACGCCTCGTCGAGGATGAGCAGGATGCTGCGCTCCGCGAGCCAGGCCCGGCAGGCGGCGACCCGCTCGCCGGCCCGGCGCGGCGGGTCGCCGTCGAAGCCGCAGGTGCGCAGGATCTCGGCCAGCACGTCGGGAACCGAGCGCTCCCGGCCGCCCGCCGTGCGCAGCCGCACGAAGAGCTGCCCGTCGGGGAAGCGCTCGCGGAGCAGGTGGGCGGCGTGTACCGCCAGCGCCGTCTTGCCCGTTCCCGCCGGGCCGGAGATCACCACCGGCGGGCTGTGCCGGCGGGCGCGGAAGACGTCGAGAACGTCCTGGACGGTCTCGCGGCGGCCGGTGAAGTCGGCCAGGTCGCGGGGGAGCTGGCTGAGGTGGGCGATCACGTCCTGGCTGTTGCCGGTCGAGGAGCGCGGTCTGAGCACGGCCGCGCCACCACGCCGCGGGCCGCCGGCCAGCGTGGCGCCGAGGTGCTGCGGGCCGCCGGAGGACGGGCTGTCCAGGGACGGGGCGCCCGCGAGAATCGCCCGGTAGAGCCGTTCGAGGACCGGGCTGGGCTGCAGCCCGAGATCCCTGGCCAGCGTCTGGCGCATGTCCTCGTACTGCGCCAGGGCCTCTGACTGCCGACCGCAACGGAACAGCGCGATCATCTGCGTGCTGCGCAGCCGCTCCCTGAGCGGATGGCTGCGGACGTTCTCCTCCAGGGAGTCGATGATGTGCGCATGGTGCCCGAGGATGAGCTCCGCCTCCGCCCAGTCCTCGTAGACCGACATGCGCTCGCTGTGCAGCCGAGAAAGCTCGTCGCTGATCAGCGGCACCTGCGCCATGTCGGGCAGGGGGTCGCCCCGCCAGAGCGTCAGCGCCTCGTGCAGCAGGCCCGCCGCCTTGGTGATCTCGCGGTCGCGCAGGTACTGGCGGCCCCTGCGGGCCAGGGTCTCGTAGTCCAGGATGTCGAGGTGCTGCGGGCCGAGCCGCAGCTGGTAGCCGGGGGGGCGGTAGGTCAGCCGGTCGCGGTTGGCCGTCCCGAGCACGTTCTTGCGCAACGCGGACACGTAGACCTGGACGTTCTTCAGGGCGGTCCGGGGTGGCTCCTCGCTCCACGCCGCCGTGCTGAGCTGGTCCACCGGCACGATCCTGTTGGCGTGACAGAGCAGCAGGGACAGGAGCACGCGTTGCTTGAAGGGCCCGAGCGGAACCAGGCTGCCGTTGCGGCGGGCCTCGAGAGGGCCGAGTACGGCGAAGGTGGTTTCTCCCGCCTCTGCCTCCTCGCGCACTGCGGTTGCACCCACGGGGGAATTCTCCATTGACTGGTCAGGCGACTTCGGAAGGCTAGCCGGGCTTTGTGAGGCGGGCTCATGGAATTGTTATGATATATGCGCTTTAGTATTAGTAAATGGGTGAATCCTGCCTGAATTGGTCAGGTCTGGTTGTCAACCAGGAGCTCGTGAAGCGAACCGATCAGGCGCAGCCCGGCCTGCCGTTTTCCCGCGGTCCCGCCCGCCAGCGCGGAGACGATGGACACCAGGTCGCCGAACTCGGCTCCGGTGCCGTCCAGGACCCGCCGGGCATAGCGGTTGCGCTGCACGATCCGCAGCGCCGCCGAGGCCTGCGAGGCGAAGAGCGTCAGCAGCGCCAGCTCGTCGATGCTCGCCCGCGCCTGCGGGTGGGGGTCCAGGACCTCCAGGACCCCCAGCGCCTCGTCGTCGTGGACGAGCGGCACCGCCATGAGCCCGCCCGGTACGTACGCGGTCGACTCGGCGATGTCGCGGGCGAACACGGTGCTCGCCGAGAGGTCGTCGACGATCAGCGCGTCCCTGGCGTTCAGCACCCACCCGGCGATGCCCCGCGTGGCGGGGAAACGCCGCCCGACGAGCACCTGCTCGCCCTCGCCGGAGACCGCCTCGAAGACGAGGTCCCCGTGCTCCTCGTTCACCAGGAAGATCGAGCTGGCCTTGGCGCCGAAGATCACGCGCGCCGTGTCGACGATCGACTGGAGCAGGAGCCGGTGTTCCCTCTCCGAACCGGCGACCGCGGCGGAGATCGCCGCGACCATCTCACCGTTCCCTGTCATCGGGCCTCCTCACGTTCTGAGCGGTCAGGTACATGACGGTCTTCACCTGGAAGGGTGTCAACCCGGGGTGCTTGCTCAGGATCAGCGCGCACCGGGCCGCGACGTGGGGGGTCGCGAAGCTGTTCCCGGTGCACCGGGTGCGCCCGCCGCCGGGCCAGGCCACCTCCACGTCGGATCCGTGGGCGAAGAACTCCACGGGCGGGCGGGGGTTGTAGAGGATCAGGCCGGGATCGTCCTCGGCGTGACTGCCCACGGAGATCACCGACGAGAACCGCCAGGGGAAGCTTTCCACCGGCAGGTTGTGCGCGGACGCCACGAGCACCGTCCGCCGGAAGTAGGCGAGGTCGCCGAGCTCGCGCAGCGGCTCGGCCAGGTGCCTCCTGTTGGTCGACAGGCTCAGGCTCACCACGTCGAACTCCCGCTCGATGGCCCAGCGGAGCCCGGTGACGAGGGCGTCGCCCGTTCCCGAGAAGCCCGCCCCCAGCACCTGGACGCTGTGCAGCTCGCACCCGGGCGCGATCGAGCGGATGATCCCGGCGCACGCCGTTCCGTGCCCGCAGCTGTCGGCGCCGTCGCTCTCCCGCACGACGGCCTTGCCGTCCGGGCCCGTCACCACGGCGTGGGTCGCGTGCACCGGGGCGAGCATCGGGTGGTCACGGTCGACCCCGCTGTCCACGACGCAGACCCGCACGCCGCGCCCGGTGGCGCCCTGCCACGCCCACTCCGGGGTGACGGCGGCGTTGCCCGCGGCGGACACGGTGATGTCGGCCTCGGCGCCGAGCCGCCAGGTGAGGTCAGGGTGGGCGGTCATCGCCGCCCCGCCGACGCCCAGCTCTTGCCGACCAGATGCCCCTTGGCCGCGAACTCGGCCGCCGCGCCGCGCGCGGCCGCCCCGCTCTCCTCGTACGCCCCCAGGAGGGCGAGGCCGCGGGCGTTGCCGAGCAGAACGGTGGCGCGGCAGGTGGGGGAGTCGGTGTCGCGGGCCTCGCGCAGGGCCAGGTCCATGAGCTCGCGGGCGGCGTCCCCCGCTCCTCGGGCGGCGAGCACCTCGGCCCGGATCGCGTGCAGCTCGGCCGTGTTCATCGGCGCGTCCCCCGGCGAGCCCTCCAGGGCCGTGCCCGACCACCGCTCGGCGCCGGCCAGGTCCCCCCGGCGCAGCAGCGTGCCGGCCAGGTCGCGCGAGGCGGTGACCAGGAGCTGGGTATCGCCGAGCTCCTCGGCCCTGGCGCACGCCCGGAGCAGCAGGTCCCCGGCGACGTCCCAGCGTCCGGCCAGCGACTCGACGGCCGCGGAGAAGATCGGCATGAACGCGTCGGCGTACGCGTGCCGCAGGTCGGCGAAGGATCGCTCGGCCGCCGCGAGGGTGGCCCTGGCCTCGTCGAACTTCCCCCGCGTGGCCAGCAGGACCGCCAGCGGGCAGCGGACGACGGCACGTACGGTCCCGCGGTCCCTGCCGTGCGCGGCCAGCAGGTCGCGGCACCGGGAGATGGCCACGGGGGCCGGCTCGGGGCCGAGCCAGAGGGAGGCGGCCATGTTGCCCAGGATCGTCGCGCGTTCCAGCTCGGCGCCGGAGCGCACGGCGTACCCCAGGGCGCGCTGCAGCATCCCCCTCGTCTCGGCGAACCTGCCGCGCCCCTGAGCCTCCTGGGCCACCAGGGTCCAGGCCCTGGCCAGCCCCAGGTCGTCGCCGGCCACCTCGAAGACCGGGATGGCCCGGCGCGCGACCTCGAAGGAGCCCGCGGGATCGAAGTGGCTCAGGTAGAGCGAGGCGTGCGCGGCCACCAGCGCGTCCGAGTCGTCCGTCGCGCGTTCCAGCACCTCGGTGAGCAGCCGCCGCCCCCGCTCGACGTCGCCCAGGGTGATCGCGGTCTCCGCGACCCGCCCGCTGATCTGCGGCCAGCCGGGATGGGCGGGCCCCAGCAGCTCCGCACCCCTGCTGAGCAGCTTCTCCGCCCTGGACAGGTCACTCCTGCGCAGCGCGAGGGTGCCCGCCCCCGACAGCCGGGCCGCGGCCGCGCCGCGCAGCCGAACGGTGTGGTCGTCGGGAGGGCCCAGGTCGGCGCGGTGCCGGTAGGCCCGCTCCAGGTGCGTGCCGACGGCCTCGTCCCCGGCCTCTCCCGCGGCCAGCCAGCCGGCGAACCGCTCGTGCAGCTCGGCCCGCCGGCGCTTGGCCATGCCGCCGTACACGACCTCCTGGATGAGGCCGCCGGCGAACCGGAACGTCGCCTCCGTGCGGTGCTCGACGAAGGACTTGCGCTCGAGCTCCTCCAGCAGCTCGCCCGGCTCGTCGGCTCCCGAGACGGCCCGCAGCTCCTCGACGCTGAACTCCCTGCCGACCACGGTTGCGCACTCCAGCATCGCCCTGGCGTCGGGCCCGAGCCTGTCGACGCGGGCCGCGATGAGCGCGCGCACGGTCAGCGGCAGGCCGTGCGGCTCCCCGCCGTCACCGAGCATGGCCACGAGCTGCTCCAGGTACAGGGGATTGCCCTCGGCGCGCTCGGCGATCCGCTCAAGCAGGGCGCCGTCGTGCGCCGTCACCTCGGCCAGCTCGGAGACCAGGAGCCGGGAGTCGGCCGGCCCGAGCCGGGGCAGGGCCAGCCGGGAGGCGGGCTGCCAGCCCGGCATGCGGTCGAACAGGTCGGAGCGGGCCACGCACAGCACCATCATCGCGGTGTCACGCAACTCCTCGGCGAGGTCGCCGAGCATGTCGAAGACCGGGCCGTCCGCCCACTGCACGTCGTCCAGCACGATCAGCACATACGTGGAACGCCCCAGGCTTTCCAGGACGCTGCGCAGCGCCCAGGCGGTCTCCTGCTGGGAGGGATTGGGAGTGCCGTCCTTCAGGAGGCCGTCGCGGAGCACGGCCAGGGCCTCGGGGTCGGGCGTGCCCACCGTCACCAGCTCGCGCACCGCCTCGGCCACCCCGAGCAGCGTGCCCCCCGCGCCGTACGGGCGGCAGCGGCCGGAACCGACGAGGACGCCCCGCCGCCCCGCGCGCTCGGCCCACAGCCGCGCCAGCCGGGTCTTTCCCACCCCGGCCTCGCCGTGCAGGGTCACGATACGGCAGTGGCGCCGGCTGATGATCCCGTCGAGGGTGCGGTCCAGCTCGTGCAGCGGCTCGCGCCTGTCGACGAACGGGATGTCGAACCGCCGGATCACCGCCGGGTCGTCGGAGCGCATCGAGTCCAGCCGCCAGGCGGTGACCGGATGCCGCTTGCCGCGCAGCTCCAGGGGCCCGACCGCGACGCCCACCGCGGAGGAGCCCACCAGGCGCCACGTCTCGGGCCCGAGCAGGATCTCCCCCGGCCCGGCGAGCTGCTGGAGCCGGGCGGTGGCGTTCACCGTCTCGCCCGCGACGAGCGCGTGATCGCCGTGGGCGTGACCCGAGGTGACGACCTCGCCGGTGTTGACGCCGATGCGGGCCCTGAGCCGGATCCCCAGGTCGCGTTCGAGGTCGTCGTTGAGACGTTCGAGCGCCGCCTGCATGTCCACCGCCGCCCGGGCGGCGCGCAGCGCGTCGTCCTCGTGCAGCTCCGGGACGCCGAAGACGGCCATGACGGCGTCGCCGATGAACTTCTCCACGGTGCCGCCGTGCCAGGCGAGCTGGTCGCGCATGAGCGTGAAGTAGCGGATCAGGACCGCGCGGAGCGACTCGGGGTCCAGGTGCTCGCTCAGCGCGGTGGACTCGGCCAGGTCGCAGAAGACCACCGTGACGATCTTGCGCGCCTCCGCCGCCGGCGCGGCGAGGCGCGTGCCGCACGACGGGCAGAACCGGGGCCGCCCCGGTGTCTCGGCCAGGCAGGAAGGGCATCGCATGACCGTCTCCGATCAGAACAGGAGTCCGCCGACGATGTGGGCCTCGACCTCGGGGGCGCTGTCCCTCAGCCGCTCGTGGATGCAGGCCAGGAGAGCGACCTCGGCCTCGCTCAGCGCGAGGACGACCTCGCGTTGCTCCGGGCTGACCAGGGTGAGGTCGATCCCCGCGCGGGCCAGTTCGTGAACAGGGTCAAAAGTCATGGTCCCTCTCAGGGTGGCCGAGTGACACGAGGTGGTCGTAGGGAGGACATCCGTAACGCCTGGCGAATCCCGTACCGCCGCCGGCCAGCTGCAGGTCGCGGACCTGCCGCTCCACGAAGGCGGCGGGCGTCGGGGCGGGGGGCGGCACGTCCAGCGTCCGGCAGGTCTCGCAGTACCCCCGCTCCGGCGGGGCGCCGGCCAGCCACAGCGGACCGTACGTTCTCAGGGCGCGCAGCACGCCGGACTCCAGGCAGCGCCGCCTGACCGTGTCCCAGTCGTCGGTGCCGGCGTGTCCCAGGCGCAGGTGGCCGGGGACGGGACGGTGGTCGACGACGTCCTGGTTGCAGCACGCGGTGATCGTCCCGTCGAACCCGACGGTCGGCCAGGCGGCCATCGCGCACGGCAGCGCGCTCCCGGCGGTTCCGGTTCCGGCGGGCGGGCCGGCTTCTGAGGCCGTCACCGCTCCGGAGGTTCCGGTGGGCGCGGGGGGCGCGGGGGGCGCTGTGCGCGAGGCGGTCCCGGCCGGTGCGCCGGGCGCGGCCTCGCTCCCCGTCGCCGCGGGGAGCGAGGGTATGGCGAGCGCGGCGGTGCGGGCCCGGCCGACGGCTCCCACCCGGCCCACCAGCATCGGCACCCGGTCGCCGAACTCCCGCCGGATCGCCGCGGTGACGTCGCGCAGGTAGGGGTCGCCCGGCCCGGTCCCCGTGACGTGGAAGCTGAGGTCCTTGCCCCGCGCCAGCAGCGCCCGCATGACCGCGAAGACGCTCTCCCGGGGCACCTCCTCCTCGTGGAAGGCATCCAGGCTGGCGGAGAAGTGGTCGGCCGCGTCGATCGCCGCGTCGATCGCGGGAGGGATCCGGGCCGCCCCGCCGGCGGCGGGGGGCACCCGGGGGGCGAAGAACATGCCCGACAGGATCATCGTGCGGGCACCGCCGCGGGCGGCGGTCTCGGCCAGCGAACGGGCCAGGCGGGGCCGGAGCAGCGGCTCGCCCCCGGTGAGCATGACCAGCCGCGGCCCGTCCCCCGGCGCGAACGTCCCGGCGAAGCGCTGGAAGATCTCCCCGGGGTGTTCCTCGGAGGCGGGCAGCGAGCCGGTCGAGCAGTGGCGGCAGCGCAGCGGGCACCGCCGCGTGATCGCCATGAGGACCGCGGCGGCGGGGACGGGGCGCAGCGCCAGGATGTCCATCAGGTGCACGAGAACATCCCGGCGGGTTCGCCGGCCAGCTCGCGCAGCAGCTCGGCCGCCGCGCGCACGGTGTGCAGGGCGCTGGTCCCGACGGCGTCCTGCCGCTCCCGCACCGCCGGCAGGCCGTCGAGCATCCGGTCGAGGTCGTCACGGTGCCCGGGGTCCAGCGAGGCGTGCCGCCACAGCGTGCGGAACGCCGCCCGCGGGTGTCCCGTGCTGCGCTCGATGTGTTCGAGCAGGGCGGGGGAGGGGGCCTCGCCCTCGAGCACCGCGATGTACCCGAGCAGGGCGACGGGGTGGTGGTGCAGCACCCAGTAGTACTGGGCCCCGACGAGTCCGGCCACCGAAGGGGGCGGCGTGCCGCGCGGCGCGTCCCCCGCCGAGGGGTCGACCAGCGCCAGGTCCTCCAGCAGCCAGTCGTCGTGGTCGGCCTCCTCCTCCGCGTGCCGGTCCAGATATTCGGCCAGCTCCGTCTCGCCCAGCTCCTCGGACCTGGCCGCCGCGACCCGCAACAGCGGCACCGACGCCCTGATGACCATGTGCATCGCGCACAGGTAGTCGCGGTAGCGCCGTCGCGGGTCGGGAGCCCGCCACAGCGAGCTCCCCGCGCTCCGGAGCGCGGGACCGGTCAGGTCGATCTTCGCCCGCAAGGTGATGCTGGGGGGTGTCATCGGACTCCCGTCGTCTGAACGAAGTGTCGGCTCGGCCGGTTGGATAACGGTTGGGACTCGGTATGGAAATGCCTGATAACCGCTCTGGGCAGGGGCGCCGCGACGTCTCAAACCGGATTCCAACCGTCATCAAGGCGCGCCTTAACCGGGCGCTCCCACACTGGGCGCCACGTGCCGAAGAGGGAGCCCGACATGGCGGACGTCGCGGTCGAGACCAGCGAACTGCGCAAGACCTACGTGAGCTCGTCCAGGGTGACCGAGGCGGTGGCCGGGCTCACCCTGCGGGTGCGAAGGGGCGAGCTGTTCGGCCTCCTCGGGCCCAACGGGGCGGGGAAGTCGACGACGATCGGGATGCTCACCACCAGGATCGCCCCGAGCGGCGGCGTGGCCAGGGTGGCGGGCGCGGACGTGGTGCGCGACCCCATCGCGGTCAAGCGCTGCATCGGGGTCGTGGCCCAGTACAACAACCTCGACCGGCAGCTCACCGCGGGCGAGAACCTGGAGTTCCGCGGCCGCTACGCCGGGCTGCCCGCGCGGGAGGCCAGGCGGCGGGCGGCCGAGCTGCTGGAACGGTTCGGCCTGGGCTCCCGCGCCGGGGCCAAGGTCACCGAGATGTCGGGTGGCCAGGCGCAGCGCATCATGATCGCGCGGGCGCTGATGCACCGGCCGGACATCCTCTTCCTCGACGAGCCCACCTCGGGCCTGGACCCCCAGACCCGGGTGAACCTCTGGGACATCCTGCGGGAGATCCGCGACGGGGGCCAGACGGTCGTCCTGTCGACCCACTACATGGAGGAGGCCGAGGAGCTCTGCGACAGGGTCGCGATCGTCGACCACGGGGCGGTCCTGGCCTGCGGGACGCTCGCCGAGCTCAAGGCGTCCACCAGCCTGCGGACCGTGCTGACCCTCACCTACGACGGCGACCCGGAGAAGATCGTCGCGCAGGCCGGGCAGCTGGCGGGCGTCGCGGACGCCGAGGTCGCCGACAACCGGCTGCGCGTCTTCACCCCGGCCCCGGAGAGCGTCCTGGCCCTCCTGGTGAGCATGGGCCAGGACGCGGGGCTGGCACTGGCCGACGTCCGGGTCGTCCGGCCCAGCCTCGAAACCGTGTTCCTCGCCCTGACCGGGCGGGAGTACCGGGATTGACCGCCTCCCCGCGGAAGACCTTCCGAACTACCCGAACCACGCGGCCGCCGCGCCGCGGTTCCGCCCCGGGGCCAAGGCCCGGGGTCTCCACGCTCAAGGAGATTCGATGACGGCATCGACCATCGCACCCCTGGCCGCGCCCCCGGCGGTGTCACGCCACTACGCGCGCACCTTCGGCGCGCTGCTCGCCCGCGACCTCCGGGTGCTGCGGCGGGACCTGCGCTCCTTCATGGCCCGGACCGTGGTCCAGCCCGTCCTGTTCATCTTCGTCTTCGCCGTGGTCCTGCCGCGGATCGGGTACGGGGCGGGCCAGGGACTCTCCGCGGACGGGCGCGCGGAGACGTTCACCACGATCCTGGTCCCCGGCCTGGTCGCCTCGGGCATCGTGCTCCAGGGCATCTTCGCCGTGACGACCCCGCTGGTCATGGAGCTCTCGTACACCAAGGAGATCGACGACAGGGCGCTGGCCCCGATCCCCGTCTGGGTCGTCGGCGTCGAGAAGATCGTCGCGGGCGCGATCCAGGGAGTGATCGCGGCGGTGGTCGTCTTCCTCGCGGTGCTGTTCGTGCACGCGCCGGGTGAGGCCCCGAACATCGACTTCGGGCGCTGGCCGCTGCTGGTCGCGGTCCTGGTGCTGTCGTCCCTCCTGACGGCCTGCATCGGCCTGCTCATCGGCACGCTGCTCCCGCCCCAGCAGCTCAGCACCCTGTTCGCGATCTTCATCGTCCCGCTCATGATGCTCGGCTGCGTGTACTACCCCTGGGCGGCGCTGGAGGCGATCCCGTGGCTGCAGACGGCCGTCCTGGCGAACCCGCTCGTCTACGTGAGCGAGGGGCTGCGCGGCGCGCTGAGTCCCGCCGTCCCGCACATGCCCGAGGCGGTCGCGCTGGCCGTCCTCGCCGCGGGAACGCTCACCACGGGCGCGCTGTCGCTGCGGTCGTTCTCCCGGCGTCTGGTGGCCTAGCGGTGGGCGGCGATCTGCCCAGGGACTGGTCCGGCGGCCCCGTCGGCCGCGACACCGAACTCGCCGGCCTGCGCGACCTGCTCGGTTCGGCGCGGCTGGTCACGCTCACCGGCGCTCCGGGGGTCGGCAAGACCCAGCTGGCACACGCGTACACCCGCGCCTGGGCCGACGCCTATCCGGGCGGCGTCTGGTTCCGCGACCTGGCCGCCGGTTTCGACGGTCCCGCCACCGGCGCCCCCGGCCTCGCGGGCGGTCCCGGGGGCTCCGGCCTCGCAGGTCTCGGCGTCGTCCCCGGTGAGGGGCCCTCGCTGCTCGTGCTCGACACCTGCGAGCGCGTCGCCGACCGGTGCGCCGTGATCGTCCCGGAGCTGCTCGGCACCCACCCGGGGCTCGGCGTGCTGGCCACCAGCAGGGAGCCGCTGGGCGTCCCCGGCGAGGTGACCTGCCGCCTCGCCCCGCTGGACGCGGTGCTGTCCGCCCGCCTGTTCGCCGAGCGCGCCGCCGCGCAGGGGCGGCCCGCCACCCCGGAGACCGCGGACGCGGTGCGGGAGATCTGCCGCCGCCTCGACGGCCTGCCGCTCGCCGTCGAGCTGGCCGCGGCGCGATCCATCATGCTGTCGCCGGCGCAGATCGCCGAGCGGCTCGACGACCCGCTCCGGCTGCTGGCCGGGGGGAACCGCACCGCCCATCCCAGGCACAGGTCGCTGGAGGCGGCGATCGGCTGGAGCCACGAGATGCTGCCCGGCGGCGAGCGGCTGCTGCTGCGCAGGCTCGCGGTGTTCGAGGACGGGTTCGTCATCGACGATGTGGAGGGGGTCTGCGCGGGCGCGGGCATCGGGCCGGACGCCGTCGTCGATCTCCTGGCCATGCTCGTGTCCAGGTCCCTCGTCGAGTGCGACACCAGCGGCGCCGTGACCCGCTACCGGCTGCTGCGGGTCGTGCGCGCCTACGCCCGGCAGGAACTGCGTGCCGGAGACGAGACCGAGACCGTGCGGGCGCGCCACGCCGAGTACTACGCGGCACTGGCCGAACGGGCGGCGGAGGCGCTCGCCACGGGCGCCGCCGCGCCGCACCTGGAACGCGTCGAGGCCGCCTACGCCAACATGCGGGCGGTGCTGCGCTGGTGCACCTCCGGAGGACCGACGACGGTCGGGGCGCGGATGGCGAGCGCGCTGGAGACGTACTGGATCCTGCGGGGCCGCCCGCGCGAGGGGCGCGGCTGGATCGCCTCGCTGGTCTCCGCGGGCGGCGTGGTCCGCGCGGAGGTGCTGGCCGCCGCGGAGCTGAGCGGCGCGGTGCTCTCCTGCGCCCTGGGCGAGTACGCCGACGCCACGGACGCCTGCCGCCGGGCGCTGGCCATGTTCCGCGAGCTGGGGGACGAGGCCGGGCAGACGCGGGCGCTGGCGGTGCTGGCGGGCCTGCGGACGATGGGCGAGCCCGCGTCGGCAGGCCGCACCCTCACCGAGCTCGCCGCCCGGGGCACGGCCCCGATGGGCCACGCGTGGAGCGGCGTGCCCCTGTTCCTGCTCGGCCGCGCCCTTCTCGCCTCCGGCGACCTCGCCGGGGCCCGCGCGGCCCTGGAGCGGTGCGTCGCCGTCGGCCGCAGGCGCGGCTCGGAGCTGAACCTGGAGATGGGCCTGCTCGCCCTCGCGCAGGTGGCCGTCTACCAGGGCGCGTACGCGGAGGCCGAGAGCGCGCTCGGCCAGAGTCTGGCCGCCGCCGACCGGGTGGGCGACGTCTGGGGGAGGGCCGCGGTGCTCAGGGGGCTGGGGGAGGTGGCCGCCTGCCGCGGCCACTACGGACCGGCGAGGGAGCGGCTCGCCGAGGCGGTCCGCATCGCCCGCTCCGCGGACTCCCCGCCGCTGCTCGGGGACTGCCTCGACACGCTCGGCAGGATGCTGCTCGACGTCGGCGAGTACGAGGCGGCGCGGGAGGTGTTCTCGGAGGTCGTCGAGGTGGGCGAGCGGACCGCCGCCCGGCTGGCGGCCATGGGTCTGGCCGGGCTGGGTGCCGCGATCCTGGGCTCCGGCGGCGCGTCCGCCGCCTCCGCGGCCCTCACCTTCGCCGAGGAGGCCATGGCGCGCGCCCGGGAGACCGACGACCGTCCGCTCGCCTGGCGGTGCCTGTTCACCCTCGGCAGCGTCACCCGGCGCGACGATCCGTCCCGTGCCGCCTCCGCGCACCACTCGGCGCTGCGGGCCGGAGCCGCCATGGGGCTGCGCGCCCAGACGGCCGACTCGCTGGAGGCCATGGCCGGGCTCGCGGCCGGGCACCGCCGCCACGAGCACGCCGCCAGGCTGTTCGGCGCGGCCCAGTCGCTGCGCGACCGGCTGGGGCTGTCGCGGCCCCCGGCGGTGGCGCCGCAGCACGAGGCGGACCTGGCCGGGGTGCGGGCCGCGCTGGGCGCCGGCGGGTTCGCCGCCCTGTGGGAGGAGGGCGCCGGGCTGGACGTCGGCCAGGCCGTCACCTACGCGGGGCGGGGCCGGGGGCCACGGGGGCAGGGGGTCGGCTGGGCGGCCCTGACCAGGGCGGAACGCCAGGTGGCCCTGCTGGCGTCCGGCGGGCTGACCAACCGCGAGATCGGCGCGAAGCTGTTCGTGTCGCCCCGCACGGTGCAGGCCCAGCTGTCCAGCGTGTTCGCCAAGCTGGGCCTGTCCTCGCGCAGGGATCTGGCCCGCGAGTACGACTCGCGGGCCAGATCCCTGCGCGGACGGGACCCCGGCTGGGACCCTGGCCAAGACTCAATCCTCCCCGCGCAGCGCGACGACCCCGGTGGCGTGCAGGATCCTGAAGGCGGAGTCACATACCTCACGGGTCAGCTCGGTGGCTGAGCCCGCCCGTGTCTTGTCCCGCCACTCGCCGACCGTGATCCCCGGGGCCGCCGCCTCGAAGGCCGCCAGCAGCGGCCCGCCCAGCGGGTAGGCCACGGCGCCGCCCCGGGGGAACAGGTAGCCCTGGCGCTCGCGGGCCAGCGCGTCGAAGGTCAGCGTGAAGTCGCGCAGCAGCAGGTGGACGGGGTGGTCCGCCCAGTGGACGGCGTCCCGCGTGACGCCCTCGACGAGCGCGTCGTCGGTGAGCCCCGGCGGGACCTGCGCGGTCGTCGCCCGCTGGGCACGGACCGCGGCGTCCCAGGCGAGCCCGTCGAGCAGCAGGCGCCTCACCTCGGGCGGCAGGTCCGCCTCCTCGACGCGCGGCACCGGGTCGGCCCCCGACCCCATGTCGAGGCGATCGGCCCAGGCCGCGACGTCGCAGTCCGGGACCGCGATGAGGCAGCGCAGCAGCGCGGGCGCGGCGTCCTGCAGCGCCTCGACCCGCCCGGCGAAGACCATCGCCCGCTGGTAGTCCTCGGTGCCGAAACCGCGCGACCGGACGACGAGCGGCGGCTGGAAGTCGAAGAACTCGATCCCGTACTGCTCCGCGTACTCGAAGAAGTCGGTGCCGGGGAAGGCCATCAGCGGTGCGAAGTGCACCTTCTCCACGCCGCTCTCGTAGGCGAACCGCACGCTGTCGCGAACCTTCTCCGCGTTGTCGCCCGGCATGCCGATGATGATGTCCGCGGCCAGGGCGTGGTTGTGGTGGCGGCGGATGAGGGAGGCGGCCTGGGCGAACCGTCCCCGGTCGAACCTGCGGGCCGCCAGCTGCAGGGTGTCGGCGTCGGACGACTGGATGCCCAGGGTGATCACGCGACACCCGGCGCGGTTCATCGCCCGCACGTAGTCGAGGTCGACGTGCTTGACGTCCGGGTAGACGTCCACCACCGTTCCCCGGTTGTGCTCGGCGACGATCTCGAAGATCTCCATGGCCCGGTGCCGCGAGATGCCCAGGTGCGCGTCGCACATCCGCAGGTAGGGGATGCCCCCGTCCAGCAGGTAGGCCAGCTCGCGCTCGATCCGCTCCATGGGGAACGCGCGGAGCTTGGGAGCGCTGTAGAGGCAGAATTTGCACTTCTGCCGGCACCCCCGGCCCGTCTCGTACGCCAGGACCGCGTCGGGCCTGCGCCGCAGGATCGGCTCCAGGGGGAGCCTGTCGGCGGTGAAGACCAGCGGCAGCGCGCCCAGGTCGACGTCGGGCGGGTCGTCGTTGTGCACGGGCTCGCCGCCGTCGCGCCGGGTGACGCCCGCCACCGTACCCAGGTCGCCGTCCCGCGCCAGGGTCTCCAGCAGCTGCGGGTACGCCTCCTCGGCCTCGCCGCGCAGCACCAGGTCCATCCACGGGTACTCGCGCAGCAGATGGGCGGCCATCCTCCGGGAGTTGGCCTGGGCGCCGCCCCACACGATGCGGCAGTCCGGCAGGTGCCGCTTGACGATGCGCCCCATCCGCGTGAACTCGTCGTGGTTCCACACGAACGCGGAGAAGGAGATCACGTCCGGCCGGTAGTCGAACAGCCGCGCCATGAACGCGTTGTAGTGCCCCAGGTAGTCCTCGGCCAGGCTGCCCACGTCCTCGTGGAACCAGACCCGGTGCTCGACCTCCGACGGGGAGACCCGGTCGGCCACGGCCGCCCGGATCAGCTCGACCCCCAGCGAGAACCCGTCGTCGTTGGAGTAGACGAGTACGGCCTTCAGGGTCATGACGATCTCCCCAGTGTCACTGCCGGCCGGGCGGAGCGCAGCCCCTCGGCGAGCCGGTCGAAGGCGGCCGTCGCCCGCGCGTTCGTCTCCCGGTAGACGACCGCCTCGATCGGGTCGTCGTCCAGCGCGCGCTCCACGATCCCGAGGAGGTCCTCGGTGGGGTGCGTGCCGTGATGCGTCCAGTAGCGGTGCGCCATGCCCAGCCCGGCGGTGAGCTCGTACAGCTTGCTCGTGCCGTTGCGGCGGCTCCAGAAGGGGTCGACCGCCACGAACGGGGTCGCGCCGCGCAGCGCGAGGATCGCGCTGTGGTAGCGGGAGACGAGGACGAGGTCGCAGCGGGCGAAGGCCTCGGTGAGCTCGCCGGCCCCGGTGGACGCGGCGGACACGCCGCCGCCGGAGACGCAGGGGAGGCGGAGCTCGCGGACCCGGGCGCGCGGCACCGCCCGGGCGAACCTGGCACCGGCCTCCTCGTCGCCGTAGATGTTGGGCACCGTGATGAACTCGATGTCGGCGAAGGCGGCCAGCTCGATCAGGGTGAGGCCCAGCTCCGTCACGAATCCCAGCGCCGCGGCGCGTTCCCCGGACCCCGACGCCTCGGCCATGACCTGCTCCGGCGGCACGCACAGTGCCGGGTCGGCCGCGCCGCGCGCGGCGAGGTTGCGGCCGACGAGGTGGGTGACCAGCTGCGAGGTCACCCCCGGGGCGCCGACGGCGACGCCGATCAGCGGCCGGCGGCGCCGCCCGGACCCGGCGGCCCGGACGGCCCGGGGCGGCAGCGGCTCCAGCGCGAAGGCCGGGTCGGGGACGACCGCCGTGCCCGGCACGCCGGTCGCGTCGTCCATCCGCCGGGCGGCCGTCTCGCTCCGCACGGTCAGGTGGTCGATCCGCTCCCGGACCGCCCCCAGGTAGCCGCGCCAGTCGTCACGCGCGGGCGCCGGGGTGTCGTCCTGCAGGCCCACGCCGTGCCAGGCGACCCACACGCCCGGATCGAACGCCTCCGGGTCGGGTCCCAGGCAGAACACCTGCATGATCGGGTGCCGGAACGGCGGGCCGCTCCACAGGCCGCCCGCCATCACGACGGCGTCGAACGAACCCGTGCCGGGCCAGCGCCCTTCCCGGTCCACCCGGAGCGGCGCGGGGCCGGCCCCGGTGCTCCACGGGCAGAAGTGCCGGAAGGTGGCGTCCGGCAGGCGGCGTGACAGCTGGGCCTCGGTCACCGCCGCCAGCAGCCGGTCGCCGACGTTGGGCAGGCTGCCGCCCGCCCAGATCGCGATCCGCAGGGACATCCCGGTCACCCGCCGATGGGGGACGGCCGGCGCAGGCCGAACTCTTCCCAGCCGCGGCGCTCGGCGTACTCGTTGTAGACGCCGCCGCACTGCGCCCGCAGCGGGCAGCCGTCGCAGGGCGGCCCGTACGAGCGCATCTCGTCGTCCATGAACGCGTCGTAGTCGTCCACGACGCTGCCCTGGTACATCATCCGGATCGAGCGCGTCCCGTCCTCGATGGCCAGCTCCTCGTGCGGCGCGACCACGCACAGCGGGAAGCCCTCCAGCGTCAGCCGCGCCGGCGACGCGAGCATCATCTCGATCACCGGCAGCAGGTGCGTCCGGGTCTCGGCGACCGTGGGCGCCTGCATGTCCAGGGCGAAGAAGCCGCTGCCCACCGGGTGCAGGTTGGAGATGTTGACGTGGTCGACCCCCAGGTCGACGCAGAGCCGGCAGATGTCCATCAGCCGGCCCATGTTGAGCCGGGTGATGACGGTGTTGGTCCGCACCGCGACGCCCGACCGCTTGGCGTTGCGGATGCCCTCGATCGTCTCGTCGAACCCGCCCGGCGTCTGCGTCAGGCAGTCCTGGACGACCGAGGTGGAGCCGTGCAGCGAGACCACGAACAACTCGACCCCGTTGTCGGCGAGGCGCTGGGTGAACTCCGGGTCCTTCAGACGCCGCGCGTTGGTCTGGATCTCCACGCGCGGGTACTCCAGCAGCCTGATCGTGCGCAGCAGGTCGAACAGGCGGGGGTGGATCGTCGGCTCCCCGCCGTGCAGGTTCACCGACGCGTAGTCCTGGCCGGAGTTCTCGACGAGGAAGCGGATCAGGTCCTCGTACTCCACGCTGTCGGACTTCGCCAGTGGCGACCCCACGACGCAGAAGCCGCACTTCTCGTTGCACAGGTCGGTCACGTGCATGCTCAGCTGTTTCATGTCCACCTCACACCAGGCCCAGGCGGCTCGCCGCCGAGGCGAAGACCTCGGGGGTGCCGGGATGATCGGTCAGCTTCTCCAGGTACGCGGCCCGCTCGCGCGCCAGATCGTCCTGGACCCCGCGGTCGTACAGCACCCCGTGCAACGCCGACAGCACGGCGGGCTCGTCGAGCAGCTCGGCGTGGGCGAACGTCGACATGTAGGGGTTGTTCGCCAGGATGGGGTCGAGGAAGCCGTGGAACCCCAGCGGCCACATCCGGAACGGATACATGGGCAGGGTCCGCGACAGCCACGACCGCACGTCCTCCGACAGGCCGCCCAGCTCGGCCTCCACCCGGTCGATGTCCTGCTTGTCTGGTACGTCGAATTTGTTGGTCAGCACCAGCCCGGGGATGTCGGACAGCACCGCCCTGGCCAGGGTGGTGGCGGGCAGGTTGAGCGTCAGGACCAGGTCGACCGAGCCCAGCAGCACGTTGAACCGGTGCGGAGAGCACGCCGGGATGACGTGCGCGCGGTCGGCCAGCCCCGCCAGCACCGGCGGCACGCTGCCCACGAACACGAAGCGGGCACTGGGCGGCAGCTGCCGCAGGTAGTGCACCATCAGCTCGGGGACCTGGTCGGCCATCCGGTCGCCGTTCTCGTCGGAATACTTGTCCTGCTGCCAGCCGGCCACCGCGAGCAGCACCATCCGGTCCTCCTGCGCCATGCCGAACGTCTCGCGCAGGTGGTGGCGGGTACGGCGGCTGACCCGCTCGTTGCCCTCCCACAGCCGGAAGGGGTAGGCGTGCGGTTCCGGTTCGAGGTGGCAGATCGGGGCCGGGCGCAGGTGGGCGGGCATGTCCATGATCTTCCGGCTGACGCCCATCGACTTGCCGTGGAAGACGTCCACCGCGAAGTCGGTGCCGGCCCACTCCCAGATGTCGATCGGCATGATCGGCAGGCCGTACCGCTCGATGAACCACGGGTCGACGCCGTAGCGCTTGGGGAACACGCCGCAGTAGGTGAAGTAGTCGGACAGGATGATCGCGTCCGGGCGGAACTCGCGGACCGTCTCGTCCACCAGCAGCGTCGCGAACGCGCGCATCGAGTTGTCGAGCACCAGGTACGGGAACCCGCTGCCGCGCAGCAGCCTCTCCGACATGGGCTCGACGATGAAGAAGCACTCGATCCCGGCCGGCTTGAGCTGGCGGGCCAGCGACATGCCGATGAGCGTCTCGCCGTACCCGGCGCTGCTCATCGCGAAGAACAGGAGTCTCACGGGCTCACCGCCAGAAGTGAGGGGCCCTCCAGGGACCTGCGGACGCCGAACGGCGTGCCGACGTCCTGGAACGTGCCGCCGGGGAACTCGGCCGCCCGGACCCGCAGGCCGCCCCGGACCGCCAGGTCGAAGTAGTGACCGAGCACCGGCTCACCCGCCGGACCGTCCGCGGGGCCGTTCACCGGGCCGTTCACCGTGCCGTTCGGGACGCCCCGGCCGAGGTCCCGGAGCAGCTCCTCGTGCAGGAGCCTCGCGAAGGCGTCACCCCAGATCGCCGCGCCCCAGGTGTTCATGACGGGCGGGTCGGCGGGCTTGTCGAAGACCCGGTGCACGCGGTCCCCGCGCACGACCACCGGGCCCAGCCGGTGCGCGTCGGGCGTGGGGAAGACCGCGAGCGCGAGGTCCGCGCCCGTCCGCTCGTAGACGTCGCGCAGCCGCGACAGCGCGTCGGACGGAGTGAAGATCGTGTCGGGCATGACGAACACGACGTCGCGTCCCCTGGTCCACCCGTGGGCCAGGTCGAGCGCGCAGGCCAGGCCGCGCGCCTCCTCCTGGAAGAGGTAGGCGACGTCGACGCCGAGGTGGCGCCCGTCCCCGATGTAGGAGACCACCTCCAGCTTCCAGGGGGCCACCACCAGGATCGCGCTGGCGACCCCCGCCCCCGCCAGCGACTCCAGCGCGTACTCCGCGACGGGGCGCAGCCGGGCGCCGCCCTCGGCGGGCTCGTACACGATGGGCAGCAGTTCCTTGGGGTAGCGGAGCGGGGCCATCCGGGTGCCTCGGCCGGCGGCGGGTACGAGTCCGACGAGGTTCGTGCTCGTCACGTGCCACTCCTTACTGGTTGGGGAGCGTCGATCAGCGGCAGGGGGACGCCGACCACGGACCCGGGGGCACCGGGCACGGGCAGGGCGGGACCGGGCAGGGGGAGGCCAGGCAGGCCGGGGCCCGCCGGGGCGCCGGGCCCCGGGTGCCCCGCCCGCCGCGGTTCCGGCGCCCGCTCGCCGAACCGGACCAGCCGGACGGCGTCGATCAGCTGGCGCTGGAACGGGTCGGCGGCGATCTCGCGCAGCCTGGCCCGCCCGTCGAGCGAGCGGAGCAGCTTGTAGCAGAGGTCGCAGCCGTTGGTGAAGTTCGTCCCCTTGAACAGCTTGCGCACCGCGGGGGAGGACGCGACCATCCGTGCCACGCCCTGCGGCCCGTACACGCGCAGGAACTGGTACTCGTAGTTGTGGTCGGCGTCGTCGAGGATCTCCTGGAACGACTTCTCGTGCAGGTTGCCCATGAAGTAGGCCAGGTCCGACAGCGTGACGTATGCTCCGGCCTTGCCGATGTGGCAGGCCGACAGGTCGCCGTTCGGGTTGATCAGCGGGGTCTCCAGATAGCAGGAGGCCGAGAAGTTCTCCGGGTCGGGGGGGACGCCCACCTGGTGGGCCGTCTTGATGAACGGCGTGGGGATCACCCGGTCCACGTGCACTCGCACCCGGTCCTCGAAGCGCCGGTACAGGCTCCGGATCTGCTCCTCCTCGTGGTCCTCCGCGATGGTGATGCACAGGCTGATCTCCGGGATCCCCCGGGCGATCGCCCCTTCGATCACGTTGACCACGTGCTGGGTGGGCACGCGTTCCTGGTGGTAGACGTCGGTGCTGAGGAACAGCCGGGTCAGGCCGGGCAACTGCCCGAGGATCTTGTCCACCGCGGCGGGCGAGCGTCCCCAGAAGCTGCTGGTGAACACCGAGATCCTCGGCCCGCCGGGGTGGCCGGCGGCGGCCCCGACCCCGGACTTGAGCATCCGGAACCGCTGGAAGGGCTCGCCGCCGGTGAAGATGATCTCCGGGATGCCGCTGTCGCACGCCTGCGCCACCCAGCGCCCGATGTCGTCGGCGGTCGGCTGGCGGTCCCGCGTGGAGCCGGTGAAACCGCAGTGCCGGCAGCCTACGGTGCAGATCTCGGTGACGCTGACCAGTATCGAGTTGAAGTGCACGACACCCCCTGGAGAGCTAGTAGTGGCCGCGCGGTTTAGTAGTAGCCACCGCCGCCGGGCTCCTTGACGGGAATGGCGGTGTGCGCCTGGACGGCGGGCTGGAGCAGGCCGGCGCCGGCCAGTTCCTTGATCTGGTCGATCTGGTCGGTGCCGAGGTTGTACTCGGTGGCGACCGACTCGGGGTTGCTGAGCAGCTGCTCGGCGAACGCGGGGTCGGATGCGGCGCGCTGCACGAGATCGCGGATGCCTGGAGACTCGCTCATTGGTCCCTCCCATGGGACGGGGTTTCGTGGGCCGTTCGGGCTTCCCACGTGATCAAGTTATGAATCCGGCGTTCCGCGAACCACCGCCTGGCAGGCGTATTCCGGGCCGGACGGGAGACGGAGGGACCGGTGCCGGGCGGCTGATCGCCGCGCCCACGCGGACAGGGCGGCGTGGGCCGTGGCCTACGCGTACGGCCGGCCGGCCTAGATTCCCGCGGGAACGGCGTAAGCGGCCGCGCGGGATGGCCCGTCCGTGCCGCAGGGCGACCGCCGCGCGGCGCGGGCGGCGTACCGTCGGGGGCATGCTCAGGCTCGGCGAGCTCGACGCCCTGCGGCGGCGACGCGGGAGGTCGGCGCTGCTCCTCATCACCGACCGCTGCCCCGTCGGCTGCGCCCACTGCTCGGTCGGCTCCCGTCCCGACAGCCCGCGCATCACCGACCACGCCCTCTTCGAGGAGATGGTCGAGGGGCTCTGCGCGGACGAGGACCTGCGGGTCGTCGGCGTCTCCGGCGGGGAGCCGTTCGTGGAGCGGCGCGGGCTCACCTACGCCGCCCGGAGGATCCACGAGTCGGGCAAGGCGCTCGTCCCCTACACCAGTGGTCACTGGGGGGCCGGGGGAGATCCCCCCGGATGGATCCGGTCCGTCCTGGGCATGTCGGCCTGCGTCGTCCTGGGCGCCGACGCTCACCACACGAGCCCGCGCGCCGCCGTGGCCGCCGCGGCCCGAGCCGTCGCGGACGCGGGCGCGTGGCTCGTGGCCCAGGTGCTGGACGACCCCGCCCAGATCGAGGACGCGCGTGATCTCCTCACGGGCGCGCTGGGGGCCGGATGGCCCGATCACGCCGAGATCCACCCGGTCGCGCCCCTGCCGTACGGCCGCGCCCGGGGCCTGTTCCCCGCTCCCCGCCGCGTGACCGGCGAGCGGCTCGGCCGGTGCGCGATCGCGCACACCCCGACGGTCCGCTACGACGGGCGGATCTCGGCCTGCTGCGACGAGAACGTCATCATGGGGGCCGGGCCCCCGGACCTGCATCGCCTGGCCGGCGACCGCGAGGGCGTGCGCCGGGCGCTCGCCGACCTCGCCGCCGACCCGTTCCTCGCGGTGCTGGGCTCCTTGGGCACCGGGGCCCTGACCGCGCTGCCTCGCTATCGCGACCTCGCCCGCCGGGAGTTCTCCGGCATCTGCGGGATCTGCCGGCACATGCTGAGGCGCGCCGGCGGCGAGCGCGACCCGCTCCTTCGCGCGCTGGCGCTGATCCCGCCGCCCGGCTCCCCGGCGGCCTCGCCGTCAGGCCCTCCGGAGGTCGCGCCCGCGGCCTCCCCGGGGACCCCGCCCGCCAGGGAGCTGCGGGCCTCGCCGCCGCCGCGGCGGGCGGGCGGGCCGTCAGCCGAACAGGGCCCTGCGTAGCGCGACCACCCGCTCGGCGGCGGCCCGGCGGCTGATCTCCGCCTCGGGGATCATCGCGTCGAAGCCGTGGAAGGCCCCCGGGTGGAGGTGGAACTCGGTGGAGACGCCCGCCCGCACCAGCCGCAGGGCGTAGTCGAAGCACTCGTCCCTGAAGACCTCCAGCTCGCCGACGTCGATGTACGCCGGGGGCAGGCCCGACAGGTCGGACGCCCTGGCCGGGGCCGCGTACGGGGAGACGTCGTCGCCGCCCGCCCGCTCGCCCAGCAGCGACTTCCAGCCCAGCAGGTTCGCCGCCCGGTTCCACACGATCGCCTCGACGAACTCGTGGCTGGAGGGGGAGGTGTTGCGGTCGTCCAGCATCGGGCAGATCAGGAGCTGGAACACCAGGGCCGGGCCGCCGCGGTCGCGCGCGAGCAGCACGGTTCCCGCGGCGAGACCGCCTCCCGCGCTGATCCCGCTCACCGCGATGCGCTCCGGGTCGATGCCCAGCTCGGCGGCGTTCTTGGCGGTCCACACCAGGCCCGCGTAGCAGTCTTCGACCGGCGCAGGGTCCGGGTTCTCCGGCGCGAGGCGATAGTCGACCGAGACGATCACGCATCCCAGCTCGGCGACGTACTCGTTGAGGCGCGCGTCCTCCATCTCGACGTCGCCCATGACCATCCCGCCGCCGTGGATCCAGTACAGACCGGGGACGGCACCCTCCTGCCCGGCCGGGCGGTAGATCCGCAGCCGGATGTCGGGATCGCCGTCGGGGCCCGGGACCATCCGGTCCTCGATCGTGACCCGCTCGTCCGGGGCGAGTGGGGCCATCGCCGCACGCGCCGCGTCCATCTGGACCCGGAGGCCGGGCAGGTCCTCCGGCCGCAGGGCGCCGAGGTCCATGGCGGGCAGGGGGTTCGCCTGGAGGACGGCGGCCAGCCCGGGATCGATATTGGGATGAAATGCCATGTCACTCACCTAATCAGAAGAAGAGAGGGGGCCGGTTCGCGCGATCGGCTCCTTCCGTCGATCATGCGTGAGCCCCGCACTCCCTCACAACCGCAAGGTGGCCGCGATGGTGGACCCGCCGCCCGCCAACCGGCGGTCGGCGGGTCCGCGGGCGAGGACCGGTGAATTCCCCATCGGTCGCGAGAAACGCCGTCGACGGAAAAGGCGGATAAAACCATTGGCGCCGGAGGCCGCCTTTGCCCTTCAATGGAGAAAGGCCGGAGCACCCGCTCCGCAATCTGGAGAGGAACGACGGTGAATTACGGCGCATCACCGGTGTGGCAGGGAGGGCTTGAGGCGTTCCCGCTGCTCGGCGGCAGTGCTCTGGATCCCGGACGGCCAGGTGGATGACCCTCGCGAGGGAAACCGCCGAGCCGCCCGAGACACCACTCCGGGCGGCTTCTTCATTTCCTTCACCAGATGACACCGCTTTGACCATCGCGGGCGGGACCTTGTCTCCCGCTTTCGACAAATCCACAGTGCAGCACGTTGAACACGAATTCGTTCACGCACTCTACCTGGAGGGCGCGAAAAGGATTCACCCCGGGTGATTCCCGGAGACACGCCGCAGAGGCCGAATCGGTAAGGCAGCCGGCTTCCACCCGGCAGGACGGGGTTCGAACCCCCGCTGCGGCTCTGCCCTCGCGGGAGCGGGGCATGGGACTGGGACTCGGCGACGGGAGTGGCGACCCCCGCCCGGTCGGCAGGACCGCGGCGCGTCCGGTACGGCCCACGCCAGCCGGCCCGGACGCGTGACGGGACGTAGCTCAGCAGGAAGAGCATCCGGCCAGGGACCGGAAGGCCGCAGGTTCGAGTCCTGCCGTTCCGACGACACGAACGATGCGGGAAACGGGCGACACGAGCACGAGCAGCACAGCGAGACGAGCATGACGAGCGAGAGGAGCCGTACGAGCAGTACGAGGACATCGTGACACCGGCGTGCCGCGAGGCACGCCCGGCCGCTCTGGCCCAACGGCAGAGGCACCAGGTTCAGGACCTGGGTGATCAGGGTTCGAATCCCTGGGGCGGCACGTGACACGGCGATGGGCGGGTGCCCGAGCACTCGGGCACCCGCCCATCGCCGTCGGCTCGGCCTTACTCGTCGTGGTGCCAGGGGAGCAGGATGGGCTCGGCGGGGAGGTCTCCGGCCAGAAAACCGGCCAGCAGGGTCCCCAGGCCGAGGGGAAAGACCGCTTCGCGGGTGGTCAGCAGGTCGTGCCGGGTCCACCAGCGGTGCGCCGAGATCACCGAGCGCTCCAGCTCCTCCTGTCCCGAGATGTCGACGGTGTGTTCGACGACGCGCAGGAAGAAGAACGAGTCGACCGCGGCGACCCGGGTGTCGCCGAACCAGGTGAGGCCGGAGGAGCGGGCCACGACGGACCCCATGTGTTCTTCCGTGACCTTCAGTCCCGTCTCCTCGCGCAGTTCGCGGACCGCCGCGGCGACCAGCGTCTCACCGTCGTCCACTCCTCCGCCCGGCGTGATCCAGTAGTGCTCGACGGGCCACTGGGCGGGTGCGGGATATCGGAACAGCAGGAGGCGCTCGTCGGCGTCGACCAGCAGGATCCGGGCACTGGAACGTGAGACGGGGGCGGTCACGTCCCCGATCGTAGAAGGGATCGCCCCGCCCCGCCCCGCCCCGCTCAGCCCTGCCCCCGCCCCCCGCCTCGCGGCTCGGCTCCTCGCGCGCTCGTTCTCGGCGAGAGCTCGGCTCCCCGCGCGCCCGGCCTCAGGAAGTTCGGTTTCTCGCGAGCCCGTGCTCAGAGCTCGGCTCCCCGCGCGCCCGTTCTCAGGGGAGAGAGGCGGCGCGAGGTGTCCGCGACCAGCTGGAGCACGACCGGTACGAGGTCGGGCCGTGCGTGCAGCATGTCCTCCAGGCGCACTCGCCAGGCCGCGGCCTCGGCCGGCCAGGCATCCTCGCGCTGCAGGCGTAGCCGCGTCTCGGAAAGTCTCGCCTGGTGCGTGACGCCGAGGGAGCGGCCGAGCATGTCGCTGAGCCACCAGTAGACGTTGCCGTCGGCGGCGTCGACGAAGGTGCGCGCGCCCTCCCAGGCCACGCGCGGATGGTGAACGACGTCCATGGCCGGACCGTACGCCCGGTCCCGCCGTCCCACAAGGGCCGGTACGAGCGAGTGCCCGGCCGGGACCTGTCGGCCTGGCAGGCCGAGCGGTACGCGACCCTGGACGGCTACCGCACCGTTATTTTCGGCCTGCTCACCCCGGGCGGCGACGGCTTCGCCCTCACTCTCGCCGGCGGCGACCACCCCGCCGCCGACGCCACCGACCTCGATCCCGTCGCCGCTGACGATGCCGCTGACGACGCCGCAGCCTCGTGGCGACGGACCGATGGGTGATGATGAGCAGGTGGAGCGGCTACCGGTGATCGATGTCAGCGCCCTGGTGCGGGGCGGGTCCCAGGCGGAACGCGAGCGGGTCGCCCGCGAGATCGAGCGGGCCTGCCGCGACACCGGGTTCTTCTACGTCTCCGGCCACGGGGTGCCGCCCTCGCTGCTCGACCGCCTCGACACCGCCGCCCGCCGCTTCTTCTCGCTGCCCCCCGAGGTGAAGGCGGAGATCTCCATGGAACGGGGAGGCCGTGCCTGGCGAGGGTTCTTCCCGGTGGGCGGCGAGCTCACCTCCGGCCGTCCCGACCTGAAGGAGGGCGTCTACTTCGGGACCGAGCTGCCCGAGGACGACCCTCGCGCCCGGCTGCCGCTGCACGGCCGCAACCTGTTCCCCGCCCGGGTGCCCGAGCTGGGCGAGGCGGTCCTCGAATACCTCGACCGGCTCACCGATCTCGGGCAGTCGGTCATGCGCGGCGTCGCGCTCAGCCTCGGGCTCGCGGAGGACTACTTCGCCACCGGCTACACCGCCGACCCCACCGTCCTGTTCCGGATCTTTCACTATCCCCCGGCTCCGCCCGCCTCCGACGGGTGGGGGGTGGGGGAGCACACCGACTACGGCCTGCTCACCCTGCTGGCCCAGGACCACAACGGGGGACTCCAGGTGCACGCCGGTCGCGGCTGGATCGAGGCTCCGCCGATCCCCGGCACCTTCGTGTGCAACATCGGCGACATGCTCGACAGGCTCACCGGCGGCTTCTACCGCTCGACCCCGCACCGGGTGCGCAACGTCAGCGGGAACGAGCGGCTGTCGTTCCCGTTCTTCTTCGACCCCGCCTGGGACGCGGAGGTGCCGCCGCTGCCCTCGCGGGAGGCCGCCGGCGGCGGCCGTGCCCGCTGGGACGGCCAGGACCTGCGCGCCTTCACCGGAACCTACGGTGAGTATCTGCTGGCCAAGGTCTCCAAGGTCTTCCCGCGGCTGCGGGAGGACGTGCTCTGACCTCGCGCGAGGGGGACCGCTCTGAAGGGGACCGCTCTGAATCTGAAGGGGACCGCGAGCCTCAGGCTCAGGAGGGCTGCGGCGCGGGCTTCATGATCGCGGTGGGGTCGTTGACGATCTGGTTGATCACCACGTTCGCGGCACCCCGGGAGGCCGCGCCGAAGCCGTGGTCGGAGGCGACGAAACGGCAGCGGGCCGCGGGGCCCGCGACGACCAGGCGCTCCAGCTCGGCCTGCGCGAAGGGGAGCATCGAATCGGCCAGGGTGGCGAAGTAACCGCCCACGACGATCACGCGCGGGTTGAAGAGGTTGACCAGTATCGAGCCGCCGAGCCCGAGCCAGCGGCCGACCTCCGCGACCGCGACCAGCGTCTGCTTGTCGCCGGCGGCGAGGTCGCGGGCGATCTCGGCCACCCGCTCCTCGGGATCGGGCACCGGGCCGGAGCCGAGGCCGTACGCCCGCTCGGGGGTCGCCATGCGCACCAGCGCCGCCAGGCCGACCTTCGTCTCCCAGCAGCCGAAGCGTCCGCAGCCGCAGCGCCCGCCGCTCGGGTCGACCGGCAGGTGCCCGACCTCGCCGGAGAAGCCGTCCGCCCCGCGCAGCAGCCCGCCGTCCACGATGATGCCGCCGCCCACGCCGACCTCGCCGGTGAGGTAGACCATGTCGGCCGTACCGGCCGCCACCCCGGAGGTGTACTCGGCGAGGGCGGCCAGGTTCGCGTCGTTGTCGACCGTCACCGGCACGCGCAGCGAGCCGAGGGCCGAGGACAGCCGGGCGGCCAGCGGCACGTCGTGCCAGTCGAGGTTGGGGGCGAAGGCCACCACCCCGTGGTCGACGTCGACCAGGCCGGGGACCGCCACCCCGATGCCCGCCGGGGCGGCCCCGGCACGCGTCATCTCCTCGACGGCGTCGCGGGCCGTGAGGCCGAGCTCGCGGAGCGAGCGGCTGGGGCCGCTGCCGGCCGCGTCGAAGCCCAGGCGGCGGTCGACCAGGACGTTGCCTCCGAGGTCGACGCCGTGCACGGCGATGTAGTCGACGTTGAGCTCCAGCCCGAGGGCGCCGATGTGCGCGCCGTGCAGCGCCACCGCCCGCCGGGGGCGGCCGACCGTGCCCGCGTGGTCGACGCCCACCTCCTGGACCAGCCGCCGGTCGAGGAGCTCGACCATCAGGTTGGAGACGGTGGCCCGGTGCAGGCCGGTGGCCTCCGCGATGTCGGAGCGGGAGGTGGACCCGTGCTCGCGCAGGTGGCGCAGGACCAGGGAGAGGTTCGTCCGGCGGAGCGAGGCGTGACCCGCGGCCTGGGGCGCGCCGCCCCCCGTGCGGGCCTGGTGCTGCTCCTGGATCACGCGGTCACCTGGCTTTTATTTGTCTCGGATAGAAATTAATTGGATTTGTAACACAGAGATGTCCCGTCGCGCACCACGGGCCCGGTAACAACTCGATATCTGTCGTTCATGTGACGTAATCGGGCAAACGGGCGATCGTGTTACGAAAACGTTACGTAGATCGAAACGTTTCGGACCTTGCGCCCCTGTCCGAACTGAGCCTTTAATTCGGCCAGTCATGCAAATTAATTGAGGGGAGTGACGTGCACCGTAGCTGGACCGGCAGTCGCAACGGCGGTTCGACGAGCTCGAACAGGTCGGCCGGCACCCCCGCCGACCAGGCCACGGTGCGCCGGTCCAACCTGTCCCTGGTGCTGCGTCACGTCAGCGAGTACGGTCCGCGCTCCAGATCGGTCGTCGCCATGGAGACCGGCCTGAACAAGACCACGGTCACCAGCCTCGTCGGCGAGCTGCAGGCCCGCGGCCTCCTCAAGGAGATCGGGCCACAGCACGCGGGCGCCGTCGGCCGCCCCGGGCTGGCCCTCGCCCTGGACGGCGCCGGTGTCGGGGCCCTCGGCCTCGAGGTCAACGTCGACTACATCGCCGCCTTCGCCACCGACCTGGGTGGCCGGGTGCTGATCGACCGGCGGGTGAGCTTCGACGCCATGGGCTGCGACTCCGAGCGCTCCCTGACGGAGCTGGCCCGGGTGATAGGGGAGGCGATGGCCGAGCTCGACCTCCTGGAGGTCAGGATCGCCGGGATCACCGTGGCCGTCCCCGGTCTCGTCGACACCGCCACCGGCACCGTGGACGTCGCCCCCAACCTCGGCTGGTACGGCGTCCCCGTGGCGGAGTGGCTGGTCCGCGCCGGAGTGCCCCCGAACGTGCCGATCAGCGTGGACAACGACGCCAACCTGGCGGCCCTCGCCGAGTACACCTCCGGGGTGGCGGCCGGTACGGCCGATCTCGTCTACCTCACCGGCGAGGTGGGCATCGGCGGCGGCGTGATCTCGGGCGGGCGCCTGCTGAGCGGTGCCGACGGCTTCGCCGGCGAGGTGGGCCACGTCATGGTCGACCCCTCCGGCGAGCGCTGCGGCTGCGGCCGGATCGGCTGCTGGGAGACGAAGGTCGGCCTGGCGGCGCTGGTCCGGATGGCCACCCCCGACCACGCCTACGGCATGCACGACGGGGTGATGCGCGACCCGGAGGAGCGGCTGGCCGAGATCGAGCTGCGCTGGGCCGCCGGCGATCCCCGGGTCGACCTGGCCATCGGAGAGGTGGGCCGCTGGCTCGGGCGGGGCTCGGCCACGCTGGTCAACCTCTTCAACCCGCGCGTCATCGTCATCGGCGGCTACTTCGCCAAGCTCGCCGACCGGCTCATCCCGGTCGCGCAGGCGGAGCTGAAGCGGCTGGGCGTGGTGGGATCCGTCGCCCGCTGCGAGTTCGTCGCCTCCGATCTCGGCTTCGGCGCGGCCTCGCGCGGCGCCGCCGGGATCGTCACGGAGAGGGTGCTCTCCAACCCCACCGCGATCGATGTCCGCCTGGCGACACCGGCACCCGAGAAGGAGCGCGAATGAGACGCCATACCTCGTGAGAACCCGGTATCGCCCCCCAAGCATCCCGTCCGTCCGACCGGAAAACCGGATTCGTGACGCCGTCGTTCACGCCGACCTCGGCGGCGCCACGCTGGTGCTGTCCGGCCCGGCCGGACGGGCGGGATCCCTTTTCGCTAACTAAGTCCCTTTTGTCATAGAAGTTCGCGGCGAAATCCCCATCGAGATTCTGTCGTGAAGATCCACGGAGGCCCCCATGCCGGAGCCGTCAACCGACTCGGCACCCCTCCTCGTGATGCGAGGAATCGTCAAGCAGTTTCCCGGAGTGCGCGCCCTCGACGGCGTCGACCTGGAGGTCCGCGCGGGAGAGGTGCACTGCCTGCTCGGCCAGAACGGTGCCGGGAAGTCCACGCTGATCAAGACCCTGGCGGGCGCTCACCA
>NZ_JBPXMC010000027.1:0-128312 GCF_051918885.1 Streptosporangium sp. OZ121
ATCAACGCCGAGGACGCCGGCCGCAACTTCCTGCCCGCACCCGGCACGCTCACCGCCATGCGCACCCCGTCGGGGCCGGGCGTCCGCCTCGACGCGGGCTACGAGGCCGGAAAGACGGTGCCGCAGACCTTCGACTCGCTCGTGGCCAAGCTCATCGTGACCGGGCAGAACCGCACGGTGGCCCTGGAAAGGTCGCGGCGGGCGCTGGCGGAGCTGGAGATCGAGGGGATGCCGACCGTGCTGCCCTTCCACCGCGCGATCGTGGCGGACCCGGCGTTCACCTCCGAACCCTTCGCCGTCCACACCCGCTGGATCGAGACCGAGTTCGACAACACCATTCCGCCCCACTCGGGAACCGGCGACATCGAGGCGGCGCGACCTCGCGAGAAGGTGCTCATCGAGGTCGGCGGCAGGCGGCTGGAAGTGGTGCTGCCCGCGGGCTTCGGCTCCGCCGCGCCGGCTCCGGCGCCCAGGACGCCGCGGCGCGGCGGCGGCATGGCCAAGCAGGCGCCGGTGGGGGGAGACGCGCTGGTCAGCTCCATGCAGGCCACCGTCGCGATGGTCGCCAGGATCGACGGGGACCTGGTCGACACCGGCGACCTCGTGGTGGTCATCGAGGCCATGAAAATGGAGCAGGCCATCACCGCCCACAAACCAGGCATGATCACCAACCTCGGCGTCACCACGGGCCAGACCATCGCCTCCGGCGCCGTCATCTGCGAGATCATCGACATGTGACCCCGGCGGCGATGGTCTGGTCGCGTGCCGTGTCCGGGGCGACGCCTCGTTGTCGAGGCAAACCGAGTTGACGCTCCGCGACGTGCTCCGGTTTCCTTTTGCGATGTCCGATCTTCGCGTCAAACGGCCAGACGACGACACCGAGCTCGAAGACTGGCAGTACGTCCACAACGTGATCATCCCTACCCACGGCCTGTCTCTGGACGAGGTACGGGAACGCGCCCGGCGGCATCACCTGGAGGTCGCGTATCTCGGTGACGTTCTCGTGGGCTGCAGCACCGTGCGCCCGCCGACGGATGACACGTCGACGGCCACAGTGATCGCCCGTGTGCTCGCCGCTCATCGTGGGCGGGGGTTCGGCGAGGAACTTTATACGCGCGGGCTGCGGCGGGCACGGGAGCTCGGTGCCGAAGTGATCGAGACCGTCGTCCTGTCCTCCAACGAGGACGGCCTGCGGTTCGCGCGCAAGCACGGGTTCGTCGAGACCGAGCGTTACCTGCTGCCGGGAGACACCATTCCCTGGATCGACCTGCGGCTTTCCTGATCTTTGGTCGCCCGCCCCGTGTCGCTCCGGACACGGGGCGGAGATTCCTGACGGCAGGACGCCAGGGACCGCGGCCACCCCTCCGGGCCCTTCGTCGTGTGGCCTCCGCCGTGGTCGCGTCCCCGGAATCGTTGCGCGAGCTTCCGGAACGCTCGCGCCGACCCGGGGAAACGCCGGTGGTCCCATTCCGCGTACATTCCGGGACCACCGACGGGCGGTCGCATGCGCCGGGAAAGGTCGACAAGAGCAAAGACCCAGGTCAGAGCCTAAGTTCCTGGTCGGGAGTGGTAGGGCGCCTGGGACTCGAACCCAGAACCTACGGATTAAAAGTCCGCAGCTCTAACCATTGAGCTAACGCCCCGCAGGTGACAGCGTACCGAGGATAGTGTCCACTAACGTCCGTCGCCAGGCCCATTCATGGTCATCTGTTTGCGGAACGGCCGGTGGGGGGCGGGAACGGCTCCTAGAGTGGCAGGCATGACGAGCTCGGGGCTTGAGCCCGCCCTCACCTCTCCCGTCTCCACGCGCCCAGGGTATGTCGTGGTCGATGTGGAGACCACAGGTTTCTCCCCGTCGAGGGGCGACCGGATCTGCGAGATCGCGCTCATCTCGCTGGACGCGCGGGGCGAGACCGTCGACGAGTGGCACTCGCTGGTCGACCCCCGGCGCGGCACCGGGGCCGTCCACGTCCACGGCATCACCAGCGCGATGGTCCAGGGCGCTCCGGTGATCGAGGAGCTGCTGGACGACATCTGGCGGCGGGTCGCCGGCCGGGTCCTGGTGGCCCACAACGCCTCCTTCGACCTGCGCTTCCTGCGGAGTCTCCCCGGCAGCGAGTGGGTGACCGAGACCCTGTGCACGCAGCGGTTGGCGCCCGCCTTCCTCCCCGACGGCAGGTGGACGCTCGCCGCGTGCTGCGAGCGCGCCGGTATCCCGCTCTTCGGCGCGCACGCAGCGCTGGCCGACGCCCGCGCCGGCGCCGAGCTGCTCCGCTTCTACCTGCGTACGGGCGTCTCCTGGGAGGAGGAGCTCGACAGGGCCGCCCGTGCCCCCGAATGGTGTCCCTCCGGGCTGCCCCAGCGGCACCCTCGCCGCCGGTAGGCGGGAGATCAGCGGTAGGCGGGGATGCCGGTCAGGGCCTCGCCGAGCACGAGCGTGTGGATCTCCTCGGTCCCCTCGTACGTCAGGACGCTCTCCAGGTTGTTCATGTGCCGGATCACCGGATACTCCAGCGTGATGCCGTTACCGCCGAGGATGGAGCGTGCCTGGCGGGCGATGTCCAGGGCGGCGCGGACGTTGGCGAGCTTGCCGAAGCTGATCTGGCGCGGGGTGAGGGTTCCCGCGTCCTTGAGGCGGCCCAGGTGGAGGGCGGTGAGCTGCGACTGCCCCAGGCCGACGTACATCCAGGCGAGTTTCTCCTGGGTCAGCTGGAAGCCGCCGATGGGCCTGCCGAACTGGACGCGGGAGGTGGAGTAGTCGACGGCCGACTCCAGGCAGGCGCGGGCGGCGCCCACCACACCCCACACGATGCCGAAACGGGCCTCCGACAGGCACGACAGCGGGCCCTTCAGGCCGCTCACCCCGGGCAGCACGGCGGAGGCGGGCAGCCGGACGTCGTCGAAGTACAGCGACGAGGTCACCGAGGCCCGCAGGGACATCTTCCGGTGGATCTCCGGGGCGGTGAAGCCCGGGGTGTCCGTGGGCACCACGAAGCCGCGGACGCCGTCCTCGGTCTGCGCCCAGACCACGGCGACGTCGGCGATGGAGCCGTTGGTGATCCACATCTTGGAGCCGTTGAGGATCCAGTCGCCCGAGGGGTCCTGCTTGGCGTGGGTGCGCATCCCCGCCGGGTCGGAGCCCTGGTCGGGCTCGGTCAGGCCGAAGCAGCCGATCGCCTCGCCCGCGGCCATCCGGGGGAGCCACTCGTCCTTCTGCTCCGCCGAGCCGTACTTCCAGATCGGGAACATCGCGAGCGAGCCCTGCACGGACACGAACGACCGCAGCCCGGAGTCTCCCGCCTCCAGTTCGCGGCAGGCCACACCGTACGAGACGGAGTCGAGGCCCGCGCAGCCGTACCCCTCCAGGTGCATGCCCAGCACGCCGAGCGAGCCGAGTGCCGGGGCGAGCTCGCGGGCGGGGAAGGCGGCCTCCTCGAACCAGTCGCCGACGTGGGGCAGGATCCGGTCCGCGACGAGGTCCCGCACGGTGTCACGGATGAGGCGCTGCTCCTCGGAGAGCGTGTCGTCGATGCGCAGGAGATCGTCCATGAGATTCCCTCTCTCTTCGGCCCTGTCAGGGTATTACCGGTGCGGGTGGGGCAGGGGTCAGGGTCACGTTCGGCCAGGGGCGGGGTGTATGTCAGGGTCGTGCCAGGGGGAATCCCGATGTGAGGAAGGTCCGCTCTCGGGCAGTCTGAGGACATGAACGAAAACGATTTCTCCGGCGTCAAGAAACTCCAGAGGACCAGAGACGGGCGGATCATCGCGGGTGTGGCCTCCGGCCTCGGACGCTACATCGGGGTGGACCCCAACATCATCCGCGCCGCCCTCGCCATCGCCACCTTCTTCGGTGGCCTCGGGGTGGCGGTCTACGCGATCGGCTGGGTGCTCCTGCCCGACGAGAACAAGGACAGGTCGGTCCTTCAGGACGTGATCGACAAGAACAAGGACAACCCGATCTGGGTGGACGCCAGGACCAAGGCCGAGCAGAGTTGGGCCAAGGCCACCAACAAGGCCACCGACCAGCACCGCGCGCCGCACCAGCCGGCCTCGGAGTACCCCACCCACCAGGCCCCCTTCCCGCCCGCCCCGCCCGTCGCTCCCCAGGCCCCGTACGGCACGGCGCCGCGGCAGGACGACGACACCCGACCCCAGGTGTGAGTCAGGAGGTCGCCTCCGCGCGAACCCTCTCGATGATCTCCCTGCGGGAACCCCTCCAGAGCACGGCCAGCGCGGCCGCCAGGGCAAGACCGGTCGCGCCGGCCAGTGCGACCACCGTCTCGGGGCCGAGCCGGTCGGCCGCGGCCCCGCCGACCAGGATGCCGATGCCCTGGGAGGCCAGCAGACCCGATTGGACCAGGCCGAAGGCCTGTCCCCGCTGCTCGGCGGGGACGCACTGCACGAAGGCGGCGTTGGCCGCGAGCTGGTAGGCCCCGCCCAGGCCGGAGACGAACCACAACAGCAGCACCACAGGAAGCGGTGGCTGCGCGGCGCACAGGATCAGCGGCGCGCAGGTCAGCATCGCCATCCAGCCCATCGATCGCAGCCGGTTCGATGGGCTGACGTAGCGGCTGTACAGGAACGCGCCGACGACGGTACCGGTGGGCATCGCGCCCATCAGCAGACCGGTGACCAGTGAGAGCTCCTGGGGATTCCCGGTCAGCTCGTCGGCGTACGGGCTCGCGATCCCCTCGGGCAGCACGTAGAAGCCACAGAGCCAGGCGAAGAGCACCAGCGTACGCAGCCGGGGGTCGCCGAAGACCAGCCTGGCGCCGGCACGGGTCATCGTCCACATCGAGGGCCGGTTCTCGTCGGAGGGGATGGGGGCGGGACGCCGCCGTACCCCCGAGACGATGATGAGCGCGGAGGCCAGGAAGGTCGCCGCGTCCAGCGCCAGCGCGCGGTACGGCCCCATTCCCATGATCAGGACGCCGCCGACGGCGAAGCCGAGCATCTGCGCGCCCTGGTTGGTCATGTTCTGCAGGGCGGACCCCGCCACGTAGCGGTCGCCCTCCAGCAACTCCGGCAGCAGGGCCGCCCGCGCCGCGGAGAACGGCGCGCTGAGCAGCACGACGCAGAAGACCAGCACGCACAGCGTGGCGAACGAGACGCCGGGAATCGCCATGAGCGCGACCAACAGGGCCCGGAGCAGGTCGCAGGCGATCATGATGCGCCGGCGGGCGTGGCGGTCGGCGAGCCCCGCGAGAAGCGGTCCGCCGATGATCGGCGGCAGGTAGGTCAGGGCATAGACCGACGCCGTCGCCAGGGGCGAGTCCGTCCGCTCGAAGACCAGGACGGACAGCGCCACCCGTGAGAGCTGGTCGCCGAGGAGGGAAAGCCCCTGGCCGAGCCAGAGCGCGCGGAACTCCCTGATGGCGATGACCTCGCCGTAGGTCGCTTGGCGTTCCGCCGGACGGCGATGCCGCCCGGGTAGTCGGCCGGACTTGGTCGCCGCCATAGGACTCCGCTGAGCTCGCAGGCACACTGACTGTGGGTGTTCACTGTGTAACCTACGGTGCCTGCTACAAGGCCGCCGCGCAACCGAAAGCAATCAAGCGCATGCAAACCGTGATGATAAGCGGCGACATTCCGGATAGGAGGCCTTTGACGTGCGGTGCAGGGTTACTTACCAGCCCAGCTCGTGCAACCGGTCATCGTCGATGCCGAAATGGTGGGCGATCTCATGGACGACGGTTATCTGCACCTCTTCGATGACCTGATCTTCTGTCTCGCATATAGAGCAGATCGGGTTGCGGTAGATCTCTATGCGGTCGGGTAGCACTCCTGCGTACCACTCGCCCCGCTCGGTGAGCGGGATACCCGTGTAGAGACCTAGAAGATCCGGTTCGGGTGGGTCGTCGACGACGACGAGCACCACGTTGTCCATGACTTTCGTCAGCTCGGGGGGAATGGTGTCCAGAGCCTCGGCCACGAGCTCCTCGAACTTCTCCCGCGAGATCTCGATCACACCCGTCATTCTGCCCCGTGATACCGGGTAGAGGTGGAGGCGCATGAAATTCGCTGATTGGACCCAGGGAGCCCGTCGTGTCGCCACCGGGCGAATCGCCCGTGGCCTGGTCGTCGCCGCCGTCGCCCTGGCCGGCGCGTGGCTCGGCATCATGCTGGGCGGGGCCGTACGGGCCAACGTCGGCCCGGTGGAGCTCGGCATGTCGGCGGAGCCCTCGTGGGCGGGGGAGACCGTTGTCGACGCTCACCCTTTCGGCACACTTCTGTTCGACACCCACGACGCCCCGGTCGGCCTCCGGGTGACCCTGGAGAACATCAACCCCGACCGGGCCCGCGGATTCCTGGACGACCCGCGATTCTCCGCCGACCGGCTTCCCGCGCTCCTGGAGGAGGAACTGGGCGCCGGCGTCAGGACGCTGATCCTGCGTGCCGCGCTCTCCGGGCTGTTGGGCGCCCTGATCACGTCCCTGATCGTCTTTCGCCGGCCGGGACCGGCCCTGGCGGGCATGATGGGCATCACCGTCGCGATCGCCGGTACGGGCGCCGCCATCGCCCTGACCTTCCGGCCCGACTCCGTGGTGGAACCCAAGTACACCGGCCTGCTGGCCGGCGCGCCGTCCCTCGTCGGCGACGCCGAGTCGATCGTGACCAGGTTCGAGTCCTATCGGGTCCAACTCGCCAAGCTCGTCAACAACGTCTCCCAGCTCTACGACGTCGTCTCCGCCCTGCCGGTCTACGACGCCGACCCCACCTCCATCCGGGTGCTGCACGTCTCCGACATCCACCTCAGCCCCATCGCCTGGAACCTCATCCGCTCGGTCACCGCCCAGTTCAAGATCGACGCGATCATCGACACCGGTGACCTGACCGACCACGGCACCGGCCCCGAGGACAGGTTCACCGAGGAGATCGGCACCTTCGGCGTCCCGTACGTCTTCGTCAGGGGCAACCACGACTCCATGGCCACCCAGCGGGCCGTGGCCAGGCAGAAGGGCGCGGTCGTCCTCGACGGCGAGACCAAGACCGTGGCGGGACTGCGCATCTACGGCATGGGCGACCCACGGTTCACCCCGGACAAGTCCGTCCCCGTCGACTCCAACCTCGAATCGCTCGCCGCCCTCGGCCGCTCGCGCGCCGCCGAGCTGGCGAAGCTGCCCAAGCAGGTCGATCTGGTCGCCGTCCACGACCCGACGATCGCCAAGGGGTTCTCCGGTGCGGTCCCGATGGTCCTCACCGGTCACTCCCACGAGCGATCCACCGAGTTGCTGCCCTCGGGCACCCGCCTTCTGGTCCAGGGATCCACGGGCGGAGCGGGTCTGCGGGCCCTCGAACACGACGAACCCACCCCCGTCGCGGCCTCCGTTCTGTACTTCGACGCCAACACGCACCGCCTGCGGGCCTGGGACGACATCACCCTGGGAGGGCTCGGCGAGCAGTCGGTTCAGATCCAGCGTCACGTAGAGACCGACCCTGGCCGTACAATTTCTCCTGTGCCGACGACTACCCCGTCTCCAACGGGGTCGATCACCGTCACACCGACGCCGTAGGCCGCAAACCGCTTTGGCATCGGGGGCAAAAGTCCCCTATGCTTCAGAGGTCTCCAGCGGAAGACGGCGACGGAACGAGATGAGAGTCTCGAGCCCCCATCGTCTAGTGGCCTAGGACACCGCCCTTTCAAGGCGGCGACACGGGTTCGAATCCCGTTGGGGGCACGGCCGAGCCAAGGCTCGCCAGGGAAACGGCAGGTCGAAGACCTCCGGAAAACTGGTAGGCTAAGCAAGGCAAGAAAGACCGGGACAAAAGCCCCGGAAGCAAGGTCCTGTAGAGCAGTTTGGAGTGCTCGCCACCCTGTCAAGGTGGAGGTCGCGGGTTCAAGTCCCGTCAGGACCGCTCTGGTAGGTGTTCGATCCACCACCGAGGTCAGGTAGCTCAGTCGGTACGAGCGTCCGCCTGAAAAGCGGAAGGTCGGCGGTTCGACCCCGCCCCTGACCACAGCAGCTGAGCAGCACAAACGCCCCGAGCGATTATCGTTCGGGGCTTTTTTGATCTTCGGTGACAGCAACGTCATCCGATTACCGGCGAGCGTGAGACACGTGGATGATGTCCAGCCGAAATTTCTGCTGATTGACGCGGATAAGCAAATCTGTGGCTCCTGTCTTGATGCCGAAGGCGTCTTCGTCGAGGCGCCGGAGGACGACGAACGTGGGACCGTCGAAATCCTGGGGTGCCTTCCCTCCCCGCGGATGCGTGACTACCTCAGCGGGTCCAAGCGCCACCGCCTGAGGAATCCGCTGGGGCCGGGTGCGCTCCGGATGCTTGATACGGCCGGGAATCCGCTCGCGGAGTTCTGGATGGGCGAGATCATCGACTGGCGGCCCTCACCGCTCGGCCGTGAACGGGTGGACCTGGTCGCCCGCTGTGGGGATGACGTCCCTTCTTCTCGTACGCGGCACGTCTGGGAGCGTTGGCGTACGGCCAGGCCCGACCGGATCAACCAGTGGGCCGGCTCCGTGGGGGCGGACAGAGAAGAGTGGCTGACCGTCGTCTTCCACAACAGCCGCTGGCGGACAGGACACCCTGATCGCCCATCGGGGCGCACCTACGATCTCGACGGAACGCACGTCGCCGACAAGGCGAGTTTCTACCTGGCGATCGGGGAAGCGGTCAACGGGCCGGGGGGTTACTTCGGCTGGAATCTCGACGCGCTGAGCGATTGCCTGCGTGGGAGATTCGGAGCGGAGGCACCTTTCACGCTGGTCTGGCACCATTCGCATATCGCTCGGGAATCCCTCGCCTTCTCATTCGAGGGAGCGGGTGCCAAGGCGACCTACTTCGATGTCATCCACACCGTCTTCGAAGAGAACAGGGTGGATGTCGTGCTGAGGTGATCCTCTACAGCCCGGATGTTCACCACCCGGCGGTCCGATCCGGGATTGCCGTCAACGGCGTGATGCCCCGTCCTGATTCGAGGACAGGGCATCAACGGTCGGTTGATTCAACCTAGGGCGTCTCCGAGCTTCCCGAGAGCGTGGCGCTTGTCGTCGAGGGAGACATGAGCATAGATCGTCATCGTTACTTCGATGTCGCTGTGGCCGACGATGTCGCGGACGACCTGGGGCGGCACGCCGAGGTTGAGCAGCAGAGTCACGCAGGTGTGGCGGAGATCGTGAAAGCGCATGTCCCCGAGGCCGGCGGCCTTGCGGATGGCTCCCCAGCTTCGGCGAAGGTTGTCCGGTTCCATGGGCGTTCCGCGCCGAGACGGGAAGACCAGGCCGTGTTCCTCCCAGTCGTCCCAGCGGTCGGAACGTTCGGCGAACTGCTGCTTGCGATGCGCCCGGAGCGCTTCCACACAGATCGAGGGAAGCGGAACGGCTCGCTCGGAGTCATTGGTCTTGGGCCGGACGAACTGGAGACGGCCCTCGACACGCTGAAGGGTCTGGATCACTTCGAGTTTCGCGCCGTCGAGGTCGATGTCCACCCAGCGCAGCCCGAGGAGCTCCCCGCGCCGCAGTCCGAGGCAGAGTGCCAGGACGTAGAGAGCCGATAGCCGGTGTTCGTGGGCGGCCTTGAGGACCAGGCGGGACTGAGGGACGGTCAGGCCGCGGTTGACCTTGTACTTGGGGACCGGGACCTTGACGAGCTTCGCCGCGTTGCGCGGGATGATTTCCTCCCGTACCGCGGACTCCAGAGCGTTGCGGAGTACGGCGTGCACGGATTGGACCATGCGGGTCGACAGCCGTGACTCGCAGCACTCACCGTCCTTGATCGCGCAGCAGACGGGAGTCTCACGGGAGGCGTCCCAGCCGTGCTTGCAGCACTGGCACTCGGTACGGGTCCGGGTGATGAACAGCCGGACCTCTTGGGCGTTGAGCTTGCTCAGCCGTCGCTTGCCCAGACCGGGGATCAGGTGCAGCCGGACGACGCCCTCGTAGCCCTGGTAGGTCTTGGGGCGCCGCTCCTCGCGGACGATGTACTTGAGCCAGTAGTTCAGGTAGTCGCCGACCGTCCAGTTCTCCGAGGAGACGGGGATGCCCTCGTCGGAGTTCTTGAGAAGCTCGGTCAGCTTCTTCCGCGCATCTTCCTGGGATCGGGCCGAGCCCTGCACGCGCTTGACGGCACCGCCCGTGGTGGGCACGAAGGCGGCGTAGCCGTACCGGCCGTCCTTCCGGGGCCAGATGCTCCCCTCACCGTTGGAGCGCTTCCGCATGCGACGCTTGCTCTGCCGCTTCGGCCCTTCCTCCGGTGTGCCGAGTGCTGTCCTGGTCATCACGCCGCCTCCATCAGGTTGTGGATGCACTCGGTCACCGCGTCGACCGGGATGAGACGGCGACGGCGGATCTTCAGGCTTCGGATCTCGTTCGAGCGGATCAGGCAGTAGAGGGTCCACCGGCTCACCCGGAGGCGGGCGGCGGCCTCGTCGACGGTCAGGAGTTGCTCGTCATCCATGCACGGCCTCCGGTGGGAACGCGGGGGGAAGTAGATCGGTGCCGCTCAAGGCGGCGGCGAGGAGTCGTTCACCGGCCGACAGGCCCTGTCCGGCGTAGTCCCAGTGGGAGGTGACGAGCACGGTGTCTTCTTCGAAGAGGGGGAGTCGGCCAGTGCTGACGGCCTCGTCGCGCATGTGGTCGGCCCGTTCGGCGCGGAGGTCGCCGAGGGTGGTGGAGTAGCGCCGTGACTTCGTGGAGAAGTGGCCGCGGAAGCCCAGAGTGTGAGCCCATTGCACGAGCCGAAACTCGGTCAGCTCGTCGAGGACGCCCAGGCGCATGCACTCGGCGATGAGACGTCGAGGGTGGTCGCGAATCGGCAGGGCGGTCAGGTCGTCGAGGAGGTTGATGCGCCGGTCCAGCGTGCCGACGCACTCGGCGGCTTTGGTCGCGTATTTGGCGATGTAGGCGGCGACGGCCTGTTCGGAGAGGTCGCCGTCCATGGTGATCTGTCGGACGTCGAGCTGCGTGCCCCACCGAAAGACCCGCGTGGGCTCACCGGGAACCTTCGGCACGGTCACCGCGACCGCCGAGGCGGCATGCCGTACGGCGTCCGTCATCAGGTCGGCCGTCGCCCAGGCCGGGGGAGCCGTGACCGGTCCCTCCGAGCCGTCGAGGCGGATCACGGCGTGGAAGTGGACGACTCCGCGCCGCTGGTACTCGGCCACCTTGGCGAAGGAGATGACCGCTTGCTCACGTAGTTCTCGCTGGGTCAGTCCGGCGTTCTTGGCGATGCGTCGGCGCAGGGCCTCGGTGAAGCGCCGCCACAGCTCCGGGGACATCGCGTTGAACAGCACCGAGCCCGCGTAGTCGTAGCACTCCGGGCACAGCGGTTCACCGAGACACGGTTCGTCGGCCCTGTGCCGGGCGGTGCAGGACATGACCCGCCCGTGCGGGCACGTCTCGGCGTCGCGGCGGGCGTGACACGGCAGGACCTTGCCGTTCTTCTTCCGTCGTACGTGCACCGGCCCGAAGGACGGCGCGGTGAGCGTGACGAACAGGCACGGGTGCGCGCTCACCGAGGCAGGGACGCCCTTGCCGCCGACCAGGCCCGCGCGCACCAGCTGGTAGGTGTCGGCCCGATAGGTCTCGGCGCAGGACGGGCAGCGGGTCGCGCGCCTGGTCTTGCAGGCCACCCGCAGTACGCCGTCCGGTTCCAGGTGGGTGCTGTAGCGGTGCAGGAGTGTGCCGGTCGCGCGGTCCCAGTGTTCGACCTTTCCGCGTAGGTGGATCGGCTGTCGGCAGCCGCCGGTCCGGCGGATTTGGGAGGCCCAGCGTTCGTAGTGGGGATCGCGGAGCCGGGAGATCATTCCGTCTACCGCGTGTGGATCGGTCAGGGTGGGCAAGATGGGTTCCGTCCTGTGCAGAGTGATCTGTGAGGGATGGCTCCCGGCGTGGCGCGGAACTTGGCGGTTGTGTGGCCACGCGGGGGGCGTTCACGACTATGCGCCGTGGTTGTCGATCCCGACGCCGTCGCAGTCGGGGCAGGTCTCGCCGTCACCGGTGACGCCGGTCCCGTTGCAGGTGCAGCAGCGGTAGCGGACCACCGGGAGCAGCTCGGTCTCGGCGGGCATGGAGAACTCCCTTCACGCTGTGCGCAGGTGGCGCAGGAGATCGGAGGCGAGTTGGCCGGACACGCCCAGGCGAGCGCGCAGCAGATCGAGGGTGATGGGCTTGCCGTGCTTGGCGTGATGCTCGTCGGCCACGCGGCGGGCGTAGTCGAGGAGCGATGGAGACGGTTCGGCGCCGTCGCCCTGGTCGTCATCGGGGACGGGAAGGAGAACCGGAGCCGAGGTGACCGACTCGGGTACAGCCATGGCCGGGGAGGGTTCGGGGCGGGGACCGGTCGCCCGGCGTTCCAGTATCGAGACGGCGATCAGGAACGCCGCGGCGGGAGTCCCGGCGGTCAGCCAGCCCCATACGGAGGGTTCGGCTTGATGGAGGTTGGCGGCCAGGGACAGGACGATCCCGGCGACGAGGACAAAGGTCGGCCAGGTGAGCGGGCCGGTTCGCTTGCGGCCGGTCTCCTTGTCGCGTTGGCGCTCGCGGGCGGCCATGACGCAGGTCAGATCGACGCACACGGCCACCGCCCAGGCCATCCAGCCCGTCTGCCCGTGATCCACCGCTGTCTTGCGTACGTGGGAGAAAGAGCCGGCACCGGCGATGAGCGCCAGGACGATGACGGGACCGGAGTCCAGCAGCCAGGAGGCGAGGCGTCGCATGGTGGTCAGCCCTTCCGGAGTTCCGGGATGACGGGGTCGGGGGTGAGGAACTCGGCGAGGTCGGCATCGGTGACCTCGGCGCAGTGGGTACCGGCCGTGATCTCCGCCCAGGACGGAGTGAGACCGGCGTAGGTGTGAGTGGCATCTTCGGCGGCCTGCTCGGAGACGTAGAAGGAGCGCGCCCGGTACCACTGGCCGTCCTGTCCGGCGACGATCGCGACGCCGGGAGTCTCGGAGGCGATGGCCCGAGCGGAGACCAGCGCCGCGGGGTCGAGGTCGCCGAGAGTCATGGTCGCGGTTTCGGGATCGTTGACGCGGTGACAGATCCGCCCCGAGCACTGAGCACGCAGCGCAGTGACGCCGGGACCGAGGTCGGAGCCGATGCGCTGGCCGCAGCAGAACAGATAGATCCCGAACGCCCGCCCGAGCTGGGCGACCCGCAGCAGCGCCGTTGACGTCTTGGCGATCTCGTCTTTCTCGGACTTGTCGGCCATCAGATACAGCTCGGCCAGCTCGTCGACCAGGACCACGACGGGCACCGGCCGCCGATCGCTGGAGAGCTGCCAAATGTTGCGCGCTCCGGCCGTACGGCACGCGGCCATCCGGTCGGCCATCAGTGAGACGAGGTCATCCAACAGCCCGACGCATTCGGCGCGGGAGGTGGCCAGGGCCGACAGGCGACGTTCGTAGGGGGTGAACTCCACCCCGCCCTTGAGGTCGAAGCCGACGAGCGCGACCGGTTGCGGGGAGAGTCCGATGATCAGGGCATTGGCCAGGTTCGACTTGCCCGATTGGGTGGCGCCCGCGTTGAGCCAGTGCGGGACCGTCCGGAAGTCGATGACCCAGGGGGAGCCGGTCTCCAACCGGCCAACGGTGACCTTGAGGAGTTCGGTCGAGACGGGGACCTGACTGATTCGGACCAGCGGGTCTCGGATGGTCGCGGCGAGGGTGACGCGGCCCCGTTTCGTCGAGGAGACGCGTACGGCGTGCACGCGCCAGGAGTGCGCGAGCCGGTCGGCGACTTCGGCGTAGTCCTCGGGAATCTGCCCTTCCAGGAGGCGGATCGTGACGCGCCAGCCGTGACGGGTCGGCATGGGCAGCCACATCCACGGCTTGGTGTCGACCGCCACCCGTTGCAGGCGTCGCTTGACGCGGACGAGGCCGGTCGAGGAGATCAGGCCGGGGACGGTGGTGAACCAGAAGCGCTGACGCTTCTTGGTGAGGCCGCAGCCCAGGGCGACCTTGCGCCAGGTGAAGCGGACCGTGACGGCGGTCAGCGGATAGCCGAGGCACAGCCAGAAGGACCGATAGTGCCAGCGGCGCCAGGCCCAGAGCCCGGCCACCGAGGTGGCCAGGACTCCGAGCGTGAAGAGAAGACCGTCAGACACCGCGTGCCTCCGCGGTGGTTGCGGCCAGGAGTGCCGAGGCGCGGTAGGCGATGCCCCAGCGCCCCGACAGTTCCCACGCGTAGCCGACCAGGCCGACAGGCTTGACCTCGTTGCCGGGGAAGACCGAAGGCTCCCCGACGACGCCGATCTTGACCAGCTCGATCTTGCCGAAGGCGTCCTCAACGGAGAACAGCACCTTGTAGACGGTCTGGCCGCTTGCCTTGTCGGTCTTCAACTCGCCGGTCTCCTTGTTCACGATGCGCGGGCACGGAGCCTTCACACAGATGAACTGGAGCCGGGAGACGTCGACCGGGATGGGGATGTTGCGCATGCTGAAAACACCTCTCGTCTGCCTGCTGAGCAGGGCATGGGGGACGAGGGAGATCGCACGCCGTCAGAACCGAACGCGATAGCATCGAAGCGCCAACTAGGGTGCTGACCGCATCCGGCCTGGGCGGGTCTCCCGCTCAGGCCACTTTCATGTGTGGCCTGTTTCCGCTCTTCGAGAGCGGTCTTTCGGTATTTGCCCCTGAAACGCAGAAGAGCGTTTGCGTTGGGCTGTCACCTCCTTTCCAGGAGAGCTTCAGCGTCAACACAAACGCTACCTCGCACCGCGAGTACCTGCTAGTACTTTTAGTATTAGTGCACGTACTTTTTCTACACTCCAACTCGGTCTGCGAGTTCCCGCAGCTCAGACGAGGGTGGGTCCTGCATGGTCAGCAAATCGGACACAAGTTGGTAGGTGATTCGGTGGTTCCTTATCTGCTCCGGTGTGATGGCCTCGGCCTCCAGCAGCGCGGATACGGCCTCTTCGACCTGACGACGCTGGGCGTGCGCGCGGGCAAGGTCTATCTGGAGCCGAGCGCGCCGCTCACTCGAAAGCGGCGAGGTGTCGACCGCCGTCCCGACCCGAAGCGCGTGACCGGCGTCTCCCAGCTCGACCGCCACCGCCACCTCGTGAAGCGCGACGTTGGCCGGACCGAACTCGGTGTTGTAGTCGTTGCGTCCCTCTTCCAGCCGCTCCGCGACCTCACGAGCCCGCGCCAGGTGCTGGTACGCGGTGTCCGCTTCGTTCAGCCGGGAAGCGGCTACGGCCCGCTGCAGGGTAAGTCCACCCCACAGCGACATCGCCTCGGGCTTGCCCTCGTCGACCATGAACCACAGAGCCTCGGCAGCCGTGCGAGCCGTCTCCTCTGCCTGGTCGAAGTGGCGCGCGCCCAGGAAGACGAAGCCGAGCCGGAAGGCGCCGGCCGCCATCATCAGCGGGTTACCCGCCCGCTCCGCGGCGACGATCGCACGATCGGCGGCGATCCACGCGGCCTCGGGCTCACCGAGCTTGGCGAGCGCCGCCGAGCACGCCTGGTAGGTCACCGCGAGCAGCTCGAACAGCTCCGCCCGACGCTCCTCGGGAGCCGATCGAGCAGCCGTCTCCAACGCGGGTATCAGACCCCGCAGCAGGTCGGCCAGCTCCACATACCGACTCTCGTGCGTCAGCTCCCAGGCCCGATCGACCCGCGGCTTGATCTCCGACGTAGCCGGGACCGGTGCCGAGTGCAACATGGCCCGCAGGGAGTGAGCCCCCGACAGCACCAGGCGCAGACCGGCCGTTCCCGGGATCTCCTCGGCGGAGGCGGCGACCACCGGCGCTTCCGCGGCTAGTTCCGACAGCGGGATGTCGAGAGCCTCGGCGACCTTCTCCAGGACCGACATGCGATCGACCTTGCGGACCCCGCGCTCGACCTGCGAGATCCACGCCACCGACCGATCGACCAGCCGCGCCAGCTCCGGCTGTGACAGGCCGCGCCGCTTGCGTTCCTGGGCGATGCGGCGCCCCAGGGCTCTCTGGTACTCGGTGCTCACCCCGCCGTTCCCTTACCGGTCTGGAGGGTCAGCCAGTCGACCTCGGTCGAGGCCAGAAGCTCTTCCCGAGCGGCCAGGAACCGCCGGGTGTGCTCCTGCTCCTCGTGGGTGTCGAAGGCCGCGCGGTCCCGGTAGAGCTCGTAGAAGATCCGCTGGAGCGGCTGGCCGTCGACCCGGTGCGATGCGTACACCAGCGTTCCCGGCTCACCTTCGCGGATCTTCTCGATGGTCTCCCCGACCAGCTGATCGAACGCCTCGGCGGTTGCCTCGTCCTTACAGGTGAATCGGACCATCAGACCGAACATGGGTGTCCTCCTTCGTCGGAGCCTCTACGAGATCAGTACTTATTGTGCGGTGCAAGTACCCCAAGTGGCTTGCACTATAAGTACTGTACTCGTACTTTAAGTATCATTCACATGGTGAGTTGCCCCTGACCTGCTTGATCGCGAGGTGAGCCGACGATGACCCCACCCTCAGACAGCTGTGAAGGCGCTGGAAGATGGCACCGCACCTTCCTCGGGGAGAAGGAACAGGTGCGCGCGGCCCGCCGCTTCGTGAAGGCTCACCTCCCCGACCACCCGGACGCCGAACTCATCGCCAGCGAACTGGCGACCAACGCCGTCGAGCACACACGCACGGGACAGCCGAGCGGACTCTTCACCGCGACCGTCAAACGCCACCCCGACGGCACCGCCTACATAGAGATCGCAGACCAGGGCGGCCCCGCCGCGTTCGGCCTCCCCACCCCCAACCGCGAAGGCGGACGAGGGCTCTACCTCGTGACCGCCCTAACCAGCGCATGGGGAGTCAAGGGCGACGCCGCCGGCCGAACGGTCTGGGTCGAGCTATCCCCGCCTGCTCCATGAGCACCGCGCCCCCAGCGCTACGCGCTCTCCGCGAGCGCTTCCCCGCCTGGGCGTTCCTCTACAACCCGTTCGCGTACCGGTGGTTCGCCTTTCAAGGCCGCACGACCACGCTCACCGCCGACACCGCCGAGGAACTCGCGGCCCGCGTCGAGCGCTTCCAGTCACGCCGCCCCCTGACCAGACCTCAACCGCGGCGATGACCCGTACCTCTCACGCGATCACACCGGCCTGCCCGATCGAGTGCCTCAAACCCGTGCTGTCCGCCAGGGCCTACAACCCGCTCACCCAAGCCTGCGGAGCTTCGTTCGACCGGCCCGATACGGTCGCAGATGTGATCACGCTGTTGCGCACACGCCAGCTCGATCAGATCTGGGGCTTGGGTCCACGGCGTATCGGTGAGATCGAAGTAGCCCTGGTGTTCGTCGGCTTGATCCGCGACCACGGCAGTCCGTTTAGCGACAACCTGTGAAGTGCCAGGTGAGAGCGTCATGACGGCTGCTATGCGTTCAAGATCATCGGGGTTTGCTTACTCCGGATGAGAACTTTCTCTACGTCTTTAAAGGCGATCCGCCTACGGCGTCTCGCCGCGCGTCGGGCGGTCGCTGGCCGCGCTGCGGCTCTTCGGCCGGTCGCGGCCAGCGCCACCCACGCGCCGTTCGCCTTCAACGAGCTGTTGAGCTCCGAAAGTTCTTCATCGTGGCTTGCGATCGGCCTGCTCTATCGCTTGCGCGAGTCGGCGCCCTGCGGCTGATTCAACCTTTACGACGCTGTTGATTAGATCAACATGGCCCAATCTACTCAATCCCCACGCGAGTAACCGACGATTTCGAGATATGTCGCTGTGATTCACGATCAAGGCAATGGCTTTGGCTTGAGAGTCGGGGACAGTGATGGAGCGGGCTATGGTCTCAGCCTGTTCGTGTTCACCTGCAGCAGCCAGCACCTCCACCAACGCCGCCAACGCCTGTGCTTGAGATCGGGGGTCGGTGATGGTGCGGGCTATGGTTTCGGTTTCTTGGGCGAGCAGTCGAGCACGCTCGTGTTCACCTGCACTAGCCAGCGCTCCCGCCAGCTCCGTCAACGCTTGCGTTTGATAGTCGAGGTCGGTGATGGAGCGGGCTATGGTTTCGGTTTCTTGGGCGAGCAGTCGAGCACGCTCGTGTTCACCTGCACTAGCCAGCGCCCTCACCAGCGCCGTCAACGTCGGCGCTTGAAAGCGGGGGGCGGTGATGGAGCGGGCTATGGTCTCGGCCTGTTCGTGTTCACCTGCACTAGCCAGCGCCTGCGCTTGAAGGTCGGGGGAGGTGATGGAGCGGGCTACGGTCTTGGCCTGTTCGTGTTCACCTGCAGCAGCCAGCGCCCTCACCAGCGCCGTCAACGTCGGCGCTTGAAGGTCGGGGGAGGTGATGGAGCGGGCTACGGTCTTGGCCTGTTCGTGTTCACCTGCAGCAGCCAGCACCTCCACCAACGCCGCCAACGCCTGTGCTTGAGAGTAGGGTTCGGTGATGGTGCGGGCTATGGTTTCGGTTTCTTGGGCGAGCAGTCGAGCACGCTCGTGTTCACCTGCATTAGCCAGCGCTCCCACCAGCTCCGTCAGCACCTGCGCTTGAAGGTGGAGGTCGGTGATGGTGCGGGCTATGGTTTCGGTTTCTTGGGCGAGCAGTCGAGCATGCTCGTGTTCACCTGCATTAGCCAGCGCTCCCACCAGCTCCGTCAGCACCCACGTTTGAGATTGGGGGGTGGTCATGGTGCGGGCTATGGTTTCGGTTTCTTGGGCGAGCAGTCGAGCATGCTCGTGTTCACCTGCATTAGCCAGCGCTCTTATTAGCTCCGTCAGTACCCACGTTTGAGATCGGGGGTCGGTGATGGTGCGGGCTATGGTTTCGGTTTCTTGGGCGAGCAGTCGAGCATGCTCGTGTTCACCTGCACTAGCCAGCGCTCCCGCCAGCTCCGTCAACGCTTGCGTTTGATAGTCGAGGTCGGTGATGGTGCGGGCTATGGTTTCGGTTTCTTGGGCGAGCAGTCGAGCACGCTCGTGTTCACCTGTACTAGCCAGCGCTCTTATTAGCTCCGTCAGTACCCACGCTTGAGATCGGGGGTCGGTGATGGTGCGGGCTATGGTTTCGGTTTCTTGGGCGAGCAGTCGAGCACGCTCGTGTTCACCTGCACTAGCCAGCGCTCCCACCAACGCCGCCAACGCCTGTGCTTGAGAGTGGCGGGTGGTCATGGAGCGGGCTATGGTCTCGGTTTCTTGGGCGAGCAGTCGAGCATGCTCGTGTTCACCTGTACTAGCCAGCGCTCCCACCAGCTCCATCAATATCAATACCTGTGCTTGAGAGTAGGGGTCGTTGATGGTGCGGGCTATGGTTTCGGTTTCTTGGGCGAGCAGTCGAGCACGCTCGTGTTCACCTGCACTAGCCAGCGCTCCCACCAACGCCGCCAACGCCTGTGCTTGAGAGCGGGGGGTGGTCATGGAGCGGGCTATGGTCTCGGTTTCTTGGGCGAGCAGTCGAGCACGCTCGTGTTCACCTGCACTAGCCAGCGCTCCCACCAACGCCGCCAACGCTCGCGCTTGAAGGTCGGGGGCGGTGATGGAGCGGGCTATGGTCTCGGCCTGTTCGTGTTCACCTGTACTAGCCAGTGCCCCCACCAACTCCGTCAACGCCAACGCTTGATAGTCGGGGGCGGTGATGGAGCGGGCTATGGTCTCGGCCTGTTCGTGTTCACCTGTACTAGCCAGTGCCCCCACCAGCTCCGTCAACGCCTGCGCTCGAGAGTAGGGTTCGGTGATGGAGCGGGCCAGGGCCTCAGCACGAACGGTGTTACCCAGCCGTGCCCATACTGCGGGTAACTCGGTCGGGAGCCTCGCGTTGCGCTCGGCCAACCGATCGCGGGTATAGGCAAGCAGCAGCATCGCCGACAGATCCGGCTCCTCCTGCCCGCAGATCGCCGCCTGACAGGCGGCGATCTCAGCCAGCGCCGCAGCATCACCCCCGCTAATGTCCAGCATCCGATCAAGCCGCGCCCCATCAGTCGCGCACGCCACCATCCGATCTAGATCACCCACCGAGCCCAGCAACCGGTGATAACCCCGCAGCAGATACTCCGGCGTCTCGGCCGGCCACCCCCGATCCCGATAGCCCTGCGCCCACGCATGAATCTCGTCACGACACCCCGACAACATCCGCGCCCCTAGCGACTCCACCGCGGCGGCGTGAAGCTCCTCATGCGCCAGCACAAACACCCGCGCCCCCGTACCCGGCCGCCACAGACTCTCCCGGCCAGTAAACGTCCGCCCCGACACCGCATGCAACCACTTGCGCACCACACCCACCGGCGACCCGGTCAACTCCGCCAGATCCTCAACGCTCAAACCGCCACCCGCGGCCACCAACAACCCCAACAGGTCACGCCCGGCGGCATCCCCGTGCAGCACATGCTCCAACTCACGCTCAGCGTCCTCACGGATGACCTGCGCCGCAGGCGACGACGTCAACGCCCGCACGATCCGCGCATCCCGCAACGGATGCCTCATGGGCACATCTGAGGGCACCGGGGGATTGGGCCGCCCGGCCACCACCACCCGCAACCCCTCCGCCACCACCGGCGGTAGCAACGCCGCGATGCTGTGCGCCCCCGGCCCGACCGTCACCCCCCGATCTTCATCCAGCCCATCCACCACCAACACCAACCGCTCACCAGCCCGCACACACGCTTGAGCGGCCTCCTTCAACAACCGGTTAAACCACCCCTGCTGCGTCGACGCCCCCAGCAACGGCGGCAGCGACTGCCCCAGCAACTCCGCCAACTGCGGCAACACCACATCCAAGAACGCCTGACGATCACTCTGCCCCGCATACCGAGCCGTGATAAAGAACGACACCACCCGCACCCCCGCCGGAGGATGCAACACCAGCGTCGCCATCAACGCCGACTTACCCGCCCACGCCGGCCCCTGCCACCACACATAACCCGGACCACCATCACCCAAGCAGAACGCCGCCAGCTCGGCCAACTCCTCAGAGCGGCCCTCCAACGCCCACGGGAAGATCTGCTCAACCTGCTCCAGGTACGCCGACCGCGCCACCGGCTCCCGATGGACATTCCCGATATGGATACCCGTATTGGCATACCCGCCCGACTCCGCCGACGCCGTCCCGCTCCCCCGGACACCGCCCTTCCAGCGCCCGCCGTCCATTCCCGCGCCCGCCCTTCGAACGGTTTCAGTTCAACCGGATACCGGAGTTGGCATCGCCCTCACCCGATGCCTTAGCGTCTCCGCTTCCGTCTACTGCCAAATCTCCAGGTACGGATCCGGACGTGCCCACCACACCGGTGTTCGCATCCCCCGCCCCCGAAGCCGTCGCCGCCCCCGTCTTCTTGACATGCATCCGGCCGCCACCGGCCGAGACCGCCGGCCAGCCTGCCCACAGCGCTACCCCGACCGCCGCCAGCCCCGCCAGCGCCGACACTGCCGTCGCGATCTTGTTCGCGCTCTCCCACCGCAGCCAGATCAGCATCACGGCTACACCGGTCACCAGTACAGCTGTTCCCGCTAGAACCCACCGCCGAGCCGTCATTCTCGTATTGTCCTCCCACGGAGCGTAACAACGTATAACAATTCACATATCAGCCGCCGCGAGATCACAAGAGGCTGCCGCGCCGCTTCCGGTGCTCGGGCCTGGCGGCCCTGCGCTCCGGGTCGGCTTGCCACCGGATGACCGTGTAATTTCGTCGTTCAAGCACACGCGAACAAAGGAATGCCCGCGGGTATGGTGGCAGCCGTGCAGCGGCTCGCGCTCTTCGACCTGGACAACACGCTCGTCAACCTGGATGAAGGGTTTCAGGTATGGGCCGGAGAGTTCGCCGAGGAACACGACTTAGATCATGAGGCGGTTGATTGGCTGATCGCTCTCGATCGAGCCGGCTATCCGCACCGTGAGGTTTTCTTCACCAAGGTCCGTGACCGCTTCACCTTGCCCGAGCCGGTCGACGAGTTGTGGAATCGCTACCGCCAACGCATGCCGTACCTCGTTCACTGTCGACCCGAGGTGATGGACGGGCTGTCTCGACTCCGCGCGTCGGGCTGGAAGGTGGCGATCGTCACCAACGGCACCGCGGACAACCAGCTCGGTAAGATCCAGCGAACGGGACTGGTCGAGGCCGTCGACGCCTACGTGCTCTCAGGACTCGAAGGCATCCGTAAGCCCGACATCGGTCTGTTCGAGGTCGTGGCCCGGCGTTGCGGCATGCCCCTCGAAGGCGGGGGATGGATGGTCGGGGACAACCTCGTCGCCGACATCGGCGGGGGACAAGCAGCCGGACTGCGTACCATCTGGATCGACCGAGGTACTTGGGCCGGCCACGACCACAGTGCGGATCATGTTGTCACCGACGTGCTTCAGGCCATGGAGATTCTGCACAGCGAGCGGTGATCGAGCGGCCGTGCCACAGCCCGCGAGGAGTGCTGTACAGCAGTCCCATACAGCAACACCGTCTTACACGGGCACACGCCACCGCCCTGTATCTAACATCTGACCAGGGTGCGAGGTCGCCGACCTGGGACGTGCCGTTGACTCGTAATGAAGTGGTCGCAAGTGGAGCTGCGATCGTGGTGTATCTAGGGACAACTACAGCATCCCTGTTGGAAACGGGCAGGAGCACTAAGCTGCTGATCATGAAGCGTTCGACGATCGCGGTGCTTGTGGCTGCTTGCGTGTGGGGCGGTGCTCTGGTCGCTCCTATCGCTTTTGTCGTGCTGAACTACGGGTGCGATGCCGACGATGACCGGCTTGTCGACTCTCTCGGCATCCTCGATGTTCGTCCGGCGAGCGCGACACCGTACGGGGGACGCGACAGCTCTTGCGAGGAGGACGATCGGATCACGACCGTCTGGCAGACCTACCGTTCCTCGGGCCCGCGAGCCGATGTGCTGCCCTTCTACCGGGACATCGCGCTCAAGAACGGGTGGAGGCCCTCTCCGGAGGATGACGGTGAAGGGGTCTACTGCTTCACCAAGTCCGTCGAAGGACGGAACGTTGAGCTCTCAGTGGGGTTCGTAGATGAGACAGGAAAGGGATACGGCGATGACTACGAAGTACTCATGAGCACTTCTGCGGCCGGCCTGAGCTGGTGTTGACACCGTGGAGTCTTTGAACGCTTCGAGCCTCCAGCGTCGGCTACAGGAGGTGGGACTGACGACAACGGTGACGACAACATCGGCCACCGCGAGCACACGTCGGCACCCGTCCACAGCCTTCTGACCTCGTGTCGGCCGAGAGGAGCAGGGTGATTGGTCCGCCTGAAAAGCGGAAGGTCGGCGGTTCGACCCCGCCCCTGACCACAGCAACTGAGCAGCACAAACGCCCCGAGCCGATTACGGCCCGGGGCTTTTTGATATCTGGTGACAGCAACGACCTCGCACATCTAGGAAGCGGTCTTTCCTTGCCGAGGTGAGTGGTTCTCCTGATCCACGTCGGGATCCGCCTTGTAGATCTTGTGAAGTCGTAGAACACCTGTGTCGCAAGACTCCGGACCGAAAACCAGGTGCACATCGTGGGCAACGGTACGCACCCCGCGTGCTTCGTCGTCGAGTGCGAGTGCCGGGGCCTCTTTCCAGGCGCATCCTGTCGCATCAAGGGCGTTGAGCACCTCTGAGATGGTGAGGCGGGAAGGCACCGACTTGTTCCCTCCGCCGAGGGCGTCAGGTAGCGTGACCGACTCGCGCCAGAGGGGAAGGCTCACCTCCACCACGAGTCCGTGGCAAATCAGAACTTCCAGGTCATGCCAGAAGTGCAGCCGAGGTCGCCAGCGACGAGGTGTTGAATCGTGCATTCGGTCGTGAAAAGGCCCGATCAGTTCTTCGACATTCTGCAATGCCATCCCGCAGTGCAACGGACCGAGCCGACCGCTGTCAGCGAACCGAACAACCAAATCGAGGATGCGAGTCACCAGGTCAGACAAGCAGATGCTCTGGATGTGTAGCCATAGAAATATGTCAGGCCATCGCCCGCTAAGTTGGGGCGATGGCCTGGAAGATATGAGCTGTCGGCTTACCCGAGAGCATCACCAAGCTTGCCGAGAGCGTGGCGCTTGTCGTCGAGGGAGACGTGGGCGTAGATGGTCATGGTGACTTCGATGTCGCTGTGGCCGACGATGTCGCGGACGACCTGGGGCGGGACGCCGAGGCTGAGCAGCGGGGTCACGCAGATGTGGCGGAGGTCGTGAAAGCGCATGTCGCCGAGGCCGGCAACCTTGCGGATACGGAAAAGTCGTGCGCCCCGTTCGTCTGTGGTCCAGGGGCTCGATGGCCGGTAAGAACGATCAACAAGTCCCCCGTAAAAATCAGATAGTCTGATTTCATGAAGGTGATGACTGCTACTGAGGCATCTCGAAGCTTCGCGGTCGTTCTGGACGAGGCGGAGCGAGGGGAGACGATCGTGGTCACTCGGGGGGGTAAACGGATCGCGGTGATCGGTCCCGCGCCCACGGCGCCGGGACGTATGGTCAAAGCCTTCCTGGCCAGAGCCGCGGGGACGCTGGACGCCGATTTCGAGGCCGATGTCGCAGTGGCCCGGGAGGCCGTCGACGACGAGATGAGGAGCACGTGGCCCGACGCCTGATCCTGGACACCGGCGTACTGATCGCGGCGGAGCGGGGCAAGGCCTCCGCGGACGCGGTGATCGGGGATGCCGACGATGTGGCGGTCGCCGCGATCACCGTGGCCGAGCTGCTCGTCGGCGTGGAGCTGGCGGATGAGGCGCGTCGCCCAGGGCGGCAGGCTTTCGTGGATGAGGTTCTGGCGTTGATTCCGGTCGAGGAGTACACCGTGGACGTCGCCAGGGTTCACGCTCGTCTCATGGCGCATGTGCGCCGGTCGGGAAAGACGCGGGGAGCGTACGATTTGCTGATTGCCGCGACGGCCGCCGCCACCGCCAGAATTGTGATCACGATGGATTCGTCCGCCGCGTTCGACGACCTGCCCGGAGTCCGGGCGCAGGTTGTTCCCCGCTGAAGGCCGACGGCGATCTTGACGGTAACGTCCACCATGGTCAACTGCCTCATCAAGCTCGTCGGTGGTAGGAACGTCGGCCTCTCCGTGTGGGTTGCGAAGGAGGCGTGGACGTAACCGTTTCCATGGTTGACGGCGGAGATCGGTGTGGACATCGAGGATTCTCGGAATGCCTCAAGCCCCGGCCGTCAGTTATGGGATGTGAAGCCGACGACAACGGTGACGACAACATCGGCCACCGTGAGCACACCTTGGCAGCCGTCCACAGCCTTCTGACCTCGTGTCCGCCGAGAGGAGCAGGGTGATCGCTCCGCCTGAAAAGCGGAAGGTCGGCGGTTCGACTCCGCCCCTGACCACAGCAACTGAGCAGCACAAACGCCCCGAGCCGATCATGGCCGGGGCGCTTTTCGTGGTACTTGACGACAACGGGTTCTGACGTGCCAGGTCGAGGTTGGCTTCGGCCACGTTGGCGCCGACATCTACAAGGCCGCCCCGGCAGCCTGACCGCCACACCAAGGGCGTTCGCCGAAGCGGAACAAGCTCAGACATCCCACTACAAGATCGTAATGAGACGCAAGTCATCGGAGTGATGTCCAGCCCGGATAATGCTGCGATGGTGTTTCGTGTGTTATATGTACTGATCATCTCGTTTGTGGTCGTGGGGGTTTCCGCGTGCTCGGTCATACCTGAGCCATTGATTTCCAAGGCGACAGGAAGAGAGTCCTACCGCGAATCGAGCGAGGCGATGATGCCTACGCTCAAGAAGGGCGCCGTGGTAACCGGCACGGTGACCGACGGGACGTACGCACCCAAGATGGGTGACGTCATCGCCTTTCTGCCCCCGAAGGCGTGGGGCGGAAGTGGCGGCTACATGATCAAACGAATCATCGGCGTTCCAGGGAACACGGTCAGTTGCTGCGACCCGCAGCATCGGATGGTCATTGACGGCAAGCCAGTGAATGAACCATATGTCACCAACGAGCAGGCTTCGCATCTCACCTTCGAGCCGATAGTCGTCCCGGAGGGGCGTATCTGGGTTCAAGGCGACAATCGCGATGTCTCTCTTGACTCGCGTAACCACCATCGCGCGGGGGTTGACGGCACCGTCCCTGTGTCCAACGTCATCGGGGTCATCGACGTCAGCACCGCGAAGTAGAAGTCGCTCATGAAGCGTTCGACGATCGCGGTGCTTGTGGCCGCTGCTGTGTGGGGCGGCGCTCTGCTCGTTCCCGTTGCTTTCTTCGTGCTGAACTATGGGTGCGATGCTGACGATGGCCGGCTCGTCGACTCTCTCGGCATCCTCGATGTTCGTCCGGCAAGTGCCACACCGCAGGAGGGACGCGACAGCTTTTGCGATGAGGACGACCGGATCACAACTATCTGGCAGACCTACTGTCCCTCGGGCCCGCGAGCCGACGTGCTGCCCTTCTACCGAGACGTCGCGCTCAAGAACGGGTGGGCGCCCCCTCCGGAGGATGACGGTGAAGGGGTGTACTGCTTCACCAGGGTCACGTCCATGGAAGTGGTGTAAGGCAACACCGCCTCATGTGATCACACGGTACCGACCCGTATCTACCGCTCCACCAGGAGGGGAAGCCGTTGACGAGGTGCCCGCCCTTCCCTTGTAAGCAGAAGGTCAGGGGCTTGCGGGCCAGAACTGCAGCCGGTAGGTCTCCAGCCCTGTGGGGGGTCGTCCCCTGGAGTAGCGGGCACCGGGGCCAGGGCGGACGCTTGCACGGACGAACCAGGTCCGGGTCTGGTCGCACAAGTCAATGATCTTGCCGGAGGAGTGGCCGTGAACTCCGACCATCTGCAGCATGCCCGAGCTGGAGTAGAGCTCTGCCGTCTCGCTTCTGCTCCACTGGTCGCCGTCGTTGGGCGGTGAGCCGTCCCAGCGCTCAACGATGACGTCGACCTTGTGCCAGGAATCGGCCTGACTGTTAACGATGGCAGCGTTCGCGCCGGCCAGGAACAAGTCGGTCATGCTCGCTCGGTCGGCGAGTTCGAAAAGACCTTCGGTCCCCTCCGGCTGCCCGTTGGCTCCATCAAGGTCAATGACCATGAACTGGCCGAAATCGATCGTGACCGTGTCCGACAGGCGTTCAATCAGACGGGACGTCGACATCCTTGGCGCGAGACAGGAGAGGAGAATCGATGCTATCTGGAAGTGATCATCCGGTGTGGCTGGCCATGGGACCGGAGGGGCGCGGTGACAGCAACGTCATCCGATTACCGGTGAACATGAGAGACATGGGTGATGTCCAGCCGAAATTTCTGTTGATTGACGCAGATGAGCAAATCTGTGGTTCCTGTCTTGATGCCGAAGGCGTCTTCGTCGAGGCGCCAGAGGGCGACGAACCCGCGAACGTCGAAATCCTGGGTCGCCTTCCCTCGCAGCGGATGCGTACTACCTCGGCGGGTCGAAGCGCCATCGCCGGAGGAATCCGCTCGGCCTGGAGGCGCTCCGGATGCTCGATCCGGCCCGGTTGGACAAGACGTGCTCAATAACCCCTGAAGATCTTCTGTCGGCGCGTCAGCTGATCCAGCGCGCCGGTTGTCCGGTCAGGCGGGAAATGGTGTCGAAGTCGGCGTCGGCATGCAGCACGGTGAGCTTGTGATGCCGAGCCGTCACCGCCATGAGGAGATCGATCGGAGAGGCGCTCTGGTGCCGCCCCTTGTCGGCGAGATCGCGCTGCAACCCGCTCGTCTCGTCCCAGGCCGATTCGGGGATGGCATAGTACGGGAAGGTTTCCTGGAGCAGATTGCTGGCTTCGTAGAAGGCTGGTCGGCCGCCGACGGCTCGGAGGTACTCCTGCCTGACCGGCTCGCAGATACCTACGAGCCCGGCAGAGACTGTCTGGTCCCATTCTGTCCCGACCTGGCTGCGGTAGAAGCGGACCAGGGCGCTGGTATCTATGAGATAGAGCTCTGTCACGCCACGGCCTGGTGTGCGCTGTCACCCTTGTCGATGGCTGAGAAGTCGATCTCACCTTCAGCCACCATCTCGCGCATGCGAGCCACGGCCGCGGCCCGCTTGCGTCGATCAATGATCTCTCGCAGAGCGGCGTTGACCGTGTCTTTCTTGGACGAGGTGCCGAGCAACTTCGCGGCCTCCGCTAGAGCCTCGTCATCGAGGTCGATCAGGGTCTTGGTCATGATGCCCCCATCTGTATATACAAATTGAGATTCGTATATCAACGATGTTGATCTGGAGACGCTGTTCGCAACCTTGAACGCGCGAAAAGGAGGATCAGGTTCTTGTCGTGAGGTCGGGGCCGTCGCTTGCCGAGGGGTTGCGTCCACGGAGGTGGTGCACAGCAACACCGCCTTAGGCGATCACACTTCACCAGCGTCCGTATCTACCGCCTGATCGGGTCGGGACATCGCTGACGAGGCATCTGCCCCCACTCGTGATGAAGTACCAATGCGGACGCCGGACGAGGTCAGGCGCACCTACGATCGGCTGACCGCGGCCCTCGACCGGCGGCCCCTGCCGGACCCGGGCGGCTTCGTCCTCGACGGCAACGCCCTGCGCGAGATCACCCGGGTGGGGCTTTACCTCGACGGCTCCTTCCCCTCCACGGCCGAGTTGTGGCAGGAGGTCGCGGCCGCCGTCTCAGGATCCGCCCTTACCTTCCGTGGGGCCGCTGTAGGGCCGTTGCCCGTGGACTGCCGTGCGCCGGTGGATCGCATCGATCCTCATGGACGAGAAGCCGCTTGATATGACGTGGACGGAGGAACGTTCTCATCATGTCGAGCGTCGGTGACCTGACAGCGCACCTTGTCCGGGTCGTTCATCGGATGATGCGGCAGGTGCGGCAACTGGCCGAGCGAACACCGCCGCAGCGGGAGCGCCATGTCGACCTGCTGCGCGCCGTCGCGATCACGGCGGTCGTCGTCGGGCACTGGCTGGCGATCTATGTGACCCGCGACGGCGAGGGCTTCCAGGGCGCGAGCATCCTCCAGGTCGCCTCGTGGACCCATCCGCTGACGTGGCTGTTCCAGGTGATGCCCCTGTTCTTCCTGGTGGGAGGCTTCGCGAACGCCATGTCCTTCACCTCCCATCTCGGGCGGGGTGGCAATGCCATGGGCTGGGTGCTGGGCCGGACCGCTCGGCTCCTGCGCCCGACGACGATGCTGCTGGGCGGGCTGGCGGTGGCGGCTCTGACGGCCGGGGTTCTGGGTGCCGAGCCCGGCCTGATCGGCGTGGCGGTCTGGCTGGCCTCGATCCCGTTGTGGTTCCTGGTCGCCTACATCGCCGTGATGGTCCTCACCCCGCCGATGTACGCCCTGCACCGGCGTGCGGGTCTGGCCGTGCCGATCATCCTGGCGGTCCTGGTCGGCGGGGGCGACCTGGCCCGTCTGGTGCTGACCGTTCCCTACGTGGGCCAGGCGAATTTCCTGCTCGCCTGGCTGGCCGTGCATCAACTCGGCTTCGCCTGGCAGGACGGGCACCTGCCGTCCCGGCGGAGTGTGGCTCTACCGATGGCGGCGGCCGGGTTCATCGCCCTCGTGCTGCTTACGGTGGTCGGCCCCTATCCGGTCAGCATGGTGGGGTTCGGGGGGGAGGAAATACGGAACACCTCTCCACCTACGCTGGCCCTCCTGGCTCTGGCCGTCACGCAGACGGGAATCGCCCTGTGGACGCGTGACCAGGGGAACCGGTGGCTGCGGCGGCCGGGTCCGTGGACCGTCGTCGTGGCGATCAACTTAGTGATCATGACGCTTTTCCTCTGGCACATGACCGCCGTCGTGATCGGCGTCCTGCTGCTCTACGGAACGGCGGTGATGCCCGACGCCACGCCCGGGTCGGCACTCTGGTTGCTCCTGCGCGTTCCCTGGCTCGCCTGTCTGGCGCTGGTTCTCGCCCTTCTCGTCGCGGTGTTCGGGCGTTTCGAGCAGCGTACGGGGCCGCGGGCCGATCTCGTGGGGACGGTGAAAGGCGTGTGGCCCACCGCACTGACGATCGCCGGGGTCGGTGCCGTGCTCGCCGGGCTTCTGGCCCTCGCGCTGGCCGGTCTGGGCTACCACGGACCGGTGGGCCTGCCCGTGAGGGTGCTGGTCGCCTACTTCGGCGGTGTCGCCCTCCTGGGTCTCGTCCGTTGGCGGTATGCGCATCCGGCGCAGGAGTGATCGGGGCGGGGCACCCTGGAGCTGCCTGCGGCACGAACTCGGCGCCGTGCGGGTTTGCCGTCGCGAGGTACGCGCACGCGCACCCCGGGCGGCTCTTGGGAAGACCGGTCCCGCCGGTCTCCCCGTTCCGCACCGTCCGGGTCGCGATCCACCGATCGGTGGATCGCGACCACCACCCGGTTGGGCCGATTCCCCCGCCGAACGGCAGCCAGGTCCCGTCCACCGGTCAATGTCGGAACGAGCGCCGCCGTAGAAGGGTGGACATAGCCAGTCGCCACAGGGCCGAGCCCGAGAGGACACGCGCATGCCACCGGTTATCGAGGTACGCAATCTCCACAAGCGCTATGGGAACAATGTCGCGGTCGACGATGTGTCGCTCACCGTTCAGGAGGGCGAGATCCTCGGGATCCTCGGCCCGAACGGGGCCGGTAAGACGACGACCGTGGAGTGCATCGAGGGCCTCCGCGTGCCGGACCGGGGCAAGATCAAGGTACTCGGGTTCGATCCCCAACGGGATCGCGCCGAGCTGACCCGGCGGCTCGGTGTGCAGTTGCAGGCGGGGCAGATCCAGGAGCGGCTGGAGGTCGCCGAGGCACTGGAGCTCTACAGCTCCTTCTATCCCAAGCCTGCCGACTGGCGCGGGCTGATGGACGGCCTCGGCCTGGCGGGTAAGGCGAAGACCAGGTACGCCAAGCTGTCCGGCGGCCAGAAGCAGCGGCTTTCCATCGCGCTGGCGCTCGTCGGCAGCCCTCAGGTGGCGATACTCGACGAGCTCACCACCGGCCTCGACCCGCAGGCACGGCGGGACACCTGGGACCTGATCGAGGGCGTGCGCTCCCGCGGGGTGACGATCGTGCTGGTCACCCATTTCATGGAGGAGGCCGAGCGGCTGTGTGACCGGTTGGCCCTGATCGACGCGGGCCGCGTCGTCCTGGTTGACACCCCGGCCGGTCTGGCCGAGCGGGCCCGTATCGAGCAGCGGATCCAGTTCCGCCCGTCGCGGCAGATGGACGACGAGCTGCTGAGGAGCCTGCCCGACGTCTCCAGCGTCACCCGCCGGGGCGAGCTGGTCATCGTCAAGGGCAACAGCGACGCGCTCAACGCCGTCACCGCCGTACTGGCCCGCAATCAGATAGTGGCCGAACGGCTGCGCGTCGAGCAGGCGAGCCTGGAGGACGCGTTCGTCAAGCTGACCGGGAAACGCCCCGATGCCACCTCGTGATCCGCACGATCCGAGCGATCCGAACCGATGCAGCCCGTCCACGGAGAGGAATCCATACTCATGTCAGCCCTGAACACGGCCGCGCCCTTCACCGCCAAGCGCGGTTCCGCAACGTGGAGGCTCACCAAAGCCGAGATCAAACTCTGTGTCCGGGAAAAGACAGGTCCCCTCTGGGGGGTCGGCTTCCCGCTGATCCTGTTGGTCATCCTCGGCAACGTCCCCATCCTGCGGGAGCCCATGGAGGCCGGCGGAGGCCTGACGTACTTCGACCTCTACGTGCCGGTCATCATCTTGTTCAACCTTGCCATCCTGGCACTGACCGCGCTGCCGACGATACTCGCGGGATACCGCGAGAACGGCGTGCTACGGCGCATGCGGACCACGCCGATCGGCCCGGCCCGCGTGCTCGCCGCCCAGCTCGTGGCCAACCTCTCCATCGCGGTCGTCGCGGTGACCCTGTTCCTCACCGTGGCCAGGCTCGGCTTCGGCGTCCGCCTGCCGCAGAATCTCGTCGGCTTCGCCGTCGGCTGGCTGCTCGCGGCCGCCGCGCTGCTCTCGATCGGCCTGCTGATCACCGCGCTGGCGCCCGGGCGTGGCCCGGCCACGGCGATCGGCACGGTGTTGTTCTTCCCGATGATGTTCTTCGCCGGGCTCTGGGTGCCGATCGCGCAGATGCCCCCGCTGCTGCGGAGCATCAGCCACTACACCCCGCTCGGCGCGGGCATGCAGGCGTTCCAGGAGGCTTCTTTCCAGGGCCATTTCCCGTCCGCCCAGCCCTTGGTGACCTTGGCGGGCTACGCGGTCGTGTGCGCGGTCATCGCGGTCCGCTGGTTCCGCTGGGAATAGAGCGGTTCGCTGGTTTCACCGGGAATAGACTCGGGACGGATGGAGAGGGATGTGAGCGGGCAGATGCCGGAGTCCTGTGACGCGGAGCAGGGACGGCCCCCCTTTCTGCTGGTGACCGTGGTGCCGTACACGTTGCTGGCCGCCCTCGTCATCTTCAAGGTGGTCGTGGAGCGGTCGGCGGGCGACGACTCCCTGCTCATCGATCTCGGCCTGTGCGGGCTGGCCGCGGGGTGGATGCTCGGCATGTTCACCCTGCGTCCCGCCTGGTGGGAGCGCCCACTGATCATGGGGGTGTTCTTCGCCGGCCTGGTGGTGATCACCGCGATCCTGGTGGCGCGGGACCCCGTGTTCGGGTTGTTCACCCCCGCCCCCTACATCTACGCCTTCACCATCCTTCGCTGGCCGTGGCGGCTGCTGGGCGTGGCGGTCGTGGCGGTCGTGGCCGGCGTCGCACAGGCATCCGACGTGCCCAAGACGACCGCTCTCGGCCTGACGATCTTCGTGATCATCGTTGTCGTCAACATCGTCATGATGTGCGTCACCGCCTGGTTCCTCCAGCTCGCCGAGCAGGAGAGAGAGCAGCGCCTCCAGGCCCTCGCCGAGCTGAGCCGGACGAACCGGTTGCTGGAGGCGACGCTCGCCGAGAACGCCGGCCTGCACACCCAGCTGCTCGCCCAGGCCAGGGAGGCGGGAGTCCTCGACGAGCGCCAGCGGATGGCTCGCGAGATCCATGACACCCTGGCGCAGGGACTCACCGGGATCATCACGCAACTCCAGGCCGCCGAGCAGATGCACGACGTCCCGGAGCGGTGGCACCGCCCCTTCGAGGCCGTGAAGACGCTGGCGAGGGAGAGCCTGGCAGAGGCCCGGCGTTCGGTCGACGCGCTGCGGCCCGAGCCACTGGAAACCGCGCGCCTGAGTGACGCGCTCACCGACGTCGCCGACCGGTGGTCGAGGTTGCACGGGCTCGCCGTCCAGGTCACGACGACCGGCACGGTACGGCCGATGACACCGGAGACCGAGTTCGCGCTGCTGCGCACGGCACAGGAGGCGTTGGCCAACGTGGCCAAGCACGCGCGCGCGACCAGGGTCGGAGTGACGCTGTCCTACCTGGAACACGAGGTGGCGTTGGACGTGCGTGACGACGGCAGGGGCTTCGAACCCGCGGGTCTCGAAGCGGGAACGGTCGGGAATGGCGCGTCGCAGCCGCCGCACCGCGGCGGCGGGTTCGGCCTGACCATCATGCGACAGCGCGTCGAAGGGCTGTCCGGGAGTCTGCGGATCGAGTCCGAGCCCGGCGCCGGCACCGGGATCTCGGCCTGCATCCCCATCCTGCCGGCCGGGAGCCACACATGACCGATCGCACGGCCGAGCCGGCGGCCGAGACCCCGATCCGGCTGCTGATCGCGGACGACCATCCCATCGTCAGGGACGGGCTGAGCAGCATGTTCGCCTCCGCGCCCGGATTCGAGGTGCTGGGCGAGGCCGCGGACGGCGCCGCGGTCGTGCGGCTCGCCCAGGAGCTCCAGCCCGACGTGATCCTGATGGACCTGCGCATGCCGGGCATGGACGGGCTGACCGCGATCACCGAGCTGACCAGGCTCGGCGTCACCGCGCGCGTGCTGGTTCTGACCACCTACGACACCGACACCCACGTACTGCCGGCGATCGAGGCGGGCGCGACCGGCTACCTGCTCAAGGACTCTCCCCGGGAGGACCTGCTGCGCGGTGCGCGGGCCGCCGCCAAGGGCGAGAGCGTCCTCTCTCCCTCGGTGGCCGCCCGGTTGATGAACCGGGTCAGGACACCCGCCCCGCAACTGCTCAGCCGGCGGGAACTCGAGGTCCTCGAACTCGTGGCGGCCGGGAACACCAACCGTGAGGCGGCCGCCCGGCTGTTCATCACCGAGGCCACGGTCAAAAGTCACCTGCTGAACATCTACGCCAAGCTCGGCGTGGGGGACCGCGCCGCCGCCGTCACCGAGGCGTTCAACCGGCGGCTGCTCACCCCAGAAACGCGGGAGCCGCTCTGATCGCTCGCCGCCTCCTTGGCCGCGCTCAGCGTCCTCGACGCCCATCCGGTGACCGCGGCGCCCAAGGGGGAACGCGTCTCCGGTTGCTACGACGACGGCCGGTTGGTGAACGTCCGGGCCAGGGGGCGCCCCAGGGTGTTTCCCTGGGGCGAGGCCCGCGGGTCTCACGTGAGGGTGTCGGGCATGAAACGACGCTTGATCGTCCTGATGGCGGCGGCGGTATCGGCGGTGGCGGCGCTGGCGCCGACGGCTGCCGACGCCGTCTCCCGCGACAGCGGCCCCGTGGCCGCGACCTGTGCCGCCGTTCCCGTCTCCGCGCCCTCCGGCACCAAGGTGGAGTCGGTGAAGGCGGTCGCCAATACCGGCGGAACCGTCACGTTCCCCGCCGCTCCTCCGCTGCACCCCCAGGAGGAGACGCTCACCGACGTGCCGGCCTGGTGTGACGTCACCGTCACGGTGAGCCACCCGGGCGCGAACGACCACGTCAACATCAAGATCTCGCTGCCCCAGGACAGGGAGAACTGGACCGGAAGGTTCCAGGCGCTCGGCGGCAGCGCCTACCTCGCCGGTGACTTCGGCGGCTCTTCGCTGGTCGGCGCGGTGAAGGCCGGGTACGTCGCCGCGGCCACCGACGCCGGTGTCGGCGCGAACCCGCTCGACGTCAGCGGCTGGGCGCTCACCCCGGCCGGAAAGGTCGACACCCCGCTGCTGGAGAACTTCGCCTCCCGCTCGCTGCACGACATGGCCGTCATCGGCAAGGACGTGGCGAAGAGGTTCTACGACCGGCCCGTGAGCTACGCGTACTGGAACGGCTGCTCGACCGGCGGCCGTCAGGGGTACGCGGAGGCCCAGGACCACCCGACGGACTTCGACGGGATCCTGGCCAAGGCGCCGGCGATCAACTGGGACCGGTTCGCGGTCGCCACGCTCTGGTCGCAGGCCGTCTTCAACGAGGAGAAGGTCGCGCCCACCCCGTGTGAGCTGACGGCGTTCAACACCGCCGCGGTCAAGGCCTGCGACACCCTCGACGGGGTCAAGGACGGCATCATCGACGACCCGCGGAAGTGCCACTGGGACGCCCGGCGGCTGGCCGGCACCAAGATCGACTGTGGCGACAAGGAGATCACGATCTCCCGCGCCACCGCCGACGCGGTGCGCAAGATCTGGGCCGGACCGGTCTCCTCCTCCGGCCGGAAGCTCTGGTACGGGCCGAACAAGGGCGCGAGCCTCGACGCCCTGGCCACTCCAGGCACGCCGTTCACCGTCGCCGACAGCTGGGTCAAGTACTTCGTGAAGCGGAACCCGTCGTTCGACACGACGAAGCTCACCTACACGTCGTTCGCGCAGATCTTCCGCGCGTCGCAGCTGCGGTTCAACGACGTCATCGGCACCGACGACCCGAACCTGTCGGCGTTCGCGAAGGCCGGCGGCAAGCTGCTGAGCTGGCACGGCCAGAACGACGAGCTGGTCCCCACCCAGGGCACGATCGCCTACCGCGAGCGGGTCAACCGGGTCCTCGGCGGCAACAAGCGGGTCGACGACTTCTACCGCCTGTTCCTGCTGCCCGGCGTGAACCACTGCGCCGGCGGCCCCGGCCCGTACCCGACCGACGACCTGGGCGCGCTGGTCGACTGGGTGGAGAAGGGCCGGGCTCCGGCCACCCTCGCCGCCTCGGCCTCCGGCCCCGGCGGCGAGACCGTCACGCGTGACGTCTGCCGCTACCCGATGGTGGCCCGCTACACCGGCCACGGCGACACGGCCTCGGCCGCGAACTACCGCTGCGTCACCGCCTGACCTCGTCCGAACGACGCGGCGGCCCCGGCACTCTCGCCGGGGCCGCCGCCCCATGCCCGCCCACCGGACTCGCCCACGCCCGCGGCGACGCCGCCCGGCCCGGCAGGAGAGGGCCCGGCGCGTCGCCCGGCGCCGCCGTCACCCGGCCGGCGCGCCCACGGCCCGGCCTCAGCGGCCGGGGAAGCGCTCGGTGACCTCCTGCAGCAGGAAGCCGTTGCCGTCGGGATCGCTGAACGAGGCGAACGAGCCGTACGAGGGGCGGCCCGGGTAGAAACCGGGAACCCGCTTCTCGGTGCCCGCGTGGTGGAAGACGCCGCCCTCGTCGTGGAAGATCTCGCTGACCTCGACGCCGCGGTCGACCAGGTCGGCCCGGGCCTCCTCGATGTCACGCACGATCAGGTGAACGTTCTCCACCGACCCGGGCGCGGCGGTACCGATGCCCTTGCCCACGATGATCGAGCAGTGGGAGCCCGGCGGGGTGAAGTGCACGACCCGGAAGTCCTGACCGGAGACGTAGTCGAGGTCCTCGCGGAAACCGATCCGCCTGTAGAACTCCTTGGCCCGGTCGACGTCGGCCACCGGCAGCACGATCACCTCAAGCATGTAGTCCACCATTGTCCCCGCTCCTCCACGATCCCGGCGGTGCCGTTCGGCATCCGGCCTTCACAATCATGCGCGGAGCAGGGCGTTCGCCCCAGGGTGACACCCTGGTGGCGGCCCTGGGATCACCTGTCGCGCAGGGCGGAGGCCAGCTCGCGGCGGGAGCCGATGCCGAGCTTGGTGAAGACTTTGCGCAGGTGCCATTCGACGGTACGCGGACTGAGGAACAGCACGGCGCCGATCTCCGGATTGGTACGCCCCGCCACGGCCAGACGCGCGATCTGCGCCTCCTGGGGGGTGAGCTCCTCCCGCGCGCCCGGGGTCCGCTTGCGCACCGTCTCGCCGGTGGCGGCCAGCTCCCGGCCGGCCCGCTCGGCGAAACCGTCCGCACCGATCGTGGTGAACGCCTCGTGGGCGATCCGCAGCTGCGTCCGGGCGTCGGCCCGCCGGTTCTCCCTTCGCAGCCACTCGCCGTAGAGCAGCCGGGCCCGGGCGGTCTGCAGGCCGAGCCGAGTCGCGGCGAACCGCTCGATCGCCTCTCGGTAGTGCTTCTCGACCGGCCCGGCCGGGCCCGCGAGCGCGTCCGCGAGAGCCTGGGCGCCGCGCGCCCAGTTCGTGTCGACGACACGCGTCCGGGCGGCGAGGCGGTCGCGTGCCTCGGCCGCGACGGTGCCCGCCCCGGCGCGTGCGGCGGCTTCGACCAGCTCACCGAGCGTCCACTGCAGGACGGCGGGGTCCTCGTGCCGAGCCGCGTCGAGGGCCGCCTTCAGCGCCGCCGGGTACCGGCCGAGCCCGTTGAACAGCACCGCCCTGCTGTATCCGGCGACGGCGAGCAACCACCCCAGGCCGCCCGCCTCGGCGTTCCTGACCAGAGCCTCGTTGAGTTCCAGCGCCGGCTCCTCGCGTCCGCGATGCGCGGCCAGGATGACCGCGGTGGCCGGATGCGGGGGCGAGCCGGTGGCTTTCCCGAGGGCCTCGGCCTCGTCGACCAGGTTCGACGCGTCGGCGAAGCGGCCGGCGTAGATCAGCGCGGTGGCGCGGAAGGTCAGCGCGCTCGGCAGGAGGGACAGCGCGCCGGTCTCGCGGGCGTGGCGGACGGTCTGCTCGGTCCTGGTGAGAAACGCCACGTCGTCCCACACCTCGTGCATGACCATCCCGTTCAGCCAGACCAGGTCCAGGTCGTTGTCCGGGGGAACCGCGGCCAGGGCGCGGGTGAACAGCGGCACCGCCGCCGCGTGCCCCTCCAGGATCCACGCCGTCAGCCCCGCGAGGAGCAGACCGGCCGACTCCTCGCCCGCGGGAACGCCGCGGGCGGCCTCGGCCGCCCGGCGCAGGTCGCCGCCGCCGAGCCACCCCGCGTTCACGGCCGCGCCGATCGCCGCCAGGTAGGTCTCCCGGGCCGCGGCGGGATCCAGCGCCTCCAGGCGGCGGGCGGCCGAGAGCAGCGGCGGCACGGCCGCCCGCCCGGCGTTGAGCGCGAACGCGACCTTGGCGCGCAGCCGCTCCACTCCGGCCCGCCGCACCGGGTCCAGCGGACCGAGCTCGGCGGCGGCCAGCAGGTCCGGCACCTCGGCGAGGGCTCCGGCGGTGAACCGGGCCGTCGCGGCGGACAGGATGCGCCCGGCGCGCTTCGCCGGATCGAGGGTGAGCTCCGCCGCGCGCTCCAGGAAGGCCGCGGCCGCCGCCCGGCCGCCACGGGTCATCGCCCGGCCGGCCGATCGCTCCAGTTCGCCGGCGACCTCCTCGTCCGGCCCCGGCGCGGCGTGCGCCCGGTGCCAGGCACGGCGGTCGGGCTCCTGCTCGGGGTCGGTCACCTCGGCGAGCGCCCGGTGCACCGCGCGCAGCCCGGCGGGCTCGGCGGAGCGCCGGCTGGCCGAGCGGACCAGCGGATGCCGGAACCGGACCCGGGTCCCGATCTCGACCAGGCCCGCGGCCGTCGCGGGTGCCGCGGCATCCGTCCCGACATCCAGCCGTTCGAGCGCGCGCCACAGCAGCGGCACGTCGCCGACCGGTTCGACGGCGGCGGTGAGCAGCAGCGTGCGGGTCTCCGGAGGCAACGCGGCGATGCGACGCTGGAAGCCCTCCTCGACCCGGCTCACCAGCGGCGTCGCGCTGTGCCCGCCGAACCCGAACGCCAGCTCCGCCGGCGTGAGATCGCGCGGCAGTTCGAGCAGGGCCAGCGGGTTGCCGCGGGTCTCGGCGACGATCCGGTCGCGTACGCGGGCGTCGACCGGGCCGGGCAGTACGGAGTCCAGCAGCGCCCGCGCGTCCGCGTCGGGAAGACCCTCGACGCGCAGTTCCGGCAGCCCTCCGAGGATCCGCTCGTCGCCGGGGCTGCGCGCCGCGAAGACGAGGGCGACCGACTCGGAGTCCAGCCGGCGGGCGACGAAGGTGAGGATCACCTCCGACATCCGGTCCATCCACTGCACGTCGTCCACGGCGCAGACCAGCGGCCGCTCCGACGCGGCCTCGGCGAACAGCCCGAGCACGGCGAGCCCGACGAGCAACGTGTCCGGCGGATCACCGGCGCTGAGGCCGAATCCGGTGGCGAGCGCGTCCCGCTGCGGCTCGGGCAGCCGGTCGAGATGGCCCAGCAGCGGCGCGCAGAGTTGCTGGAGTGCCGAGTAGGCGATCTCGGTCTCCGGCTCCACCCCTGCCGCGCGGGCCACCTGGCAGGCGGACGCGGCCTCGGCAAAGTAGTTCAGCAGGGCGGTCTTGCCCACTCCGGCCTCGCCGCGCAGCACCAGCACCCGGCTCTGCCCGGCGCGGACGTCACGCAGCAGCCGGTCGAGTGCCTCCTGCTCGCGTCGCCGCCCCCGCAGCACGGAAGTCCTGGTGTTGATCGGCACGTAACCCCCCTGCCGGGGAGGTTACAACACTCCTGATTTCCCAACGGACAAGCGTCACCAAACTTCGTGACGTGCCGAAACGCCGGACCGGCGTGCCGGAAGACCATGACGATCGGCCTCGCCGCCGACGGCCGTCGGCGCTGCCCGAAGCGGCGGACCGGCACCCTGCCGCCCGGGGGTGCCCGGTGAGCCTTGCGGCCGGGGACCAGTGTCCCGCCCAGGGTCTCTCCCCGGGGCGACCGGCCGGTACGGGCGGTCAGAGTGACTCCCGTACCCCGGAACGCCGGAAAGCCGGAAAGAAAGCGGAAACCCCCGATGTCGTCACTCCTTCGCATCTACCTCATCCGTGGCCTCATCGCGATCGCCTGGTCGGTCGGCTTCGCCGCCGCCCACGACTCGTTGACGGCCACCTCGGTGATCCTGCTCATCGCGTACCCGGTCATCGACGTCGTCGCCTCGCTGTTCGACGTCCGTGAGGACCCCGGGACTCCGGCCCGCAGGCTGCAGGTGTTCAACACGGCGCTCAGCGCCCTGACCGCCGCCGGTCTCGGCCTCGCCGCCATCAGCGGTGTCGGCGCGGTGCTGTTCGTGTTCGGTCTCTGGGCCGTCGTCTCCGGTGCCGCCCAGCTGACCGTGGCCATCCGCCGCCGCGGCCCCGAGCTCGGCCGTCAGTGGCCGATGCTCGTCGCCGGCGCGCTGTCGGTCATCGCCGGTCTCACCTATCTTCCCGCCGCCGTCGGCGACGACCCCGACCTGACCGCGCTGATCATGTACACCGCGGCCGGGGGTGCCTTCTTCGTCATCCAGGCCGCGACCCTGGCCTGGAAGCGGCGCCGCCGGACGCGGGTCGCCCAGGCCTGATCGGCACCCTGACGCGGTGGTGGCGGGTTCACCCGCCACCACCGCGTCTTCGTTCACACCTCGTCCGGCCGGAACAGGACGCCGGTCTGCTCACATGGGTGCGAGAGGGCTTCCTCCAGGTGGGGGTGCGCTTCCAGGAGGCTCGGACGGTGACGCGGCGTCTCGGCGATCAGGCGGGCGGCGTGCCGAGTCCCGCCGCCGCTCCGCCGAGACGCACGAACCGGGCCGGAAGGAGGCGGTCGCCCGGGATCGACGACCCTTCCCGATCCGTGGCGCTCGTCACAGTGGTGCCCGGCCCCCGGGGCGGGGGCGCGAGGTGTTCGCGCAGGTCATAGGGGATTTGGAGGTTCCCGTGCGCGATCTGGGGACCATCGTTCGCCAGTGAAAATCGGATGACTTTTCACATCACCTGCCGGAATGCTGAGGGCGGGCGATGAGTTTTGTCGGTGGTACAGGTCATTCTTTGCAGACCACGACTTCTCGTGAGACCCAAGGCTGGGACGCCAGCGATGACCACGTGTCATGTCCGACAACCCCGATTGAGGTTCCGTGCACAGCCCACAGCTCGACTCACCCGCCAAGCCCGCGACAGCCGCCCCAGGTCGCACCCCGGCTGTGATCCGGCTGCTGGTGCTCGCCACATTCGTGGTCATCCTGAACGAGACGATCCTGATCAACGGGATCCCGCAGGTGATGAGCGCGCTGCACATCACCGAGCAGACCGCGCAGTGGCTCTCGACCGCCTTCCTGCTGACCATGGCCGTTGTCATCCCGATCACCGGGTGGTTCCTGCAGCGGGTCTCCACCCGCGGCGCTTACACCACCGCGATGGGCCTGTTCCTGCTCGGTACGTTGCTGGCCGCCGTCGCGCCGTCGTTCGGGGTGCTGCTGGGCGCTCGCATCATCCAGGCGGCCGGGACGGCCGTGATGATGCCGCTGCTGATGACCACGCTGATGCAGGTGGTGCCCGAGGGCGACCGAGGGCGGGTGATGGGCAGCGTCTCCCTGGCCATCTCGGTCGCGCCCGCCATGGGCCCGGCGGTCTCGGGGGTGATCCTCCAGTTCGGGTCCTGGCGAATGCTGTTCGCCGTGGTGCTCCCCATCGCCGCCCTGATCACCTGGGGCGGCCTGAAGCAGCTCAAGAACGTCGGAGAGCCGCGGTTCAGCACCGTCGACTGGCTGAGCGTGGTGACCGCGGGCGGCGGCTTCGGCGGCCTGGTCTACGGGCTGAGCCGGTTCGAGAGCGGTGACGCCCGCGTCGCCGTCGCGATCGTGGTGGCCGGCCTGGCCGCCATCGCCGTCTTCGTCTTCCGCCAGCTGTCGCTGCAGAAGCGCGGCGTGCCGCTGCTGGATCTGCGCACCCTGCGCTACCGCACCTACACGGTCGCGCTGATCCTGATGGCGGTGGCCTTCATGTCGATGTTCGGCTCGATGATCCTGCTGCCGCTGTACCTGCAGAACGTCCGCGGGCTCAGCGCCCTGCAGACCGGGCTCCTCGTGATGCCGGGCGGCCTCGCGATGGGGCTGCTCAGTCCGACCGTCGGCCGCCTGTTCGACCGGTTCGGTGGCCGGGTTCTGGTCATCCCCGGCTCGATCGGGATCACGCTCGCGCTCACCGGCTTCACCCAGGTCACCATGACCATGCCGTTCTGGCAGCTTCTCGGTCTGCACGCGTTGCTGATGGTGGGGCTGGCCGCGGTCTTCACCCCGGTGTTCACCCTCGGGCTCGGAGCGGTCCCGCCGCCGCTCTACTCCCACGCCAGCTCGATCCTGAGCACGCTGCAACAGGTCGCCGGGGCCGTCGGTATCGCTCTCGTGATCACCGTGATGAGCGCGCGAACCGACAACCTGAGAGCCGCGGGGGTCACGGAGACGCTCGCCAACCTCGACGGCATGCGGCTGGCCTTCATCATCGGCGCGGTGCTGTCCCTGGCCGTGGTCGTCGCCGCCCTGCTCCTGCCCGCCCGGGCGGACAACGCCGGCGAGACCGAGGAGACCGGCGAGACCGACGAGGTCGGCGAGACCGGCAAGACCGAGGAGACCGACGAGGTCGGCGAGACCGGCAAGACCGAGGAGACCGGGGAGACCCGGCCGGTGGAACAGCCGGCCTGACGACGGTGGGACGACGGGACGCTGTGACCTCCCTTGCCGGGGTGGCGGTCGCCGGAGAGCTCTTCGACGCCGCGACCCCGCCGGAGCGTGACCCCGCCCACCTGGCCTTCACCGCGCCCGGCCGCCGGTTCTGAGCGGTGGTGCTCCGGAGGGTGTCCGGTTGTGGCGAGGTGCCCGATCCAGCGGAAAAAACGGGGTTTTGTGTGCCGTAGTGCACGCTCGGCGCTATGTGTGCGTTTGTACGCAGAACGGGACTTTTCTTCTGCCTAATGTCAGTGCTGTCCGGAGCGCGGCACCGAAAAGGCGCACCGGGCGCAGGTCACACGGGTTGTTCCCGAACACCCTCGATCAAAGGAAATCCCTCATGCGTAAGCTCCGCAGCGTCCTTGCCGGCACGGCCCTGGCCGGCGCCCTGGCGGCCGGTATCGTCGCCGCCCCCGCCCAGGCCGCCACCGCGAGCACGGCGGGTACGGTCTCGGTCGCCCAGGCGCAGTACACCAAGCACTGGTTCTCGGGCTACTCCAGCTTCGGCCGTGGCGAGTCGCGCGGCGAGCGCTCGTACTACAAGGGCTACTGGTACTACTCCAACGGCCGCTACCACTTCGACATCAAGACCTGGGACCGCGACCGCGACCGGGAGAACACCTTCATCGATTTCTACTACCACGACGACCGCGGCTGGCACAACCGCCGCTTCAACACCGGCGGCCACCACGAGTGGAAGTTCAGCTACAGCGCCAAGGGCGGCTTCGACGGCTTCCGCGTCCGCGTCGGCGAAGGCCGCTCCGGCGACTTCGACTGGGGCAACTACCACCGCGATTCCTTCTGAACCACCCGCTGACGTCGTGACGCGCACCGCGTTCGACAGGTGAATCCGCGAAGGCGCCGGCGATCCCGCCGGCGTCTTCGCCGGGACACGGCCGGGATCCCCGATCACCAGGAGGCGTACCGCCCTGGTCGTGGCATCGGGAATTCCGGCCGCGTCACATGTCCAGGGTCAGGAGTGTGCGGTCAGGCACTTCTTGAGCGTGTTCCTGGAGTTCTGCCGCTGCGGTGCGATCTTCAGGAGAGCCGCGTCGCGCACCTGCACGTACCTGGCCCCGGCGGCGTTGTAGGCCTCCACCATCTTCTTCGCGGCGGGGTCCAGGCCCGGTGCCTTGACCCCGAGCTGCTGCAGAGCCGCCTTCTGGGAGAGCTGGTCGACGTTGGCGGCGGCGCCGGCCTTCATCAGGGCGGCGTGGGCGGCCTTGACCTCGGGGAGGGCTTCGACGTTGGTGAGGGCGTCCTCGGCGTTCATCAGCGCGAGATATTCCCGCGCGCAGGGGGCCGGGGCGGAGGTGGCGGCGGAGGCGGTGCTCGCGCCGACGGTGGTGAGGGCGGCGAGAAGGCCGAGGGCGGCCAGCGCTGTTGCGGTGGTGCGGGTGTGCATGGGGTGCTCCCGTTGGTGCTGAGGGTTGATTGGCATGTGACCTCATGCACCGTAATCACTGTGGGTAATCGCCCCGATGCTTAAAGTTGACGTCAAGGGTCGTGAGCCACCGGCGGAGGCCGAGAGGGCGGCGTCGACGGATCGCGGCGAGAACGCCGCCACCTGGGCGTCCGGAGCTCGGAGGACCCGGGAAGGCCACGGGCGCGAACCCCCTTTCGGAGGGTTCGCGCCCGTGTTCCGCTCAGGTCAGGACATCGTCCACTTCTGGTTCGCGCCACCGGTGCATTCCCACAGCTGGAGGCGGGTGCCGTCGGCGCTGGTGTTACCCGTCACGTCCACGCACTTGTTCGCGGCGGGGTTCACCAGGTCCCTGGTGGTGGGGTTGTAGGTCCACTGCTGGTTGGGGCTGCCGAAGCACGACCACAGCTGGAGCCGGCTGCCGTTGGCCGTGCCGTTGTCGACGACGTCCAGGCACTTGCCGAGCACGCGGAGCGTGCCGTCGCCGGGGCGGGTCCACTGCTGGGCGGCGGTGCCGTTGCAGGAGTAGAGCTGGACGGCGGTGCCGTCGGCGCTGCTCGCGCCCGCGACGTCCATGCACTTGCCGGCCAGGCCGGTGATGGCGCCGCCACCGGGGTTGCCGCTCGGCGTGCCGGACCAGGTGAAGGTGGCGGTGGTGCGGGCCGGGAGCGAGTAGACGAACGACTGGCCGCCCCAGTTGACCCGGACGGACTGGGCCGAGGTGCCGCGGTTGTGCGCGATCAGGGCCTTGGAGCCGTCGGAGTTGCGCCAGGCGACGTTCTGGATCGTGGCGTTGGCGGTGGAGTCGATCCGGAACGCCCCGGGCCTGACGAACTTCGTGAGGTGGCCGGTCGTGTAGTACTCGATGGTGTTGTCGACCTGGCCGGCGCGGGGGCCGCCCTCCTGGACGGTGACCAGGCCGGTGCAGACGTCACAGCCGCCGTTGTGCGGGCCCATGTTCTGGTTGAGGGCGAGGCTCCACTTGACGAGGCTGCCGCTCCAGTTGCGGGCGTAGTTGACGATGTCGGCGAGGTCCTCGTTGTGCTGGTTGCCGATCCAGGTGCCACCCGAGTGCTCGGTGCTGAACTGGCGTACGGCCGGATACTGGTTGTGCACCTGGGTGCCGACCGCCGGGTCGCCGAAGTAGCCGTGCCAGGCGATGCCGCCGAACAGGGGGTCGTTGCGCACGCCCGCGTCGTTCAGCACGCCGGCGCCCATGGTGGCGTAGTCGCCGTAGTTCCAGTCGTGGACGAGGACCTTGGTGGTGATGCCGGCGGCGCGGAAGGCCGGGTAGACGTGGTTCTTGGTGAACTCGGCCAGTCCGGAGGAGTTCCAGCTCATGCCGGGATAGTTCATCGCGGTCGGGTTGCCCGCCTGGCAGCAGTTGGGCTCGTTCTGCACCGAGATGTAGTCGACCGGGATGCCGGCGTTCTGGTAGCTCTGGACGTACTTCACCAGGTACTGGGCGTACGTGGGGTAATGCTCCCACTTGAGCCAGCCCATCTGGTCCATCCGGCCGTTGTCCTTCATCCAGCCGGGTGCGCTCCACGGCACGCCCTTGACGCGCAGGGCCGGGTTGAGCGACTTGGCCTGCTGGGTGAGCAGGCGCACGTTGGTGTCGTACCCGTTGGCGCCGAAGTCGTTGAGGTCGCAGCAGGTGTCGTCGAGCGAGACGTTGCCGGGCCGCGAGAGGTCGGAGGCGCCGATCGGGTTGCGCACGAACGACAGGCCGATGCCGTCGGTGGGGTGGAAGAGCCTGCGCATCACGGCGTCGCGGGTGGCCGCGCTGATCGGGCCGCCGCGCAGCAGGTAGGCGGTGGTGTCGGTGATCGAGGCTCCACCGCCTTCGAACTGCTGGTAGGTGGTGCCCTCGTTCACGGTGATGGTGTGGTTGGCGCTGCCTCCGGCGGGGCCGAAGGCGATGGGGGACTGCTGCTGAAGACCCCGCGTGACGGTCCGGCCGCCCGCGTCGGACGTGGTGGTGAGCCAGATGTTCACGGGCTCGTTGGCGGCCAGGGCGGGCGTGGCGGCGACAGGTCCCGTCGCCCACAGGGCGGCGGCGCAGGCCAGGGCGAGGGTGAGGGCCCGGCGAGGTGGTCGGAACACGGCAGGGGGTCCTTTCGGGGGGTGCGATTGGGCCCGCGACGCCCCGGGCCGTCCGCGTCAAGGGCACACGCGTCGCCCCGGGAACCATCGCTGTAACCGATGTAACAGATAAGAAACTTTTCTGTTGCAGGACAGGACAACACACGTGGAAATCGGTTGTCAAGGTCTGGTAAATACCGGGATCGGTGCATTCAATGCGATATTCGGGACGCCCATCGCTGATGAAACAAATGAAACAAACGTCCTCAGCGGGGAGCAGGACCGGTGGAGCCGCGGACGATCACATCGGTCCCCAGGGAGACGTGCAGGGCCTCCAGCGTGTGCCGGCTGAGCAGCCGCATCAGCAGCGTGACAGCCATCCGGCCCATCTCCTGCAGGGGCTGGCGCACCGTGGTCAGCGTCGGCAGGGTCGCCCGGCCGAGGTCGAGGTCGTCGAAACCCGCGACCGACAGGTCGCCGGGGACGTCCAGGCCGCGCTCGGCCGCCGCCCACAGCGCGCCGACCGCCATCTTGTCGTTGAACGCGACCAGCGCCGTCGGCCGCTCGGGCAGGTCCAGCAGCTCGCAGGCCGCGCGGTAGCCGTTCTCCGCGTTGGGTTCCCGCACGCTGCGCAGCAGCTCGGCCGACGGCAGGACGCCGACGTCGGCCAGCGACGCGGTGTATCCCGCCAGCCTGGCCTCGCTGGGCAGCCACTTCACCGGACCGCCGACGATGCCGACCCGGCGGTGGCCGAGCTCGACCACGTGCGCCATCAGCTTGCGCGCGCCGGCGAAGTGCGCGGCCGACACCGCCACGATGTCCTTGGGAGGGGGCGTCCTGGGGTCGATCACCACGAAGGGGAACCGCCGGTCGCGAAGCCGTACGAGCTCCTCGCCCGGCTCCGGGGGAAGGATCAGGATCGCGCCCGCGATGCCGGGGCGGTCGGGCAGGCCTGCGATCGCCGGGGTGTGCTGGGCGGACTCCCCGGTGCTCAGGATCATCTGACCGCCGTGCAGCTCGATGGTCTCGCCGACCGAGGAGACGATGAGCCCGAAGTAGTCGGTCAGCAGGTAGGGACAGCGCACGTAGATCGTGCCGCCGGCGATCGACTCCTGTCCGGCACGCGGCCGGGGTGCCTGGTCCCCGAGGCGGCCGATGGCCCGCAACACCAGTTCCCGGGTGCGCGGGGCGACATTGGCCTGCCCGTTCAGGACCCGCGAGACGGTGGCGATCGACAGGCCCGTCTCCGCCGCGACGTCGCGCACGGTCGCGCGCGTCCCGGGCCGAGCCATGTGCGCCCCCTGGTAGCCGTGTCCCTGCCGTCAGCATAACCAGCGCCGGAAGGAGGCGGCGGCGAGGAGTCTCCACCCCGGACCGGCGACCGCGGGAAGGGGCGAAACCGGTCGATTCCATCGATGCGGAAGCGTCGCCACCCGACTCTCGACAAGCCATCCGACTTGCTGGGATCCAGTTTGCCGTTAGCAGGTAAGGCCGGTGCAAGCATCGTCGAAGAGTCAGAACCGATCATGACATCTGGGGGAAAAATGCTTCGAAAACTGGCCCCGGTCCTGGCCGCGGTCGTGGTGGCGGGGTCACCGGCCATCGCGAACACGGCCTGGGCGGACAGGGCGCCGGCCGCTCCGGCCACCGCCGCGCAGGCGGCCGGTACGTGCGGCCCGCCGGGATCGCCGTGCGCGGCGGTCAACTGCGGTCCGGGCCGCGTCTGCGTCCCCTCGCCCAAGCAGTGCTTCACCACGCCGTGCCCGCAGTACGACTGCGTGCCCGCGTCGGGTTACCCGGGCGGCTACCCCGGCTACCCCGGTGGCTATCCGGGTGGTTACCCCGGCGGTTACCCGGGCGCGTACCCCCCAGGTTGGTATCCTCCGTACCCGGGCTGGCGGCCACCGTATCCGGGCTGGCGTCCTCCTTACCCGGGCTGGCGTCCTCCGTACCCGGTCGGCTACCCGGGCTGGCGCCCTCCGTATCCGGGCTGGCGTCCTCCTTACCCGGGCGTGCGTCCCCCGTACCCGGGCGTGCGTCCTCCGTACCCGGCTCCGCGGCCTCCCGGCCCGGGACCCAGGCCGCCCTGGCGGACGGCGGGTCAGGTGGGAAGCATCTCCGCCGGCGGGATCTGAGCCTCGACGGCGGCAGGCACCTCGGGTCGGGCGGGTAGCGACCCGGCCATCACCCCGGGCGGCGGTTCGCCCGCGCCGCCGGCCGTACGTCACATCCGTCGACCCCGGTGTGCCCGGTACCGCCCATCGCCCCCGGGACGCCACGACGGCGGCCCGGGGGCGAGCCGCGACGGCTTGTGGGGACACCGGGTGAGCTGGTCTGATGTGCGAAGGATGAGGTGAGGCCAGTACGGAGGGGTTGCTTTCTGCCGTGGAGGCATCTGTCGAGCAGCTGGTGTACGTCCGAGAGGACGAGTACACGATCGCGCGGATGAGCGCCGAGGGCATGCCCGGCTTCGTCGCCTCCGGCCGGGCCCTGGGCGGGGTCCAGCCGGGGGAGACGCTCAGGCTCGTCGGCGAGTGGGGCGAGCATCCGCGTCACGGCAGGCGCTTCGAGGTCGTCGCGTGCGAGCGGCTGGTACCGGCCACGGTCCGGGCCATCCGCATCTATCTGGGCTCCGGCCTGATCCGCGGCATCGGGCCGAGACTCGCCCACGCCATCGTGAGCCACTTCGGCGAGGCGACGCTGACGGTCATCGACACCGAGCCCGGGCGGCTCACCGAGGTCGTCAACATCGGCCCCGCGCGGCAGGCCCAGATCGCCGACGCGTGGGAGGAGCAGAAGGCGATCGCCGAGCTCATGGTGGTCCTGCAGGGCTTCGGGATCAGCCCGCTGCTCGCGGCGAAGATCTACCAGGTCTTCGGGGCCGACTCCGGGGACGTCCTCACCTCCGACCCGTACCGGCTCATCGGCAAGGTCAGGGGCATCGCGTTCGCCACGGCCGACAGGATCGCGCTGCGGTCGGGGGTCGCCGAGAACAGCCCGCAGCGGGTCAAGGCGGCGATCCTGGACAGGCTGGAGACGGCGGCGAGCCGCGACGGGCACTGCTACGTGCGGCTGGTCGCGCTGGTCGCCCAGGCCGCGGAGCTGGTCGAGCAGGACCACGAGCTCGTCGGTCAGATGGTCGACGCGCTCGTCGCCGACCGCCGCGTGGTCGTCGAGGCGTCACCGGACGGCCGGGGGACGGCCGTGGTCTACCTGAAGGAGACGCACAGCCGGGAGGTCACGCTGACCGCCCAGCTGACCAGGCTCTGGGAGGCCGCCTCGACGCTGCCCATGCGCCCCTTCCAGGAGGACCCCGGGCTGGACGAGGACCAGCGGGCGGCGGTGAACATGGCGCTGACCAGCACCGTGTCCATCCTCACCGGCGGTCCGGGCTGCGGGAAGAGCCACACCGTCAAGACCGTCGCGGCGACGGTGCGGGCGATGGGCGGCACGGTGACCCTCACGGCGCCGACCGGCAAGGCGGCCAAGCGCCTGTCGGAGCTCACCGGCCTGCCCGCGATGACCGTGCACCGGATGCTGGCCCACCAGCCCGATCCCGACAGCGGCACGCTGTTCGAGCAGACGCCCGCGCAGGCCGACCTGATCGTGGTCGACGAGGCGTCCATGCTGGACCTGAGCCTGGCCACCCGGCTCACCGCGGCCATCTCGCCCGGCAGCCACCTGCTGATCGTGGGCGACAGCGACCAGCTTCCCAGCATCGCCCCCGGCAGCGTGCTGGCCGACCTGCTGCGCGTCGAGGCGATCGCGCGGATGCGCCTGACCAAGGTCTTCCGCCAGGCGGAGGGCAGCGGCATCATCCGGGCCGCCCGCCGGGTCAGGGAGGGCGAGGTGCCCGCGCTCCCCGGCGGCGGAGGCTTCTGGTTCGAGGAGGTCGACGACCCCGAGCGGGTCGCCGAGCGGGTGATGCACCTGGCGACGGTGGCGATCCCGCGCAAGCAGGGGGTGAGCCCGGACCAGGTCCAGGTCCTGTGCCCGATGCGCAAGGGCCTGACGGGGACCGCCGAGCTCGGCCGCATGATCCAGGAGCGGCTCAACCCGGCGCGCGAGGGAGTCGCCGAGCACTGGTCGGGCGCCTCCGCCTTCCGGGTCGGCGACCGTGTCATGCCGATCCGCAACAACTACGACAAGGGCGTCTTCAACGGCGACACCGGTACGGTCACCGCCATCACCCCGGAGGAGCGGGTCGTCGAGATCCGCACCGACGACGGGCAGACCGTGAAGTACGGCTTCGGCGAGCTCGACGAGCTGACCCACACGTACGCCATCAGCGTCCACCGCTCCCAGGGCAGCGAGTATCCCTTCGTGGTCGCGCCGCTCGTCACCGAGTCCGGGGGCGTCATGCTGCGCCGCAAGCTGCTCTACACCCTGCTCACCCGGGCCCGGTCGTGGGTGGTCGTCGTCGGCGAGCGCAAGGCGCTGGAGATGGCCGTCGGACGGCTGGACCACCGCCGCAACACCGGGCTCGCCCGCAGGCTCGCGCTGAGCCTCGGCGCGGACCTCCACTACGAGGCCGCCCCCGCCGCCGACTGACCATCGGAAGATGACACCGGCCGACGCGGGCGCCGCCCGTACGGGCGTTTCCCGGCTCCGCGATCTTCTTGACATTCTTTCTTCACATAACTTGAATTAAGTTAGACAAGAACCGTCCTCGGCTTGCCGAAGTTGTTGGTAACGCCGGTCTCCGTTATGCCCGTGGGCGGGGCGGGCTTCGCCTTTGTCGTTCGTCGCGAGACAGAGGAAATGTAGATGACCAGGAAAAACGTGGTCAGCACGGCGAGGACGTGGGTGCGGCTGTTCGCCGTGCTCGCCCTCGCACTCGGCCTCACCACCCTTCCGGCCGGTGGAAGCGCGGGGGCGTCGGCCGCCCCGAGCTTCAAAGTGATCGCCTTCTACAACGGGGCGTACGACGCGGCCCACGTCAACTTCGTGCAGGAGGCCAACCGCTGGTTCCCGCAGATAGCCGCGCAGAACAACTTCACCTACACCGCGACCAACAACTGGAGCCAGCTGAACGCGAGCAACCTCCAGCAGTATCAAGTGGTCATCTTCCTGGACGACCTGCCGCAGAACGCCGCCCAGCGCTCGGCGTTCGAGCAGTACATGCGTAACGGCGGGGCGTGGATGGGCTTCCACGTGAGCGCGTTCAACACCAACGCCCAGAGCTGGTCGTGGTACCACAACGAACTCCTCGGCACCGGCGCGTTCAGGTCCAACACCTGGGGCCCCACCTCGGTGACCATGCGCACGGAAGGCGGGGCGCACCCCTCCACGGCGCGGCTGCCCGCCACCTTCACCTCGTCGGTCAGCGAGTGGTACAGCTGGGCCAACGACCTGAGGAACAACGCGAACATCAGGATCCTCGGCTCCATCGACCCGTCGAGCTTCCCGGTCGGCACGGACCCCAACCAGACCTGGTACAGCGGCTACTACCCGCTCATGTGGACCAACCGTAACTACAAGATGCTGTACGCGAACTTCGGCCACAACGCCATGAACTACACCAACAACACCCCGCTGTCGTCCACGTTCGCCAGCGAGGTGCAGAACCGGTTCGTCATCGACGGCCTGCTGTGGCTGGGCGGCGGGAGCACCCCGCCCCCGACCGACACCATCTCGCCGACCGCGTGGTACAGCCTCGCCAACCGCGCCAACGGCAAGTGCGTGGACGCGCGCGCGGCCGCCTCGGCGAACGGCACCGTGATCCAGCAGTACACCTGCAACGGCACCCTCGCCCAGCAGTTCCAGGTCCAGCCGACCAGCGGCGGCTTCGCGCGGCTCAACAGCCGCCTCAACAGCGCCCAGGTCGTCGACGTGACCGACGTCTCCACGGCCGACGGCGCCCCGCTCCAGCTGTGGACGTACTCCGGAGGCAACAACCAGCAGTGGCAGGCGGTGTCCGAGGGCGACGGCCACTACCGCTTCGTCAGCCGCCTCAGCGCCAAGTGCCTGAGCGTGCCGGGCTCCTCGACGGCCGACAGCGTCCAGCTGGTGCAGAGCACCTGCAACGGAGGCGCCGCCCAGTCGTTCCGGATCTCCCAGCAGCCGTAGTCGCCGCGAGGCTCCGCGCGCCCGCCCTTCCCGCCGACCGGGAAGGGCGGGCGCCCCGCGGGCACCCGGCGAGTACGCGGTGAGCCCGTGACCGGTGGCCGGCGAGGTGGACGTATCCGGAGGAACCCGTCACCTGGAACACTGTGGGTTTCATGCGACCCCGAGCACCCGTGAGACCCGGGAACGGCGGACGTCCGGCCGTGTCCGTCCACCCCGCCGCGAACGTGACCGCCGTGCGGAAGACCGGCGGAGGCGCGTCGTGAGGCGGGAGATCCGGCGCTTCGAGGCGCGGGTCGAGAGCGCGGACGCGTAACTGCTGGGCGAGGGGCCCGTGTGGGACGCCGAGACGGCGCTCCTCGCGCGGGTGTGCCGGTGCTTCGGCGTGCCGGTGCTTCGGCGTGCCGGTGTTTCGGCGTGCCGGTGTGAGCGGGTCCCCGGCGCGGGGAAAGGGTCCTCCAGGTCGTTCGAGCTCGCAGGAGCGGCGACGGAGTGGCGGATCGCGGCGCGACTGCCATGGAGGAGGGGCATAAGGGCGTGAATACGCGAAGGTATGGTGATTGTTCGTGACGACGTTTCGGATCAGCGAGGCCGCCGCGCTGCTCGGGGTGAGCTCCGACACGGTCCGCCGGTGGGTGGACGCCGGGCGGCTCGCGGCCCGGCGGGACGAGCACGGCCACCGGATGGTGGAGGGTACCGATCTGGCGGCGTTCGCGCGTGCCCAGATCGAGTCCGAGAACGGTACGGGGCACTCGTCGGCCCGCAATCGCCTTCGCGGGATCGTGACCGAAGTGATCAGGGACGCGGTGATGGCCCAGGTGGAGATCGCCGCGGGACCGTACCGGGTGGTGTCGCTGATGAGCCGCCAGGCCGCCGACGAGCTGGGCCTGGAGGTGGGGGTGAGGGCGGTCGCCGTGATCAAGTCCACCAACGTGGTCGTGGAGATCGCCGACCACGCCCGCGCGACGGGTTGACGGCGCCGTGAGCGGTCCGTCCGGTGACGTTACGGGTGGTCCGTCCGGCGGTGTGTCACGCGGTCCGTCCGGCGGCGTGCCGGGGGAGCCGGCCGGTGGTGTGCCGCGCGACGCGGCGGGCGGTCCGTCCGGTGGTTCCCACGGAGGTCCGTCCGGTGGGGTGGCGGGCCGCCCGCCCTGGGTGCTGGTGCTGCCCGCCGTGGCGGGCATGGTCTTCCTGACGCTGCCGCTGGCCGGGCTGCTGGTGCGCGCGCCCTGGTCCACCCTGGCGGAAAGGCTCGGCGAGCCGCAGGTGCTGGAGGCGCTGCGCCTGTCGCTGGTGACCGCGACCGTGGCCACGGTGGTGTGCCTGCTGCTCGGCGTACCGCTGGCGTGGTTGCTGGCCCGTGTCGCCTTTCCCGGCCGCCGCCTGGTGCGGGCGCTGGTCACCGTTCCCCTCGTGCTGCCCCCCGTGGTCGGCGGGGTCGCCCTGCTGCTCGTCCTGGGGCGGCGCGGCCTGGTCGGCCAGTGGCTCGACACCACCTTCGGCATCACCCTGCCGTTCACCACTGCCGGAGTCGTCGTGGCTGAGACGTTCGTCGCCATGCCGTTCCTGGTCATCAGCGTCGAGGGCGCGCTGCGCGCCGCCGACCTGCGCTTCGAGGAGGCCGCCGCGACGCTGGGCGCCTCCCGCTGGACCATCTTCCGCCGCGTCACCCTGCCGCTGATCGCCCCCGGCATCGTCGCGGGCGCCGTGCTGTGCTGGGCCCGCGCGCTGGGCGAGTTCGGGGCCACGATCACCTTCGCCGGCAACTTCCCCGGCCGGACCCAGACGATGCCGCTGGCCGTGTACCTCGCCCTGGAGACCGAACCCGAGGCCGCGATCGTGCTCAGCCTCGTCCTGCTCGCCGTCTCGGTGATCATCCTGGCCAGCCTGCGCGACCGGTGGGTGAGTGCCCCGTGACCCTGAACGCCCACCTTGTCGTCACCCGGCCCCGCTTCCACCTGGACATCGAACTGGAGGTCGCCGCCGGCCAGGTCGTCGCTCTCCTCGGCCCCAACGGCGCGGGCAAGACCACCGCGCTGCGCGCGCTGGCCGGGCTCACCGCCCTGTCCGGAGGGGAGATCACCCTGGACGGCGAGGCGCTGCACACCCTGGCGCCCGAACGTCGCCCGATCGGCATGGTCTTCCAGGACTACCTGCTCTTCCCGCACCTGTCGGCTCTGGACAACGTCGCCTTCGGGCCCCGCTGCCGAGGTGCCTCCAGAGCGGAGGCGCGGCGCGGTGCCGCCGCCTGGCTGGAGCGCGTCGGCCTGGCCGGGCACGCCGCGGCGAAACCCCGGCAGCTGTCGGGCGGTCAGGCCCAGCGCGTCGCCCTGGCCCGCGCCCTCGCCGTGGGGCCCCGCCTGCTGCTGCTGGACGAGCCGCTGGCCGCCCTCGACGCCCACACCCGCCTGGAGATCCGTTCCGGGCTCCGCCGCCACCTGGCCGACTTCGGCGGCGCGACCGTCCTGGTCACCCACGATCCGCTGGACGCCATGGTGCTCGCCGATCAGCTGGTCGTCATCGAGAACGGAGCCGTCGTGCAGCGCGGCACCCCCGCCGAGGTCGCCCGGCGCCCGCGCACCGACTACGTCGCCCGCCTGGTCGGCCTCAACCTCTACCGGGGGCTCGCCGCGGGACGACAGGTCACCGTCGGCGAGGTGAGCTTCAGCGTCGCCGAGCATCTGGACGGCCCCGCGTTCGTCGCCTTCGGCCCCGGAGCGGTCGCGCTCTACCGGACCCGCCCGGACGGCACCCCGCGCAATCTCTGGGAGGCCACGATCGAGGGCATCGAGCGGCACGGCGACAACGTCCGCATCCACCTGGAGGGGCCGATCGCCGCCTCGGCCGACGTCACCCCCGCCGCCGTCGCGGACCTCGACCTGACCTCGGGGCAGCGGATCTGGGCGGCCGTCAAGGCCACCGAGACCCACGCCTACCCGGCCTGAGTTCTCCTGACCTCCGCGCTCACCCGGCCTGAGCTCTCGCGATCCCCGCGCTCACCCGGCGTGAGCTCTCGGACCCACGCCCACCCGGCCTGAACCCCTGCGGCACCGCCCGCCCGTACGGCCTCCCGTGATGTTCCCGCCCGTGCGAGCGCCGAGATGCCGCAGGTCACCCGCGTGGCGGCCCAGACCGCCCGGACCCGCGGGGGCACAATGGCGTGAGGGGGGATGATCGATGCGCGTCGCTGTACTCGGGATGGGCATGATGGGGCAGGCACTGGCCCGGCGGCTGCTGGTGCGCGGCTTCCCGGTCACGGTGTGGAACCGCACACCGGGGCGGGCGGAGGAGCTGGTCGGCCTCGGCGCCGTCGAGGCGGCCTCGCCCGCCGAGGCCGTGCGGGGAGCCGAAGGGGTGCTGCTGTCGCTCGCCGACGACCAGGCGGTTCGCGAGGTGATGTCCCAGCTGACCGGGATCGGCGCCGACGGGCCCGTGGTGGCCGACACGAGCACCGTCGCCCCGGGCACGGCCCGCGCGCTGCGGGACATGGCGCCCGGGGGCCGGTTCGTGGCCGCGCCCGTCATCGGCTGGCCGCCGGCCGTCGCCGAGGGGCGGGCCTCGGTCCTGATGGGTGGCGAGCGTGACGTCGCCGACATGCTGAAGCCGGTGTGGTCTGAGGTGTTCGCCTCCTACTCCTACTGCGGCCGGGATCCCGGCGCGGCGCTCGCCTTCAAGCTGCTGAACAACTACCTGCTGATGACCGGGATCGCCGCGCTCTCCGAGGCGGCCGCCACGGGTCTGGCGGCGGATCTCGACGAGACGCTGCTGCACGACTTCCTCCTCACCTGGCCCACCGTCGCGCCGGCCCTGCACAACCGGGTCGACGACATCCTGAGCGGTGACCACCAGGGGTGGTTCACGACCAGGCTCGCCGCCAAGGACGTGCGGCTCGCCATCGACATGGCGGAGTCGGGCGGCCTCGACCTGCCGATCGCCCGGCTGGTCGAGCGGCGCTACGAGGAGGCGGCCGGGCGCGGCTGGGGCGACGCGGACATCGGCGCCGTCGTCGAGTTGCTGCGCGGGAAACCGCGCTAGCGCCGCCCGCCGCCCGTCACCGCGCCTGTCACGCCGCCCGTCAGTGCGCCCGTCAGCGCCCGTCAGCGCCCGTCAGCGCCCGTCAGCGGGTTCTCGCCACCTCGGCGGCCATGGCGCGGAACGCGGTCAGCGCCTCGCGCTGGTCGTTGGCCGACGCGGAGAGGGACGACTTGACGATCACCACCCCCTGCTCGGGGGAGACGTAGATGTACTGCCCGCCGAATCCGGCGGCCATGAAGTCACCCCGGTCGCCGTCACCGAGCCACCAGTGCAGCCCGTAGCCGGGATTGAAGGAGGCGGAGGGCGTGGTCGACGCCTTGACCCAGGAACGCGGCACGACCTGGCGCCCTCCCGCCTTCCCCTCACGGAGGTAGAGCAGGCCGAACCGGGCGAAGTCGCGGTCGGTGGCGTGGTAGCAGCAGTAACCGAGGCTGTCGCCGTTGGAGTCCTTGTCGACGCGCACCGTGGACGCCATGCCGGCGGGCTTCCAGATCTTCTTCTCCACGTACCGGTGGTACGGCATGCCCGTGGCGCGGGTGACGAGCTGGGCGAGCACGAAGGAGTTCATGCTCGTGTACTCGAACCTGCTGCCGGGCTCCCAGCCGCGCACCTGCCGCGCCGCCATTTTCCCGACCGGCTGGCCCCGGTTCGCGGCCATCTGCACCTTCGGTATGTCGGAGCGCTCGTCCCAGGCGATTCCCGACGACATTCGCAACAGGTTCCGGATGGACACCCCGTCGTAGCCCGAGCCGCGTAGTTCGGGCAGGTAGCGGGTCACCGGGTCGTCGATCGAGCGGATGCGGCCCTCGTGCAGGGCTATGCCGATCGCGGTCGACGTGAAGGACTTCGCCATCGACCAGGACTGGAACCGGGTGCCGCGATCGGCCTTGACGTAGCGCTCGGCCACGATGCTCCGGCCGTCCAGGACGACGAGGCCGTTGGTCTTCGTTCGCGCGAGGAAGTCGTCGAACGTGCGCTCGTCTCCCTCGTAGGTGTAGGTCACCGAGAGCCGCCTCGGGGCGCTCCGCAGCTCGACCGGATGCGCCGACGGCCGTACGAGGTCGAAGGAGCCCGCCTCGGTGACGTCCGGTGCGGCCTGGGCGAGGGGGATCGGCGCCGCCAGGGGCAGGGCGCGGGCCGGGACCGCCCAGCCGGCCAGCGTGAGCGTGGCGAGCGTCACGACGACGGGTCCTCGCAGGCGATGGGTGATGTCGATCGTTCTCATGTTCTCCCCGTGGGTTCGGCGGCGGGTGGGCCGCTCGCGTACGGCAGGGAGCATGGCGCACTTTCCTGGCAGATCTCTGGCAGATCCACGACGAGGACCGGGGCCCGGCGGGTGCCCGCTACCGGCGGGGCCCGGCCAGCCAGGACCGGACTCCGGAGGGACGCTCGCCGGGCCGCCCCGGGGAGCGGGCGGGGAAAGGAGGGGACGTGGGCAGCCGCACCTCGACGCGCGTCCCGCGGCCCTGCCCCGCGTCGGCCACCGCGACCGTGCCGCCGTGCAGCGCCGCCTGCTGGCGGATGAGGGTGAGACCGAGGCCGGAGCCGGGGCTGCCGGCCCGGCGGTGGAACCTGGTGAAGACGGAGTCGCGTTCGGCGGGCGGTATCCCCGCTCCCGCGTCCTGGACGGCGAGCACGGCGACCTCACCGTCGACGGACAGCGTCACCGTGATCGTGGCACGCCCCCCGTCGTCCGCGTCGTCCGCGCCGTGGACCGCGGCGTTGTCGAGAAGGTTGTCCATGATCATCCGGAGTCCCTCCGCCCACCCTCGCACCACCGGGCCGGCCGCGGCGGAGAAGGCGATCGCGGCCTTCGGGTGGCGGCGTCGTGCCTCCTCGACCGCGACGGCGGTGATCTCGGCCAGGTCGGTGTCGGCGAAGGACTCGGGCCCGACCAGCTCGCCGCGCGCCAGCCGGCGCAGCATCGTGATCAGTCGCTGTGCCCGGCCGTGCTCGGCGCCCAGGTCGGCCACGATCTCGGCGCGCTCCACCGGATCCAGGCCGGGGTGGCCGAGCAGCTCCAGGTTGGTGCCCATGCTGGTCAGCGGGGTCCGCAGCTCGTGCGCCACGGTGGCGGCGAAGGCGCGAGCCGTCTCCAGCGCTTCGCCGGTGCGCGTCACCGCCGCGTCCCGCCGGTCCAGCAGGTCATTGAGCAGAGCGGCCAGCTCGTCGATCTCAGTGACCCCCGAGGTGGTCGCCAGCCGTGTTCCCCGCGCGGAGGACGCGCCGATTCCCCGTGCCTGGCCGCGGAGCACCGCCAGGGGGCGTACCGCGAACCTGCCGAGGGCGAGACCGGCCACGACGCCCACCCCCGCCGAGACCAGGGTGACCAGCGCCAGCCGGTTGCGGAGCACCCCGAGTTGCCGGTCGAGGTGCTCTTCGGCCTCGAACACCCACAGGCGGCCCGCGCTCCCTCGCAGGCCCAGATCGGATGCCACGAATCTCCATCTCCGCGTGCCGTCGGCGAAGGTGGCCGGTCCGTTTCCGGCCGGGACGGCGGGTGTCGCGGCCGGTACCTCTCCCATGTCGAGCGGTTCGGTCCCCGGTATCTCGACGCGCATCCCACCGGGGCTGCCGGCCCCCGCGACGGCGGCCCCGGCGAGTCTCCGGGTGAGGAAGTCCGGCGGGAAGCCGGGTGTCAGGCGGACGCGCCAGGAGTACGAGGCGGCCAGCGGCGCCAGCGCGCGCGCCCGCGTCTCCAACTGCCCGTCCCGCTCGGCACGCAGGTCGTGGGAGACCAGGTTCAGCACGAGCAGGCCGCCCAGCAGCACCAGCAGCGGGACGAGCGCGGCCAGGCAGGCCGCGAACCGGGTGGACAGCCTCACCGCCGCCCGTCCCGCACCACGAACCCGACCCCGCGCACCGTGTGCACCACGCGCGGCTCGCCCCCGGCCTCCAGCTTGCGCCGCAGGTAGCCCACGAAGGTGTCCACGGCGTTGCCGGTCACCTCGAAGTCGTATCCCCAGACCCTCTCCAGCAGCACCGGCCTGGACAGCACGACACCCGCGTTGCGCGCGAGGACCTCCAGCAGGTCGAACTCGCGCCGGGTCAGCTCGACCTCCCTGCCGCTCACGGTGACCCGGCGGGCGGCCGGGTCGACCGTCAGCGGGCCCACCCGGACCGCGTCGCCGGCCGCCCGGCCGGCCCGGCGCAGCAGGGCACGCAGCCGCAGGACCAGCTCACCCAGGTCGAACGGCTTGACGACGTAGTCATCGGCCCCCGCGGCCAGTCCCGCCACCCGGTCGGCGACCTCGTCCATCGCCGACAGCATCAGCACCGGTACCTCCGTTCCGCGTGCTCGCAGGCGGGAGCACACCTCGATCCCCGACAGCCCGGGCATCGACACGTCGAGGACGATCGCGTCGGGCACGGCGCTGCCGGCCAGTTCCAGCGCTCGCTCGCCGGAGTCCGCGGTCTCCACACCGAAGCCCTCCAGTCGCAGGCCGCGGCGTAACGAGCGCAGGATCGCGGGGTCGTCGTCGACGGCGAGAATCCGGTACCCGGTCATCGGAGGGCTCCCGTGCGTGTCGGTGGTCAGGACGCGGGGTCAGGGTCTGCCTCCCCGGGTCGCGCCGAGACGCGCGGGGAAGCGCCAAGTGATCGCGAGGCGGCGACAGACGGCATCCTGGCAGAAGTCCGGACAGGCGGGCAGCCTCGATCATGTCCCCCGGCCACCACCCGCCCGGCCGTCATCCGCCCGGCCGTCACCCGCCCGGCCGTCACCCGCCCGGCCGTGCGCCGGGCACCGCCCACCTGGCCATGTCCCGCTCACCACCCACGTGGGCAGGGTCTCCGCGGTCATGACCCGTTCGGCAGGCCGGTACGCCCGTACACGACGAGGGCCCAGGTGACGCAGCCGAAGGCGGCCACGCACGCCAGCGTGCGGATGAGGTTCCAGCGGACCCACGCCGCCTCGAACCGCTCGCGCACCGCCGCGAGGTCGGCGACGCGGTCGGGGTCCCCGGCGGCGTCGAGCGCGTTGTTGAGCGGCACGTTGATCCCCATCGTGATGGCGAGCATCACCACGTACAGGACGAGCGCGGCCACGATCCAGGGCAGCACGGGCCGCCCGTCCGTCTGGAGGTGGAGTACCGCGGACAGGACGGTCAGCACCAGCGCGCCGCCGAAGCAGAGGGCGAACCAGCCGTTGAGGATCGCCACGTTGATCCGCTGCATCGTGCTGACGAAGGTCCGGTCGTCCGCCCGGGCCAGACCGGGCATGACGGAGCAGGCGTAGGCGTAGAAGAGACCTGCCACGAGTCCCGTGGTGATGGCCGCCGCGACCAGCGCGGCGCCTCGGAACACCAACATCACATTCTCCTTGGCCGTTGGGGGAATCCTGCCGTCAGCCCCAGAGCGCGCGCGGTGAGCCCCTCCACCGCGCGGCGGCCGGTCCTGCCCGTGCCACCGAGGACCGGCGTCGCGTTCTTCTCATGGGCGTTTTCTGTCACAGGACCAGTGAACTGGCCAGAGGTGAGACGGGCCATGGTCGAGAAGCGCAATTCCATATTTCAGCGTCTAAAGTGAAATTCGTGGACGCACTCACCGACTTCCTGGACGGTCCGAGGGCCAGGGGAGCGTTCCTGCTCCGCTCGATCCTGAACCCGCCCTGGTCCCTGCGGATCCAGGACCGGGCGCCGCTCGCCCTGACGGCCATGGTGCGGGGTGAGGCGTGGGTGGTCCTCGACGACGCCGCCCCGGTGCGCCTGGGGCCGGGGGACGTCGCGATCATCCTCGGTCCCGATCCCTACACGGTCGCCGACGATCCGGCCACACCGCCCGACGTGGTGATCCATCCGGGCCAGCACTGCACCACCCTCGACGGGCGAAGCCTGGCCCAGGAGATGGACCTGGGCGTCCGCACCTGGGGCAACGACCCCGACGGGTCGACGATGCTCCTCACCGGCACCTACCAGATGCGCGGGGAGATCAGCCGCCGTCTGCTGGAGGCGCTGCCGCCGCTGCTGGTCCTTTCTGAGGACGCCTGGAACTGCCCCGTCATCCCGCTGCTCGGCGACGAGATCGTCAAGGACGAGCCGGGCCAGGAGGCCGTGCTCGACCGGCTGCTCGACCTGCTGCTCATCGCCGTCCTGCGGGCCTGGTTCTCCCGCCCGGAGGCCGGCGCCCCCGCCTGGTACCGCGCCCACAGCGACCCCGTGGTGGGCAAGGCCCTGCGCATGCTGCACGGCAACCCGGCGCACCCCTGGACGGTGGCCACGCTGGCCGCGGGCTCCGGTGTCTCCCGCGCCGCCCTGGCCCGCCGCTTCACCGAGCTGGTGGGCGAGCCGCCCATGACGTTCCTCACCGGCTGGCGGCTGGCCATGGCCGCCGACCTGCTGCGCGAGACCGACGCCACCGTCGGCGCGGTGGCCACGCAGGTCGGCTACGGCAGCGCGTTCGCGCTCAGCGCCGCCTTCAAACGCGAACGCGGTGTCAGCCCCCAGGAGCACCGCGCCGGGGTCCGGCGTTCCCAGCGTCCCCGGAGTGACCACGCCGCCGGCACGTCCTCGCCATAGGTCCCGGCGGACGCGCCGGTGCGAGCCCCGGCCCACCGGTCGACGCGCCCGGAGGCCCGCCGAGCCGGCGGCGTTCCCCGGAGCCCTCTGAAAGCCCCCAGGGGCCCGCCGGAGTCCACCGGAGGCGCGGGAGCCGCCGGAGCCGCCGAGCCGCGCTCACGGTACGTCCGCGCCGTGACGGTCAGAACAGCCAGTCGAGCAGGCCGCCCCGGCCGCCGCCCGAGTTGCCGTTGCCCGAGTTGCCGTTCGTCCCGGTGTCCTGCGGCGGCGGCGGTGCCGTCGTCGGCTGCTGGCTCGGTGCGGCGTCCTCCGTGGGGGCCTGGCTCGTCGGCGAGGGCGCGGGCTCGGAGGTGATCCGCGAGCTCGGGGCCGGGTCCTGCCGTGAGGTCTCCTCCTGCTCGGCGTCCTCGGAGGACGTCGTCGGACGGGTCTCCTTCGGCGAGGTGCTGCGGGTCGGCGACGGCCGGGTGGAGGGCTCCTGGGTCCGGGGAGCCCTGGTGGGAGCGGTGGTCGGGGGCTCGTCGGCCGTGGACGGCTCGTCGGACGGCTCCGCCGTCTCCTCCTCGGGCCGGGGCGTCGGCGTCTCCGAAGGCGCCTTCGGCAGGTCGGCCACCGAGCACCGTACGCCGGGCGAGCACGTGGTGCCGGTCTTCCCGTCCAGGGAGGCGGAGAGCAGCCAGCCGCCCGCGACCCCGGCGATCACGACGCCCCCCACGACCGCCAGCAGGATCCTGCTCTTGCTCCTGCCCCTGCGGCGGCGCTCCTCGTAGGGATCGGGGTCCTCGCGCCAGCCCGACCCCAGGAAACCGCGCGACGGCGTCGCCTCGTCCTCCTCGCGGTAGAGGGGGCCGTCGGACGTGATGTCGGTGTCCCCTATCTCGCGACGCTCGTCGAGGTAGACCATCTCCCGGGACCCGTCGGCCCGGACGATCTCCCGGGATCCGTCGACGTGGACGATCACCTGGGACCCGTCGCCCGGCGTGAGCTCCGGAAAGTCGATCTCGTTCCAGCCGTCCGACAACACGTCGCCGGCGGGACGTTCGGGTTCGTACTGCGCCGGTCCGAGGGGACCGGTCTGCTCGCGAGGGTCTTCCTCGTACGGTCCTTGGATATCGTCGCGCCCCACGATGACCCTCTCTGATGTGAACCTTGGTCGGGCATCTTGATAGCAGATCCGACAGCTACTTGTCCGAAAAGTTCACGTACAGCTGGGAATAATGTGACTTATGGGGTCAAGTGGCGGATCGATGATGGACCGCGCCATTCTCCGCTGAGCGGCGGGTATCCGGGACGGGGAGCCGAGAAGGGGAGCCGATTCCCGTACCGACGGCGGACGCGGACGGACAGGCAGGTCAAGGGAGTCCGCCAGCACCGTGGCGGAGTACGGTTTCCTCGTGAGAGGAAGAGAGCACGAAGGCGCGTCTGATCAGCGGAAAGACGTGCCTGACCCCGGTAGCCGGGGTAGGAAGGGCGCCTAACGTTCTTCTCCGTTCGAGGGCATCTCCGTTCGAGGGCGGGGGTCTCCACGCTCAAGGAGAGCCGATGACACCGAATTCGACGGCGGATGCGCTGCCCGGCCCCTCCCCCTTCCCGCCCATCGCCGACTACGGCTTCCTGTCCGACTGCGAGGTCACCGCCCTGGTCGCCCCGAGCGGGAACGTCGAGTGGCTCTGCCTGCCGCGAATGGACTCTCCCAGCGTCTTCGCCGCCATCCTCGACCGGGGCGCGGGGGGCTTCCGGCTCGGTCCCGCCGACCTGAGGGTGCCCGCCGCACGCCGCTACCTGCCCGGCACCATGATCCTTGAGACGAGCTGGGGCACCCCCACCGGCTGGATCATCGTGCGCGACCTGCTGCTCATGGGGCCCTGGCACCACCACGACGAGCTCTCCCACACGCACAGGAGGGCGCCGACCGACTACGACGCCTCCCACGTGCTGCTCCGCACGGTGCGCTGCGTCAGCGGGGAGATGCAGATCACGCTCGACTGCGAGCCGATCTTCGACTACGGCCGGAGGCCCGCGCGCTGGTCGTACACCGACAGGGGCTACCACCAGGGCGCCGCGACGGTCGAGGGGGAGCCCCTGGAGCTGCGGCTCACCACCGACATGCGGCTGGGGTTCGAGGCCGGGCGCGCGACGGCGCGCACCCTCCTCAAGGAGGGCGACACGCGCTTCTGCGCGCTGTCGTGGACCCCGCACGAGCCGCCGTACACCTTCCAGGACGCCTACGAGCGGCTCGTGTGGACCGCCCACCACTGGCAGCACTGGCTCGCCAGGGGCGTCTTCCCCGACCACCCCTGGCGGAGGTATCTGGAGCGCAGCGCGCTCACCCTCAAGGGCCTGACCTTCGCCCCCACGGGTGCCCTCATCGCGGCCTCGACCACCTCACTGCCCGAGACCCCGGGCGGCGACCGCAACTGGGACTACCGCTACGCCTGGATCAGGGACTCGACCTTCGCCCTCTGGGGCCTGTACACGCTGGGCTTCGACTGGGAGGCCGACGACTTCTTCTGGTTCATCGCCGACGTGGCGGAGCGGGACGAGGAACTCCAGGTCATGTACGGCATCGACGGCGAGTGTGAGCTGGACGAGCACATCCTCGACCACCTCCACGGGTACGAGGGCGCCAGGCCCGTCAGGGTCGGCAACGCCGCGTACCGGCACCGCCAGAACGACGTCTGGGGATCCGTCCTCGACTCCTTCTACATCCACACCCGGTCGCGGGACCGCCTGGACGAGCGGATCTGGCCCATCCTGAAGCGGCAGGTCGAGTCCGCCATCAGGCACTGGCGGGAACCTGACCGTGGCATATGGGAGGTACGCGGAGAGCCACAGCACTTCACCTCCTCGAAGGTCATGTGCTGGGTGGCGACCGACAGGGGCGCCAGGCTCGCCCGGCTCAGGGAGGAGCCGGAACTGGCCGCGCGCTGGCAGGCGGTCGCCGACGACATCCACGCCGACGTGTGCGCCCACGGCGTCAGCGAGCACGGGGTCTTCAGGCAGCACTACGGCGCCGACGCCCTCGACGCGTCGCTCCTGCTCATCCCGCTGGTGCGTTTCCTGCCGCCCGACGACCCCAGGGTCCGCGCCACCGTGCTGGCCATCGCCGACGAGCTGACCGCCGACGACCTGGTCCTGCGCTACGAGACGAAGAGCACGGACGACGGCCTGACCGGGGAGGAGGGCACCTTCGCGATCTGCTCGTTCTGGCTCGTCTCGGCACTGACGGAGATAGGGGAGCACACCCGCGCCCGCAGGCTCTGCGAGAGGGTCCTCTCCTTCGCCAGCGCCCTCGGTCTCTACGCCGAGGAGATCGATCCGGTGACCGGACGCCACCTCGGCAACTTCCCCCAGGCCTTCACCCACCTGGCGCTCATCAACGCGGTCATCCACATCATCCGCGCCGAGAGCGTGCAGGTCCCCTCGACGGGCTGGCCGTCGTGATCTCGTACTCCCCTCCGGACCCCGGCGTGATCCCCGCGTGGATCCCCGCGTGCGCCGGCGTGCGAGACCACCCGGATGCCTGGCTAGGCTTTCGGGCATGAACCGTCGGGTGATTGCCATAGTGGTGCTCGTCGGCCTGCTCGCGACGAGCGGTCTGTCCGTGGTGCTGGCCTGGGGGCTGAGCGGCTGAGCGCCGCCGCGTGATGTCGCCGGGGACTCGGCGGCCGGTTCCGGGAGTGCGCCGGGATCTGGAGGGTGGACGACCGGAGAGGTGCGCCGGGATCCGGGAGGGCGACCGATCGGCGAGTGCGTCCGGACTCGTGGGGCGACCGGAGAGAGGTGTCCGGATCGAGAGACCCGAGAAGGCGGACGATCGGAGGATCGGGGAGGTGTCCGGATCCGAGAGGGTGGACGACCGGGGAGGTGTCCGGATCCGTGACAGCGGCTGATCGGCGAATATGACCAGATCAGTCAGAGGGGGCGGCCTGCGAGGTCGCGGTGGCGGCGCGCGGTCGTCGAGGAGCCGAGCCGTCGCGTGCGCCCTTGCGACGCCGCGACCGCTCCCCGAGGGAACGCTAGGCGACGACCATCGAGTTCTGGCCCGCGGGCGCGCTCTGCTGCTGGGGGTGCTGCTGGGGGTGGGTGGGCTGCCGGTGCGAGGTGGGCTGCTCCACGGCGGGCTGGGGCTGCTGCTGCCGCTGGGCGGCCTGCTCCACGGGAGCCTGCTCGGCGGGGCAGGTGCAGTAGCCGTTGGTCACGATCAGGCGGCCTCGCTGCGCCGTGTAGGTGCGAGAGTCGGTGGCGAGGAGAACGCCCGTGCATTTATGGCAGACGACGGACTGGCGATCCATGGCCAGCTTCCTTCCTTGAGGGTAGCCGTCGAACGTCTCTCGGTCCGGCCGGCTGGCTGCTCGTGCCCCGACGGGAAGGCTTGAATCTCCCGGCGAGGTTTCCATCTTACTTCGTAGCACATTGTGATCTTTGAGCCACACGAGGTGACAGGTTGAACCTTGGTGGTGTTGCTTCACAACGGTCTCATGTGAAGCGACCCGGCGGGTGGTGAATGTCCCTCTCTCACCCCCGCCGATCCTCGCCCCGGCGATCTTCGCCGCGCCCGGATCCCCGGTGCGGCCGGGGATCGCTACGTGCTCAGAACTTTTTTCTTTTTTTCCTGGATCACCGACCGGAACAGCAGCGCGTTGGCCGCCACCGCGATGCAGACCACGCCGAGCAGGAAGCCCCAGCTCACGTCGCTCAGGTGATGCATGCCGCGATACATGCGCGAGTAGGCGATGCCCAGGGGAACGCCGAGGCCGACCACCCACCACAGCACGTTCAGGATCTTGTAGCGGTGGGTGTGGATGGTCAGCACCAGGGCGATGCCGCAGTAGAAGGCGACCGCGGCGCTGGTGTGCCCCGAGGGGAAGCTGGAGGTGGGCGGGGCGGGGTCGAGGTGCTGGACGGCGGGACGCTTGCGCTCGGCGAAGACGGTCGCCAGCAGGAAGATCGCCGACTGCGAGAAGACCGCCAGCGCCAGGAAGATCGACTCGTTCCAGCGCTTGAAGGCCAGCCGGAAGAGGACGGCCAGCAGCGCGGTGCCGGCGATGATCACCGGGGTGTCGGACATGCTCGACACCACATCGGTGATCGAACTCCAGTAGGCCGTACGGTCTCCGGCCAGCTGCGCGTTGACTCCCTCGTCGTTCGCGATGAGGGTCGTCGTCTGCAGGACCTTGGTGATGAGGAGCCCGACGCCGATCGTCAGCACGGCCATGATGGCCAGTGGCGCCAGGATGAGGCGTGTCACGCCTTTGAAATCCACCGACATTTTCGACATGGCGCGCCAGCTACCCCGAACGACCTCCTCGGAACGCCTCGGGCTCGACGCCTTCCATGTGCGGTTCGGCGGGCGTGCGGCCCTCTCCCCGGCGCCAGGCCTCGAAGCCCGCCGCCGCCCCCACCACGACCGCCACGCCCAGCGCGACCCCCGCGATCACGTCACTGGTCCAGTGCACGCCGAGCGCCACCCGGCTGTACGCGACGAACACCATGATGACCGCCGCGACGGCCCAGACGGTGATCCGCGAGGCCGTGCCGCGCAGGAAGGGCAGCAGGATGAGCGCGAGGATGCACGCGCCCAGCGCCGCTCCCATCGCGTGCCCGGAGGGGAAGGAGGCGCCGGGCGCCCAGGCCACGGGATCCGGCAGTTCGGGCCTGGCGCGGTCGACGATCACCTTGAGGGCGAGGTTCAGCAGGCCGCCGAAGGTGATCGTGGCGACCGCCCAGATCGCCAGGCGCGGCGCGCCCCTGCGCCAGAGCCAGACGGCGGTCAGCACCACCAGCACGCGCCACGTCCAGGGCCCGAACACCTCGGTCCCCACGCTGAGGAAGGTGGTGTAGCCGGGATTCTCCAGCGCGTGGGCGTGCAGGCTCAGGGCGACGCTCTCGTCGAGCTCCGTGAGCGGGGAGAAAGAGGTCCTCACGAGCACGAGCAGGATCACGAACGGCACCGTGAAGACCGCCACCGCCGCCAGCGCCATCGTCAGGCGCACCCCCAGGCGCAGGTCAGCAGCATGATCATCGGAATTTCTGTGAGGTTGGGGTTTACCCTCGGCAAATCTGACCATCGTTCATGGCTACCCGATTCCTCGCGAATATTCCCCGCACGACAGGTGGGGGATCGGGCCGACGGGGTCCCGAGCGCGCGGAATCCAGGGAAATCCAGGGGCGCCGAGGCTGCGAATCGCCCGGATCCCGGGCCGCCGAGGCGGGGACCCCGGGCTCCGGGTCCTCCCATGCCCTGTGTCAGCGTGTCAGGCCGCGTGCCGGGGTTCGCGGCGGGTCGTCCAGCGCAGGACGTCGCAGTGCCGCCGCTCGGCCTCGGCGAGCGCCGCGTCGTCCGCGTAGGCGTCGAGGACGGCCCGCAGCCACGGCATCTGCTCGGTGACGTCGTCCCACGCCTGGGAGGGGTCGTCGAGACCCAGCTCGATCAGCGCGTCCAGGTGCGCGGCGTAGGCCGTCCACCACTGGCGGCTCAGCTCTGCGAGAAACCCGCCCAGCCCGCCGAACTCCCGCTGGATCTCCTCGTCCCACCAGACGGGGACGGTGACGTCACCGGTGTCGGCGAGGTCGCGGAGCACGAGGTTGGCCAGGGTGCGCCGTCGCCGGGCGATGGCCGAACGTGACAGGATGCTCATAACGCCTACCCTGCCAATCATCGTTTGCCGAATGCTCAACGATGTATTGACGGTGATGTCCGGCCTCGGCCGCCCGGCCGAGGCCGGACAGCTTGGCCGGAGTCGCCGGGCAGCACTAGGCTCTGATTCGCAGATCATTCCGCCTTGTGTCCGCGGAGCTACCTCGACATGGAGGAAGCCCGCCCATGACCCAGGTCCTTGAATTCTCCCGGCTCGTCGACCGTACCCTGAGCGCTCTCGCCGATGTCCTCGGTTCCGACGGGGCGGCCCTCATGCTGATAGACGACCACGACCGGTTGCGGGCGATCGGAGGGTCCGACGACCAGGGCCGGCGGCTGGAGTTGATCCAGGAGCAGATCGGGGCCGGGCCGGCCATCGAGGCCATGTCCCGGGGGGAGGACGTCGCGGTCGACGACCTGAGGGCGGCAAGGCCGTTCGGGTTCCCCGGGGTGGCCGCGCGGGTCTCGGAGGTGCGGGCGGTGCTCTCCGTGCCTTTGCGGGCGGAGGAGCGGTTGATCGGCACGCTGAATTTTTACGACCGGACGAGCCATGAATGGCAGCCCGCGAAAGTCCGGACGGGAGAGCGCCTCGGCGAGCTCATGGTGATGGTTCTTCAGACCATGGCTCATAGACCTCCTTTTCCAGGGAAGCCGTAGTGTGCACGTCAAGTAACCAGGTCGACGCTGAAAGGCGCCACACGTATGACTCACATTGATCCGGAAGCGCTGGTCGCGAGCCTGAGAAGGCTTCAGACGACCTCGTCCACCACAGGCATAGTCCATCAGTTGGAGCGTGCCGTGGATGTGGTGAACTCGCTGTTCGGATATGCGGGTGCGGGGCTGATGTTTGCCGAAGAAGGTAAAGATCTCCGCTATTTGGTCGCCACCGATGAGCGGGGACGCAGTCTTGAGGGCGCACAACTCCATCTCGGCCAGGGGCCGTGCGTTTCCGCGTACGAGGAGAATTCCGCGGTGACCTCAAGTGATGTGCGCGTCGATCCGCGCTGGCCGAAGCTCGCCGACCGGCTTCACCCGGAGGTGCGGGCGGTGGCCGGGGTGCCGGTGCGTCTTGGCGGCGAGCCGGTGGGCACCCTGAACGTCTACCAGGCCGTTTTTTACGAGTGGGACGAGTCGGACGTCCAGGCGCTCTACGGCTACGCGGACGTGATCGAGCAGCTTCTCACCGCCGCGATGGCCGCCGAGGAGAAGAGCGCCCTGGCCGACCAGCTCCAGTACGCCCTCGACTACCGCGTGGTCATCGAGCGGGCGATCGGTTACCTGATGGGCAAGCACGACCTGACCGCCACCCAGGCCTTCACCGGCCTGCGCAAGCAGGCCCGCGACACCCGCCGCCGCGTCGCCGACCTGGCGGCCGAAGTGCTTGGTGAGGGGGCGGGCGAAATACGGTGATCCTGCTCACGTCGCCCGAACCCGCCGAGGACAGGGCCGAGATCACCGTTCGCGGTGATCTCGACGCCGTCAAGGGCGCCGAACTGTGGCGCGTCCTCGGTGGGCTCACCGCGGCGACGGTCGAACTCGACCTGGCCCAGGTGGTCTTCATCGACTGCGCCGGTGCGCGGGCCCTGTTGCGGGCCGACGAACACGTGCGCGGCCTGGGCCAAGAGATGATCATCGTGCGGCCGTCAGGGCCGGTGCTCCGGTTGCTGCGGCTGCTGGAATTCGACCGCTACCTCCTGATCAGGCACCCCGGAGGCGCGGTCGGCGCGAGCCGCACCCCACCGGGGCACTAACCTGATCGGTGATGTATCGATTCGTCTTCTCGCAGGTCCTCCGCCGCCTCGACCCCGAGGACGCGCACCACATGGCGGTGCGCGCTCTCCGCGTCCTCTCGGTGACACCCGTGGTCAGGCGGCTGGTTCACCGCCGCCTCGCGCCACGCGACCCCGCGCTGCGCGTGCAGGCCTTCGGCGTGCACTTTCCCGGCCCGTTCGGGCTGGCGGCCGGCTTCGACAAGGACGCCGGCTGTGTCGAGGCCGTGTCCGCGCTCGGCTTCAGCCACGTCGAGGTCGGCACGATCACCGCCCATGCCCAGCCGGGCAACGCCAGACCCCGGATGTTCCGCCTGGTGAGAAACCGGGCGATCATCAACCGGATGGGTTTCAACAACGCGGGCGCGTCCGCCGCGGCCCGGTCGCTGGCCAGGCCACGAGGCGTCCCCGCGATCGTCGGCGTCAACATCGGCAAGACGAAGGTCGTGCCCGAGTCGGGGGCCGTCGCCGACTACGTGGCCAGTGCCAGGGAACTCGCCCCCCTGGCCGACTACCTGGTCGTCAACGTCAGCTCGCCCAACACCCCCGGCCTGCGCGACCTCCAGGCGGTGGAGCTGCTGGGCCCGCTGCTGCGCGCGGTGAAGGAGGTCGCCGACGCCACGCCCAAGCGCACCCCGCTACTGGTCAAGATCGCTCCCGACCTGGCGGACGCCGACGTGGACGCGGTCGCCGACCTGGCCCTGGACCTCGGGCTCGACGGCATCATCGCCACCAACACCACGATCGGCAGGCAGGCGCTGGCCTGTGCGGAGCCCGCGGGCCATGACCACAGCCGCGAGAGCGGCGGCCTGTCGGGGCGTCCGCTGAAGGCCCGGTCCCTGGAGGTCCTGCGCAGGCTGCGCGCCAGGGTGGGCGATCGCCTGGTGCTCGTCTCCGTCGGCGGCGTCGAGGACGTGGACGACGTCTGGGAGCGCCTGCTCGCCGGGGCCACGCTCGTCCAGGGCTACAGCGCGTTGATCTACGAGGGGCCCCTCTGGGCGCACCGCGTGAACCGCGACCTCTCCCGCCGCCTCCGCCGTCACGGCGTGGTCGACCTCCGCCAGATCATCGGCCGTACCGCGAGCCGGAGCCCCACGAGCTGATCCGGTCGCGGCGCGGTCGGAATCGTCGCGGCCCGAACCTTTGCGGCGAGTCCCGATTCTTCACCCCATCGGGCCGGAAGGCGGCTCACGATATACCCTGGGTGGGTAACCTCAGGACATGGAGGCACGATGAGCACGACCACATACACCGTCACCGGTATGACCTGCGGCCACTGCGTGAGTTCGGTCAAGGAGGAGGTCGGTGAGGTCCCGGGCGTCACCGGTGTCGACGTCGACCTCGAGACCGGCAGGGTCGACGTCTCCGGCGACTCCTTCGACGACGCGGCCGTCCGCGCCGCCGTCAAGGAAGCGGGCTACGAGGTTCTCGCCTGACGGGGGAGCGGCGCGGGACACCGCCCTTCTCCACCCTGTCACTCGCGTCGACCCGGCCCCCCGGAGCCCGGGACACCGCTTCTTCCCCGCACCCCCGTCACTCGCGCCGACCCGGCTTCGCGGAGCCCGGGACACCGCCCTTCTCCACCCCGTCATCCGTGCCGGCCCGGCCCCTCAGGGGCCGGGAGACCGGTCACATGCTGGGACGGGTCGAGTCGGCCTCGTGGGTCAGCTTCTCCAGGTGCTTCATGGTCTCGTCCACCTTGACGACTCCCGGGCGGTGGCGCCGGTGACCGGCTCCGCCCCGCTGCCAGGGACGCGGGCCGGTCAGCGGCCGGTACTCGACGCCGAGCGCGTCGAGGCGGCCCAGGTGCGCCTCCAGCCGGGCGTCGAACCCGTTCCCCGCCGAGCCAGACCACGTGACCTCGGCCAGCGCGCATCCCCGGGGCCAGGCGCGGTAGTCCACCGCGCGCCCGTCGGGCAGCCGCTCGCTCCACAGCTGGAACTGCGCCCCGAGCACGCGCTCCCGCTCCCCGGCCGTCCATGACTCCGGCGCCGGGGCGAAGGCCGCGACGTCCGAGACGGTGATCGCGTCGCCGATCGCCACGGGCTCCTCCTCGGAGGAGGCCTCGGCGTAGTCGAAGTACAGCGGGAAGACCGGGGTCTGCACCACGTCGTGCCCGGCGGCGGCGGCGCGCCTGGCCACCCCCGGCCCGCGCCAGGGCATCACGATCGTGTCGGGCCTGAGCATGCCGCTGACGAACGCCTCGTCCCACACCACCGCCCTGCTGCCGCGCCCGGCCAGCTCGTCCGCCAGCCGGCGCAGGAACCAGGCGTGCAGGTCGCTCACGCTCCCCAGTCCCAGCTCCGCCTGGAACGCGACGATCTCGGGGGAGGCGGCCCAGTCGTCGAGCACGCACTCGTCCCCGCCGATGTGGACGTACGGGGTCTCGCCCAGCGCCCCGGTGATCTCCTCGATCACGCCGGTCAGGAAGCCGACCGTCTCCGGCAGCGGGGACAGGATCGCCGGGGAGATGCCCCAGCGCTCCAGCACGGTGAAGGGCTCGGGCCGGCGGCCGCCGGTGGCGCGGGCGTCGAACTCGGGGTAGGCGGCGAGGATCGCCGAGGCGTGTCCCGGTACGTCGATCTCGGGCACGACCGTCACGGCGCGGGCCCGCGCGTAGGCGCCGATCTCGGCGAGGTCCTCCAGCGTGTAGTAGCCGCCGTGCGGCACCTCGTCGAAGGCCGGCTCCTCCCGGTAGTAGCTGGTGATCGTGCGCGGGCGGTGCGCGCCCACCTCGTGCAGCCGCGGGTGCCGGCGGCTCTCGACCCGCCACCCCTGGTCGTCCACCAGGTGCAGGTGGAGGCGGTTCAGCTTGTGGACCGCCATGATGTCGATCATCCTGAACACCTCGCGCTTGGGCATGAAGTGCCGCGCCACGTCCAGGTGCACCCCGCGCCAGGAGAACCGGGGCGCGTCCCGCACCTGGCCCAGGGGGACGCTCCAGCTCGCCCCGGCACCGGCCACCGCGCGGAACGCCGCCGCGGGCAGCAGTTGCCGCAGCGTCTGGCCCGCGTAGAAGGCCCCGGCCCTGTCTCCGGCCGCGATCCGCACGCCCCCGTCCGTCACGTCCAGGACGTACGACTCGGCGCCGAGCGACGCGTCGGGCTCCACCGTGATCGTCCCAGCCTCGCCGGGGCGCGGATCGAGCACGGCGAGCGCGAGGCGTACGGCGTCCACCAGCTCGGCGGGACCGGAGACGACGACCCCGTGGGGAAGGCCGAGGAAACCGCCGGCAGGAGTGAAAGCGGAGGGAAGCGGCAGGAGGTCCATGGTTTGAATCATGCCAAACCGCCGGAGAGATAAGCCCTTTACCCTGGCGACCCCGGACATGGAACCAAGAACCGCCCAAGTACCGCGCGGGAGAGCCGGGGGAGAACCCTCGCGCGGTCATGCTGCTGCTCATGTTCCAAACGCCCAGGCACCCGGCTCGCACCCCGCTGGCGGCCCTGGTGGCGATACCGGCGGCGATCATGCTGGCCGCCGGGTGTTCCGCCACCGTCGAGAGCCCCACCCCGCCCTCGCCCACTCCCTCGGAGTCCTCCTCCGCGGTGCGGAGCGCCGAGGGGGCCGGCACCACCGTGGCGGAGAACGTCAGGGAGGGCGATCCCGGCTGGCGGCTGCGCCGACGTGGCGCCGAGCACGAGATCGAGGGCTTCGCCGACCGGGTGAGCGTGCTGCCCGGAGAGCGTTTCCGGCTGTACGTCTCGACCACCGCCGGCCGCTACACCGCCAGGGCCTTCCGGATGGGCTGGTACGGCGGAGCGGGGGCCAGGCAGGTCTGGCGGGCGGCCGGGCTGCCCGGCACGAGGCAGGCGCCGCCCAGGACGATCGCCGCCACCGGGACGGTGACCGCCGCCCACTGGAAACCCGGTCCCGAGGTGGACACCTCGGGCTGGCCCGAGGGCTCCTACCTGATCCGGCTGGACGCCGCCACCGGGGGACGGCGCTACGTCCCCCTCACCGTCAGGTCCGCCTCCACCAGGGGGCGCCTGGTCGTCGTCAACGCGGTCACCACCTGGCAGGCGTACAACGGCTGGGGCGGCCGCAGCCTCTACGAGGGGCCCGGCGGCTTCGGGGACAGGTCCCGGGCGGTCAGCTTCGACCGCCCGTACGACGCCTCAGGGGCGCGGCTCTTCCTGGACATGGAACGCGAGGCCATCGAGCTCGCCGAACGCCGCGGCGTGCCGCTCGCCTACGTCACGAGCCTGGACCTGGACCGCGACCCGCGCGTTCTCGACGGGGCGAGGGGCCTGGTGTCCCTGGGGCACGACGAGTACTGGTCGCCGGGCATGCGCCGCACCGTCGAGGCCGCCAGGGACCACGGCACCAACCTCGCCTTCCTGGGCGCCAACGCCGTCTACTGGCGGGTCCGCCTCGCCGCGACGCGCCTGGGCCCGCGCCGCCTGGTCGTCTGCCACAAGGACGCCGCCGAGGACCCCGGGACGATCCTGTGGCGGGCCACCGCCAGGCCGGAGAGCTCGCTGACCGGCCCGATGTACGACTGCTTTCCCTCCGAGTCCGCCTACGTGGTCAGGCGGCCCGGCAACTGGATCTTCAGGGGGACCGGGGTGCGGCGCGGCACCACCTTCCCCGGGATGGTGGGTGTGGAGACCGACAGGGTCGGCGCGGGCGTGCCACGCCCGATGGAGGTCCTGTCGGTGTCCCCGGTGAACTGCGGAGGCCGCGCCACGGTCGCGCACAGCGCCTACTACACCGTGCCGAGCGGCGCCGCGGTGTTCAGCTCGGGCACGATGCGCTGGGTGTGCGCCATGCGGGGCGCCCGCTGCGGCCACGGCGTCACGGACCGGGCCGGGGCCTTCGTCCGCAAGGCGACGGGGAACATCCTGCGCGCCTTCGCCGCGGGCCCGGCCGCGCGCCGCCACCCGGCCCGCGACAACCTCGAAGCCCTGGGCCTGGACGGCCCGCCGGGCCGCTGACGCGAGCCGGGCCGAGGCGCTTACCGCCTCAGGTACTGCTGCAGCCCGTTGGCCAGGGAGAGCGCGATCTTCTGCCGGAACGCCGGCTGCTGGAACTTGGCCGCCTCGGCGGGGTTCCTCATGTTGCCGGACTCGATGAAGATCTTGGGAACCGTGGAGAGGTTCAGGCCGCCGAGGTCGTCGCGGTAGTCGAGGGCGTTCTTGCCGATGTAGGTGGAGTACGACAGGCCGGTGCCGCGCCTGAAGGCGTTCCGCACGTCCAGGCCGAGCTTCCTGGAGGCCTCGACCACCGGGTCGACCGGGCCGCCGATCTTCTCCGGCATGATCACGTGGAAGCCGTGGTCGGCGGTGCTCGCCCCGTCGGCGTGGACCGAGATCGCCGCGTCCGCCTTCGCCCTGTTGCCGATCGCGGCCCGCTGGGTGATGCACGGCCCGACGCCGGAGTTGCTGTCGCGGGTCAGCTTCACCGTCGCGCCGCGGCTCTTGAGGATCTTGGCCAGACGCTGGGAGACGTCCCAGGTGAAGGCCGCCTCGCTGTAGCCGTTCGCGGTGGCGGTGCCGGTGGTGTCGCAGGCCTTCCACTGGGTCAGGACGTTGACCTTCTTGTTGATCTCCGCGGGGTGGCGGTAGTTCTGCCCGTTGTGGCCGGGGTCGATGACCACGACCTTGCCGCTGAGCGGCTCGCGGCCCTCGCCGCCGCGCCCGGTGGCGGGACTCGCGGTGGAATCGCCCGCCGCGCCCGCCGCCGCGTCGCCCGCCGGGCCGGTCAGGGTGTCGGCGGTGCCGCCGGCCGCCGGGGCCGCCGGGGCCACGGCCGTTCCGGCCGCGGGAGGGACGGGCCCGCGCTCTCGCGCGAGGTCCGCGCCCGCGGCGGTTCCACCGCAGGCGGCGACGCCGAGCCCGCACAGGACAAGGGTCGCCGCGAGTGCTTTACCGGTCACGCTCATCGCCCCCAAGGAAGTCGTCGACCATCCAACTTACGTGGCCTGAGGGCGTGACACGGCCGTTGTCGCGATATGTGCCCGTCCGTCACGAGGCGTGAGGTGCTTCCCCGTCACCCGCCTGTCACGAGGCGTGAGGTACTTCCCCGTAAGAGGTGCTTTCCCGTCGGAGGTGCTTCCCCGTCAGAGGCGCCTTCCCGCCAGCGTCAAATGTGCTTCCCGTCACGGAAGGCGGCGGCCTGGGCCCGTCACCAGGCGTGCTCGCCGACCTCCAGTTTCTGCAGGAGCGCGGCGAGCTCCCTGGCGTCCTCGGCGTCCAGCCCGAGGACCACGCGAGGCCGTCCCCAGGGGTGGTCGATCGAATGGGCCACGTAGCTGGCCACGGACTCAGCCCCGGCGTCGCCGTTGCGGCCCCGGGCGGCTCGCCAGTGCGCCCACGCCCGCTCGAGTTCGGCGGCGGCCCGCTGGGCGCATGACACCAGTTCCGGATCACGCATTGTTACCCCCCTCGTCTCGGCCAGAGTCAACACCGGCGGCGCGCCGCCGTTCACGATGTTGACCTGGTTTTGGGGAGGTCATGGAGCCTGCCTGGGCGTGCTGTAACGCTCCAGGCAGGCTCTTTAGCGTTCGGCGGAACTCGTGCTGTGCCGTACGACCAGCTGCGGCGCGACCTGGCGCAGGCGCGAGGTCTTGCCGGGGTCGCCGATCCGGTCGTTCAGCAGCGCGGCGGCGGAACGGCCCATGGCGCGGCGCGGCTGGTCCACGGTGGTCAGCGAGATCGGCTGGGTCCCGGCGCGGTGGATGTTGTCGTACCCGACCACGGACAGGTCCTCGGGAACCCGCAGGCCCAGCTCGGCGGCCGCGGACAGCACGCCCATGGCCACCAGGTCGTTGGCGGCGAAGATCGCTGTGGGCCGGGGATCGCGCGTGAGCAGGCTGTGCGCCGCCCTCGCGCCGCCCTCCTCGCTGGACTCGCCCTCCTCGACCATGATGTACGGGGCCAGGGAGTGCCTGCGCATCGCGACCAGGTAGCCCTCGCACCGGAAGCGCCCGGAGGAGATGCCCGAGGCCTCGATGTGGGCGATCCTGCGGTGACCGAGCTCCACGAGGTGGTCGACGGCGAGGCGGGCGCCGAGCTGGTCGTCGTCGACGACGATGTCCACGCCGCCGAGGTCGATGTCGCGCTCGCCCACCACCACGGTCGGCGTGTAGCCGGTGGCCTCGATGAGCGTCCCGCTGGTGGGCGCGATGCCGAGCAGGACGAGCCCGTCGACGCGCAGCTCGAGGAACGCCTCGACCGCCTCGTCCTCGAAGGCGGGGTCCCACTGGCTGTTGCCGATGAGGAGTCTCAGCCCGTCGCCGTGCAGGCTCTCCTGCAGGCCGTCCAGGAACTCCGCGTAGAACGGGTTGTGCAGGTCGGCGACGAGCGCCCCGACCAGGTGGGTGCGGCCCTCGACCAGGCTGCGCGCGACCGCGTTGGGCCGGTAGCCGAGGTCTCTGGCCGCTTGGAGCACGGCCTGCCTGCGATGCTCGCTGACGTGGGGCGATCCGCGCAGGACGAGCGAGACCAGTGATTTGGAGACACCGGCTCGTTCGGCCACGTTGCGGATCGTGGGTCTCGGGCGTGGCCCGCCGCCCCCCTCGGACAGAACGGGTTCGGCGAACCCGCGGGCTCGGGTGACGGTGGTGTTGACCGGCGGTCCTGACATGGCTCTCCCCCGCGATGGTGGATGGGCACCTGTCACTCAAAACGATCGAGTTCCGAATGGGGTACGGCTTGCGCGGAAGGGAACTCCGATCTTGACCCCGGCGCCGGGCGGATCGGCTCCGATAGGCTTCGCGGTGTGGGGTCGACATCCGGAGCCGCCGAACGGGCGAAACCCGCGGCGGGCGGCGCGCGACCGGCGCGGCGCAGGCTCACCGTCGACCGGCGCCGCGAGGAGCTCATGGCGGCGGCCCTGGAGCTGTTCAGCAGGCGTGACGCCGAATACGTGTCGATCGACGACGTGGCCTCCGCGGCCGGCGCGTCGCGGGCCCTGGTCTACCACTACTTCGGCGGCAAGCAGGAGCTCTACGTCGCCGCGCTGAAGAGCGCCGCGGCCCAGCTGGAGGCGAGGCTCAGACCTCAGGGCGGACAACCGCTGGACGAGCTGATCGGGGGCCTCACCCGCTACTTCGACTTCGTCGAGGAACACGCGACGGGCTTCGCCGCGCTGCTCAAGGGCGGCCCCGCCAACAGCAGCGGCGAGATCGGGGAGGTCGTCGACGCGGTCAGGCACCGGCTGCTCAAACTGATCATGAAGCAGATGCGGGTCGAGGAGCCGGGCCCCGTGCTCCGGGTCACGCTGCGCTCGTGGATCGCCTCCGTCGAGACCGCGGGCCTCGACTGGCTGGAGCGCCGCGACATCGAGCGGCCGGCGCTGGAGCGCATGCTGATCGGTCAGATGGTGGCGCTGCTCGGCGTGGCGGCCGAGCACGACTCGCAGGTCGGCGAGTTGCTGGACAACCTGGTCAGAGGTGGATCGAGCCGCCCCGCGGACCGGGAGAGGCCCGGGGCGGGCGGCTGAGAGGAACCCCCTGGAAGGTGCTTCCGAGCCCTTCGGAGCACGCGCTCGGTCGTTCGGAGCACGCGCCGGAGGGCGGGGTACGTGCTGGGGCGGCGCCGGGCGGGCGACGCCGCTCCCCACAAACCCGTGTGGCCTACACGCTCAAAGAGTGAGCGCGCACCAATCCCCCTAGGTCAGTGACGGCCCCCGTCTTACTCTGAGCGCTGCTGCGGAATCCCCGCGAGCAGCGCGCGAACCTCAGTCTCCCGGTACCGGCGGTGTCCCCCCAGGGTGCGGATGGACGTCAATTTGCCCGCCTTCGCCCACCGGGTCACGGTCTTGGGATCGACGCGGAACATGGTTGCGACCTCCGCCGGGGTGAGCAGCGGCTCTGCCTCGGGTGTACGAGCTGACATTTGTGCGGCCTCTCCTCCATGTGGACCGGCGACAGCGATCCTGCGACTTGACGCTTGTCACGGATGTCCGCCTATGGCCCTTGCGTGCGGCTGTTTGGGCCATATGCGGCATCACCCGATGTGACCATACAGCCACGTAGAGCGATTGGCGAGCCTTTGAGCGACTCATCTCTCTTGTGCACGTGTTGTTGTCACGCTCGGTGATTCTAGCGACACGTTTCGTGGTATCGCAGTGAAAACGGCAAACTACTCAGTTCGTAGGTGCATCCCCGGTCATCGACGGACCTACTTACGCAGGTCGAAGGGATGATTTGCGACTCAGTTTGCCGATTCGAGAAGTTGTATTGATCGCCAGCGGAGGATGACGCGCTGGTACATGGCGAACGCCAGTTCTTCCTCGCCTTTTTCCAGACCTGTCAGCGCCGCCGCGAGCTCCGCCACGGATTCGTCGGACTGGAGCGTCTCGTCGTCCATGAGGTTGACGATGCCGCCGTAGTCGAGCTCGACCAGCGAATGCGGGTGGAACTCCTCCAGCCAGCGCGCCACGTCCTCGACCTCGGCGGTGACCGAGACCTCGCCCACCTGCCTCCTGATGATCTGCAGGGCGCGGGCGCTGCGGCGCCTGGCGTGGGCCATGGACGTGACGTAGATCAGGTTGCGCGTGGTGGTCGTGCCTCCCTTGCCCTCGCCGCCGTCGATGACCAGCCAGCGCTCGTTGCCGTCGAAGGGGACGAACCACGAGGTCGGAACGTGCCAGGTGGAGCCGCGGATGTGCGTGCGCAGCGCGGCGGAGTCGGTGCGGCGCTTGAACCGGTCGAAGTCGTCGGCCGTCTGCTCCGCGACGGCGGGTGGCACGAAACGCTCCATCAACTTGGGCGGGGTCGCCCCGCGAAAGCGTGAGAAGGCGAGCCAGGACCTCAACCTGCTCTGCCACGGGCAGACGTACAGGACCTCCTCCACGCGCCTCAGATAGGCGTTGGGGCTCTCCTGGGCGGGTGCCGGAGCCGGTGGCACCCCCAGAAGGCGTCGCATCGCCTCGCCGTGTTCGGCGTGGAGGGCGCTCGCTCGGCGCGGTCGGTCGGCCGCCTCGGCGTAGGCGGCCCACGAGACGCGCTCCGCCGGGGCGAACGCGACCAGCGGTTCGTAGACGCGGAGGTACGCGGCATAGGGCAGCACGACCGCATCGTGTCACGAAGGACCGGCCGTTGTCCGTAGCGGACCGGCTTCCGCGGCTGTCGTCTCGGTCATTGAGATGGGACGTTCTCGCACGTCGTGCCTTTACGGACATGTGGTTACGCTGAGGGTGATCTCCGCCGCAACGGTGCGGCGGTAACGGACGACTGGGAGTCACCACAGTGACCGACGTCTTCGGGCTGTCCCACAAGGACGCGGGCCCGGCAACCGGCGGCCAGGCGAGGCACGAGCAGGTCGTTTTCTGCTCCGACGAGCGCAGCGGCCTTCACGCGATCATCGCCATCCACAACACCGCCCTGGGCCCAGGCCTGGGCGGCACCAGGTTCTATCCCTACGAGAGCGAGCAGGCCGCGCTGGCCGACGTGCTCAACCTCTCGCGGGCGATGGCCTACAAGAACGCCCTGGCGGGGCTCGACCTCGGTGGCGGCAAGGCCGTCATCATCGGCGACCCGGCGACGGACAAGAGCGAGGCGCTGCTGCGCGCCTACGGCAGGTTCGTCCAGTCGCTCGGGGGCCGCTACTACACGGCGTGCGACGTGGGCACCTACAGCGAGGACATGGACATCGTGGCCCGCGAGTGCTCCTACGTGACCGGCCGCACGCTGGCCAACGGCGGGGCCGGCGACTCGTCGATCCTGACCGCCCTCGGCGTGTTCCAGGGCATGCGCGCCGCCGCCGAGCACACGTACGGGACGCCGACACTGCGCGGCAGGCGCGTCGGCGTCGAGGGCGTGGGCAAGGTCGGCCACCGCCTGGTCGGTCATCTGATCGAGGACGGCGCGGAGGTCGTGGTCTGCGACGTGAGCGAGCGGGCCGTGGAACGGCTGCGGCGGATCCACCCCCAGGTCGAGGTCGTCGCCGACCGGCTGGAGCTCACCGCCGCCGACGTCGACGTCTACGCGCCGTGCGCCCTCGGCGGGGCGCTGGACGACGAGACGGTGGCCCGCCTGCGCGCCACGATCGTCTGCGGCGGGGCCAACAACCAGCTGGCCCACCCCGGCGTGGAGAAGCAGCTCGCCGACCGCGGGATCCTCTACGCGCCCGACTACGTGGTCAATTCCGGCGGCGTCATCCAGGTCGCGGACGAGATCAGGGGATTCAACATGGAGCGGGCCCAGGCAAAGGCCACCCAGATCTACGACACGACTCTCAAGATCTTCTCTAGCGCGGCGGAGGATGGCGTCCCTCCGGCCGTCGCAGCCGATAGGCTGGCTGAGCGCAGAATGTCGGAAGTCGGGCGAATTAGGGGCATTTGGCTGGGCCACTAGCCCCACACGCCCATACGACGTACCGAGCCGGGCGTAAAACGGGTACGGTTGTAGGCGAACGAGAGCTGACGCCTAAGTCAGGTGGCGTCAGTGCGTGGTGCGTTAGCGACGAGGGGTCGGGCACGACCCCACACGAGGGGGTCGAGCCAATGGGGCGCGGCCGAGCAAAGGCCAAGCAGGTCAAGGTTGCTCGCCAGCTGAAGTACAACAGCGGTGGCACTGATCTTGAGCGTCTGCGCGACGAGCTCGGAGTCAGAGACGACTCCAACCACAATGACGACTCCAACGACGCCTACGACGAGCTGGCGGATCGGTACGCCGATTACGCCGATGACTTCGGCTCCGGAGATGACCGCGACGACGGGACATCCGGCCGCCGCTAGGCGGATTTCAGGTTGACGGTGAGCGGGACACCCGGTGGTGAGCACAGTCCACCGGGTGTTCTTCTCGCTACGAGTCGACAATATGCGGCGCTCCGGTGATCCGGAGCGCTTTTCGCCGTACCCGCCGGGGATCCGGCGCATCCCTTCGCGGCTCTCCGGACCGGCGACAAGATCCGTTCGGACCGGTGAGCAGGATCCGGCGCACCCCTCCCGGCCGGTGAGACCGGCCGGGAGGGACACGGGAGCGGCGGGGTCGCCTTCGCCGGGAAGGCGGGCGGATCAGCGGAAACGCGCCTGGCCCGAGCCCTCGACGATCTCGCCGAGCACCCAGGCGGGGAGGTCGCGCTCCCCGAGCAGCGCCAGGGCCGGATCCACGGCCTCGGCGGGGACGACCGCGGCCATGCCCACACCCAGGTTGAACGTCCGGTCCATGTCGGCCTGAGCCACTTCGCCGTGCCCGGCGAGCACCTCGAAGACGGCGGGCGGGGTCCACGACGAGCGGTCGAGCAGCGCGTCCAGACCGGGGGGCAGCGAACGGGACAGGTTGCCCGCCAGACCGCCGCCCGTGATGTGGGCGTACGCGTGGACGTCGACCGCGCGGGCCAGCTCCAGGCAGTCGAGGGAGTAGATCCTGGTCGGCTCCAGCAGCTCCTCGCCCAGCGTCCGCCCCAGCTCGGGCAGCTCGGCCTCCAGGGACAGCCCGGCCCGGTCGATGATGTGCCTGACCAGCGAGTAACCGTTGGAGTGCACGCCCGAGGAGGCCAGCGCGAGAACCACGTCGCCCGCGCGGACCCTGTCGCGGCCGAGCATCCTGTCGGCCTCCACCACCCCGGTGGCGGCACCCGCGAGGTCGTACTCGCCGGCCTCCATGGCCCCGGGGTGCTCGGCGGTCTCCCCGCCGACGAGAGCGCAGCCCGCCAGGCGGCAGCCCTCGGCGACACCGCCCACGATCTCGGCGATCCGCTCGGGGACCACCTTGCCGCAGGCGATGTAGTCGGTCATGAACAGCGGTTCGGCGCCACAGACGACCAGGTCGTCGACGACCATGCCGACCAGGTCGATCCCGATCGTGTCGTGCTTGTCGAGCCGCTGGGCCAGCATGACCTTGGTCCCGACGCCGTCGGTCGACGTGGTGAGCAGCGGCCGCCGGTACGACAGCAGGGCCGAGGCGTCGAAGAGGCCGGCGAAACCGCTGGCGTCGTCCACGACCTCGGGCCTGCGCGCCCGCGCGACCTTCGACTTCATCAGCTCGACGGCGCGCTCGCCCGCGTCGATGTCCACTCCGGCGGCCGCGTAGCTGGTCATGAAGCCTCTCTCTGCGCGCCCGGCCCGCTCAACGCTTGGCCTCCAGCACGTACTTGCCCACGTTGTCCTGGTCGATCGGGATGGGGTACTCGCCGTCGAAGCAGGCACGGCAGAGCCGGTCGGCGGGGATCGTGGTGGCCGCGGTCAGGCCCTCCAGCGAGATGTATCCGAGCGAGTCGGCGCCGAGCGAGGCGCGGATCTCCTCCACGCTCAGCGAACCGGCGATCAGCTCGGCCCGGGTGGCGAAGTCGATGCCGTAGAAGCACGGCCAGCTGACCGGCGGGGAGGAGATCCGGACGTGCACCTCCGTGGCGCCCGCCTCGCGCAACATCTTGACGATCGCCCGCTGCGTGTTGCCCCGCACGATCGAGTCGTCCACGACCACCAGGCGCTTGCCCGCGACGACCTCTTTCAGCGGGTTGAGCTTCAGCCTGATGCCCAGCTGGCGGATCGTCTGGGACGGCTGGATGAAGGTCCGGCCCACGTAGGAATTCTTGACCAGACCTTGACCGTAGGGGATCCCGCTCTCCTCGGCGTAGCCGACGGCGGCGGGAGTGCCCGACTCGGGGGTCGGGATGACCAGGTCGGCCTCGACCGGGTGCTCGCGGGCCAGCACGCGGCCGACCTCGACACGCGTGGTCTGCACGCCGCGCCCGGCGATCGTGGTGTCCGGGCGGGCCAGGTAGACGTACTCGAACAGGCAGCCCTTGGGCTCGGCGAGCGCGAACCTGCGCGAGCGCACGCCGCGCTCGTCGATGGTGATCAGCTCGCCCGGCTCGATCTCGCGGACGAACGTGGCGCCCACGATGTCCAGCGCCGCGGTCTCCGAGGCGACCACCCAGCCGCGCTCCAGGCGCCCGAGGACCAGCGGGCGGACGCCCTGCGGGTCGCGGGCCGCGTAGAGAGTCTTCTCGTCCATGAAGACGAGCGAGTAGGCGCCCCTGACCTGAGGAAGCAGCTCGGCCGCCGCGTCGTCGATGGACTGGCTGCGGTCCTGGGCCAGCAGCGTCGTCAGCACCTCGGTGTCGGTGGTCGCCCTGGTGGATCCGGGAGCCAGGCGCCTGGCCAGCTCCGGGGTGTTGATCAGGTTGCCGTTGTGGGCGAGCGCGAGCCCGCCGGACTCGGTCGAGCTCAGCGTCGGCTGCGCGTTCTCCCAGACGCTCGACCCGGTCGTCGAGTAGCGGCAGTGGCCGATCGCCAGGTGGCCGCGGAGGGTCCCGAGCACGGACTCGTCGAAGACCTGGGCCACCAGGCCCATGTCCTTGTAGACGAGGATCCTGCTGCCCTCGCTGACCGCGATGCCCGCGGACTCCTGGCCGCGGTGCTGCAACGCGTACAGCCCGTAGTAGGTGAGTTTGGAGACTTCCTCCCCAGGGGCCCACACCCCGAAGACGCCACATGCGTCCTTCGGAGGCCGGTCGTGAGGATCAAGGTCATGGCTCAGATGGCCGTCGCCCTTCAGCACATGCTTCATTCTAGGTCGGCTTCTTCCCTGCTCGCACCCAGGGTCCGTTCCGCGGCATGTAGCACCCTGACCGAACGATCATCGGTGTTTTGCCGTGTCAGCCTGTTTCGCCGGTGGCTGACAGGGGAGTGTGAGATATCCGGCATGCCCGAGCGTCGGGAGAAGAGACGTGACAACACCTGTGGACCCGAACCAGCCCGACCCACGGCGAGTGCCGCGGGACAGGCGCCCCGAGCAGGAAGGACAGGAAGGGTCCGGCTCGGAGGAGCCACAGGACACCTCCGAGGAGGCGGCCGTCCCCGGCGAGTACGAGCCCGCCGTCCCGGAGACGACCGCCTGGCCCGTCCCTCCCTCGAACGAGCCGCCCACGTGGCGGCGACCCCCCGCCCCGGCGGGCGAGTCCACGGGGTGGGCCGACCCCTCAGGTTCCGCCGAGTCTCCTGGCCAGGCCGGTTCCGCCGAGCCTTCCGGCCGGGCCGAGCCGACCGGGTGGACGGAGATCCCCGGCCGGGCCGAGCCACAGGGCCGGGAGCCCGGCGAGGGTTCCGTGTGGGGGTCGGGGACGCAGACGCCGCCGACTCCGGAACCGTGGGAGGAGCCGGATCCCGAGACACCCGTGCCTGATCCCAATGAGACCCCGACCTGGCCGCCGTCAGCGATTCCCGCCGAACCACAGGTTCCCCCGCATCCGGACACGCCGACCGCGCCGGAGGTGCCGCCGCCCGACCAGGCGGGCGGCCCGTACGCCGCGCCGGGGTACCTGGGGCAGTCCGGAACTCCCGGACCCTCCTGGGCTTCGGAGGACTCCGGGTCTTCGGGGTCTTCGGGGTCTTCGGGGTACGAGGCGCCGGAGTCAGGGGGGCGGGCACAGGGATCAACGGGCGACCCGTCGTCCGAGGGCAGGGCCGAGGGGGCGCGGGAGGACGCGCCCGGGGGCACCCGTGAGGGGGCGGCGCCCGAGGGACAGCCCTACACGGTGCCGGGCACCACGCCGTCCGCCTACCCCGGCTGGGAGAGCGCCTCGGAGACCTCCGGCGAGTCCGACCGGCCCGGGGGGACAGACCACCCAGGGACACCGGCCGCCCCCACCCCGCCGTCGCGCTACGAGCAACCGGCGTCCTCCGGGGAACCCGCGGCCCCGCAGCGGCCCGCCGAGCCCGCCGAGCCCACCGGCGGCTTCCAGGCGGACCGGCCGCCCGTTCCCGGCGCCCCGGGAGCGCCCCAGCCGGGTTATTCACAGCAAACGGGACGGTATGGCCACGGGGAGCAGCCCACGTACGGGGAGGCGCAGCAGGCCGGGCAGCCCTACGGCGGTCCCGGTGCGCAACCGTCACCCGCGACCGGTCCCTCCCAGCCGCTCCAGGGCGGCACACCGTACCCCGCCCCTCCGGGCGCGCCCGGCTATCCGTACGCCACGCCCTACCCGGCCTACCAGGACGAGGGGCGCAAACCCGGCGGCGGGCTGGGCACCGCCGCGCTCGTGCTCGGGATCGTCGCGATCGTGTCGCTCGTCGTCTGCGGCCTCGGCGTGCTGGTGGCGATCGTCGGTCTGATCGTCGGCATCATCGCGCTCGCCAAGAAGTCCAGGCCGGGCCGGGCCTGGGTGGGGATCGCGCTGAGCCTTCTCACCCTGGTGATCGCCGCGGTGTTCCTGAGCTGGCTCTACAGCAAGGTCGGCGACTGCGTCAACCTGCCGCCGGAACTGCAGCGGCGCTGCATCGAGGACAGGTTCGGCGTCCAGGTGCCGGCCGCCCCGTAACGGCGGACGGGGGATCGACGGGGATCACGGCCTGCCCGGGGCGGCTACCGGAGAGGAAGGTGGCCGGACAGGTCGGCGCGGGCCCCGCTCGCCGCGATCTTTCCGGCGGCCATCGCCTCGGACCAGGTCAGGCCGCCGGTGGCGAGCTCCAGCCAGGTGCGCGCGTCGGTCTCCACCACGTTGGGCGGGGTGCCCCGGGTGTGGCGGGGACCCTCGACGCACTGCACCGCCGCGTAGGGCGGGACCCGGACCTCGACGGTCCGGCCCGGCGCGGCCGTCGCCAGCTCGTCCAGCAGGTGCCGTACGGCGAAGCGAGTGATCTCCCGCTCCGGGCGGACCCCCCGCTCGAAGGCTCTCATCACCACGCTCACGCAGGCGCCCAGCAGCGCCGCGAGCCCTCCGGGTCCGTCGTAGGGCGGCTCGTCGAGAGCGCTCAGCTGGGTGTCGAGGGCGGCGCGGACCTTGGCCGCGTCGGGCTTGTGAGGTGGCACGTGATCCATGATGCCCGCCGGAGCCGCGTCCCGGGACAGCGCCCCGGACGGCTCGTTCCGGCAAACGGTTCATCGTCCCGGTCGACGTCGTTCACCTCGGGTTCGACCGGCCCGCGTAGCCTCCGGGCCGAAAGACCTCGCCCCTTTTTGGAGGACCCTGTGGCGAACATGTCGCCGCGCCGACTGCTCCCCCTGCTCACGAGCCCGCACAAGGGTGGACGCAGCGCGCTCACCTGCCGGTTCCGCTGCGGTGACCAGTGCGCCCACGATGTGACGAACACCAGCGACAACAGCTACTTCGGCGACGTGGTCGCCGAGGTGATGACCCGTCGCGGCGTGCTGCGGGCCGGTGCCCTGGGCGCCGTCGTCGCCGGGGTCGGGATCGGTACGACGCTCCCCGCCCTCGCCGACCCGGACGTGGACGCGAGCACCTTCGGCGGGGGCCACGGTCACGACCACGGCCAGAAGGGCGGTCTCCGCTTCACCGCCGTCGCGCCGAACACCGACGACAAGGTCACGGTCCCCTCGGGCTACCTGTCGGCGGCCGTGGTGCGCTGGGGCGACCCGGTTCTGCCCGGCGCCCCCGCGTTCGACTTCGAGAACCAGACGGCCGCCGCGCAGGCCAAGCAGTTCGGCTACAACTGCGACTACGTCACCCTCTTCCCGATGGGGCAGCACCGGGGCCTGCTCTGGGTCAACCACGAGTACAGCGACGAGACCCTGATGTTCCGCGGTTACACGGACGGCACCTCCGCGACGGAGGAGCAGATCAGGATCGGGATGGCCGCGCACGGCGGCTCGGTGGTCGAGATCGAGCGGGTGGGCGGGTCCGGCCAGTGGAAGCTGGTCACCCGGGGCTCCCGCCGCTACAACCGCCGCGTCACCGTGCACACCCCCATGAAGTTCACCGGCCCCGCGGCCGGCAGCGCCCTGCTGAGGACCGCCGCCGACCCCAAGGGCACCACGCCGATCGGCATGCTGAACAACTGCGCGGGCGGCACCACGCCGTGGGGCACGGTGCTCAGCGGCGAGGAGAACTTCAACCAGTACTTCGTCAACGGCAACGGCGTGCCCGAGGCGCAGAAGCCGTACCTCGCCCGGTACGGGGTGAACACCACGACGGGCATCCCGAGCGGCAACCGCAGGTTCGACAGGGTCGAGGAGCGTTTCGACCTGGCCAAGCACCCGAACGAGGTCAACCGCGCCGGCTGGATCGTGGAGATCGACCCGTTCGACCCCGACTCCACCCCGATCAAGCGCACCGCCCTGGGCAGGATGGCCCACGAGGGAGCCACCACCTCCCTGGCCGCCGACGGCCGGGTGGTGGCCTACATGGGCGACGACTCCCGGTTCGAGTACGTCTACAAGTTCGTCTCCCGGGAGCGCTACATCCGGGGCTTCGACCGGCACAACCGGACCCTGCTGGACGACGGCACGCTGTACGTGGCGAAGTTCACCGGCGACAGCCCGGCCACCGAGATCGACGGCACCGGCAAGCTCCCCGCAGACGGGCGGTTCGACGGCTCGGGCGAGTGGATCCCGCTGGTCACCGGCAAGGTCTCGCACGTCCCCGGGATGACGGCCGCGGAGGTGCTCGTCTACACCCGTATGGCGGCCGACAAGGTCGGCGCGACCAAGATGGACCGTCCCGAGGACGTGGAGCGCAACCCCGTCACCGGCGGCGTCTACGTGGCCCTGACCAACAACGGCAACCGGACCCCGGCCCAGGTGGACGAGGCCAACCCGCGTCCGGCGAACAAGCACGGCCACGTCCTGGAGATCGTCGAGCGGCGCAACGACGCCGGGGCCACGACCTTCGCCTGGTCCCTGCCCCTGGTCTGCGGCGACCCGAACGACCCGGCGACCTACTTCGCCGGGTTCGACAAGACCAAGGTCTCGCCGATCTCCTGCCCGGACAACGTCGCCTTCGACGCCGACGGCAACCTCTGGATCTCCACCGACGGCAACCAGCTCGGCGCCAACGACGGCCTGTTCGCCATGCCGGTCCGCGGTCCCGAGCGCGGTCACCTGAAGCAGTTCCTGAGCGTGCCGGTCGGCGCGGAGACCTGCGGCCCGCTGGTCAGCGCGGACCAGCGCAGCGTCTTCGTGGCCGTGCAGCACCCCGGCGAGACCGACGGCGCCACCCCCGAGACCCCCAGCAGCCACTGGCCCGACGGCGGCACCTCCCAACCCCGCCCGTCCGTCGTGGTCGCCTGGCACGCGAAGGGCGGCAAGATCGGCTCCTGATCCGGCCGCCGGCTCGCACCCGCGTCCGCCCGCGGTTCGCGTCCCGGCACCGGCCCCGTCCGGACACCGGCCCGCGCCCGCTCGGGGGGACGTGGGCCTGGTCCCGATCCGGCCGCCGGCTCGCACCGCTTCCGGCACCGGCTCGCGTCCCACCCCGGGGACGCGAGCCGGTGCCCTTCCGCGTTCCGGGAACCTAACCCACCGGTACGGCGGGACGTTCCTCGGTGACCACCGGCGGGCCTGCGGGCCGGGAGGCCCGCAGCGACAGCAGGCTCACCGGCACGCCCACCAGCACGATGGCCGCGGCGACGACCAGCGTGTACCGGTAGGCGTCCAAAAAGGCGGTCAGCTGCCCGGCGCCCTCCGCCAGGAACGGCTACAAGGCATACCGGGCCGGAGTGCCCTGTATTGAAGTTGATCCGGCATATACCTCCCAGACATGCTCGAACCGCTGGTGCGGGCATGTAAGTCGGACTAATCGCCCTGACCGCAATACCTTCCTGTGTACCTCATGCGGGCTCGCTGGCCCTGCTGACCACATCGCCGCCGTCAACGTCGCCAAGCGTGCGGCGACGGCGTGGGTATTTGTCAACATGCCCAACGGGTCCGGCCTTGAGCAGGTCGGTTCCAGTGCATCCTCGTCCTGTCAGCCAGATAGGGCGAAGAGATGCAAGCCCGGGGCATCAGCCCCAGGTTGTTGACGAACAAGGAGCAGCTGACCGCCGGCATGGCGGGCCACCTGATCGAGGGCTTCGTGATCGAGGGCGGCTACACGGGCCCGTGGCAGGAGGGGCTCCGCGAGCTCGTCGCGGGCCTGGTCAGGGTGCTCCGGCGTCACCCGTGCGCGGCGGACGTGCTGGACGCGGTGGACCACCTGGAGGTGCCCGTCTTCCTGGCGGTCTGGGACACGGCTCTCGGTCTCGCCAAGCGCGGCGGGTTCTCCCGCGACGAGAGCTGCATGATCTCCCAGTACCTGCTCAGCGGCGCGATCGCGCTGGCCGCGGGTCCGAGGCGGCACTGCCCTCCGGGGCTCTCCGAGCAGGAGGCGGCCGAGCGGACGCGCCTCAAGCGGCTCAGGCTCCAGTCGTTGCCGCCGGACGTCTACCCGAACATCGTGGAGATGGCCGTGCCCCTCTCCGAGGGCGGCGCCCCCGACCTCTACGACACCTTCGGCGTCGACCTCCTCATGGCCGGCATCGAGGCGCTGTCCGCCCGCTCAGGAGGGCACTGACTCAGGAGGGCGACCCCGCGCGGCCGGAGCGGCGGGGGCGGGCGAGGGCGGCCGTCAGGGCGCCCGTGAGCGCGACGGCGAACAGGACGGCGTAGGTCCGCTGGAAGCCGGTCATCAGGTGCTCGACGGCGACGGGGGAGACGCGCGACAGCGTGCCCGCGTACACCTGCCCGCGCAGCTCGGCGCTGACCGAGCCGGTCAGGACGCTGAGCGTGAGGGCGACGCTCAGCACGATCCCCACGTTCATGATCATGAGCCGGAATCCGTTCACCACGCCCAGGCTCCCGGCGGGCAGGGCGGACATGACCTGGGTCGTGTTGCCGGTCAGGAAGGTGCCGCTGCCGCAGCCGCACAGGAACAGGCCCACCGCGATGATCCAGTACGGCGTGACGGGGTCGGTGTTCAGGAGCAGGACGCCCAGCCCGGTCGCGCTCATCAGGGCGCCGCCCACCGACAGCGCGTACGGCCTGACGCGGCGGCCGAGGGCGCCGGCGGCGGGGGAGGCGAGCGCCATGCCGATCGGGACGGGGAGCACGCCCAGGGCCGCGGTGACGGCGTCGACGCCCCTGGCGGCCTGGAAGTAGAGGGCGACCAGCAGGATCAGTGCCGAGCGCGCCAGCGCGTTGCAGAAGGAGGCGAGGTTGGCGAAGGCCAGCATGCGCTCGCCGAACAGCCGCAGGTCGAGCACGGGATGCGAGGCCCGGCGCTCCACCGCGACCAGTACCGGCACCAGCACCGCCGCGATCGCCGCGCCGACGATCACCACGGGGCTCGACAGGCCGCGCGAGCCCGCCTCGGACAGCGCGATCAGGGCGGCGGAGAGGGCGGCGAACACGATCAGGTTGCCGAGTGCGTCCACCGGCCGGCGCTCTCCCCGCGGGACGCGGCGCAGCGTGAACGCTCCCCAGGTGAGGGCGATCAACCCGGCGGGCACGTTCATCCAGAAGATCCACTGCCAGCCGGCGGTCTCGGCGACGAGGCCGCCCAGGGTGGGACCGGCGAGCTGGGCGACCGAGAGGGTGCCGATGTAGACGCCCATGCCCTGGCTGAGCCGGTCGGGAGGGAAGGCGTCGGTGATGATCACTGTTCCGTTGGCGAGGATCATCGCGGCGCCGACCGCCTGCACCGCGCGCATCGCGATCAGGAACCAGATGCCCGGCGAGAGCCCGGCCAGCAACGATCCGACGGTGAACAGGACGAACCCCGCCAGGTAGATCTCCCGGCGGCCGAGCAGGTCGGCCACCCGTCCGAAGAACACCAGCGTCGCGGTGTTGACGAGCAGGAAGGCGAGCAGGACCCAGCCCGCGGAGAACGCGTCCGCGTGGAAGTGCCTGACCACGGTGGGAAGCGCCACGTTCAGGGTGCTGCCGGAGATGCCGATCATGACCAGACCGAGGCTGGTGACCGAGCAGACCCGCCACGCGTAGCGGAGTTTTGATAGGTATTCGGGGGATCCGGGCAGGTCTTGGGGAATTGCGACCATGGCTCCCAGTCTGACGTACGTTGTACGTCGACCGTGATCCGGTCTCACCCCGAAGCGCGTCCCGCTCCCGCGTCCACGTGCCGGGTCAGCGGAGGGGCGTGCCCTTCCCCTCGCGGGCGGGCACGCCCCTCCGCTGACCCGTACGGCCGGCCGTACCACGCGGTCGTACGGCCCTTCTAACTACGGCGTGCCCTCAGCGGGCCCGTTTGCGCAGGCCCTCCATGTCATGGATGATCACGCGACGCCGGCCCGTCTCGATCAGCCCGCGATCGCGCAGGGAGCGCAGCGCCTTGCTGACCGCCTCGCGGGAGGCCCCGGTCCAGCCGGCCAGCTCGTCCTGGGAGAGGGGCAGCGCCACCCGCACCCCGCCGTTGTCCGGCTCGCCGTACCGCTCGGCCAGCTCGACCAGCCGGGTGGCCACGCGGCCGGTGGTGTCGAACGCGCCGTACTCGATGCGCTTGCGGTCGGAGTCGCGCATCTTGCCGATCACCATCTGCATTAACAGGACGGCGACTCTCCCATGAGCGTGCAGGTAGGAGGAGAAGTCGCGGACCGTGATCCCCTCCACGGGTTCGAGGGCGGTGACCGTGGCGGACCTGGGCAGACCGTCGATCGCCGCGAACTCGCCGAGCAGCGCCCCTGGCCCCCGCACCGCGAGGACCACCTCACCGCCGGCCGCGGTGTGCGAGGACACCTTGACGCGGCCGGAGGTCAGGATGAGCACCCAGTCGCTCACGTCGCCCTCGGTGCATATCGTCGCGCCCCTGTCCCAGCGCCGAGGTCGCCCGGCGGCGTACAGGGCCTTTACCTCATCTTCTGTGAGCAATGTAATGAATTCGCCCGGTTCGGGGGAAGAAGTCATAACCACCTCCTGGCGATCTCGATTGTGTTCGTACGGCTCCCGCGGCGAAAGGTACTTTTACGAGAGCCCAGACAGCACGTAGGCATGGACGGGTTGTTCCCTACCCTTGAGGTTGAGCCAGCCCAGGGACTGGGTCTTGGCCTGGGGACCGATCAGGTCGAGGGTGGTCTGGCCGATCACGACGCTGCCGGGCTCCGCGATCCCTTCGAGCCGGGCGGCCACGTTGACGCAGTCGCCCATCGCGTTGAACCCGCGCAACTCGGGGCTGCCGATGTTTCCGACGAGCGCCTCACCGGTGTTGATGCCGATCCTGAACCGAGGATATCCGGGCGTTCCCGCCGCGATCTCCTCGGCCGCCTCCTGCATCGCCAGGCCCGCCCGCACCGCGGCGAGGGCGTGGTCCTCCTGCCGGGAGGGGGCGTTGAACAGCGCGAGCAGCGCGTCGCCCACGAACTGCACGATCGTGCCGCCGTTGCCGAGCACGATGGGCACGGCCGCGGTGTGGTACCGGTTCAGCATCTCGACGATCTCGCCGGGCGCCACCCGCTCGGAGAAGCTCGTGAAGCCCTTCAGGTCGGCGAAGAGCGCGGTCAGCTCCACCAGCTCGCCGCCGAGCGCCGCCGTCTGCGGGTCGGCGAGCAGCGACTGGGCCACGTCCGGCGACATGTACTGCCGGAACAGGGTCTCCAGCTCGCTGTAGAGCCGGGCGTTCTCCAGGGAGATGGACATCTGGCCGGCCAGCGTGGCGGCGAGCGCCTCGTCCTGCGGGGTCCTGCCGATCGGCACCTCCAGCGCCCCGGCGAGCCTGCCCTTCACCGTCAGCGGGTGCAGGACCTTCCCCTCCAGCCGGATCGGCTGGTCCTCGGGGAAGTCCCGCTGGCCGTACTCCTTGGAGTTCACGGTGACCCGGCCGTTGTCGACCAGCTTGATCCGGACGTCCCCGTACGCCTGCCGCACGCGGTCGAGGCCCTGGGCCAGCATCTCCTTCTCAGGCAGGCCCACGCGGGCCTGCCTGCCGATGTCGGCCAGCGCCGCGAGCCGGTCGCTCAGCTCCCGCTCGTTGGCCAGCGCCTCTCCCGCCCGGTCGAGCACCGCCACCTGCGAGTCGGTGAGCCCGAACTTGCCCGCCAGCCTGTTCGCGATCGGGACCCTGCTCTCCTCCCTGCGCCGCAGGTGGCCGACGAGCTCCTCCAGGGCGGCCTCGTAGTCGGCCCTGATCCTGGTGACCGTCGCCGACAGCGCCACCGAGTCGAACAGCCCCACGCTCGTGCCCTCCCGCCGGAACTGCAGGTAGGCGCTGTAGGCGACGAAGACGAACGCCGTGGTCAGCAGCGCGTGCCACAGCCACCACGACAGGTGCCAGTTGCGGTGGGACAATCCCGCGACCAGCGCCTCGGCGAGCAGCGCGTACGCGGTGACCAGGCTGATCAGCACGACCGCCGGGCGCCTGCGGTGCAACTGGAACATCATCGCCGCCGCCGCCGCGAACAGGGCCACCCCGATCCACTCCAGGCCGCCGAGGCCGATCCCCTCGGGAGGTGAGCCGCTGAGCGGGGTCAGACGCGGCACCAGGCAGGCCACCCCCCACAGGGTGATCAGGGCGGCGAGACCGGCGCGCAGCCACATCTGGTTCCTCAGCACGGCCGCGGCCGCCCGCTCGCCCAGGGGCAGTGCCGACGCGAACGCGAACACCGAGGCCACGAGGAGACCGACCGGGTGCGAGAGGTCGAAGCCGTAGCTTGTTTTGTCCAGGATGACCCCCGGCGTGGTCAGCCCGTGCACCAGGAACGATCCCGCGCCGCTCAGGAAGACGAGCGAGACCAGCAGCAGCCGGGCGTCCGCCCGCCGGGCCGACGCCTCGCCGACCATGAGACCCAGGACCAGGTTGATCCCGGCCACGGTGATGATCAGCCAGAAATGGCTGGGGTTGTCCTGCAGCACGATGTTCAGGTCTGGCTCGGCGAGCAGCAGCCAGAGCCCGAGCATCGGCAGCGCCAGATGCAGCGCCCACACCACGGTGCGGATCGGCTGGGTCGCCGGTGGTAGGTACGGTTCCCGTCGGGCCCGGTCTTCCATGACCGCGTCTGTCGGGTTGATGGTCGGCACGGTGGCCTCCGCGTCTGGAGAACCCTGCGGGTTCCCTGTCTTGTTCGTCCACGCCCAGCGGGCGGGTTCCCCCGAACGGTCCGATTATCCCGTACGGGGCAGGTGCCGGCAGGCGAGTTAACCGCCGGGCTTCCGACACCGAAGTGTGATGTTTCATGTGCCAACCGTTGGAACGGTCGAAACGTGTACTACGCGTACCTCTCCCATCACACCATGCTCTGGTGTCGCAGAAAGGAAGCCCAGTGGCTATCACGTTGCCGGGCGGACGCACGCTCGCCGTAGTGACCGTTGGCGTGCTCGTTGGAACGTTGTTCACCGCGAGCGGCAGCGCCGTCGCCTCGTCGGCGGCGGCGGAGATTCACGCGTGCGTCCACAAGCAGACGCGCTACACCCGGATCGTCAACGCGACGGCCAGGTGCAGGCCGACCGAGGTCCGGATCAAGTGGGGGCAGACGACCCAGGGCCAGCAGGGTCTCGCCACCGCCGGGCCGCAGGGCCCGCGAGGCGCCCAGGGTCCCAAGGGCGACGCCGGACCGCAGGGACCGCAGGGGCAGCAGGGCTTCAGGGGCCTCAAGGGCGCCGTCGGCCCGCAGGGGCCCAAGGGTGAGGCCGGTCCGCAGGGTCTCAAGGGTGAGACCGGTCCGCAAGGTCTCAAGGGTGAGACCGGTCCGCAGGGTCCCAAGGGGGATGACGGCAAGCAGGGGCCGCAGGGCCTCAAGGGCGACGACGGCAGGAACGGCATTCAGGGCGAGAGGGGCCCGGCGGGCCCGGCGGGTCCGGCCGGTCCCAAGGGTGCCGACGGCAAGCCCGGCAGGGACGGCGACGACGGCCGGAACGGCAGGGACGGCGACGACGGTAAGAGCGCCTACGAGGTCTGGCTCGAACTGCCGGGTAACAGGGGCAAGTCCAAGGCGGAGTTCATCGCGTCGCTGAAGGGCCCCAAGGGCGACCCCGGCACGCCGGGATCGGGTGGCGGCGGCGGAACCCCCACCGTCACCACCGTCAGCACGCAGTTCAACTTCGGTGGCCACGGCGGCAGCCAGAGCGTGAGCTGCGGTTCGGGCAAGGTCGCCACGGGCGGCGGCTTCAGCAGCAGCAGCGGTAGCGCTTCCGGCCAGATCTACACGAGCGCGCCCACCGGCTCCACGCCCACCGGCTGGACCGTGAGCGGCAAGAACACCAGCGGCACCGTCTACGCGATCTGCATGTAGTCCTGACCCCGGATCGGGCGCGGAACGCCGGACACGAGATCGAGAGAAGGCGTTCCCGCCGGTCACGGGGGCAACGGCAAGACCCAGGGCGTCGTGTACGTGATCCGCGCGGCCGCCTGATCGTCCGACCCGTTCGCGGGAACGCGACGGGCGGGCGGTGCGGCGGGGACCCCTCGTCCCCGGCGCGCCGCCTCCCGGCGCCGACCGTGTGATCCATATAAACGGGCCAGGCCTCTCACCGTCACATGACGGTGAGGGGCCTGGCCCACGAAAGTGCCTCATCCGGGAGACGATCAGCCGAAGATGCCCGGCAGGGTGGACGTGTGGGTCTCCCTCAATTCGGTGACCGGGATGTCCAGGACGCCCGCCACGTTCAGGGAGTCGCCGCCGGTGGTGCCCAGGCCGTAGCAGGGCACCTCGCGGGCCGCGCACAGCTCCGCGAAGGCGTCGAACGACTCCGGCGCGACGGTCACCAGCGCGCGGGCCGACGACTCGCTGAACAGGTCGACGAACGCGTCGTCGCCCGTCAGGGAGACCTCGCAGCCCACGCCCTGGGCGATGCAGGCCTCGGCGAGGGCGATGGCCAGCCCGCCGTCCGACAGGTCGTGGGAACCGGTCAGCAGCCCCCGCGAGGCGGCCTCGGCCAGCACGAGGGCCAGGTCGCGCTCCGACTCCAGCCGCGCCACGGGCGGCAGGCCGCCGAGGTGGCCGTGGGCCACGTGCGCCCACTCCGAGCCGCCGAACTCCTCCTCGGTCTCGCCGAGCAGGACGATCCTGTCGCCGTCGCCGGTGAAACCGCTCCGCACGCGCGTGGCCACATCGTCGATGACGCCCAGCACGCCGACGACCGGCGTCGGGTGGATCGGGACGGATCCCGTCTGGTTGTAGAACGAGACGTTGCCGCCGGTCACCGGGACGCCGAGGGTCTTGCAGGCGTCGGCGAGACCGCGCACGGCCTCGGAGAACTGCCACATGACCTCGGGGTCCTCGGGGGAGCCGAAGTTGAGGCAGTTGGTCACCGCCAGCGGCGTCGCGCCGGTCACGGCCACGTTCCGGTACGCCTCGGCGAGGGCGAGCTGGGCCCCGGCGTACGGGTCGAGGCGGGCGTAGCGGCCGTTGCCGTCGGTGGCCAGCGCGATTCCCCTGGTCGTCTCCTCGGCGCCGGGCATGGCCTCGCTGACGCGCAGCACGCCCGCGTCGGCGGGCTGGGCCAGCACGGTGTTGCCACGGACGTACCGGTCGTACTGGGAGGTCACCCACTCCTTGGACGCCAGGTTCGGCGAGCCGAGGAGCCCCAGCAGCGCCGCGCGCAGGTCGGCGGGGCGGTCGAGGCGGCCGGGGTCGTCGCCGTTCAGCGCGGCCTGGCCGGCGGGCTCGTGGAACGGCCGCTCGTAGACCGGGCCCTCGTCGGCCGCGGTGCCCGGCGGGATGTCGACGATGGTCTCGCCGTGCCAGGTCATCACGAGGCGGTCGGAGTCGGTGACCTCGCCGATCACGGTCGCGGGGATGTCCCACTTCGCGCAGATCGCCATGAAGGCGTCGATGTCGCCGGGGGCGACGACCGCCATCATGCGCTCCTGCGACTCGCTCATCAGGATCTCCTCGGGCCGCAGCGACGGATCGCGCAGCGGGACGAGGTCGAGCCTGACGTCCATGCCGCCGGTGCCCTTGGCCGCCAGCTCGGTGGTCGCGCAGGAGACTCCGGCGGCGCCGAGGTCCTGGATGCCGACGACCACGTCCGCCTGGTACAGCTCCAGGCAGCACTCGATCAGCAGCTTCTCCATGAAGGGGTCGCCGACCTGGACGCTGGGGCGCTTGGCCTGCGACTCGTCCTCGAACGTGGCCGAGGCGAGCACGGAGGCGCCGCCGATGCCGTCGGGGCCGGTGAGCGCGCCGAACAGGACGACCTTGTTGCCCGGTCCCGGGGCCACCGCGAGCTTGATCTGGTCCTTGCGCAGCAGGCCCACGCACAGGGCGTTGACCAGCGGGTTGCCGATGTAGCAGGGGTCGAAGACGACCTCGCCGCCGATGTTCGGCAGCCCCAGGCAGTTGCCGTAGTGGCTGATGCCCTCGACCACGCCGGGCAGCACCCGCCGGGTGTCGGGGGCGTCGGCCGCGCCGAAGCGGAGGGCGTCCATCACCGCGATCGGCCGGGCGCCCATCGACATGATGTCGCGGACGATGCCGCCGACGCCGGTCGCCGCGCCCTGGTGGGGCTCGACGTAGGACGGGTGGTTGTGCGACTCGATCTTGAAGGTGGCGGCCCAGCCGTCGCCGATGTCCACGACCCCGGCGTTCTCCCCCATGCCGACGAGCAGCGCCGCCGACTCGGGGGCCTTGGTGCCGAACTGGCGCAGGTGCACCTTGGACGACTTGTAGGAGCAGTGCTCGCTCCACATGACGCTGTAGATGGCCAGCTCGGAGCCGGTGGGCCGGCGGCCGAGGATCTGGCGGACCCGCTCGTACTCGTCGAGCTTCATGCCCAGCTCGGCGTACGGCTGGCGCTCGTCGGGGGTGTCCTCGGCCCGCTTGACGGTGTCGAGACTCATGCGTTCACCAGCTTCTTCAGGATCGAGGAGAAGAAGGCGCGCCCGTCCGTGCTCGGGGCGCCGGTGAGGTCCTCGACGGCGTGCTCGGGGTGCGGCATGAGGCCGACGACGTTGCCGGCCTCGTTGCGGATGCCCGCGATGTCGTTCAGGGAGCCGTTGGGGTTGCCGCCCGTGTACCGGAAGACGACCTGGCCGCCCGCCTCCAGAGCGCCCAGGGTCGCCTCGTCGGCGACGTAGCGGCCCTCGCCGTGCTTGACCGGCAGCACGATCTCCTGGCCCTCGGCGAAGTCCGTGGTCCAGGGGGTGGCGGTGTTCTCGACCCGGATGCCCTGGTCGCGGCAGATGTAGTGCAGCCCGGCGTTGCGCATCAGCGCCCCGGGCAGCAGGTGGGCCTCACAGAGGATCTGGAAGCCGTTGCAGGTGCCGAGCACCGGCAGCCCGGCTCCGGCGGCGGGGATCAGCTCCTCCATCAGCGGCGCGAACCTGGAGATGGCCCCGCAGCGCAGGTAATCTCCGTAGGAGAACCCGCCCGGCAGGAAGACCGCGTCCACCCCCTTGAGATCGGGGTCCGCGTGCCACAGCGGGACGGCTTCGCCACCCGCGTGGCGCACGGCGCGAGCCGCGTCCTGATCGTCAAGAGTTCCGGGAAAAGTGACCACGCCCACGCGGGCAGCACTCATCGTCTTCCTTTCAGCGTGGAGACCCTCGCCTTTGGGCTTGGGAAGGAGACGCGGCAAGGCGCCGCACGGGCTACCATGTTCGGACGGTGGCGATAACCAAACCGCCGTACGCATGACCCGCACCACCCTCGCCGCTGGGCTGGCGGAGAGAAAAAACGCCTGTGGAGCCGGTGTAAGACCTCAAAGGGGAGAGTTTTTCTCCTGGTGGGCAACCGGCGGTGAAGCAGGAAAACCGACCCGTGAGGGTTGGAATCCCCTGGCTTCAGCCGTGGGGAAGAAGTCAAGACAGCGTTCCCCTCCACAAACGAGCACCACGCCGGCGTCTCACACACTCGGACGTCGGTCTGCGGCGGTGCTCCCAGGTTATCCGTTCCCGGCGGGCGCTCAGTCTCGGAGTGTCCGATCGCACAGCTCAGCGGAGGGTGGCCGGGTCCGTACGGTCTTATACGGCCCTATACGGCGGCGAGCACCCGGCCGCGGGGGTAGGTGGCGTCGTCGTCCCAGTCGAGGTGCTTGCGCAGGTGCACGACGGTGCCCCGGCCGGGGGTGATGTCGAAGGAGATCTCGTCCACCACGGCCTGCATGATGAGCAGGCCCCTGCCGTTCTCGGCGTCGGTCGGCGGGTAGTGCTCCGGCACCCGGACGAGGCCCTGGCCCCGGTCGATGATGCGGACGTCGCAGCGGCCGTGGCCGACGGCGGTGTCGACCTCGTAGCGGTTGGCCGGACCCCCGTGCCGTACGGCGTTGGCGCACGCCTCGGTCACCGCCAGCAGGATGTCGGCGATGCAGTCTTCCGTGACTCCGAGCGAGCGCAGGGAGTCACCGAGCGCTCTGCGGACCATCGGAATACCGACGGCCTGTCGCGGCAGAGCCAGCGAGAACTCCATGTCCACCGGTTTCCTCCCGGGGTCAGACGTCACCTCGAGAAGGCTTCCCTGCAGAATCCGGGCTAACCGCAAAATAACCGTAATGTTATTGACTGGTGGTCAAGCCGTGGGATTGCTCCGCCCATAAAGCCGGATATAGCCGGATCTGGGCGGTTGATCTGCGGGGAGTGACGGCCTAGGACTCGACGGTGACGGTGTAGTCCTCGATCACCGTGTTGGCGAGCAGGGTCTCGGCCATTTTTCGGACGTCCGCAAGTGCCGCCTCGTCGGCGGGCCCTTCGAGCTCCACCTCGAACCGCTTGCCCTGCCGTACCGCTGAGACACCGGAGAAGCCGAGCCGCGGCAGTGCGCGGGCGATCGCCTGCCCCTGCGCGTCGAGAATCTCGGGCTTCAGCATGACGTCGACGATGACGCGCGCCACGGTGTTCCTCCTGGTTGTGACGGGGACGGTCCGGCGCCTCAAGAGTAACGGGCTCCGGCCGCGCTCCGGCGCGGGGGCCGATCCGGATCCGGAATCCCGCGCGAGGAACCCCGGGCCGTACGCGCGAAGATGACGGGAGCCGGACCCGCGTCGTACGCGCGAAGATGACGGGAACCCGAGGCCCGGGTCGTACGCGCGAGAGGGCCGGGGCGGCTCCGCGCCACGCGGACGAAACGGGCGGGTGAAAGGGAACGCGCGGGGAACGGGGAGCATATGGACGCCGAGGCAGGTCTTGCGCACATGTATGTGACCTCTGCCACGATGGCCACAAGCGCGGGCGAACCACCACCAGACGGGTCGAACGCGTCGCGAATCGGCCGGACCATGGTGGAGAACCCATCCAGACGGCCCCGAGCACACAGGAGTGGCACGTGACAGCCGACGCCTCTCGTGGTGCGGAAGCACCTCCGGAGCTCATCCAACTGCTGACCCCCGAAGGAGAACGGGTCGAGCACCCCGACTACGACATAGACCTGACGCCCGAGGAGATCCGCGGGCTCTACCGGGACCTGGTCATGGTCCGCCGCGTCGACCTGGAGGCCGTGGCCCTGCAACGCCAGGGCGAGCTTGGTCTGTGGGCCTCGCTGCTCGGGCAGGAGGCCGCGCAGATCGGCTCCGGCCGGGCGCTGACCGAGGCCGACATGGCGTTCCCGACCTACCGCGAGCACGGCGTGGCCTGGTGCAGGGGGGTCGACCCGGTCAACCTCCTCGGCCTGTTCCGCGGCGTCAACCACGGAGGCTGGGACCCCGCCGAGCACAACTTCCACCTCTACACCATCGTGATCGGCAGCCAGACCCTGCACGCGGTCGGCTACGCCATGGGCATCCAGCGCGACGGCGCCGAGGCCGCGAGCATCGTCTACTTCGGCGACGGCGCCACCTCCCAGGGCGACGTGAACGAGTCGTTCATCTGGGCGTCGGTGTTCAACGCGCCGGTGGTGTTCTTCTGCCAGAACAACCAGTGGGCCATCTCCGAGCCGCTGGAGAAGCAGTCGCGCATCCCCCTGTACCGCAGGGCCAGCGGGTTCGGGTTCCCCGGCGTCCGGGTCGACGGCAACGACGTCTTCGCCTGCCTGGCCGTCACCCGAAAGGCGCTGGCCGACGCCAGGTCCGGGCAGGGGCCCATGCTGATCGAGGCCTTCACCTACCGGATGGGCGCCCACACCACCTCCGACGACCCGACCCGCTACCGGGTGGCCGCCGAGCTGGAGGCGTGGAAGCTCAAGGACCCGATCGAGCGGGTCAGGGCCTACATGTTCAAGAACCAGATCGCCGACCAGGAGTTCTTCGACGCGGTCGACGCCGAGGCCGACGAGCTGGGACGGGACGTCCGCAAGCGCTGCCTCGAACTGCCCGACCCCGAGCCGCTGGCCATCTTCGACAACGTCTACGCCGAGCGGCACTCCCTGATCGACGCCGAGCGTGCCGAGTTCGCCACCTACCTGGAGGGGTTCGAGGCATGAGCATTCTCACGATGGCCAAGGCGCTCAACGAGGGCATGCGCAAGGCCATGGAGGACGACCCCAAGGTCCTCGTCATGGGTGAGGACGTCGGCAAGCTCGGCGGGGTGTTTCGGGTGACGGACGGCCTGCAGAAGGACTTCGGCGAGCAGCGGGTCATCGACACCCCGCTCGCCGAGTCGGGCATCGTCGGGACGGCCATCGGCCTGGCGCTGCGCGGCTACCGGCCGGTCTGCGAGATCCAGTTCGACGGGTTCGTCTTCCCCGCGGCCGACCAGATCATCACGCAGCTCGCCAAGATGCCGCTGCGCTCGCTGGGCAAGCTGAGACTGCCGGTCGTCGTACGGATCCCGTGCGGCGGCGGCATCGGCGCGGTGGAGCACCACAGCGAGTCGCCCGAGGCCTACTTCACCCACACGGCGGGTCTGCGCGTCGTGGCCTGCTCCAACCCGGCCGACGCCTACACCATGATCCAGCAGGCGATCCGCTGCGACGACCCGGTGATCTTCTTCGAGCCCAAGCGGCGTTACTGGGAGAAGGCCGAGGTGGACGTCGACCCCTCCGGCTGGACCCCCTTCGACGAGGCCAAGGTGGTGCGGCCGGGGACGGACCTCACCCTGCTCGCGTACGGGCCGATGGTGAAGACCTGCCTGGAGGCCGCGAAGGCGGCCGAGGAGGACGGCCGCTCCCTGGAGGTCGTGGACCTGCGCTCGCTCAACCCGCTCGACACCGCGAGGGTCGTGGAGTCGGTGCGCAGGACCGGGCGATGCGTCGTGGTGCACGAGGCGCCGGTCTTCAACGGCTTCGGCGCCGAGGTCGCCGCCCGCGTCACCGAGGAGTGCTTCTACCACCTGGAGGCCCCGGTCCTGAGGGCCGGAGGACCCTCGACCCCCTACCCGCCCTCGCGGCTCGAGGACTACTACCTGCCCGACCTGGACCGGGTCCTGCACGCAGTCGACCGCGCGTTCGCGTTCTGAGGAGGGGCTGGAGATGAAGGAGTTCAAGCTCCCCGACGTGGGAGAGGGCCTGACCGAGGCGGAGATCGTCCGCTGGCACGTGAAGGCAGGGGACCCGGTCAAGGTCAACCAGATCATCGTGGAGATCGAGACCGCCAAGGCGGTCGTCGAGCTTCCCTGCCCGTTCGAGGGCGTGGTGGCCGCGCTGATGGCGGACGAGGGCGAGGTCGTGGACGTCGGCAGGCCGATCATCTCGGTGGACGACGGCACGGGTCCCCCTCCGGCCCCCGCCGCCGGGAGAGCGGGGGAGGGGACGGCCGACCGGGCGGAAGCCCTGGCCGACGACATGGTGCCGACCCCGCCGGCCGAGGTGCGGCAGCCGGTGCTGGTGGGCTACGGCGTCAAGCCGGGCGCGGCCAAGCGCCGCCCCCGCAAACCGTCATCCCCCGACGGCGCGTCCGGCACATCTGCTGCGGCCGGTCCGTCTACGTCCGGTACGTCCGGGTCCGGTACGCCTTCCGGGGCGACGCGGCCCGTTGAGGCGACGCCCGGCGCGCCCGCCGGAACGGTGTCCGCGGCGCGGGCCCCCGAGGCGGTGCGGTCCGGCGTGAACGGACCCGGCGTGAACGGGCCCGGCGCGGTCACGGCCTCGCCCGCGGCCCCGTCCACGGCCTCTTCCACGGTTTCCTCCCCGGGGACGGGGAGGAGCGCGGTCCTGGCGAAGCCCCCGGTGCGGAAGCTCGCCAAGGACCTGGGGGTCGACCTGGCCTCCCTCCTGGGGACCGGTCCGCACGGGTCGATCACCAGGGACGACGTCCAGGCGGCGCTCGCCGCCCCCGCCCAGGAGAGCGACGTCCAGGCCGCCCCCGCCCGGCCGCGGGTACCGGCCGTGACGTGGGAGGGCGAGGACGAGGAGCGGGTCCCGGTCAAGGGGGTCAGGAAGGCGACCGCGCAGGCCATGGTGGCGTCCGCGTTCACCGCGCCGCACGTGACGGAGTTCCTCCAGGTGGACGTGACGGCGACCATGGACGCGGTCCAGCGCCTCCGCGGGCTGCCCGACTTCGCCGGGGTCAAGGTCTCCCCGCTGCTCATGGTCGCCAAGGCGGTGCTCGTCGCCGCCCGCCGCTACCCGATGATCAACTCTGTCTGGGACGAGGCCCGCCAGGAGATCGTGGTCAAGCGTCGCGTCAACCTGGGGATCGCCGCGGCCACCCCTCGCGGCCTGCTCGTCCCCAACGTCAAGGACGCCCACCGCCTGTCGCTGCCCGACCTGGCCGGTGCTCTCGGAGCCCTCGCCGAGACCGCGAGGGCGGGCCGCACCCAGCCCGCCGACATGGCGGGGGGCACGATCACGATCACCAACGTGGGCGTCTTCGGGGTGGACGCGGGTACCCCGATCCTCAACCCGGGCGAGTCGGCGATCCTGGCCTTCGGCCAGGTCAGGGACATGCCGTGGGTGGTGGACGGTCAGGTCGTGCCGCGCAGGGTCTGCACGCTCGCCCTCTCGTTCGACCACCGGGTGGTGGACGGGGAGCTGGGCTCGCTGTTCCTCCGCGACGTCGGCGCCATGCTCGAGGACCCGCTCCGCATGCTCGCCTGGGGCTGACCCCACGACACCGACGGGTCCGCCCCCTCCTGGGGCGGACCCGTGGACCGTTCGCAGGAGAGGCCCCTCGGACGGCCTGGAGGGCAGGGGGCGGGTCCTTCCGATATACCCCGAAGTGCCTGCCTGACATTTTCCGGTTTCGCGCGTCAATTCCGCGACGGGAAAACCGCGAGGGCTTCGAACGGTCTCACCCGGCCGCGAAGACGCCGTACCGGCCGCCGGTCGGGCGGTAATGAGAAACCCCTTTTTGGCTCCTGTGGATCAAGCTTTAAGATGCGCATCCCCAGCTCGGGCGAGGCTGCGGGGCAACGCTTGGAACTTGTGTCAGCCTTTACCATCAATACGTTTTATGGCTTCTGTGAATGGCTTGTTAAAACATCTTTAATGCGTGCTGAATTTGGTGATTTGTCAGGGTATGGGTGCTAGTGTCGTGGTTGGTAAGCGCGACAAGCTCAGCACGAAGGGGGAAGCCATGACTTTCAAGCAGCTCTTCCCGACCGGCCGGTTCTTGGAGTGGGGATGCTGCCGACGCCGGCGCCGCTGCGGATGCGGCGGGGGCGGCTGGTGGTGGTAAGCCAGATCCGGTGCTAGCGGAAACAAATGAGAGTCGGCGGGTCAACCGTCGGCTCTCATTCTCAAAGTCGCTCTCGCCTCATGGGGCGAGGGCCGCGGTGCGCCGTCCCCCGCTGGCGCCGACGGTCTCCATTCGCAGGACCTTCCGGGAGTTCTGGCCGTACACCCGCGGCATCCGCCATCTGCTCGTGGCCGGTGGCGCGCTCGCCATCGTCGCGGCCGTCTGCGAGGTCGCCGCGATCGGCCTGTTCGGGCACATCACGGACGAGGTCCTCAGCAAGCAGAACCTGGGGGCCTTCTGGCTTCCCGCCGCCGCCTGGCTGGGCCTCGCGGCGACCGCGGGGCTGGTCTCCTTCGTGGGCTCCTACCTCACCGCCGTCGGGGGTGAGCGCTTCCTGCTGCGGCTGCGCGACAGGGTGTTCGAGCACATCCAGACGCTCACGCCCGACTTCTTCGACAACCGCCGCCTCGGTGACCTGATGGCCAGGCTCACCGACGACATCGAGGCCATCGAGGAACTCATCGGCTCCGGCCTGGTCAAGCTCTTCACCACGCTCGTCAGCATCGTCTTCTTCGCCGGTGCCGCCTTCTACATCAGGTGGGATCTGGCGCTGCTGACGTTCCTGCTGGTCCCGGCCTTCCTGCTGGTCGCCAAGATCTTTGCGAGCAGGTTCAGGACCGTGTCGGCGCGCGAGCGGCTCAGCAACGGGATCATGAACAGCGTCATCGAGGAGGGGCTGTCCAACCAGTCGCTCGTCCAGTCCTACAACCGCCAGGGCGTCGAGGCCGAGCGGCTGCACGGAGAGGGAAGCACCTGGATGCGGGCCAACGTGGCGCAGGCGTGGCTCTCCTCCCTGTACGGGCCCGTCCTGCAGGTCATCGAGACCATCTGCCTGATCACCATTCTCGGGTTCGGCGCCTGGGAGATCTCCTCGGGACGCCTCACCATCGGCGGCCTGCTCGCCTTCGCCGCCTACCTCGCCTACCTCTATCCGGCGGTGCAGAACCTGGGGCAGATCGCCCTCACCGTCTCCGAGGCGGCGGCGGGCTCCGACCGCGTCATCGAGATCCTGACGACCCGGCCGACCGTCACCGACCGCGACGACGCCGTCCATCTGGGACGCGGACGAGGGCACATCGAGTTCCAGGGGGTCGGCTTCACCTATCCGAACAGGAGGAGGCCCACGCTGCGGGACCTGTCCTTCGCCGTCGAGCCGGGCGAACTGGTCGTGTGCACCGGGCCCAGCGGCGTGGGCAAGTCCACGATCGCGAAGCTCCTGCTGCGCTTCTACGACCCCACGGCCGGGCGCGTCCTTCTCGACGGGATGGACATCCGGGAGCTGACACGTGAGTCGCTGCGTGACAACATCACCATCCTGCAGCAGGAGAACCTGCTCTTCTCCGGGACCGTACGCGAGAACATCGCCTACGGAAGTCCCGGCGCGGACCCGGACGCCGTCGTCAGGGCCGCCGTGATGGCGGACGTCCACGACTTCGTCACCACGCTTCCCCTCGGGTACGAGACGCCGATCGGGCAGCGCGGCCGGCTGATGTCGGGCGGGCAGCGCCAGCGGATCGCCATCGCCAGGGCCATCCTGCGTGACGCGCCCGTGCTCGTCCTCGACGAGCCGATGACGGGCCTCGACGCGCCCACCGCGGCACGGATCATGGAACCGCTCAAGCGGTTGATGGCCGGGCGCACCACCATCCTGATCACCCACGACCTCCGGTTCATCCCCGAGGCGGCCCACAAGATCGTGCTTGAAGCCGTGCCGAGACGCTCCGGTCAGATAAGGATCAAGTCGGCCGGACGCCGCGGGTCCGCACTGCGCCCGGCGTGAGAGCGGGTTCCCGTACGAGACCGGCGGATCGGCGCCGTTCCGTACCGCCGGGAAGCCGCCGGGAAGTCGCCGGGAAGTCGCCGGGATACGGCTGGAATCCGGCCGGAATCCGGCTGGGGGCGCCGCCGGGTCGTGGCGCGCCCGGCCGTACGCTTGCCGGGCACTCAGGACACCTGGGGCACCCGAACGAAGGGAAGATCATGTTCCGGCATGTCGTGCTGTTCACCTGGACGGAAGAGGCCACCGAGGAGCAGCGGGCCAGGGTCGCCACGGAGCTCGCCAAGCTGCCCGAGGCCATCACGGAGATCCGCTCCTACACCCTCGGCCCCGACGCGGGCGTGAGCCCGGGCAACCACCAGTTCGCCATCGTCGCGGACTTCGACAGCGCCGGCGACTTCCTCGTCTACCGCGACCACCCGCTGCACCAGGCGGCGATCGCCGAGTACATCAAGCCGATCGTGGCCTCGCGGGCGGCGGCGCAGTTCGAGCTCTAGGGCGGCGCGCTCCGGGGATGCCTAGACCTCCGGCGGGTGGTTCTCGCGGTGCATCAGGCGATCCTCGGACGTGTGCCCGCGCTTGGGAGCCATCACGATGCTCAGCACGACTCCGACCGCACCGACGATCATGAAGATCAGGCCGATCACGTCGATGTGCACGGCCTCGCCGAGCACATCGGGTTCGATGGCGAAGCGGAGGATGGCGCCGAGCGTGAGAAAGAAGATGCTGACCCCGACACCCATGAGTTCCTCCGGGTAAGGCTGTCCGCCAGGTAAAGAGAGAGTCTGGAGTTGGTCATACCCTCTCTGGCGTGATCACACCACCGAGAAGGACCTTGTCCGCGGCGGTCGGCCCCGACGAGCCCAGCCACACCGGCACCCCGAGGGCCTCCGCCACCGCCGCGGGCCAGTCGTCGATCCCGTCGGCGTAGCGCGGCCCGGCCTCTCGCAGCCGTTCCGTCAGCTCGGCCTGCCCGTCGAGGTCGCCCGCCGCGCCCACCGGGAGCTCGCCGATGTCGTACGACACGCACATCCGCGACACCGGCGCGTCCAGGTGGGTGAGCGCGAGGGCGTCGGCCCCGCCGGAGACCGCCAGCGCGTAGCGGTGGGCCACCGCGTCGAAATGGCCGGTGCGGAAGGGCCCCTGCCAGGGGCCGGTCCCGTTGTGGGCCTCGGGCAGCGCGAGCGCCGCGTCCTCGGTGACCAGCGGTCCCGGGCCGTGGCGCGGGGTGTAGGTCCGCAGCACGCCCAGCCGCGTGGCGGGCACCCCGTCGAGCAGCTCCAGCGCGTTGGCGAAGGTCGTCGTACTCCAGGTGGTGTACGGGTGGAAACCGTGCCACTCGTCGAGCAGCACGCCCTGCGCCCCCTCGAAGACCACGGGCCGCCTGCGAAGCAGCGCGGTCATGAACGAGGAGCCGACCAGGATCACCCGCTCGGCGAACGCCCGGTAGGCGTCGACGCAGTCCTCCACGGGCGGCCCGGTCACCCCGAGGGCCTCGCGGAGCGCGCGCAGCTTGCGGGCGAGCCGGACCGGCTCCTCGCAGTCGCCCGCGACCGGCGCGAGGCCGGGGTGCTCCAGCGCGTAGGCCATGGTCTCGCCGACGCCCATCCCGCACGACCCGTGCCGGTCCGCACCGCGCGCCAGCTCCCTGGCCCGCCCCGCCGCCACGTGGTACGGCGTGGCGAGCAGGGCGTCCCGGTCCACGGTGAGCAGGCGGAACGGGTCGGCGACGCCCAGCTCGACCAGGTGGTCGGCCTCCCTGGCCAGCGACAGCGGATCCACGACCATGAACCTGGACAGATGGGTCGGCACGCCCCTGAACGTGCCCGACCCGAACTGCGCGAACGTGTGCTGTCTCCCGTCGGGCAGGACGACGTTGTGACCCGCCTGCCCACCCCCGTTGAACCTGACGACGGCCTGGACGGGCTCGCGGGCGCAGAGCCAGTCGACGACGGTGCCCTTCCCCGCGTCGCCGTACCCGAGGTCGGTCACGATCACGTGCTCACGCATGCGGCCACCCGTTCACCCTCGTCTCCTCCTCTTTCCCTTCTTCTCCGGCGAGCCGGTCCTCTTGTCCCGGCGAGCCGGTCCTCGCCGGCCCCTCCACCGGCGGTCCCCCCCGGCGGGGCGGTGTTCCGGGCCTTTCCACCGGCGGTCCCTCCCCGGCGGGGCGTTGTTCCCGCCGGGGAGGGACCGTCTCCCTTCGTGGTGGCACTCCCCGCCGCTTTCGCGGTGGCCGCCGCACGGCGGGGAGGTCTTCTAAAGCCGCATCACGCCGCTGTCGCCGCCCAGGTCGAGCCCGTCGGCCACCACGAGGGTGCCCCGGTCGAGCTTGGCGAGGGCCTTGCCCACGGCGGTTCCGGCGTTCGAGCCGAGCTCGTCGAGGTCGTCGAGCCCCTCCCGCAGGTCGATGGCGTCCTCGCCGAGGCCGACGGTGAGCGCGATGGTCTCGCAGACCGCGTCCAGGTCGTCCAGCTCCAGCACGTTCTGGCCGAGCAGCTCGCGCCAGGCGGCCAGCACCCGGCCGTCCCCGGCGTGGCTCGCTCCGGCGGGGAGGATGTAGTAGACGTCGTAGATCCTGGTCAGCTCGGCGACCATGTCCTTGGTCGGGATGTCGTTCCTGAGCCGCTCGCCGACGACCTTCTCGACCTCGCGCCGCTTGATCTGCGGGTAGGGAAGCTCGTCGCCGATGATGAACAGGTAGCCCCGGCGGCCCCGCTTCTCGAAACAGTCGATCGAGGTGTGCCTGGCCATGAAGTACATCGCCAGCTCGTACGACTCGGTCATCTGGCCGCCGCCCCCGCCCTCGAGCAGGATCTTGCCCAGGTGCTCGTCCATCCGGTTGTCGGACTCGAACTGGCCGACCTGCAGCGGGGCCCGGTCGCAGGTGGCGTCGCCGATCGCGCCGAAGAGGATCTGCGGGTCGGTGGCGTATCCCTTGCGGAGCAGCAGCCCGAGCAGGTCGGGCAGCTTGGTCTGGAGGGTGCGGGGCACCCCGCCCATCGAGCCGGTCACGTCGAACAGGACGGCCACGGCCAGGGAGTTGGGGTGCTCGGCGGAGTCGCGGCTCTCGCGGAGCGCCACTCCGTGCGGGTCGAGGTCGGGGTGAGCGGAGCGGGCGCCGCTGTCGCTGTAGGCGAAGGCGCTCGAACCCTTGGCCGCGCGGTAGCTCGCGGCGGCGGAGTAGACGTCGGTGGACCAGTTTCCGCTTCCCACGGATGATCTCCTCGGATCAGGGGTGGAACGTTCTATGAAAATCGTGAAGGTCAGGGTCAGAGATGGAGCGGCCGGTATTTCCTCGGCCCGTACAGGTCGTCGAGCAGGTCGTCGAGCTCTCCCAGCAGCCGCCACGCGTCGTCCGGCGGGCTGAGAAGGCTGCCCCGGACGAAGTTCCTGACCGGGGCGGGGACGGGATCGCCCATGAGGGCGGCCACGCAGCGGGTGGCGAGGTGGATGTCGGTGGCCGGGGTGGCGGGCTTCCTGGCCAGGACCGAGGGCGGGTAGTCGTCGCGGTGCCTGGACACGAGGGCGGTGATCGGGGTGCCGAGCGGGACCGACTGGCTCCAGTCGACGAGCACCAGGCCGTGGTCGATCGGGTGGACGAGGACGTGCTGCCCGAACACCGCGCCGTGCACGACCCCCGCCCGGTGGGCCGCGCCGACGGCCACCAGCAGCCGCCGCCAGATCCACGCCGCGTCCCGCACGTCGAGCACCGGCCGCCGCCGCCTGACCTCGTCCAGGCTCAGGAACCCGTCCGGCACCCGGCTGATCACGTTGGCCTGCCGCTCGACCCCTTCCGAGCGGTGCCGGAACGACTCCACCAGGCGAGGTACGTACGGCAGGAGCAGCGGGTCGCCGTCGCGCGCGATCGTCTCCAGCGACTTCGCCTCGCGGCGCATGAGGTCGTTGTCCGCGTGGCTGCGCGGAAGTTTGAGCAGCGTGTCGGGACCGCTCTCGTAGAGCACGGCCGACGCGCCCCGGCGGAAGACGCCGCCGATCCGGTAGGTGCCCCGCCTGGTGGTGATCACCGTCTCCTTGGCCCGCTCCGGTGCCCCTTCGCGGGCCGCCCACAGCCCCGCCAGCCGGGTGAACGCCTCGGCGGCCTCCGCCCCCGGCGCGAGGTCGGGGTGGAGCAGCCTCGCCAGCCTCCGGTACGTCCGGTGCGGGAAGTCCCCGCCGAACAGGTCGCCGGGCGTGCGGGCGGCGGTCACCAGCGCGATCGCCTCGGCCGTGGTGGTCATCTGATCTGCTCCTCCCTGGCCGGCCGCAGCAGGGCGGGGTGCAGGAGCCGGGCGTCGCCGGCCTGGTAGAGCTTGGCGCGCGGACCGCCCCTGGCCCCGCCGCTCTCGGTGGTCTCGCCGGTGCTCTCCACGAAGCCGGGCACCGACAGGATCTTGCGGTGGAAGTTGCCCGCGTGCAGAGGCACGCCCCAGACCGTCTCGTAGACGCCGCGCAACTCGGAGATCGTGAACCTCTCACCGGCGAACGCGGTGGCCAGCGGGGTGTACTCCAGCTTGCCGCGGGCCCGCTCCAGCCCGTGAGCCAGGATGCGGTCGTGGTCGAACGCGAGCTCCGGCAGCTTGTCGACCGGGTGCCAGGAGGCGTCGGCCGCGTCCGAGCCCGCCCGGGGGTCGGGCAGGTCGGGGGCGAACGCCAGGTAGGAGATCGACACGACCCTCATCCGCGGATCGCGCTCGGGCGCCCCGTAACTGGCGAGCTGCTCGATGTGGATCCGGCCCGACGATCCAGACGGCCCTGACAGTCCCGTCTCCTCGGCCAGCTCCCGCGCCGCGGCCTGCGGTAGATCCTCTCCCGGCCGGATGAACCCCCCGGGCAACGCCCACAGCCCCGCATGGGGTTGCTCGGCCCGCCTGATCAGCAGAACGCGCAACCCGCCCCCGCGAATGGTGAGCGCCACCACGTCGACCGTCACCGCCACCGCCGGATAGGCCCGCGGGTCGTATCCGGCCAGGAACTCGGATTCATCCATCACATGTCCTTCTCAGGTTGAGACAATCTCAGTATGAGAATAACAGCGCATCGTTGTCAATGACTTTGCGATGATCCATCCTCCTTCGCCCTTCCCCACGCCTCGGTGGCCTCCGGCGCCTGGACCCGGGGCGAGATGACGCGGCTCGACGGTCGGCCGTCCGGCTTTCCGCCACCGGACGCCCGTGAGGTCCCGTCACGGCGCGCGGAGCCTGAAAACGGATGAGGGACCGGCCCCCGAGAACGGGGCCGGTCCCTCATCGTGCCTGCCGCGGGAACAGGTGGTCTTCCGGCCTGAACCCGCGGGTTCAGGCCGGGTCAGACTGGGTCATGCCAGGTCAGAAGGCCTCTTCCGGCAGTTCCATCAGGTCCTGGTCGGTGGCGTCGAGCGTGCGGCGCTCGGCGGCGATGCGAGGCAGGACGGTCTGGGCGAAGAACGAGGCCGCGGAGACCTTGCCGGTGTAGAAGGCGTGGTCGCTGCCCTCGGTGGCCGACCCCAGCGCCGCCAGGGCCACCTCGGCCTGGCGCAGCAGCAGCCAGCCGATCACCACGTCGCCCAGGGCGAGCAGGAACCGGGTGGTGTTCAGGCCGACCTTGTAGACCTCCTGCGGGGTCTCCAGCGAGCCGAGTGCCCAGCCCGCCATGGTGTCGGCCATGGCCTTGACGTCGTCCGCGGCCTCACCCAGGAGCTTGCGCCCCTCCTTCAGCCGTCCGTTGCCCGCCTCGGAGGTGGCGAAGGCCTTCACGTCGGCGTACAGCGAGCCGAGAGCGGCCCCCTGGTTGCGCAGGACCTTGCGGAAGAACAGGTCCATGCCCTGGATCGCGGTGGTGCCCTCGTACAGGGAGTCGATCTTCGCGTCCCTGATGTACTGCTCGATCGGGTAGTCCTGCAGGTATCCGGAGCCGCCCAGGGTCTGCAGCGAACGGGCGAGCAGCTCGTACGAGCGCTCGGAGCCGACTCCCTTGACCAGCGGCAGCAGCAGGTCGTTCATCGCCTCGGCGTGCTCGTTCCTGCGGCCCTCGTGCTCGGCGATCAGCACGTCGTCCTGGTAGGTGGCGGTGAGCATGACCAGGGCCCGCATGCCCTCGGCGTACGACTTCTGGAGCATCAGCTCCCGGCGGACGTCCGGGTGGTGGGTGATCGTCACGCGGGGGGCCGACTTGTCGGCCATCTGGGTGAGGTCGGCGCCCTGCACCCGCTGCTTGGCGTAGTCGAGGGCGTTGAGGTAGCCGGTGGAGAGCGTGGCGATCGCCTTCGAGCCGACCATCATCCGGGCGTGCTCGATGATCATGAACATCTGCTTGATGCCCTCGTGCACCTCGCCGATCAGCGTTCCCACCGCAGGGTGCTCGCCGCCGAAGGTGACCTCGCAGGTCGTGGAGACCTTGAGGCCCATCTTCTTCTCGACGTTGGTGACGTAGACGCCGTTGCGCTCGCCGAGCTCGCCGGTCTCCAGGTCCACGTGGTACTTCGAGACCAGGAACATCGACAGGCCCTTGGTGCCGACGCCGTGCCCCTCGGGGCGGGCCAGCACCAGGTGGAAGATGTTGTCGGACAGGTCGTGCTCGGCGCTGGTGATGAAGCGCTTCACGCCCTCGATGTGCCAGGTGCCGTCGTCCTGCTTGACGGCCTTCGCGCGGCCCGCGCCCACGTCGGAGCCGGCGTCCGGCTCGGTGAGCACCATGGTGGCGCCCCACTGCTTCTCGATGGCCAGCTCGGCGTAGCGCCGCTGGTCCTCGGTGCCGATCATGTGGAGGATGTGGGCGAACGCCGGGCCGCTGGAGTACATCCACACGGCGGGGTTGGAACCGAGGACGAGCTCGGCCAGGGCCCAGCTGACGCTGCTCGGCAGGCCGGGCCCGCCCATCTCGGCGGGAAGGCCGAGGTTGGTCCAGCCCGCGTCGCGGTAGGCGGCGAAGGACTTCTTGAAGCCCTCCGGCATCGTCACCGTCCCGGTGGCGGGGTCGAACACCGGCGGGGTGCGGTCACCCTCCTCGAAGGAGTCGGCGAGCACGCCCGTGGCGAGACGGTTGACCTCCTCCAGGACGCTCCGCACCACGTCCTCGTCCAGATCGGCGTAGAGGCCGGTGCCCAGGATGTCCCGGCGCCCGAAGACCTCGAAGAGGTTGAACTCCAGGTCACGGACATTGCTCTTGTAGTGGCCCATGGGGTCTGCTCCTTGAAACCGGGGGTCCGGAACTTTCCATACTCGCCAGTAACGTTACCTGTAATGCTACCCGCGAGTAACCCCTAGAAAACAACCCCGGCTGGGACGTTCGTCACGCCGCCCCAAGACGCTCCAGGGTGGCCGATCGACGGGCGGGGGAAGCTCTCCTAGGCTCGTCCCATGGACGAGCAGTGGCGGGCAGACCTCGGGATGTGGGGCATCCCCGAGGAGATCGCGGCCAGGGCGCCGGTCAATCCCTGGGGCCACTCCCCGGCGCGGTTCGCCGAGCGCACCGACCTCGCCCTCGCGGTTCCCGAGGGGCCGACCCTGGCGCGGATCGCCGAGGCCCTCCCGCCCGGCGGGAGCCTGCTGGACGTCGGCGCCGGCGCCGGGGCGGCCTCCCTGCCGCTGGGCCGGGCACTGGGGGAGCTGATCGCGGTCGACGCCTCCGACGCCATGCTCGCCGAGCTGGCCTCCAGGGCCGCGGCGCTCGGCGTCCCCGCCCGGATCGTCAACGGCCGCTGGCCCGACGTCGCGGCCCTGACCCCGGTCGCGGACGTCGCGGTCTCCGCCCACGTCGTCTACGACGTGCCCGATCTGGCCGAGTTCCTGACCGAGCTCACCCGCCACGCCCGTGCCCGGGTCGTCCTGGAACTCACCGGCCGGCACCCGATGAGCTGGCTCAACCCCCTCTGGCAGCACTTTCACGGCATCACCCGCCCCGGCAGGCCCACCGCCCACGACGTGATCGCCGTCGCCGAGAGACTCGGCCACGAGGTTCGCCACGAGTGGCGGGTGGCCCCGCTGCCCCGCTTCACCCGGCTCGACGATCTCGCCGAGAGCGCCTGCCGGAGGCTCTGCCTCGGACCGGAGCGGGCCGACGAGGTCGTCGCGGCGGTGGTGGAGCTGGACATGTGGCCGGTGCCCCGCGACCGGTGGTTCACCCTCTGGTGGGAATCAAAGTGAGATCCGGCTCGTTCCTCCGATAGAACGCTCAAAAGAGGCGTTCCCGGACGAGACGCGCCGTACCCGGTGGGCAAAGACGACGCTCCTGATCAAGGAGGAGCTGTCATGGCCTGGATCTTCATCGTGGTCGCCGGTCTGTTCGAAGTCGCGATGGCCTACTCGCTCAAGCTGAGCGACGGGTTCTCCGCCCTGATGCCGAGCGTCGGTTTCGTGGTCTTCAGCGTGCTCAGTTTCGGCCTGCTCGCCCTGGGGCTGAAAACCCTGGAGGTCGGGACGGCCTACGCCGTCTGGACGGGCATCGGAGCCGTCGGCACCGCCGCGCTCGGCATCGTCGCGCTCGGCGAGGACGCCTCGGCCCTCAAGATCGCCTCGATCCTGCTCATCATCGCGGGCGTCGTCGGGCTCAACCTCGCCGGAGGCGGTCACTGACCGCGCGCCCGGACGTTCCGGCGGGTCGTACGGGACACATCCGGCAACGCCTCGCGGACCGCGAAACGGCTCGCCCGAAACCAGCTTGACGGCTTTGGTGGTGTCGGGTTGGGTGGGGGGCATGATTGACGTTCACTGCGTGACCTTCGACTGCGACCAGCCGTACGAGCTGGCGACCTTCTGGCGCGACGCCTCCGGCGGGGAGCTCCACCCGGACACGGAGAAGAACGACGAGGAGGTCCTTCTCCAGGGCGGCCGGGTCGATCTGCTGTTCATCAAGGTCCCCGAGGACAAGGCGGTCAAGAACCGGGTCCACCTGGACATCACCGGCTCGGCGGGCACCACCCGCGACGAGGAGGTCGAGCGCCTCGCCGAGCTCGGCGCCACGATCTCCGAGGACCACCGCAATCCCGACGGAAGCGGCTGGGTCACGATGCTCGACCCCGAGGGCAACGAGTTCTGCGTCTGCCGCGCCGACTACGAGAGGGTCTAGCGTCTCCTGACGGTCCCGGCCCGGTCCGCAGAAAGGCTCGGCCGGGCCGTGGGACCGGCGGTCTCGTGGGACCGGCCGGTCGCGTGGGAGCTGGCGGCCACCTGGGCCTGGACAGGGCCGTGCCCAGCCGGGCCGCGAGGTTCAGTGGCCGCCGGACCGTGGGGTCCGATGGCCACCGGACCATGAGGTTCAGTGGCCGCCGGGAAGCGAGGTCTGGCCGCGTCCCTTGAGGGTGAGGGCCACGATCGCCGTGATCAGGTAGACCACGACACCCCCCTGGAGCGCGTCCAGCGCCGCCCCGAAGACGCCCTCGCCGTCGAGGACGAGCTGCACCGGATACAGCAGGATCGCGGAGCCGAGCGCGGGATAGAGGGAGAACCTCCAGGGGTGGCGCAGCGCCCAGAGCCGGGCCTGCCGGGTCACCCGGTCACCGACGGTGGGCTTGCTGATCGAGCCGATGGCCGCGACGAGCGAGAACAGGCCGATACCGACCATCATCGCCCACGCGAGATCCAGGCTTCCGGAGAGCAGGCTCAGCCCCAGGCTGGTGGCCGCCACCGCACCGCCGGTCACCGCGGCGGCCTTCCAGGGAGCACCGCGCAGCGCCGCTCCGGCGAGGGACATCTCATCACGTCGAGTCAGTTCGTCGTTCATGCCCCCAGAGTGCCTCCCGCACCCCCTTGCCCACATCGGGGAGCAACCCTGACTGTCCCCGGAGTCGCCCCATCGGGGACGCCGCCCGCGCCGTCTTCCGGGGTGAGGGCAAGGCTTAGGCTGACGCGCATGGATGCATCACCGGCGCGCCTGGTTCGAGAGTTTCACGAGAAGATCGGGCTTCCCCTCTCCGACGCCCCCGGCCTGCCTCCGGTGGAGCTGGCCCGCCTGCGGCAGAGGTTCCTCGACGAGGAGACGGCCGAGGTGGCGCAGGCCGCCGAGGCGGGCGACCTGGCCGGTGTGGCGCACGAGCTGGCCGACGTGGTCTATGTCGCGTACGGCACCGCCCTGACGTACGGGATCGACCTGGACCGGGTGCTCGCCGAGGTGCACAGGGCCAACATGACGAAGTCCGGCACCGAGAACGGCAAGGCCGCCAAGGGGCCGGGATTCACGCCCGCCGACGTGGCCGGGGTGCTGGCGGGGGGAATCAGCGGTTCCGGACAGGCCGGGTAGGCCGGGTAGGCCGGATAGGTTGGCCGTCATGCCGGTGGAATTCCGTATCGCCCGTGCCGAGGACGTCCCGCTCATCGTGGCCATGCTCGCCGACGACGCCGTCGCGGCCTCGCGCCAGGGGGCCTTCGGCGACGAGCACCTCGCCGCCTTCGAGGCCATCGACGCCGACCCGGGCAACGAGCTGATCGTCGCGGAGCTGGACGGCGAGGTGGTGGGCACCATGCAGCTCACCTACATCCCCGGCATCTCCCGTCGCGGCGCGCTCCGGATGCAGATCGAGGCGGTGCGGATCGCCTCCGGCCTGCGGGGGCGGGGGCTGGGCCGCACGATGATGGAGTGGGCCCTCGACCGCGGCCGGGCCCGGGGATGCGCCCTGGTCCAGCTGACCACGGACAAGTCCCGCGCGGACGCCCACCGCTTCTACGACTCCCTCGGCTTCGTCGCGTCCCACGAGGGATACAAGATTGCGCTGATCTGATCCATCAGGTGGCGCACGGGGCGAGTTCCACCAGGTTGTCGTGGTAGACGGCGCCCCGGCCCAGGTCGGCGTCGCGGGCGGCCACCACGGCGTTCGCCGTCGCGCCTCCCGGGCTGAGCTTGCGCCAGTGCCCCTTGGTGGACGCGACCACCCCGGGCCGTACCTTCTCGCTGATCTCCACCACGGCCTCGAACTCGCCGTCGTCGTTGAACACCCGGGCCCGCTGCCCCTCGCTCAGCCCCCTGCGCGAGGCGTCCTCGGGGTTGACCAGGATCCGCGGGCCCTTCGAGCGCTTCAGCAGCTCGGGGTTGTTGCCGAAGGTGGTGTTCAGGAAGGTGTGGGAGGCGGGCGTGATGAGCGCCAGCGGGTACGGTCCCGGAGCGGCCGAGGCCGTGTGCGACGGGACGTAGGCCGGTCCCGAGCCGAACTCCATCCGGCCGGAGGGCGTCGGGAAGCCGTCGGTGAACGGCACGAACGGCTGGGGGACGCTGAGGCGGACCCAGCCCTCCTTGCGCAGCCGGTCGAGCGTGATCCCCTCCAGGGAGGGATGCCCCGAGGTGAGCAGCTCCTCGGCCAGCTCCAGGTCGGAGTCGTACAGGGACGGCTCGGTGAGCCCCATGTGCCGCGCCAGGCGGCGGAACGTCTCGGTGGTGGACAGGCACTCGCCCGGCGGCTCGACGGCGGGCTCGTTCCACATCAGGTACATGTGCCCGTAGCCCGCGTGCAGGTCGGCGTGCTCGATCTGCATGGTGGCGGGAAGGACGATGTCGGCGTAGTCGACGGTGTCGGTCGGGAACTGCTCCATCACGACGGTGAACAGGTCCTCGCGCAGCAGCCTCTCGCGGACCCGGTTCTGGCCGGAGGTGGAACCCATCGGGTTCGCCGCGTACACCCACAGGCACTTGACCGACTCGTCCAGCTCGTCGGCCAGCCGCGTCATGGTCAGCGTGCGGACCGGCCCGGGGAGCAGGTCGTCGCGGGTGTCGATGTTCAGGTGGACGTGCCCGCTGGTGGAGTACGCGATCCCGCCGCCCGGGTGTCGCCAGTCGCCCGTCACGCCCGGGATGGAGGCGATCGTCCGCATCGCGGTGCCGCCGCCCGCGTGCCGCTGCACGCCCATGGTGGCCCGGATTCCGGTGGGCCGCGTACGCGCCAGGCGTGTCCCCAGGGCCCGGATGTCGGCCTCGGGCAGCCCGGTGATCTCCGCCACGCGCGCCGGGGGGTGGCGCAGGATCTCCTCGCGGAGGTGCTCCCAGCCGCTCGTGTGGTTCTCCAGGTAGTCGCGGTCCTCGGCGCCCTCGGCGAGGACGACGTTCATCAGCCCCAGGGCGAGGGCCGCGTCCGTGCCGGGCCGGATCGGCAGGTGCTCGTCGGCCTGCTCGGCGGTGCGGGTGCGGATCGGGTCGATCGCCACCACGTGCGCCCCGGCCGCGCGGGCGTCCTGGATGAACTTCCACAGGTGGTGCCCGGACGTCAGCGTGTTCGTCCCCCACAGCAGGATGAGCCTGGACAGGGCGAACGTCTCGGGGTCCATGCCGCCCGGAGTGCCGTAGACCTGCCGCAGCCCGGAGTTCCCGGCAGAGGAGCAGATGTTCAGGAAGTGCCTCGACGCCCCCAGGACGTTCCAGAACCGCCTCCCGGCGATCCCCTCCGACCCCTGGACGTATCCCAGCGTGCCGGTGCCCAGATAGGGCCAGATCGCCTCGCCGCCGTGCTCGTCGACGATGCCCCGCAGCCGTACGGAGATCTCCTCCAGGGCCTCGTCCCAGCTGATCCGCTCGAACCGGCCGGACCCCTTGGGGCCGACCCGCCGCATCGGGTGCAGGATGCGGTCGGCCGCCCGGGTGTGTTCCAGGTAGCGGTTGACCTTCACGCAGAGCGCGCCCCGGGTGTACGGGTGGTCCGGGTTGCCGCGCATCTTGACGGCACTGCCGTCCTGGACGGTCACCACCCAGGAGCAGGTGTCGGGGCAGTCCAGCGGGCACGCCCCCAGCACTCGCAATTCGCCTGACGACATGCCCCGACTGTAGCCGCGCCCCCGGGCCGGGACGCACGCGCGTTCCCCTGCCTGCCCCTGGCGGCCCCCTTCCGGCACCGGCCCCTCAGGTCCTCCCTGCGGCGCTCCTGCCGCGCGCCGCCCGGCTCTCCCCGCGTGGTACGCCGCGCGGCCCCGGCGTCATCGGGGAGGGCGCCTCACCTGAGAAGGCCGCCGTGCTCGTGGTCGTGGCCGGACTCCAGGCCGCCCGCGCCGGTGCCTGGCCCAACGGTGTCCGGCGTGCCGGGTGCGACGGCACCCTTGCCGGGCCCCTCGGAGGCACCGGGACCGCTGGGAGCCCCGAGAGCGCCGGGACCGGGGAGGTCGCGGGCGTACCCGTATACGAACGCCGCCGCCGCGATCGCGCCGGCGTTCACCTCCAGCGCCTTGTCGTCGATGTTGGCGATGGTGTCGCACGCCTGGTGGTAGCACTTGTCGTACGCCACCCCGGCGCTGCCGCCGAACTTCTCGGCCTCCTCGGCGGTCTTGAGGCGCTCGGCGCCGGTGAACAGCCCGCCAGAGGGGATGCCGACCGCGATGAAGGGGCCGTAGTCGGAGCGGCCGCTGAACTCGGCGTCCTGGTACGGCTTGCCCACCGCCTCGAAGTACGCCTGGAAGAGCTTTTCGATCGGGCCCGATCCGGGGGGCGGAGTCGCGCCGGCGACCGCGCCGGACGAGTCTCCGTCGTAGATCCCGAAAACGTAGTTCGGCGAGGCGATCATGTCGAAGTTCAGGTAAAGCTTGATCTTCGCCCGCTCCCTCGGGGGCAGGGCGGCCACGTAGTGCTTCGAACCGAGCAGGCCGAGTTCCTCGGCGCCCCAGAAGGCGAAGCGCAGCCTGTTCTTCGTCCGCAGCGACTTCGCCGCCAGCGCCGTCTCCAGGATGCCCGCGGTGCCCGAGCCGTTGTCGTTGATGCCGGGGCCCATCATGACGCTGTCCAGGTGGGCGCCGAGCATGACGACCCTGTCCGGGTCGCCCCAGCGGCTCTCGGCGATGAGGTTGCGCGTCCTGCGGTCGGGAGCGCTCTCGGCGTTCACGACGAGCGTCGCCCTCGTTCCCGGCGCGGCCAGCTCCTCACCGGTCGCGAAGCCGGTGCCGACGACCGGGATGCGCACGGTGGAGATGTTGACCGAGCCGCCGAGCAGGGGCCGGCGGTCGGCGTTCCCCTCGCCCGCCTGGCCCTCGTTGAAGATGATCACGCCGGACGCGCCGGCGGCCTGGGCCTGCTCCGCCTTGACCTGGAAGCTGCAGGTGCCGCGCTGGACCAGCGCGATGTTGCCCGGGACGAATGCGGAGAAGTCACTCGCCTCACACCCCGAGGTGGATTCCACCCCCTGCTTCGGCGGCAGGACCAGGTCGACCCCCTGCACCGGGGCCGTCGCCTTTCCCGAGCCGGAGTACGTCATGGTCCTGAAGTCGGTGCCGGGCACGTACGTCTTGGCCGTGGGCCGGGTCCGTTCGAGCACGGGGGCCGCGACCTCGCGGAAGAAGGAGATCTTGAACTCCTGCGAGGTGACCCGGTATCCGGCGGCACGGAGCCTGTCCGCGACGTAGGCGAGCGAGGCGTCGTAGCCCGGTGTGGCCGCGGCCCGGGTGTCGCCGTTGGCGTCGGCGATCCTCTGGAGCCTCTCCAGGTGCCTCTTGAGGGACGCGAGCTTGACCGACGACCCGAACGCCTCCGCGCCCGCAGGGAGGGGGTTCCCGGCCGGCGGTCCGGAGACGCTTTCTCCGGGGGCCGGCGTCGCGCCGGCCCGCGCGGGGTCGCGCCCTCCGGGAACGGGCACCGCGCCACCCCCGGGTGTGGGCGTCGCGCCGGCCGGGGCGGTGGACACGGCGGACACGACGGCCAGGGACATGACCGAGGCCATGGTGATCGCGGCCAGCAACTTCCTCGGAGCGACGGAAGGGGCTTCCCGGCCCTCGGGCGCGGCTCGGAAGGACGCGGACGGGTGACGGAACATGATGGTCAGTTTTTCAGGCCGTCACCCATCAAATCGATTGTTCCCGCAGGTAGAACAGTCAATTCTCCATCTCGGACAGGTACGCTATGTTCGCCCGGTCCCCCTCGTCGAGGCTGGGGCTCCCCGCGAACCAGGCGTCCAGGATCTCCCCGAGCAGCGGGGCGGAGGTCAACCGGAGGCTGATCGCCAGCACGTTGGCGTCGTTCCAGCGACGTGCCCCGTCCGCCGTGGCCGCGTCCGCGCACAGCGCCGCCCGCACCCCGGGCACCTTGTTCGCCGCGATCGACGCGCCCGTCCCGGTCCAGCAGCACACGATCGCCTGATCGGCGGCCCCCGAGGCCACCTCCCCCGCGGCACGCGCGCAGCACCACGCCCAGTCGGCCCGTTCCTCGGCCAAAGCGCCATGAGGTATCACCGTGTGACCTCTTTTTTCGATCGCGGAGACCAAGATGGAAGCCACACCGTCAAGACTGTCGGAGGCCACTGAGATACGCATGACTCTGATTGTGGACACTCAAGGAGAAGATCGGTGACGCACCTGTAATGCGGAACGTGCAGAATCGCAGGCGGTGACGAAAATCGGGGAACTGGACGAAACGACGTCCGTCAACGGCACAGGGCTGAGGACGGGCGACGATCTCGCCGTGCACGTCGTCGAGCCGCTGCTCCCGCAGCGGATCCGCCGCCCCTCCGACCTGTTGCGGTTCCTGGCGACCCTGCTCGTGCTCGTGGCCGTGATCATGCTCGCCTTCGTCGCGCAGAAGACCCTGAACGGCCTGGAGGGCGATGTCGCCGACGGCACCAGCCGGGCGCCGTTCCTGCTCAGCGGCCTGGCCGGGGTGCTGAGCGCGTCGGCCATGCTCGGCGTGCCCGTCGCCTTCGCCATCGAGCGGGTGCTCCACCGCGACGGCCTCCGGGTGGCCGAGGGACTCTTCGCGGCCATCGCCGCGATGGTGCTCTCCTTCGCTCTCGGCGAGTGGATCCTCAGCGCCGGCCCCGAGGACCTGCGGGTCCTGCTGACCGGCGGGCGGGCCGGGGTCGAGCCGATCAACACCCTGCTCACCCCGATCATCGCCTATGTCACCGCGGTGCGAATATCCCGCCGCCCCACCTGGCGGGCGGCCCTGTGGAGCGCGGTCGCGCTCAACGCCGTCGCCCTGTTCGCCGGTCTCGCCGCCACCATCCTCGGCATCGTCGTCTCCATCCTGGTCGGGCTGGCCGTCGGCTACGCCACCCTGTACGGCGTGGGCAGCCCCAACACCCGCCCGCCGGGCAGCGCGGTCGTCGCGGCGCTCCGCAAGCTGGGCTTCGTCCCCGTCAAGGCCCGCAGGCTCGACGACGACCACCAGAGCAGCCGCCGCTACGCCGTCGACCTCAAGGACGGCAGCCGCCTCGACGTGACCGTCCTCGACCGTGACCGCCAGGTCGCCGGGGTGCTCTACCGCCTCTGGCGGCGCATCCGCCTCAACTCCGAGACCCGCCGCAAGGCCATCCGCTCGCTCCGCGCCGAGCTGGAGCGCGAGGCCCTGATGGCGTACGCCGCGCAGGCGGCCGGAGCGAGCACCCCCAGGCTCGTCGGCACCAGCGAGATCGGCACCGAGGCCGCGCTGCTCGCCTACGAGCACACCCCCACCCGCGCGCTCGACAGCATCCCCGACAGCGAGATCGACGACAACCTGCTCGCCCAGATCTGGGAGCAGGTCCTGTTGCTGCAGGTCCAGCGGCTCGCCCACCGGCGGCTGACCGGCGACAGCATCCACGTCGACGGCGAGGGCCGGGTCATCCTGATGGACGCCCGCAGCGGTGAGATCGCCGCCGGTGACCTGCTGCTCCGTCTCGACATCGCCCAGTTGCTCACCTACCTCAGCCTGCGCGTCGGCGCCGAGCGGGCGGTCGCCGCCGCCGCGGCCGTGGCGGGGTCCGGCGTGCTCGCCGACGCGCTTCCCCTGCTCCAGCGGATCGCGCTGACCCGGGAGACCAGGGCCGCGCTCACCAGGAACAAGGAAGTGCTCACCGAGATCCGCGACCGGATCGTCGAGCTCAAGCCGAGGACCGAGGCCGAGGAGGTGCGCCTGGAGCGCTTCCGTCCCCGGACCCTGATCACCATCATCGGCACCGCGTTCGCCGCGTACTTCCTGGTCTACTACCTGACCCAGATCAACCTCAACATGATCACGTCGGCCAAGTGGAGCTGGACCGGGGTGGCGCTGGTCGCCGCGATGCTGAGCTACGTCGCCGCCGCCCTCATGCTGATGGGGTTCGTGCCGGAGAAGCTGCCCCTCGGCCGTACGGTGCTCGCCCAGTTCGCCGGGTCGTTCGTCAAGCTCGTCGCGCCCGCCGCGGTGAGCGGGGTCGCGGTCAACACCCGTTACCTGCAGAAACGCGGCATCCCTCCGGGACAGGCGGTGGCCAGCGTGGGTGCCTCCCAGCTCATCGGGCTGGCCTGCCACGTCGCCCTGCTGCTGCTGTTCGCCTACATCACCGGTTCCAACACCGCCTCGTCGTTCACCCCGTCGCGCACCCTCGTGATCACGCTGCTCGCCGTGGCCGTGCTGATCCTGGTCGTCGTGAGCGTGCCACGCCTGCGCCGCATGATCATCTCGCGGCTCCGCCCGCTGTTCTCCGGCGTCATGCCGCGCCTGCTCGACATCCTCCAGTCACCCCGGAAGATCGTCGAGGGCTTCGGCGGCACCCTGATGCTCACCCTGTTCTTCGTGGTCTGCCTGGACGCCTGTGTCCGCGCCTTCGGCGGCTCCATCAACTTCGCCGCCGTCGCCATCGTCTTCCTCGCGGGCAACGCCATCGGCTCGGCCGCCCCGACCCCCGGCGGGCTCGGCGCCGTCGAGGTCTCCCTCACGGCCGGGCTCACCCTGGCGGGCGTGCCGCGTGAGGTGGCGGCCTCGGCCGTGCTGCTGTTCCGGCTGCTGACCTTCTGGCTGCCGGTCCTGCCGGGCTGGGCCTCGTTCACGTACCTGCAGAGGCACGAGGCGCTCTGACCCCGTCCGGCTCCCGTACGGCTCGTCTTCGCCCTCGTCTTCTCGCGTTTCCCGGGCCTTTCACGGCCGGAGGCCGCCGGTCACCTGGACCGGCGGCCTCCGTACGCGAGAGCGGACGAGCGGGGGAGGTCAGGCCTCGCTGGACCCGGCCCAGATGTTGATGCCCGCGTCGACCGCGTCCTTGTCGATCGCCTCCAGCTCTCCGGCGTCGAACGAGGGGTTCTCCACCGCCGCGAGGCTGTTCTCCAGCTGCTTGACGCTGCTCGCGCCGATCAGCACCGAGGTGACGCGCCTGTCGCGCAACGCCCAGGCCAGCGCCATCTGCGCCAGCGACTGGCCGCGCCGGCCCGCGATCTCGTTCAGGGTGCGGATGTGCCGCATCGTCTCGTCGGTGAGCATGTCCGGGGTGAGGAAACGCCCCTGCGAGGCCCGCGACCCCTCGGGGATCCCGTTCAGGTACCGGTCGGTCAGCATGCCCTGCGCCAGCGGCGAGAACGCGATGCAGCCCACGCCCTCCTCCTCCAGGACGTCGAGCAGCCCGCCCTCGATCCACCGGTTCAGCATCGAGTACGAGGGCTGGTGGATCAGCAGCGGCGTGCCCATCTCCCGCAGGATCCGCGCGGCCTCCTTGGTGTGCTCGGGCGAGTAGGACGAGATGCCCGCGTACAGCGCCTTGCCCGACCGGACCGCGTGGTCCAGCGCGCCCATCGTCTCCTCGAGCGGGGTGTCCGGGTCGAACCGGTGGCTGTAGAAGATGTCGACGTAGTCGATCCCCATCCGCTCCAGAGACCGGTCCAGGCTGGACAGCAGGTACTTGCGCGACCCCCACTCGCCGTACGGGCCCGGCCACATGTCGTAGCCCGCCTTGGTGGAGATGACCAGCTCGTCCCGGTACGGCGCGAAGTCCTCGCGGAAATGCCGTCCGAAGTTGGTCTCCGCGGTTCCGGGCGGCGGGCCGTAGTTGTTGGCCAGGTCGAAGTGGGTCACCCCCAGGTCGAAGGCCCTCCTGAGGATGTCCCGCTGGACCTCGAAGGGCTTGTCGTCACCGAAGTTGTGCCAGAGCCCCAGGGAGACGGCGGGCAGCTTGAGCCCGCTCTTGCCGACCCTGTTGTACGGCTGGCGATCGTCGTACCTGTCTTTCGCCGCGATATATGTCATTGAGTCACCTTTGTCGTGTCGAGAATCCAGGAGAGGGTGAAGGCCTCTTCGCGCCAGGAGTCGTACCTGCCGCTGCGGCCGCCGTGCCCGGCGCCCATCTCCGTCTTGAGCAGGAAAGGCCCGCCGCGCGCGACGTCGCGGAGCTTCGCGATCCACTTGGCGGGCTCGTGGTAGAAAACCCTCGTGTCGTTGAGGCTGGTGATCGCCAGAATCGGCGGGTAGACCCGGCCGTCCACGTTCTCGTAGGGCGTGTACGACTTCATGTACGCGTACACCTCGGGATCGTGCAGCGGGTCGCCCCACTCGTCCCATTCGATCACGGTCAGCGGCAGCGACGGGTCGAGGATCGTGTTCAGCGCGTCCACGAACGGCACCTCCGCGACCACGCCCGCGAAGGTCTCCGGCGCGAGGTTGGCGACCGCGCCCATCAGCAGCCCGCCCGCCGACCCGCCCCTGGCGACGATCGCGCTCGACCAGTTCGCGGCGGAGAGGTGCTCGGCGGCGGCGACGAAGTCGGTGAAGGTGTTCTTCTTCTTCTGGAACTTGCCGTCCTCGTACCAGCGGCGGCCCATCTCACCGCCGCCCCTGACGTGCGCGACGGCGAACACGAAACCCCGGTCGAGCAGGCTGAGCCTCGCGATGGAGAACGACGGGTCGATCGAGGTCTCGTAGCTTCCGTAGCCGTACAGCACGGTGGGAGCGGGCCGCTCCGTGCCCTTTTTGACCACGATCGAGATCGGCACGCGGGTGCCGTCCGAGGCGGTCGCCCACTCGCGGAACTGCTCGTAGTCGGCCGGGTCGTAGCCGCCCAGCACCACCTTCTGTTTCAGCAGGATCAGCTCGCCCGCGCCGAGGTCGTAGTCGTAGACCGACGGCGGAGTGATCATGCTGGTGTAGCCGAGCCGCAGCCGTCCGGTGACGAACTCCGGGTTGCCCGACGGGGCCACGTCGTAGATCGGCTCGGGGAAGGAGATCTCGTACGCCTCCCCGTCGCGGGGCAGGATGCGGATGCCGGTGAGGCCGTCCCTGCGGAAGTGCACGACGGTGTGGCCCTCGAAGGCGTCGATGTCGAGCAGCCGGGTGTCGGCGCGGTGCTCGATGATCGGCGTCCAGCTGCCGGGGTCGTCGAGGGGCGCGGTGGCCAGCTCGAAGTTCTCCGCGTTCCGGTTGTGCAGGATCAGGAAGTGGTCACCCGCGTGGTCGACGCCGTACTCGACACCGGTCTCCCTGGGCCTGACGACCCGGAACTCGCCGGTGGGATCGTCGGCCTCCAGGACGCGCACCTCGCTGGTGATCTTGCTTCCGGCGGAGAGGACCAGGTAGCGCTCGCTGCGGCTGAGCCCGACGCCGACCCAGAACCGCTCGTCGGACTCCTCGTGCACGAGCACGTCGTCCTCGGCCGGGCTCCCGATCGTGTGCCGGTGGACCTGGTTGGGCCGCCAGGCCTCGTCGACCGTCGTGTAGAAGAACGTCGTGCCGTCGGCGGACCAGGCGCCGCCGTAGAAGATGCCGGGAATCTCGTCGGGGAGGATCTCGCCGGTGGTGAGGTTCTTCACCCTCAGGGTGAAGCGCTCGTCGCCGGTGAAGTTGGTGGAGTAGGCCAGCAGGGTGCCGTCGGGGCTGACCGAGCTGGTACCGATCGAGAAGAAGTCGGAGTCTCCGGCGAGCTCGTTGCCGTCGAGCAGGACCTCCTCACCGGGAAGCGACTCCCCGGCCTTCACCTCGGGCGGCGTCTCGCCGTCCGCCGCCACCCGGCACTGGAGGCCGTACTGCTTGCCCTCCTCCGTCCGCGAGTAGTACCACCAGTCGCCCTTGCGGGTGGGGACCGAGAGATCGGTCTCCAGGGTGCGTCCCTTGATCTCCTGGAAGAGCGTCTCCTGCAGGGGCTTGAGGTGGGCGGTCGCCTCCTGCGTGTAGGCGTTCTCCGCCTCCAGGTAGGCGACCACATCCGGGTCGTCCTTGACCGTCAGCCACGCGTAGTCATCGACCACGGTGTCCCCGTGGTGCACGCGCTCGCTGGGAACCTTCTTCGCCGTCGGCGGCGTCTGGCTGCTCACTCAGCCGAGTCTATGTTTCCGCCGATGCCTGTTCGGATCCCCCCGCTCGGCCGATGCGGCCGATGCGGCCGGCTCGTTCGGCTCGCCGGGCTCGGCCGGTTGGGGCGGTTCGGTGGAATCAGGCGGCCGGATGGTTGGGTTGGGCGGTTGGGCTGGGCGGTTGGGCCGGGCGGTTGGGCGGCTCGGCTTGCTTCGCTTCGCTTGCGGACCGGGGCACCTTCCGCTCTGCCCGCTCTGCTCTGCCCGCTCTGCCCGCTCTGCTCTGCCCGCTTTGCCGACCTCCCACTTCCCGGCTGCGGGGTTCGCCGTTACGTCTCGAGCGGTCTTCGGGGGCTGCTAATCTTTTGATGTCGGCAAGGTCCGGCGCAAACCACTCCAATCACTCCGGTGACTTCCGTATGGCTTGTGTCGTGTTTGCCGACAATCCCTTTGAAACCAACGGTCTCGAAGATCGGTTCGCAGAGCCGCTCAAGGGCTGGTAAGTTAGAGGGGTTGCTCTGGAAACGGGGCCGCCGAAATTCCAGCAGGGCCAGCTAGATCGAATCAACCGGATCAAAACAAGCCGGTTTGACACGAAAAAGCAGGCCTGAAAGAATAAAGGCACAACGAAAGAGCAGAATAAAACAGAACGAACGCCCCGGAGTTCTGCCGGACCACTTGGTCGGGTCAGGGTGATGGTGTACGCGTCCGTTTCTTGAGAACTCAACAGTGTGTTAAAAGCCAGTGCATGAAGC
>NZ_JBPXMC010000028.1:0-120036 GCF_051918885.1 Streptosporangium sp. OZ121
GGACAGGGCGAGCTTGGCTGTCACCGCGCCGCAACCCGAACAGGTCTTACTGGAGGGATACCACCGGTCGGCGACGATGAGCCTGCCGCCGCTCCATGCGGTTTTGCAGGACAGTTGCCGCCGCACCTCGGCCATGGCGACGTCGGCGACGGCGCGGGCCAGGCTGCGGTTACGGACCATCCCGGAGATGGTGAGGTCTTCGACCACGACCGTGCCCCAGGTGGCCGCCAGGCGGCTGGTGAGCCGGTGGAGGCCGTCGCGCCGCTGGTTGGCCACCCGTGCATGTGCTTTGCCGAGCGCGGCTTTGGTCTTGGTCCAGCGGGCGGAGGCCTCGCGCCTGGCGCCGTCGGGGGTGCGTGGCCCGATTCGGCGGGCGAGCTGCTTGTTCAGCTTGCGCAGCCGCGTGAGCGCCGAGCGGTGATGTTTGGGGTTGGCGACGACTTCCCCGGTGGACAGCACCGCGAGGTCTTTGACCCCGAGATCCACGCCGACCACGGCCTCCGGCCGGGCCGGGGCGCGGTCGGTGCGGTCGAGCTCGCAGGTGAACGCGACGAACCAGCGGCCCACCTCGCCGCGGACGGTGGCCGACAGGATCCGCCCCGTGCCGCGCTCCAGATGCCGGGCGAGTTTCCGGGTCGATTCGTGGGTGCGGATGGTGCCCAGGCGGGGCAGCGTCACGTGGCGGCGGTCGGCCTCCACCCGGATCGCGCCGGTGGTCAACCGGCACGAAGGGGTGGTGCGGTGCTTGGACCTGAACCGGGGAAACCCCATCTTCTTGCCCGCCCGCGTGCCGTTGCGGGAGGCCGCCCAGTTCTTCAACGCCCGCGCCAGGTTGTCCAGGCCGGTGGTGCAGGCCTCTTTGGAGTGCTCGGCCCACCACGGCGCGACGTCGCCCTTGGCGGTGTTCTTGGCGGTGTTCCACGCCCGGCGCAGACCGTACAACGACCACGGCACCTCGGTCAGCATCTCATCCGCGATGCCGTAGGACTGCTCGGCCGCGCGCTGGTCCATCGCGGCCTTGATGCGGGCCAGGCCCCAGTTGAACGCGAACCGCGCCGCAGTGGGAGGCGAGCAGGCGCGCCTGCTCGGGGGTGGGATCCAGGGCGTAGCGGTAGGCCTGGTGGACCCGCATCAACCCTCCCCCTCACGCTACGTCGCCGACCGTCAACGTACCGTAGGAGCCATGATCAATGACTCCCCGATCGGCGAACAGACCTACGCCCGCCTCGGGAGCGCAGGAAGCCGCAGAGGGAGCCGGTGGCCTTGCCAGCCGTGACGGGGCGGCGAGCTGGATCTCGCAGCAGCCCGCGACCGCCGGGTCGGGGCCGGTGCAGGCGGGCACGCCGAGGAAGACGCCTCCACAGAAGAGACGCAGGCCTGCCCCACGGTGGTCGCGCCGTGCCAGGCGACGGGATCGACGTCTGCGACCAGGCTCAGCCGTTCGATCTTACGGGCGGGCACAGGCAAAATGCCTTTCCGATAACCACCGGTAAGCGGTGATCGGGTGGACACCCTGCGCCTTAACCCACTCTTTCGCGTTCACTCACGCATCCTGATACATGCTCAACCACCAACTGCTTCCAACCCCCGGCCCGGCCGCGCCGCTGGCCCCGGGCCGTTCCCGCCCGGCCCGGACCGCTCCTCCGCCCGCTCCGCCGTCTCGCCTTCCCCTTTCGGGCCTCAGCCGGTGGCGATCGTCAGGTCCGCGCGGGCACGGACGTCGTCGCGGGCGTGGAAACGCTCCTCCTGAGCCGCCCAGCGGTTCCAGTGCGGGGCGTAGAGATCACCGTCACGCTCCAGCGCGCGGGCCTTTCGTACCCCGTCGGCCGCCTCCAGCCACAGCAGGCCGCTCAGGTACGGCGCGGCGGCGAGGGCGCCGGAGCCGGTGCCGTCGAGGACCAGGATCCCGGTGCCCGGGACCTCGTGCCACTCCGCGTAGGCGCCCTCCGCCCAGTCGTAGCGTCGCCACCGCGCGGGCCGGTCCAGGCTCAGCGGTCGCAGGACCCACTCGACCAGCGCGTCGACCCCTCCCAGCAGGCCGTCCCACCCCGGGTAGAGATCGTCCATCCGTACGACGGGCGCGGCCAGCTCCGCGGCCAGGGCGGTGGCGAGGGTGGACTTGCCCGACCCCGAGCGTCCCTCGACCGCCAGGACGCGGGTGCGGCCCGCCCGGGCGGGGCGGGTGCGCAGCCAGCGCGAGACGCGCGGCACGTGGCCGTTCACGCCGGCGTCCACAGGATGCTCCGGACGACCGGAGAGCGCGGTCACGCGCTCCGGCGGGTGCGCCAGCGGGTCAGGATCTCACGATCGGAGTCGCGCTCCTCGACGTCGCGGCGGCGCTGCTCGTCCTCGTCCTGTGCCAGGGCGAGCCATTCGGAGTATTCGGGATCGTCGCGGCCTATGTCGCGGGTGCCGTCGATCTTGGTGCCGTTGGCCAGCGTGGTCGTCGCGGGGACGCGGAGGGTGCCTCCCGGCAGCATGGTCACGTTCATGGCGTGGCCTTTCCGTCGTCTCTGACCGCTGTCGGCCCAGCATAGCTCCGGGGGTCGTGGCACGCCCGGTCAACCGATGCCGTACTGCCCGGACAGCTGGTGATACACCCGCTCGGCCTCCGCCTCCGTGCCGATCAGGTGGAGCAGCCGGGTCGCCCTCCGGGTGAGCACGCAGGCGAAGGCCTCGGCGAACAGCTCGGTGACGTCGTCGCGGTAGGGCGGCCGGAGACGGCCGCGGGTGCGAGCGTGCAGGCCGGTCCAGAACGGGGAGTGCGAGGGCAGCCGGTCCATGTGGTCGGTGGCGTGGCCGATCTCGTGCCCGCACACCGACACCGAGGGCGAGGGGGCGCTCCCCACCCCGATCCGCCGCCGCCGGGGGTCGTAGACGCCCGCGCTGCGTTCCCACAGGCCCGCCTGCAGGGGCAGCGCGACGCCGCGCAGCCATTCGAAGCCGGGAAGGTCGGGCACCGATCCGGGCCCCACCACGATGCCACCGCTCAGGTGGGTGGTCAGGCGGGTGGCGAGAGCCTGCGGCACGGCCGCCAGCGTCAGTATCGCGAGGAGTGTTTCCGCCGGTGGGAACGTGCCAGGTTCCCAGGTGCGCGTCAGCCGCACCTCCAGTGGGCCGACGTGCAGCCAGCCGGGGCGTCCTCTGCTGTGGTCGGCCAACGCAGCCGCTTCTCCTGGATCGGGGGGCGATCCGCCGCGGCTTGCGGGCCGGGCCGGGCGATCCGGTCCGCGGGCCGCGACGGTGATCACGCGAGACTACCTCTCCCGCGCCCCGGCCCGTGCGGGTACGCGTCCGCGGACGATGTCCGGCGGGGCGGTCCCGCGACCTTCCGGTACGGCCCGCCCTACCGGTGCCCGGCCAGGACGGCGTGGTGGTCGGCGCCTTCCAGGCCATCGGGGTCGGCGTGCACGGTGGCGGCACTCAGCCGGGGCAGGTGGTGGATCAGCCGGTGCTCGGCCTCCACCGCCACGGCGTGCGCCTGGAGCAGCGAAAGGTCCTCGCCGACCACGATGTCCACCTCGGCGCGCAGCGTGTGGCCCACCCAGCGCAGTCGCACCGATCCCACCCGCCGCACGCCGCCGGTGGCGGCCAGGATCCGCTCCGCGCGGTCGACGAGCGCCGGATCGACCGCGTCCATCAGCCGGTGGTAGATCTCGCGGGCCGCGTCCCTGAGGACGAGACAGATGGCCACCGTGATCAGCAGGCCGACGATCGGGTCGGCGATCGGGTGACCCAGTGCCGAGCCGCCCGCGCCCAGCAGGACGGCCAGCGAGGTGAGGGCGTCGGTGCGGGCGTGCAACCCGTCGGCGACCAGCGCGGCCGATCCGATCTGGCGCCCGACCCGGATCCGGTAGCGGGCCACCCACTCGTTGCCCGCGAAGCCGATCACGGCCGCCGCGGCGACCCAGCCGAGCGCCCGCACCTCCTGGGGGTCGGCCAGGCGCCGCGCGGCCTCGTATCCGGCGAGCGCGGCGGAGGCGGCGATGACCAGGACGATGGCGATCCCGGCCAGGTCCTCGGCCCTGCCGTAGCCGTAGGTGAACCTGCGGGTGGCCGCCCGGCGGCCGAGGGAGAAGGCGATCGCCAGCGGAAGCGCGGTCAGCGCGTCGGCCACGTTGTGCAGGGTGTCACCGAGAAGGGCGACCGAGCCGGAGAAGACGACGATCACCGCCTGGACGGCGGCGGTCACCATGAGCACGGCGAAGGAGACGGCCAGCACGCGCATCCCGCGGCTGCTGGACTCCAGGGCGGTGTCCGTCCTGCTCGCGCTGTCGTGGCTGTGCGGGGTGAGGGCGTGGCCGGCTCGTGAGAGCAGTCCTCCGAACCGCCGTCTCCGGTGGCCACGCTCGTGATGACGACCGTGGCCGTGCTCGTGTCCGTGCTCGTGCCCGTGTTCATGGTCATGGCCGTGCTCGTGCTCGTGCTCGTGCTCGTGCTCGTGCTCGTGCTCGTGCTCGTGCTCGTGCTCGTGCCCGTGCCCGTGCCCGTGCCCGTGCCCGTGTTCATGGTCATGGCCGGGCCCGTGCTCGTGCGGCGGATCGTGCGCGGCCTCGTGGCCCTGACCGTGGGGGGAACAGGGGCCGGTGGGTTCTCCGGGGGACGGAGAACCCGCGTCCTGCTGGTCGGACATGGCTACCTCGTTTGCTACCGGTGCCCTTTTCCCGGAGTATATGTAGTCATGTATGCACGCGACAATCAATCAGGTGACAACTCGTCGCAGGAGCAACCCACCGGCGCCCAGGTGGAGGCCGCCGTCGAGGCCTTCCGGATGCTCAGTGACGCCACCAGGCTGCGCCTGATGTGGCTGCTGTCGTCGGGGGAGTACGACGTCGGCTCGCTCGCCGAGGCCATCGGGGTCGCGCGTCCCTCGGTCTCCCAGCACCTGGCGAAACTCCGCCTGGCCGGGTTGGTGCGCACCCGCAGGGACGGCCGCCGCGTGCTCTACCGGGCTCGCGACGCCCATGTCCGCGCGCTCATCGGCGAGGCCCTGTTCCACGCCGACCACGAGGTCTCCGGCATCCCGCGCCACGACTGACCGGAGCGCCCGGCCGGCGTACGCCGGATGAAGGCGGCCCGGCCACCGGCTTCCCGTGGGTCGTGTCCGGTTGCGATGTCAATTGACAGATTAATTTGTCTAATGGTTCCATATGGGCATGGCCGCGACCGAGATGACACTCATGGACGAGCCCGACCGTCTGCGCGTGGCGCTCACCCCGATCCGCCGACGGCTTCTCGCCCGCCTGCGCGAGCCCGCCTCCGCGGTCCAGCTCGCGGCCGAGTTCGACCTGCCGCGCCAGCGGGTCGGATACCACCTCAGGGTGCTGGAGGAGGCGGGGCTGATCGAGCTGGTGGAGGAGCGCCCGCGACGCGGTTTCGTCGAGCGCGTCATGGGCGTCACCGCGAACGCCTTCCTCGTCGATCCCGGCGTGCTCACCTCACCCGGCGAAGCCAATGAAGCCAATGAAGCCAATGAAGCCAATGAAGCCGACGAGGCCGACGAGGCCGATGGAGGCGACAAGGCCGACGAAGCCAGTGGCGACGGCGACGGTGACGGGGCCATCGGGACCGCCGAGGTGGCCGGGGTCTTCCGCCGCGTCGCCGACCAGTACGCCGCCGAGCATCTCGTCGAGGTGGCCGCCGGCACCGTGCGCGACGTCACCCGCATGGCCGCCGCCGCCGACCGGCAGGGCGTCCGGCTGCTGACGTTCACCCTCGAGGCGCGGGTGCGCTTCGCCGAGCCCGGCGACGTGCACGACTTCACCGACGCGCTCGCCGACGCCTTCTCGCGGGTCGCGGCCCGCTTCGACACCCCCGGAGGGCGGCCCTACCGCCTCGTCGCCGGTGGACATCCGGCCCCCGGCACGCGAGGGACCGGCGGACGTCCGGTCCCGGGCACACCGGAAACCGCCGGACAGCCCGCCCCCGGCACGCCGGAAACCCGCAGTTGACATCCGTCCCGGGACCAAGGTCCGGGGCCCCACGTTGAGAGGCATCCGATGACAGACGAGCTGTTCTCCCTTGAGGTCACCATCGCCGCACCCGTCGACGACGTGTGGAGCGCGCTGCGCGATCCCGAGCTGATCCGGCGCTGGCATGGCTGGCACTTCGACGGCCTCGACAAGGAGATCGAGGTCATCTACCACCAGAACGTCGTGGAGTCGGCCGCCGAGCACCGGCTGGAGGTCCAGGGCGGCGACCTGTTCGAGCTGACCGACCTCGGCGGCCGTACGCGCCTGCGGATGACCCGCGCCCCGCGCGGCGGCAACCCCGAGTGGGACGCCTACTACGACGACATCACCGAGGGCTGGATCACTTTCGTCCACCAGCTCGCGTTCGCCCTTGAACGGCACCCGGGCGCCGACCGGCGCACGGTCTTCCTCTCCGGCACGCCGGTCACGCCGGTGCTGGAGGCCACCGGCCTCGCGGCGGTGGCCGGACTGCCCCCGGCGAGCCCGTACGAGCTGGAGGGCCCCACCGGGGAGACGCTGCGCGGCCAGGTCCGGTTCCGCTCGGCCAACCAGGTCGGTCTCACCGTCGACGGCTGGGGCGACGGCCTGCTGGTCGCGGCCCAGAACCCGCCCTCGCCCGCCAATCCGGGCGGCGGCGCCATGATGGTGCTCACCACGTACGGCCTCGACGACACCGCGTTCGCCGAGCTCGAATCCCGCTGGACCGCCTGGTGGGGACGGAACTTCCCGGAGGCTCCCGCGGACGACCAGGACGCCCCCGCCGGCGCGGAGCGGTTCCCGAACGGGTGAGACCGGCCGCCGCTCACGGGGGCGGGCTCGTCCACGAAGGCGGAAAGCACGGGAACACGGCGTCCGGGCCGGCCGTGGAGCGTGTCAAGCGTGAGCGAGGATCCGGGCAAGGACGGCCTGGGCACGCTCATCGGGAAGGTCCGGTCGTGCGGGTGGACGCCGGCTCTGGTGGAGGATCTGGCCGCCCTGCTGCCGCAGGGCGGCGGCGTGTTCCTCCAGACAGCTCCAGGCCTGTTCCTGGCTGGCGCCGAGTAGCCGAGCACCGAGGCGGAGCAGGTGGTCGGCGGTCAGCCGGTATGGTGCGGGCGACCGGCCCGACCGGGCGGCCTGCTCGGGGAGTCCCTCGTCGTGCCACCCTACGGTCCAGCCAGGCCACCGTTGAGCAGAGCGTTCCAGGCCCCGGCGTCGCGGGGTGGGCCAGGCCCAGATCCGCCGGGTGCGGGCATCGACGAAGGCGCCCTCTCCTGCGCACAGCTCGTTGGGGAGCCGGTGACCGGCCTGGTCGTCCAGTGCCGCAAGGAGGTCGGGACCCGTGTCGAGTGCGGCGCCGACGGGAATGTCCCAGCCGCAGCTGAAGTCGCGGATGGCGCCGTCGGCAAAGCGTACGGTCAGGACCGTTTCGGCGTGGGGCCCGCCGAGGCCGGGCGGTGACTCGGTGAGATCCACCGAGCGCCGGTAGTCCTCGGTGGTCACCGGCTTGTTGAAAACGGTGTAGGCCACGCCGAGTCCTGCGACGACGTCGGCGACGGTCATCGCAGGCCACTGCGGGGACCGGTCTTCGATCACGTTCTCCGGATTCATCCCGAGGTGATCGACGATGTCCGCCTGGTCGCGGGTTGCCCAACGCACTTGCCAGCCGGGCCAGCGTTCCCGCAACACGGCCAGGTACGCGCGCCGGAATCCGATGCTCTCACGAGCGGGGCCGTGGTCGGTGTGCAGAAGCAGCAGTCTGACGTCATAGTCGGCCAGGAGCGCGCCCTCGCACCACGTGTCATCGGTGAGCTTGTCGCGGGTCTCCAGCTCACCGGCGTAGTCCGCCAGCTCCTGCGGCCCGAGCAGCGCGTCAACGGCAATGTTGAGCGCGCCGAACTGGGAGTAGTGAATCGAGGCGCGACCCGACTCTACGATCACGTAATTCGCGCGATGTCCCATCGGACCAGTATGTGAGTGCCGTGCCCGGACGTCTCAACGCCTTCAGAACCCGAACACGTGCGAGACGCCGGTCGGCGCGGTGCCCACCCCCTGTCTCACCACGCGGAACCGCAGATGCGTGACGCGCGCGGACCCGATCAGGCCGGTCCTTTCCAGTTCGACGCGGTCGCCGCCCGGGTGGTCGAAGAGCCGGGTTCCGGCCCCGAGCAGCACCGGTGCCAGCTGGAGCTGTATCTCGTCCACGAGCCCGGCTCTCACGAGCTGCCCGGCGATGTCCGCCCCGCCCATCACGAGGACGTTTTTGTCCTTGGCCGCCTTCCGTGCCTGCCGGATCGCGCTCTCGAGGCCGTCGGAGACGAAGGTGAAGGTCCCGCTCGTCATGGGCAGCTCCTCCCGGTCCTCATGGGTGAGCACGAAGCACGGCGCGGGAAAAGGCGTGTCCTTCCACAGCCCCACCCCCACGTCGAAGGTCCGCCTGCCCACCACCACCGCCCCCGTCGAGGCGGACAGGTCCCGATGCACCCCGGCGTCCACCTCCCGGTCGGCGTCGTCGTTGAACAGCCATTCGTGGAGCCGCTCACCGCCCTTGCCCATGGGCTGTTCGACGCCGATGTCGGGCCCGGCGACGAAGCCGTCGAGCGACATCGTGATGTTCAGAAGAACCGTTCCCACGAGATTTCTCCTCGTTGTCAGGGACCTCGTCGCCGAAGCCCTCGTTGTCGAAGTCTTGATGGTCGACATCCTGGTCGTCAGGACCCGGTCGCCGGAACCCTCGCCGCCCGGCGTGCCTCCCGTGTGCGACGGGAGGCACATCGCTCCCTCGCGTCGCCGATCATGTCGCGGCGTCCCCTGCCCTGCTTCCCGGGCTGCCCGCCGCCCGGTCGTACAGGGCGGGAGCGAGCGCGGTGAACAGCACGGCGGCGGTGACGGCGAACCCCGCCGGGTAGCCCACCGACCCGGCCAGGAGCCCGAACCCGGCCGCGCCGACGCCGAGCCCGGCGTCGTAGGCGAGGTTCCATGCCGCGCTCACCTGGCCGAAGGCGGATTCGGGGGCGCGCTCGAACATCAGCGCCAGGGTCGCGTTCTGGGCCATGCCGAAGCCCACCCCGAACAGCCCCATGCCGGCGATCATCGCGAGAGGGACGTCCACCCAGAAGAGTCCGGCCGTGCCGAGAGCGGCGGCCAGGGTGGCGGGGACCAGCAGGCGAGCGGGGCCGTGGCGGTCGCCGTACCGGCCCGCCGCCCAGCGCGCGAGCGGTGTGAGGCAGGACTGCGTGAGCAGGGCCAGCGCGACCAGATCGCGTGACCGCTCCGGCGCGGCCAGCGGGAGGAAGGTCAGCAGGACACCGGCCGCCGGTGTCACCATGGCGAAGACGATCGCGGGCCTGGCGACGCCGGCGTCGCGGAGGACACCGAGAATCCCGCTCCGGCCTCCGCCCGGGGACCCGGCCTGGGTCTCGCTCCGGATTCCGTCGTGGGTCCCGCTCCGGCTTCCGCGCCGGGGCCCGCCGTGCCGTTCGGTCCGCGCACGCGGGGAGGGCAGGCCGGGTACGGCGGCCAGCCCGAGCAGCGCCGACGCCGCCCCGGCGACGAAGACGGGTCCGTAACCGATGTGCTCGCTCAGCCAGAGACCCAGCGGCAGGCACGCGATGGAGGGAATCCCGACGGCCACCCCGTACAGTCCCAGCCCCTCGCCGCGACGGTCGGCCGGCACCAGTTGGGCCATCAGGGCCGCACCGGCCACCACCACGAGCCCGAGCCCGGCACCCCGCGCCAGGCAGATCCCCAGCACCGGGGGCATGGACGCCGACGCCGGCAGCAGGAGGGCGGGTGCTCCGAGCAGGAACAGGCCCAGTCCCATGACCGCCCGGTAGCCGTACGCGCGCAGCAGGCCGGGCACCGCGAACTCCGTCAGCACGGTTCCCAGCATCATGGTGCCGGTCGCCAGGCCCGCGCCCACACCGCCCGCACCGGACGTGGCCGCGTACAGGGGGACGACGGGCGCCAGCAGGTAGAAGCCGCCGAGGGCGCCGAGCGAGGCGGCCAGCAGCAGGACCATCGGGCGATTCAGGATACGAGGATCCGGAACGCGGGCGCCGTCCCCCTGTGCCTTCCCTCCGTCTTCCCCGGTTCCCGCGACGTCCCCCTGAGCCTCTCCGCGATCCTCCCGGGTCTTCCCGGCATCCTCCCGGGTTTTGTCGGCGGCGCTCCTCTGGTGAGTCATGGGCCGACCCTAGAGCGGGAACCGGCTCAGCGATAAGGTCCGGTTTCATGTCGATCAAGTGGACCGGTTCGGGGCCGGAGCTCCTGTTGCGGGTTGACAGGAACCGGCCGGAACCCTTGCGCGAGCAGCTGGAAGGCGCGCTGCGCGAGAGCATCCGCGCCGGTCGGCTGGCCGCGGGTGAGCGGCTCCCGTCCTCACGCGCCCTGGCCCGTGACCTCGGCGTCTCGCGCGGCCTGGTGACCGAGTGCTACGCGCAACTGCAGGCCGAGGGCTACCTCGTCACGCGCGGCGGCTCGGCCACCCGCGTGGCCGCCGCCGCCCGCCCGCCGGTGGACGCGCAGTCACCGCCCGCCGCGCTTGCCGGGCCCACCGCGCCCGTCGGGATCGACTTCCGGCCCGGTGTGCCCGACCTGTCGAGTTTTCCCCGCGAACGATGGAGCCGCGCCCTTCGGCGCGCCTGCCGCGACGTGCCCAGCGACCTGCTCGGCTACGGCGACCCGTACGGTGACCCGATGTTGCGCGACGTGCTCGCCGCCTACCTGCGACGGGTTCGCGGGGCCGCCGCCGACGCGGCCCACACCGTCGTGTGCGCGGGGTACGCGCAAGGGCTGCAGCTCGTCCTGCGCGCGCTGGCGGGGGAGGGCGTGCGTGTCGTGGCCGTGGAGAATCCCGGCGACCCCGACCACCGCGTCGCCGCCGCGACGGCGGGCCTCGACATCGTCGCGGTCCCCGTCGACGAGCACGGGGTCGACACCGGCGCGCTCGCGGCCACCGGCGCGCGTGCCGTGCTGCTCACCCCCGCCCATCAGTCGCCCACCGGGGTCGTACTGGCTCCCGGCCGCAGGCAGGCACTGATCGCCTGGGCCGTCGCCCGCGACGCGACGATCGTCGAGGACGACTACGACGCCGAGTTCCGCTACGACCGCGAACCGGTCGGGGCACTGCAGGGTCTGGCTCCGGACCGGGTGGTGCTCCTCGGCTCGGTCAGCAAGTCGCTCGCCCCGGCTCTGCGTCTCGGATGGATCCTCTGCCCGCCCCGGCTGTCCGCCGGTGTCGCGCGTCAGAAGCGGCTCGCCGACCGAGGCTCGCCGGTCCTCGACCAGTTCGCGCTCGCCGACCTGGTGCGGTCGGGTCATTACGACCGCCACCTGCGCCACATGCGGACGCGCTACGCCGTCCGGCGGGCGGCCCTCGTGGACGCGCTGGGGCGGTACGCGCCCGAGGTCGAGGTACGCGGGCTGGCCGCCGGTTTCCATGCCGTCGCCCAGCTACCACCGGGCACGGACGAGCGTGCCGTGGTCGAGGCCGCCCGTCGCCGGTCCGTCGCGCTGTACGGGATCAGCGGCTATCTCCTCGACCCGCCGGAACGACGGGCGTCTCCCGCACGGCTCGTCCTCGGGTTCGGCAACCTGACCCCGGACGCCATCTCCGACGGCATCGCCGCCGTCGCCGACCTGCTGCGGGGCGGCTGAGCCACCGCGGGGACCCGACCGGCCGGTGCCGTTCCCTCAAGGGGGTTTCAGACCCGCTTCCGAGCGGCCGCTTCGTCATGACGGTGCGCGCCCGCTTCCGGACGGCGGCTTCGTCGCCGGAGTTCACGCCTCCTTGAGGAGGGCGGTCACCGACTCGCGCAGCGGCGTGGTGGGGCGGCCGATGAGAGCGCTGAGCTCGCCCGGCGTGTGGGAGAGGACGCCCTGGGCGATGTCGAGGTCGATGTCGGCGTACATGGTCGCCACCGGTTCAGGCAGGCCCGCGTCGATCAGGGCCCGGAGGTAGTCGGCGTGCGGGAGGTCCCGGTAGACGACCGGCCTGCCGGAGGCCGCCGCCGTCTCGGAGGCCAGCTCGGGCAGGCTCCACGCGGTGTCGCCGGAGAGCTCGTAGATCTTGCCGCCGTTCTCCTCGCCGGTGAGCACGGCGACGGCCGCGGCCGCGTAGTCGGCGCGGGACGCGCTGGCGACGCGGCCGTCACCGGCGGCGCCGAGGATCACGCCGTGCTCGACGCCCTGGAGGACGGACGTCGCGTAGACCTCGGTGTACCAGCTGTTGCGCAGGAAGGTGAACGGGATCCCGGAGGCGCGGATGTGCTCCTCGGTGCCCCGGTGGTCGACGGCCAGCGCCAGGGGCGTGGTGTCGGCGTGCAGCACGCTGGTGTAGGCGATGCGGGCGACCCCGGCCGCCCTGGCCGCGTCCACCACGGCCTGGTGCTGCCCGAGGCGCCGCCCGATGGCGTCGCCGGAGATGAGCAGGACCGTGTCGCCCGGGGAGAAGGCCCGCTCGAGCGTCTCGGGCCGCTCGTAGTCGGCCTCCCTGATCGTGACGCCGCGCGCGGCCAGGCCGGCGGCCTTGCCGGGATCACGCACGGCCGCCACGACCTGGTCGGCGGGCACGCTCTCCAGCAGGCCGTCCACCACCAGGCGGCCGAGCCGGCCGGTGGCACCGGTGACAACGATCATTTCGCTTCTCCTCGTTCGAAGGGGTCGCCGCCAGGTTAGTACTAACTTATCCGCAGTGCCAACTAAAAGTTAGTGCTTTCTTTTGTGTGGTGCGGCGAGAAAGTAAAGTGGACGGATGGACGACCAGGCCGCGACCCCGCTGGACGAGTTCAGCCAGCTCACCTTCGACGTCTTCATGCGCGGATGCGTCTCGCGCGAGACGATGGAGCACATCACCGGCCGCTGGGGCATCCTGGTCATGGTCGCGCTCCACGAGGGGACCTACCGCTTCAACGCCCTGCGCCGCCGGGTCGACGGGGTGAGCGAGAAGATGCTCGCCCAGACCCTGCAGGCTCTGGAGCGCGACGGCCTGGTGCACCGCGAGGCCGAGCCGACCATCCCCCCGAAGGTCGAGTACAGCCTCACGCCGCTCGGCGATCAGGCCGCCCGGCGCCTGCTCGACCTCATCGAATGGCTGGAGGGCGAGATGCCCGCGGTCATGGAGGCCCGCGCCCGCCACGACCAGGCCAGGGGCGGCCGCCGGACGACGTAGGCCCGTCCGTGCCGGGACCCGCCCGCCGCGCGGCCGGAAGAACCGGATCAAGAAATGTCGCCGGAGACCTATAGCGTGAGCCGCATGAGCGACGAGATCATCGATTCCCCCACCCCCTGGGTCTCCAAGCACCTTCGCGAGTACGTCGAGTCGAACGGTGCGGAGGGCCACCTCTACTACGGCAGGCCCACCCTGCTGCTGACCACCGTCGGACGCAGGTCCGGGCTGAAGCGGCGGACCCCGCTGATCTACGGTCGTGACGGCGACGCCTACGTGGTCGTCGCCTCCAACGGCGGGGCCGACGACCACCCGCTGTGGTACCACAACCTGCTGGCCCAGCCGCAGGTCGAGGTGCAGGTGCGGGACGAGGTGTTCACCGCCGTCGCGCGGACCGCGACCGCCGGGGAGAAGCCCGCCCTGTGGGAGCAGATGGTCGGGATCCACGGTGAGTACGCCGACTACCGGCGCAAGACCGCACGCGACATCCCGGTGGTGATCCTCACCCGCGCCTGAGGTCCTGGCCCGCCGCGCGCTCGACGGGCATCCCCGGAGCGGCGGTCGCCGCGGGGGCGGAGGCCGGTGCCGCCCGCCGGAGACGGTCGAGCCGATCATGGCCGGTGGGTGGCGTGCCGGGCTGAGCCCGGCGGGGCCGGTCCGTGACCCGCGATGGCGGGCCGGGGGCGGGCATCGCGGTGATCACGCCGCGGGTGGGGCAGGCGCCGACACGCCGGGAAAAGCCTGGTCGTAGCATGAGATGGCCGCCGGTGGTCTGTCGTACGACCTTGGCCGGACGGGGCGGCGGCGAAGGACGGACGGTGCCGGAGTGGCGATCCGTCAGGTCCGGGGGCCGGATCTCAGCGTGCGGGGAAGGCAGGAGTGGTTCGGCGCTGGTTTTCATCCCGGTGCTCGTGTGGGGGAGCCGCCTCGCGTGGGATTGGAGACACTGATGGTGCCGTTCGACACGGACGTGCTGGTTGTTGGTGCCGGTCCGGCGGGTCTGCTGATCGCGGGTGACCTCGCCGCGAGAGGTGTCGCCTGCACGCTCGTGGAGCGGGACCCCCAGCATTCGACGCTCACCCGGGCCTTCCCCCTGCACGCTCGTACGCTGGAGCAACTCGACGCCCGGGACGTCGCCGACGAGCTGATCGGCACCGGCACGATCGTCGAGACGGTGCGGCTGTTCAACGGCCTGGACCTCGATCTGTCCAGCCTGCCGTCGCGGTTCCCGTTCCTGCTGTGCACCCCGCGGCACAACGCCGAGCGCGTGCTCGAGGAGCGCGCCACCCGGCTCGGAGCGGAGATCGTGCGCGGCGCCGAGGCGGTCGGGCTGAGCCAGGACGCGGCCGGGGTGGACGTCGAGGTGTGCGCCGACGGCACGATGCGCACCTGGCGCGCGCGGTTCGTCGTGGGTGCCGACGACCTGCGCAGCGTCGTGAGGGACGCGCTGGGCGTCCCGTTCCCGGGGCGCTCCACCGTGCAGTCGGTCATGCAGGCCGACGTCCGCCTGGAGGAGAGACCGGAGCGGGAGGTGACCCTCATCGCCAACGACGAGGGCTTCTCCTTCGTCTCCTCCCACGGCGACGGCTGGTACCAGGTCATCACCTGGGACCGGCGGCGCCAGCTTCCCGACAGCGCCCGGCTCAGCATCCACGAGGTGAGCGAGGCCACCCGGCGCGTCACGGGCAGCGACTTCGGCATGCACGACGCCCGCCATCTGTCGAGGACCCACAGCGACGAGCGGCAGGTGCTCCGCTACCGCGTCGGCCGGGTGTTCCTGGCCGCCGAGACCGCCTACGTGCACTCGCTGGCATGCGGGCAGGGCATGAACACCGGCCTGCAGGACGCGGTCAACCTCGGCTGGAAGCTCGTCGCCGAGGTCCAGGGCTGGGCGCCGGACGGCCTGCTCGACACCTACCACACCGAGCGGTACCCGGTCGGCAGGAGGGCCCTGCGGCTCAACGGCGCCCTGCTCGCCGTCGCCATGGGCTCGACCCGGAGATCGCGGGCCGCCCGCTCCATGCTCCCGGCCGTCGCGAACCGGATCCATCCCCTCGGCCGCCGGCTGGCCGAGGCCATCTCGGGCCTGGGCATCTCCTACCCCGCCCTCCCGGGAGCGCACTGGCTGGCCGGCCAGAGGGTGCCGGACATCCACCTGGCCGGGGAGCCGATCCGGCTGTACGAGGCGCTGCGGGCCGGGCGCTTCGTGCTCCTGGCCCCCGCGGGCGATCCGGCGGATGCGGCGGGCTCGCCGTACGGGGAGCGGGTGGTCCACGCCGTTCCCGCGAGCGCCGGCCTCCCCGTCCTGCTGATCCGTCCGGACGGATACATCGCCTGCGCCGTCGACGAGAGGAACCCCGCCTCCCTCGAGGTCGCCCTGCGCGCGGCTCTGGCCGCGTGGTGCGCCGCCCGCCCTCCGGTGGCATCCACCACGAAACCCGGGTGAAACGGTCTGTCGCCACCGCCCCGCTGGCCACGAAGAGCAGTACGATCTACTGTAATTGACAGTAAACCGTGCGTAAGGAGTGGGACGTGGATCTCATCGTGCCGCCGACGGAACGGCTCCGGTGATGGCAGGCCAAGCGACCATCGGTGACCGCATCCGTGGATTGCGGTTGAGCAGGCACATGTCCCAGGCGCAGTTGGCCGGGCCAGACCTGTCTGACAGTTACGTTTCGCTCATCGAGTCCGGAAAACGGACTCCCACCCCGGTCGTCACGCGCCTGCTCGCCGAGCGGCTCGGCTGCGGCGTGGAGTTCCTGCTCCACGGGATCGAGCCGCACCAGCGCGTCGACACCGCGCTCGCCCTGCGGCAGGCCGAGCTCGAACTGTGCCACGGCGACCCGGCCGTCGCGGCCGGGCTCTTCGAGGAAACGGCCAGGGCCGCGGGTGACGACAACGCCACCCTCGCCGCGCGGGCGCGCTTCGGCCAGGCACGCGCGCTGGAGGCCCAGGGGGACACGGGGCGGGCGGTCGAGGCCTACGAGCTGCTTCGCCGCGAGGCCGCGGCGCATCCCGAGCGCCTCGCCGACCTTCCGCTCGCCGTGGCGCTCTGCCGCTGCTACCACCGCGCGGGTGACACGCTGCGCGCCCGGGATCTCGGGATGGAGGCTCTGGCCCAGGCCGACCGGCTCGGGCTCGACCAGGGCGACCTCGCCCTCGACCTCGCCGCCGTGCTCGCCGAGATGGAGGTCGCCCTCGCGTACGTCGAGCGCGTGCTGACCGCCTCCCGCCTGCCCGACGCCGTCGACCGCGACTCGGAGGTCCTCGGCCTGTGGCGGGCCAGCACGGCCGCGCTGGAGGAGGACTCCGCGCTCGCCGCCCGGCTTGCGGCGGACGCCGTCGCCGCCGGCCGGCCCGCGCGGATGGCCGTCCGCTACGTCCGGAGCGCGATGCGCTGGGCGTGGATCGCCACCGTGCGTCCCGAGGCCGCCGACCTCGGCCGGGCGGGTGAGTTCGCCGCCTCCGCGGTCGAGATCCTCTCGCGCCTGTCGCCCGGGACGATCGAGCATGCCCGGGGCCTGGTCGTGCTCTCCCGCGTGCGGCTGCGCTCCGGCGACGCGGACGCCACCGCGGAGCTGGCCGAACAGGCCCTCGGCCTGCTCGCCGGCGTGCGCGGGACGGTGCCGGCGATGGCGTACGTGGTTCTGGCCGAACTCGCTCTGGCACGCTCCAAAGACGGCGGCCCGGCGCTGGAGAAGGCGCAGGAACTGCTCGCCGACCCGGTCGCCTCGGTGGCCTCCTTCGTCGACCGGGATTCGGCCAGGCTCTGGCGCGAGATCGGTGACCTCTGGGGCCGGGCCGGGGCGCCGGAGAGGCAGACGAACGCCTATCGCAGCGCGCTCGAAACCGTCGGGGTCGGCTCGCGCGCGGAGACCCCGCCCGGCTCGACGTGGCGTGAGGTCGTCGTCCCGGCGATTCCGGCGCACCTCGGCGTCTCGCACGAGTCGAGGGCAGGCTGACGTCCTCTCCCCGATGCCCCCACGCCCGCGGACCGCGCCTGGATCGCGGGCGGCGGCCCGGCCACCGGCTTCCTGGAGGGAACCGGCGAGAACGCGCTCGGCGGATCTTCGGCGTCCTGGCCGGGCCGGCCCTGGCGGGCGCCGGTGATCCCCTCGGCGCCCGGTGGGCCCGCACCCCGCCGGTGCGGCGTCTGCCGATCCTGAGGTGAGCGAAGGGCGAACACGCGAGAACCCGTCCGGGCCCGGGCGGGTTCTCGCGTACCCGGGCACGGCGCCGGCGATCACACGCCGATCACCCCCGGCCGGTGGGGAGCGCGTCCGAGGGTACAGACTCGGGAGTATGGCGAAGGGCGAGTCAGGGCCGTTGATCCCGCACATGAGGCTGGATGAGCTGCTGGAGGAACTGCGAGAACGGCTGGAGGCGGTGCTGTCCACCCGCGACCGGGTGCACGCGCTGCTGGACGCGGTGGTCGCGGTGGGCAGCGACCTGGACCTGGAGACCATGCTGCGCCGGATCGTGGAGACCGCCACCAGGCTGGTCGACGCCACCTACGGCGCGCTGGGCGTGGCCGGAGACCACAGCACGCTGGTGCAGTTCGTCCCGGTGGGGCTGCGCGAGGAGGAGATCGCCAGGATCGAGCACTGGCCGCACGGGCTCGGCCTGCTCGGTTTGCTGATCAAAGAGCCGCAGACGCTGCGGCTGGCCCACATCTCCGACCATCCGGCGTCCTACGGCTTCCCGCCCGGCCATCCGCCGATGGGGTCGTTCCTGGGGGTGCCGGTCCGGGTGCGCGAGGAGGTGTTCGGCAACCTCTATCTGACGGAGAAGCGCGGCGGCGGCGAGTTCGACGAGGAGGACGAGGCGATCGTGACCGCGCTGGCCGCCGCGGCCGGTGTCGCCATCGAGAACGCCCGCCTGTACGAGGAGAGCCGGCGCAGGGAGATGTGGCTGCAGGCCTCGGCGGAGGTCACCACCAGCCTGCTGTCGGGCGCCGAGCCCAGCCGGGTGCTCACGCTGATCGCGCGGCGGGCGCGGCAGATGTCCGGGGCCGACATCGCGGCGGTCCTGCTGCCGGACGAGACCGGGAGGGTCCTGCGGGCGGTCGTCGCCGACGGCGAGAACCACGAGCGGGTGGTGGACGCGGAGGCCCCGATCGCCGGGTCCCTGGCGGGCCTGGCGTTCACCGGCGGTGAGCCGGTCACGGTCACCGACCCGGCCGAGACCGAGGTCTCGATCGTGATCGCCGAGTACGTCTCGCTCGGCCCGGTGGCCGCGGTGCCGTTCGGCGCGACGGGAGGTGTGCGGGGGGTGCTGTCGCTGGGCAAGCGTCAGGGCCGCGTCCCGTTCAACCAGGCGGAGGTACGCACCCTGCGTTCCTTCGCGGGTCAGGCCGCGATCGCCCTGGAGCTCGCGGAGAGGCGGGTGGACGCCGAGCGGCTGGGACTGCTGGAGGACCGCGACCGGATCGCCAAGGACCTGCACGACGTGGTGATCCAGCGGCTGTTCGCGGTGGCCATGACGCTGATGAGCACGGTGCGGCTCGTCGAGCGGCCCGAGGCCTCCGAGCGGCTGCGTAACGCGATCGACGAGCTGGACGGCACCATCCGGCAGATCCGCTCGACCATCTTCGCCCTGCAGACCCCCGGCGACGACACCGGCCTGCGCGCCCAGATCGTCGCCCTGGTGGAGGGGGCGCGCGGCCACCTCGGCTTCATGCCGGGCCTGACCATGGAGGGACGGCTGGACACCGGGGTTCCCCCGGAGATCGCCGAGCACCTGCCGGCGGTACTGCGCGAGGCGCTGTCCAACGTGGTGCGGCACGCCAGGGCCTCCAAGGTGGAGGTGTCGGTGGAGCTCGGCGAGGAGCGGCTCGTCCTCACCGTGACGGACGACGGCGCCGGTCTTCCCGCCGACGGCAGGCACAGCGGGTTGCGCAACCTTCAGACACGGGCCGAGAACCTCGGCGGGTTCCTCGGCACCGAGACACCGGAGGGGGGCGGCACCCGGCTGGTGTGGAGCGTCCCGCTCGAGCGGAAGGGTGACGGTTCGCGGGACACCGGGTGACCCCGGGGCACCGGCTCCGCACCACCGGCCAGGCACAGAGCCATCACCGGCCAGGCACAGAGCCATCACCGGTCGTCACGGGGCCGTCGCCGGTCGTCACGGGGCCTCCGCCGTTCGGGGACGGAACGCCCGCCGTCCGGGGACGGAGGCGCCGTCAGTTCCGCCGATGGGCCTTCAACCGGGCCGACAGGGCGGCCGCCTGGGTGCGGCGATCCATGCTGAGCTTGGCCAGCAGGTTGGAGACGTAGTTCTTGACGGTCTTCTCGGCGAGGTGCATCCGCTCGCCGATCTGCCGGTTGGTCAGGCCCTCGCCGATCAGCTCCAGGATCTGCCGCTCCTGATCCGTCAGCGCCTCCAGGGGGTCCTTGCGGGTGGCCTGCTCGCGCAACCGCGCCAGCATGGCCGAGGTCGTCTGCGGGTCCAGCAGCGACTGGCCGCCCGCCACCGTGCGCACGGCGCCGACCAGGTCCGAGCCGTGGATCTGCTTGAGCACGTAGCCGGACGCGCCGGCCATCACCGCGTTGAACAGGGCGTCGTCGTCGGCGAACGAGGTCAGCATCAGGCAGGCCAGCCCCGGCACCCTGGAGCGGACCTCACGGCACACGTCCACCCCGTTGCCGTCGGGCAGGCGCACGTCCAGGACGGCGACGTCCGGCCGCAGCGCCGGGATGCGGGCCACCGCGGACTCGGCGGTCCCCGCCTCGCCGATCACCTCGATGTCGCCCTCGGACTCCAGCAGCGCGGCCACGCCCCGCCGTACCACTTCGTGATCGTCGACCAGGAACACGCGAATCATGACTCGAACGCTAGTCCCCTCGTGACCTCACAGATAGGGACCAAGGTCCCTGGTGTCGCCTCCGCGCGGCCGTACGCGCTCAGGGGGCGTGCCGGATGCGGCGGCCGGTGATCTCGGCGGGGACTATCGTGACGTACAGCTCGCGGTCGCCGCCCGCCCAGGCCTGGACACCGGAGGCCTCCGCGGCGGCATGCTCCTCGGCGGAGGAGACGTGGTGGGCGCCGCCCCGGACGAGTACGCTCCAGCCCTCGCGACCGGCCTCGTCGATCCGGTCGACCTCGAAACCGATCTTGAGCTCCACGCCTCGGACACCCGTGCGCAGGGGCTCGTCGAGCGGCCCGCCGAAGGCGGTACGGAAGATGATCGAGCCCTCGCGCATCACGTAGTTGACCGGCAGGATCGCCGGTCCTCCCGGATCGTTGAAGGCCACCCGGCCCACCCCGCCGGGGGAGAGCAGCCGCAGGCACTCCTCCTCCGGCAGCTTCTCCAGCAGGGACCCGGCGGCGGGGCGGCCGCGACCGGGCGGCAGGTTCGCCGCCGCGCCCAGCAACTCCTCGACGCCGACCTCCAGGGCGGACGCCAGCCGGCTCACGGTCTCCGCCGCCGGCGAGGCCGCGCTCTCCTCCAGGTAGCCCACGTACCCGATGTCGACCCCGGCCCTGTCGGCCAGTTGCTCGCGGCTCAGACCCAGGGAGTCACGCAGCCGGGCCACCCGCCTGCCCAGGTCACCGGGGGTCGCTATGTGTTTGGTCATGACATCTCCCGAAGAGAAGGTGAGGACGGTGGCGAGTGGTCCCATTCCATCGCGACGGCGGGTCCGAAGGCAGGGGCCGAGGTCCCTGGAAGGCGGGTCTTTCGTCCACGACGAGCCGCGGGCGGGAGCACGCCGGAGCGCGATCCCGCCGGCGGCTCCGCGAGCGTTCCCTAGAAACCCAGGTCGCTCAGTCCCGGATGGTCGTCCGGGCGGCGCCCCAGGGGCCAGTGGTACCTGCGGTCCGCCTCCGCGATCGGAAGGTCGTTGATGGACGCGTGCCTCGCGCGCATCAGCCCTTCCTCGTCGAACTCCCAGTTCTCGTTGCCGTAGGAGCGGAACCAGTTGCCGGAGTCGTCGTGGCACTCGTAGGCGAAACGCACGGCGATGCGGTTCCCGTCGAAGGCCCACAGTTCCTTGATGAGCCGGTACTCCAGCTCCCTGGTCCATTTGCGCCGGAGAAACGCGACGATCGCGTCCCGCCCGTCGACGAACTCCGCGCGGTTCCTCCAGCGGGAGTCCGGGGCGTAGGCCAGGGCCACCTTCTCCGGGTCGCGGGTGTTCCACCCGTCCTCCGCCAGCCTGACCTTCAGGACGGCGGTTTCGAGAGTGAAGGGCGGGACCGGCGGACGTGTCATGTCACCATCTCCATGGTCGTGCTTCGCGCGATGGAGGTACGGGAAGAAGCGTGCCACCGTTTCGGAGGGCCGCACCCCATCGGTTCGTTCCGGACGCGGGTGTCGCCGCCGCCCGATCCGGCGCGGCCACCTTCGTGCACGGTACGGAACCCGCGGGCCGCGTACGGATTCCGGTGCGCGTGTCTGGCGGCTTCTTGGTGTCGCGGTGCCCTTCCCGTGGCCCGTCGCGAGCCGGGCGCGACCGTACTCCCCGGAGCGGGCGTGACCGTGCTTTCCTGGCCGGCGCGGCCGCGTTTCCCGGACTGGACACGACCGTGCTTCCCGGGCCCGGAGGCCGGGGGGATTCGTGCGCGTCGCCCGGCCCGTTCGTCGACACCTCAGTTAGGTTAGGCTAACTTGAAGCGTGTGCCTCCTCCCGTAAAGAGCGCGTATCTCCCCAAACGGCTGGCCGGTCTGTGCCTGCTCGGCGGCCTGCTGCTGCTCGCCGTGCTGGGCAGCATCGTGATCGGCGCCAAGCAGGTCCCGCTCGACCAGGCCCTGTCCGGAGTGTTCTCCCCGGACGGTTCGGAGGGCTCCCTGATCATCCAGGAGCTGCGGCTGCCGCGCACGCTGCTGGGGGTGGCCGTCGGGGCGGCGCTCGGACTGGCGGGCGCGCTCATGCAGGCACTGACCCGCAACCCCCTGGCCGAACCCGGCCTGCTCGGCGTCAACGGCGGCGCCGCGGTGGCGGTCGTGACGGTGATCGGCCTGTTCCGGGTGGACGACGTCCTCGTCTACGTGTGGGCGGCGTTCCTCGGGGCCGCCGGAGCCGCGCTGCTGGTCTACCTGGTCGGGTCGCGCGGCCGTTCCGGTGCCACCCCCGCGCGGCTGGTCCTGGCGGGCGCCGGGATCAACGCGGTGTTCAGCTCGCTGACGGCCGGGATGATGCTGCTCAGCCCGCGCAGTTTCAACAGCTTCCGTTTCTGGCAGGTGGGCTCGCTGTCCGGGCGCGACCTCGCCGTCTTCGTCCAGATCGGCCCGTTCCTGCTGGCGGGGACGGTGCTGGCGCTCTGCCTGGCGCGCCCGCTCAACGCCCTGGCCCTCGGGGAGGACACGGGGCGGGCGCTGGGCGCCCGGCCGGGCCGGACCCGCGCGCTGGGGGCGCTGGCGGTCGTGGTGCTGTGCGGTGCCGCCACGGCGGCGGTGGGGCCGATCGCGTTCGTCGGGCTGGCGGTGCCCTTCGTGGTCCGGGCGCTGGTCGGTCCCGACCAGCGCTGGGTGCTGCCGTACTCGCTGCTGCTGGCGCCGGTGCTGATGCTCGCCGCCGACATCGCGGGACGTGTGGTCGCGGCGCCCGGCGAGCTGGAGACGGGCATCGTCACCGCGTTCCTGGGCGCTCCCCTCCTGGCACTGATGGTCCGTCGCGGAAGGGTTCCCCAGCTGTGAGCACGAGTCGTGTCCTGCGGGTCGGGACGGTGTCCCTGCGGTGGGAGCCGCGCGTCGTCGCGGTGTGCGCCGTGCTGGTGGCCGCCACCCTGGGGGCGGCCGTGTCCGTGGTCGGCAGCGGTGAGTTCCCCATCTCCTTCACCGAGGTGGTGGGGGCGCTGACCGGGCAGGGGGACCGGGCCACGGAGTTCATCGTGCTCACGCTGCGCCTGCCCAGGGCGATCACCGGCCTGCTCGCCGGTGCGGCGCTCGGCCTGAGCGGGGCCGTCTTCCAGAGCATCACCCGCAACCCGCTGGGCAGCCCCGACATCATCGGGTTCACCACGGGGTCGGCCACCGGCGCGCTGCTGCAGATCCTGGTCGTCGGCGGCGGCGCCGTCGCCATCGCGGCCAGTTCCGTCCTCGGCGCGGTGCTGACCGCGCTCGCCGTCTACCTGGTCGCCTACCGGGGCGGGGTGCACGGCTACCGGCTGGTCCTGGTGGGGGTCGCCGCGGCCGCGATGCTCGAGGCGCTCAACGCCTACCTCGTCACCCGCGCCGAGTTGCGCGAGGCGTACGAGGCGGCGTTCTGGCTCACCGGCAGCCTGAACGGCAGGGGCTGGCAGCACGCGTGGCCGCTCGCCGTGGCCGTGGCGGTGCTCGTACCGGTCGTGCTGGCCCTCGGGAGGCGGTTGCGGATGGGCGAGCTCGGGGACGACGCGGCGCAGGCGCTCGGCGTGCCGGTCCAGGGGACGCGTGCCGCGCTCGTGGTGGTCGGGGTGGGGCTGGTGGCGGTGGCGACCGCGGCGGTGGGGCCGGTCCCGTTCGTCGCGCTGGCCGCGCCGCAGCTGGCGCGCGGGCTCACCGGCAGGCCCGGTACGCAGCTCGTACCGGCCGCGCTGATGGGCGCGGCGCTGCTCGTGTTCAGCGATCTGGTGACGCTGCACCTGCCGGTCGCGGTGCCGGTCGGCGTGGTCACCGGGGTGCTCGGCGGCGTCTACCTGGTCTGGCTGCTGTCGACCGAGGGGATGAGAGGGCGGGCGTGAGGGGACTCGCGTTTCGCGGTGACGGCGTGCCGGACGTCCTGGCCGGCCGAGGGGCGAGGGGCCGCGCGTCCGGGATCGCATGGGTTGTCATGGGACGCGCGTTGACGCGCGAACCCTCCTAAATTAGGTTAGCCTTACCTGACTTAAGGGGAGTTCCGTGCTGACCAGGGAAGAACTGCACCGTTCGCTGACAGAACTGCTGGGAGAGCAGGTCGAGGCGCACGACAACCTCATCGAGCTGGGTATGGACTCGATCCAGCTGATGGGACTGACCGGCCGCCTGCGCCGCCTCGGCGTCGAGGTCGGCTTCGCCGAACTCGCGCGGCGGCCCACGCTGGCCGAGTGGTGGGAGCTGCTCGACGAGCGCGGCGCCATCGCACCGCATCCGCTTCCTGCCCCCACCCCCGGCCCTGACTCCGCCCCCAGCCCCGGCTCCGTCCTCGACGGCGCTCCCGGCGCCGGCCCCGGTACGCGGCGGGAAGCCGCGGAGCCGGACGACGGGCCGTTCCCCCTCGCGCTCATGCAGCACGCCTACTGGATCGGCCGCGACTCCGGCCAGTCGCTCGGCTCCGTCGCCGCGCACCTCTACGTGGAACTCGACGGACGCGAGATCGACCCCGCCCGGCTGGAGGCGGCCGTCGTGGCGCTCGTCGAGCGGCATCCGATGCTGCGGGCCGCGATCTCCGACGACGGGACCCAGCGCATCCTGCCGGAGCGGCCCGGACCCGCCGTCACGGTGCACGACCTGCGCGCCGTGCCGGATCCCGGCGAGGAGCTGGAACGGCTGCGCGCCGAGATGTCCACCCAGCGGCTCCCCATCGAGACGGGCCGCGTCTTCGACGCGCGGCTGAGCCTGCTGCCGTCCGGCGCGGCGCGGCTGCACCTGGACGTCGACATGGTCGCCGCCGACGCGATGAGCTACCGCACCCTGCTGGCCGACCTGGCGGCGCTGTACGAGGGCGAGAGCCTGCCGCCGATCGGCTACAGCTACGCGCGCTACCTCGACGCCGACCCGCGCGCCGAGGCCCGCGCCCGTGACCGGCGCTGGTGGGGCGAGCGGCTCGGCGAGCTGTCCGGGCCACCGGAGCTGCCGGTCGTGCCGCAGCCGGGCGACCGGGTCGTCCGCAAGCACCACTGGCTCGCCCCCGAGGACAAACAGCGGCTGATCGCCCGCGCCCACCGGGAGGGCGTCACCCCCGCGATGGCGCTCGCCGCCGTCTTCGCCGAGGTGATGGGCGCCTGGTCGGCGACCCCGCGCTTCCTGCTGAACCTGCCGCTGTTCCACCGCGAGCCGATCCACCCCGACGTGGACGCCCTGGTCGGCGACTTCACCGGCTCCATCCTGCTGGAGGCCGACCTGTCGCGGGAGCTGCCGTTCGCCGAGCGCGCCCGCGAGCTGCAGGCGCTGCTGCACACGGCCGGAGAGCACAGCGACTACTCCGGCCTGGAGGTGCTGCGCGACCTGTCGCGGGCACGGGGCGAGCAGGTGCTCGCGCCGATCGTCTACACCAGCGCGCTCAATCTCGGCGAGCTGTTCGGCGACCGGGCGCGGCGCAGCTTCGGAGAGCCGGAGTGGATCATCTCCCAGGGGCCGCAGGTGCTCCTCGACGCGCAGGTCACCGAGGTCTCCGGCGGGCTGCTGCTGAACTGGGACGTGCGCGACCCCGCCTTCCCCGACGGCGTCGCCGACGCGATGTTCGCCGCCTACACGGGCGCGATCACCCGCCTCGGCGCGGCGGACGCCGACTGGGCCGAGCCGCTGCGGATCGGCGCCTCGCCGCACCAGCTGCGCCTGCGGCACGAGCTCAACGCCCAGCCGGCGCTGCCCGCGCGGACGCTGCACGAGGAGTTCTTCGCGCGGGCGCGGCGCACCCCCGACCTCCCGGCGCTGCACTGGGGCACCGGTGACGACGGCACCGGCGGCACGCTCACGTACGGCGAGCTGGCCGACCGCGCCCTGCGCGTCGCGGCTCATCTCGTGGAGCGGGGGGTGCGGCCGGGAGACCGGGTCTCCGTCGAGCTGCCCAAGGGGCCCGACCAGGCCGTGGCGGTGCTCGGCACGCTGGCGGCCGGGGCCGCGTACGTGCCCGTCGGGGCGGGGCAGCCCGCCGCCCGGCGGGAGAGGATCCTCAAGACGGCCGGGGTCGCGGTCTCGCTCACCTCGGCCGTGACGCACCCCGCGCCGCTGGACGGGCCGGTGCCCGTCCCCCCCGGCCAGGTCGGCTACGTGCTGTTCACCTCGGGCTCGACCGGGGAGCCCAAGGGCGTCGAGGTCTCGCACCGGGCCGCGATGAACACGATCGGCGACCTGGTCGAACGGTTCTCGATCGGTGAGGGGGACGTGTCGCTCGCGGTGTCGGCCCTCGACTTCGACCTGTCGGTGTTCGACCTGTTCGCCCTCTGGTCCCGCGGGGGCGCCGTGGCGATCCCCCTGGAGGACGACCGCCGTGACGCCACCCGCTGGGCCGAGCTGGCCGGGCGGTGGTCGGTGACCGTGCTGAACTGCGTGCCGTCGGTGCTGGAGATGCTGTTGCGGACCGGCCCCGCGCCCAGCCTGCGGCTGGTCCTGCTCGGCGGCGACTGGGTCGGCACGCACCTGCCCGCGCTGCTGCGGGAACGCTCGCCGGGGGCCAGGTTCGTCGCGCTCGGCGGCACGACGGAGACCGCCATCCACTCGACCGTGATCGAGGTCGACGGCGAGGTGCCCGCCGACTGGACGGCGATCCCGTACGGCGTGCCGCTGCGCGGGGTGGCCTGCCGGGTCGTGGACGAGGCCGGGCGCGACCGCCCCGACTGGGCGCAGGGCGAGCTGTGGATCGGCGGCGCGGGTGTCGCGGACGGCTACAGCGGCGACGCCGAGCGCACCGCCGACCGTTTCGTCGTCCACGAGGGCACCCGCTGGTACCGGACCGGGGACATGGCCCGCTACCGGCCCGACGGCACGCTGGAGTTCCTCGGGCGGCGCGACCACCAGGTGAAGGTGCGCGGGTTCCGGATCGAGCTCGGCGAGGTCGAGACCGCGCTGGAGAACCACCCCCGGGTGCGCCGCGCCGTCGGCCTGCTCGCCGACTCGCGGCTGGCCGCCGCGGTCGTGCTCGCCGAGGAGGCGGGGGAGACCGGGACCGAGGAACTGCTCGCCCACGTACGGGAGCTGCTGCCCCCGCACATGGTCCCGGACCTGCTGGTGACCCTGGACGCGCTGCCGCTCACCGCGAACAACAAGGTGGACCGCAGGGCGCTCGCCGCCCTCGTCGCCGCGGCGGCCGGGGAGGCGGGCGCGCCCTACACCGCCCCGGGCAGCGCGCTGGAGCGGGTGCTGGCCCGGGTCGTCGGCCAGGTGCTCGGCGTGCCGAGGGTCGGCGCGCACGACGACATCTTCGCGCTCGGCGGCGACTCGGTGCTGGCCACCACCGTCATCGCGCGGCTGCGCGAGGCGCTCGACGCCTCCTCGCTCCCGCTGCGCGCGCTGTTCACCGAGCGGACCGTGTCACGCGTCGCCCGGCGGTTCACCGAGCTCGAGGAGACCCCCGGCAGGCTGGAGGCGGTCGCCGAGATCTGGCTCATGGTCGAGGGCATGTCCGAGGACGAGCTCACCGAACGCCTGGGCGCCGGAGAGCCCGGCCAGTAGTACTTCGTTTGCAAACTTTTCCGCTGAAGGGCGCGTCTCACCCGTATGGGAATGCTGTTTCGCGGCACCGCTGCGGCCATCGCCTTTTTCGTCGCCACCGGGCCTGCCGCCGCCCACGCCGTGGCACCGGCCGGTCGGTGGAGCATCGTCCATGACCACCGCCGTGACTCCTACGACGCGGTGACGGTGACGCCGGGCGGGGCGGTCTGGGTCGCCGGGACGAGGCGCCCGGATCGCGGATCGAGTCGCACCGAGTCGCTCCTGCTCAAGGGCGGCCGGTCCACCTTCAAGCGGGTCACCGGGCCGGGCTTCCGGGTGAAGCGGCTGACGTCGGCGTCCGACACCAGGGTCTGGGCGTTCGGCGCGTCGCGGTACGCCCGGTGGGACGGCAGGCGCTGGCAGGCCGAGCGATGGCGCCATGGCCGGGTGGATCGGGCGTACGCCATCGGCAAGAACCTGTGGGTCATCGAGAACTCGAACACGTTCCCCGCGGCCGGTGACGCCGGGTGGAAGGCGCGGTCCACGCTGCGGCGCCTGGCCGGGTCGGTGTGGCGCAAGGTCGACACGCCGATCGTGGTCAAAGGACTCGACGGCAAGTGGGCGGCGGGCTCGGTGCGGGGCACGGCGGCTCTGGCCCGCTGGACAGGTACGGCCTGGCGCACGGTCGCGCTTCCCGCGATTCCGTCCGCGCGCTCGAACCAGATCTCGGAGTTGACGGATGTCGCGGTCGACGGTGAGACCGGCCGGGTGATGGCCGTCGGCTGGGTCGCCTGGCCGTGCGGCGGTGCGAAGCACTCCTTCTGCGGCGAGACTTTGCTGCTGTCGGGCTATCTGGGCGGCTTCAGCTTCGAGGTCCGTGGTGAACCGGGCATCCAGCCGCGCGCCCAGGCGGAGCCCGACGGCAGAGGCGGGGCCTGGGTCGTCTACGACGCCAAGGGCGGGGGCAGCGGGTTTCTGCACATCGGCGCCGACAGCGTCGAGCCGGGCGCCTTTCCGGCTCCGCCGAACCAGAACGCGTTCGTCCGTGACCTCGCCGTCCAGCCGGAGAGCGGTTCCGTCTGGGCGGTCGGCGCGGCATCTTCCGGCCGCGGCGGTTTGATCTGGGCTCACGGCCGCTGACTCGGCAGCGGCCGAGGCGTTCAACAGCACCCTCAAGGTCGAGTACGTGTCCGGACAGGTCCGGCTCGCGGGGTCCACACTGTCGGGTACGGCCATCGCCCCGTACTCCTTCGATCTTGGTTTAGCAACCTGAAGGATCACGCGATGGCCGTCCTCGTTTCACGGCACCACGCCTTCTACCTGGGAAAACTCGTACACCGCCTCCGCGGACGCAACCGCAGGAAGAGCCTCGATCAGCGTTGGTACACCTTGGTGCTGAGGTACTTCAGCCCCGAGTCGACCAGCAGGGTCGCGACCCTGGCCCGCGGCCCCAGCCGCTGCCCGAGCTGGATGGCGGCGAGGACATTCGCTCCGGACGACGTCCCGGCGAACAACCCCTCTTCCCGAGCCAGACGCCTGGCCATCTCCTCGGCGTCGGCGGTGGAGATGGGAACGATGTCATCCGGAAGGGTGGGATCCCACATCGGCGGAAGGTAGCCGATGCCAATGCCTTCGATGCGGTGTGCGCCGGGCTGGCCGCCGGAGAGCACCGCGGACTCCGCTGGTTCTACCGCGACGACTCGAAGCGCTGGATTGTGACGCTTGAGGGGAGTCGTCGCTCCGCGAAGTGAGGCCGTCGTCCCGATCGAGTGGACGAATGCATCGACTCGTCCCCCTGTCTGCTGCCAAATCTCCTCGCCCATGGGGTAGTAGCCGACGATGCTGTCAGTATTGTTCAGCTGATCGGTCCAGTACGTGCGCGGTTGTCGGCTGAACTCCCGGGCGGTTTCGATCATGCCCTGGATGAGGGCCTTGGTGATCAGCCCGTTCTCGCTGGGCACGAGGGTGAGCTCCGCGCCGAGCGCCGCCATTTGGATCAGCTTGTCCTCGCTGAAGGCATCAGAGCTGACAATCCGCAGACGGTAGCCCTTGGCCGCGCACACCAGAGCGAGGGAGGCGCCGGTACTGCCCCCCGTGTACTCGACGACGGTGTCACCGGGCCTTAGCCGCCCATCGCCCTCGGCTCTCGTGATCATTGACTGGGCCATTCGATCCTTCATGCTCCCCGTCGGGTTCTGGCCCTCCACCTTGACGAAGATCTCCGCGCATCCGGCCGGCACGACCCTGCGCAGTCTCACCAGTGGCGTGTTTCCAATCGCCGTCAGTACGCTGCTGTCACTGTCCATGATCCATTAGTTCCTTTCGGTGTCCGTGCTGCGCTTCGATCGTCTGGCCGATCGCACGCCGCATCCAGTTCAATTTTTTGAACCGCTACGAACGTCGCATCGGGGGCTGAGGAACATCGGTACGAAAAGTAACGCTAAGCCCTATCGCCTCAGGTCATCCCACGGTGACGGGCTGCCTGCTCCTGGCCGGCACGGGCAGGGGTCTCGGAGTCGAACGTCTCGGGATTACCCCGGCATCTCGCGCCACGATAACGACCCGGAGCCTGTTCTCACAGGTCACGATGCTCGCTACGTACCTCTATGTCACCCCGTCCCAGCTGAGGGTCCTACTGGTGGGCTCGTCTATTCAACTGTTGCGAGTTGTCGTCCCCCTGGGCCTTACTGGCGACGTTCCGTGCTCCCCGGAGGCGTGGCGGTTCAGTCGTGGAACCCGCGGAAGACGCCGTCCGCGTCGGCGCTCTCGGCGAACTCGCCGAAGTCCATGTTGGCAATGGAGAGGTTGGCGTGAATCCCGGGGATCTCGGAGGGGATGACGCGCATCTCCCATGTGAATTCCAGCTCGATGACCAGGAACGGCATCTCCTGCGAATCGACGGTGACTTTGTCGGCGATGACGAGGATCGGGTCCTGGTAGCCGTCCGGAAGCAGGGCGAGGATCTGCTGCGCGGTGAGGCCTTGATAGGCGGGGTCCTCGACGACCTTCACCTGGCCCGAGAACTCCTTTGCCCAACCGTCCTTGTCGATGTCGCCGAGCGAGTTTCGTACGGCCTGCCATCGTTCCTGGTCAGAGAAGTCGGTACGCACCACGAGCAGGGCGTCGACTTTGGGTAACATGTCCATCTGACGATCTTCGAGGCAATGCCAGTGGCTCCGCGAGCTCACCGACGACCGTAGTGTCCGTAGTGGCAGTTTACTGGTGAGGTCGCTTATTCAACTGTCGCGAATTCTTCCCGGAGCTCTTTCCGATGGTCACCACGTGTGACCTATGAGGAGTCGTCATGTCGTCCGCTGCGCGTGTCGAGATGTCGAGACCGATAGTCGATTACCAGCCGTCCCACCCTCGACAGCCCCACCAGGAACCCGTCAGATGCCTGAGCCCGTATTCGTAGTCCTCAGCACGCGGTTGGCCGTGAGACGCCCACACGAAGCAGCGCGAGCCCGCGATCAGCCACTCGTTGATCTGTAGTTCGACGCCGGTAGGTTCGTTCTCCTCGGCGATGACGTGGCCACATACCGGAAAGAGTCCTGTCCACGCGCAGACGGGAAGGCCTTGCGTGCCGCCGCGGAGGACGTCCTGGGCGAAGCGCTCCATGCTGGACTGGGAGAGGGCGAAGCGCGTTTTGAAGGGCAGGTCGGCGTCGACGGCAGCCCACAGCACCAAGACGATCAGGGGCAAGGGGAGCCAACCGAGGATTCGGCGCCATACTGCGGTGGCGTCATGTATCAACGCCACGATGAGGCGGACAGCCCAGTACAACACCAGCGGCACCAGAGCGAAGATTACTGCCACGCCTGATTCGGCGTAGCTGAAGGGGACGCTCACCCACCAGGCAATGACGAGGGTGGTGATCACGGTAGCAGCGTGGTAGCCCCATCCTGGTGGCTTGTTGATCACGGCGTCATCCTAGCGCCGGGTCGGCCGTGATCTTCAGGGGCGTACGCCCGCGAGATAGCGACTGGCGAGCTTGTCGAAGCGGGTGACGATGGCTCGCCACTGCTTGAGCTTTCGAAAGGTTTCGCGCTCTTGGCAATGATCTCCGAGAGCACGGAGAGCGACAACTCGTGACCACCTGCAGCCGCGAGACCCTCGATCTCCTTGCCCAGCGGAAGAGGTCGCCTAGCGATCAGATCAGCAGACTCCCTGTCGCATTTGACTTGACACCTACCGAACCGGCAATCCGGTTGACGACCGGGGTGGCTCCGAAGCGGGCAACGCGGTGGCGATCCGGCCGGGTCTTGAGTCGGGGGCGGTGGCCACCGCCGCGGAGGTGGCGTCGGCCGCGTTCGGCGTGCATCTGGACGGTGCGTACCCTCCCACTGCCGGTCTCGGCTCGTGAACGCCTGACGGCCTGGTCGTCGGTGCGCGCCGAGCCGCTGGACGCGCGCGGCCGGTCCTGGCGGACGCGGTCGGCGAAGGACTGTGGGCCGGTCAGCGCGGCCGGCCGCCGGTCGACGGCATCACCGGCGTGGTCCGCGCCGCCGGCATGGACGCCGGCCTGCCCGCCTGCGCCCGCACCGGTTGCGCCACAGTCGCGCCACAGCCACGCCACCCCGTTCGGTCCAGGGGCGGCGCCGTCGAACGGGTGTACGGGGACAGCGGGACCGCATACCTGCCGCCTCGCTCGCGCCGGCTTCCCGAGTCAGCGTCTGGGGGAGAGCTTCAACACCGCCTTGCCGCGGGAGAGCGACACCACCCGTATGCCGATGCCGTTGACCGACCCCGTCGAGCGGAGGCCGAGCACCGCCTGCGAGGTCACCCCGGGGCCGGTGGCCCGCACCCGCACGGAGGTCCGGTTGAAGGAGATGGACAGCCGGGTCACGCCGAACCGGGGACTGACCCGGAAGCGCACCGCCTTCGAAAGGGTGAGGTTGCACTTCCCGTCGTAGCACGCGCGGAGATTCGGAGCGGCGGTCTTCCCCCGCGCGGCGGCGCCCGTCACAGGGGCGGCGGCCGCGACCGGCGCGAGGACAGCCGTCCGTGTCTCCGTCCGTGTCTCCGTCCGTGTCTCCGCCGGTGTCAGGCCGGACTGCGCCGGTGCCGTGCCACCGGTCAGGGCGGCGAACAGCAGGAGGGCGACGGTCGTCTGGGCCGTCTGGGCCATGGTCTTCCTCTCGTCGTTCCTCCGGACTCCTCCCGGGACCGGCGATGGCTCGCCGGCCGGGCGTCGCCGGTGGCCGTACGTCAGCGGGGATATGGCGGGTTTGCTGTTACTCCTCACCATCTGACAGAGGCGGCCGTTTTTCCAGCCGTTCCGTCGCACCGCCTTCGACGGTTCCGCCGGGGCGCCCCGGCGTTTCCGGGGCCGGGCGTCCCGGGACTACTTCTCCTGCGGCTCGGCGTCCTGCGGCTCGGCCCGCAGGGTCGCGCCGCGCAGGCCGGTGAGCGTGAGGGCGAGGGCGAGGGCCAGGGCGGCGCTGGCCGCGCCGTACACGACGATCGCGGTGCCGGGCGCCAGGTAGCGGCCGAGCGCGCCCGCGCCGAGTGCGCCGACGGCCTCGCCACCGGTCTCCTGGGCGGCCCACAGCGCGTTCACCCGGCCGAGGTAGCCGTCGGGGGTGTGCGCCTGGATGAGGCCGTAGCGGAGGATCTCCTCGATGGACGCGACCAGGCCGTACCCGAAGAGGATCGCGACGGCGAGCGCGGGATGGGTCGCCAGCCCGAGGCAGGCGAGGAGCGCGAAGCCGCAGACCGACGCGACGAGCAGTGCCCTGCCCGGCGCGCGCGACCGCCCGGCCCAGCCGCTGGTGACCGAGCCGAGCACCGCGCCGCAGGCGGGCGCGGCGTAGAGCAGGCCGATCGTGGCCGGGCCGCCGCCCAGCTGCAGGGTCGCGAACGCGGGCATGAGCACCGGGATGCCGCCCGCCACCATGAACAGCAGGCCGAGCAGCATGAGAGAGCCGACCACGCGGTGCGAGGCCACGAACCGCAGCCCCGAGGCGATCGCCCTCAGCGGGTTCTCCGTGACCGCGGCGACCGGTTTCAGGGCGGGCAACCTCGTCAGCAGGCCGAGGGTGGCCAGCGTTCCCACGGCCGCGGCCGCGTAGTTCCAGCCGACGCCGAACGCCGACACGGTCAGGCCGCCGAGCGCGGGGGAGAGCATCGAGCCGAGCCGTACGGTCAGCGCGTTGAGCGCGCCCGCCGCGACCAGCTTGTCGGTGGGGACCAGGGCGGGTGTCGCGGCCAGCAGCGCGGTGACGCTCACGCCGGTCGCCAGCCCGTCCCAGGCGGCGAGCACGTAGACGGCCGCCAGCGAGGGGGAGGGCAGGAAGGCGTTCAGCGTCAGCAGCGCGAAGCCGATGCCGGCCGCGGTGCGCGCGACCAGCATCAACCGGCGCCGGTCATGCCGGTCGGCAAGCACGCCGCCCCACAGGAAGCCCGCGAGCAGCGCGAAGCCCTCGGCCGAGGAGACCGCGCCGACGTGCACGGTCGAGCCGGTCATCGCGTAGACCTGCACGGGCACCGCGACCATCAGCATGCCGATGCCGAAAACCGACACGGTGCGCGCCACGAACACGTCGCGGAAGGCTCTGCTGGTCCGGAGCGGGCTGATGTCCATGGCCAGACGGCGCAGCATCTTCGGGGTTCTCCTCGACGGGCAGAGTGGATAAGGTGAGGCTTACCTTAGTTGACCTTAGGGAAAGAGGACAGACCAGTGCAGCGGGTCCTTATGAACGGAAAAATCCACCGTGCCACCGTGACCCAGGCGGATTTGCACTACGTGGGTTCCCTGACGATCGACGCCGAGCTGATGGCCGCCGCCGACATCGTCGAGGGCGAGCAGGTCCATGTCGTCGACATCGACAACGGCGCCCGCCTGGTCACCTACGCGATCACCGGCGAGGCGGGCAGCGGGGTCATCGGCGTCAACGGCGCGGCGGCCCACCTGATCCACCCCGGGCACCTGGTCATCGTCATCTCGTACGGGAACTTCGACGACGCGGAGGCGCGGGCGCACCGGCCCAGGGTCGTCCACGTGGACGGCGCCAACCGCGTCGTCGCGCTCGGAACCGACCCGGCCGAGCCGGTCGCGGGCGCGGTGGCCCAGATCGCGGGGCGGTGACCCGTGGAAGGATTCACCCCCTGGCCGGAGGAGTTCGCGGCGCGCTACCTCGCCGAGGGCTACTGGAGCGACCGGTTGCTCGGCGACGTGCTGCGCGGTGGCGACCCCGAGCGGACCGCGCTCGTGGCCGGGAAGGAACGGCTGACCTACGCCGAGCTGGACCGCCGCGCCGAACGCGCCGCGGCCGGTTTCGCGCGGCTGGGCGTCCGGCGCGGTGACCGTGTCGTGGTGCAGCTGCCCAACACCGCCTCCTTCGTCGTCGTCTTCCTCGCCCTGGTCAGGATCGGCGCCGCCCCGGTGCTCGCCCTGCCCGCGCACCGCAGCAGCGAGATCGGCTACCTGTGCGAGCTGAGCGAGGCCAGGGCGTACGTCATCCCCGACGTGCATGGCGGGTTCGACTACCGCGAGCTGGCCCGCTCGCTGGCCGTGGAGCACGTCGTGGTGGACGGGGACGCCCAGGAGTTCACCGCCCTGGCCGACCTCGATCCAGGCCTCGATCCCGCGCTCGACCCCGGCCTCGATCCCGGCCTCGATCCCGGCTCCGGTCCCGCGCTCGGCTCCGGTCACGGGGCCGGCGCGGGTCCCGTGTCGTACGAGCGGCCCGATCCGGCCGACGTGGGGGTGTTCCTGCTCTCCGGCGGCACCACCGGGCTGCCGAAGCTGATCCCGCGCACCCACCGCGACTACGTCTACAACCTGGAGGCCAGCGCCGAGGTCTGCGGCTTCACCCGCGAGACGGTCTACCTCGTGGTGCTCCCGGTCGCGCACAACTTCGCGCTCGCCTGCCCGGGTGTGCTGGGGGTGTTCGCCAAGGGTGGCACCGTCGTCCTGGCGCCCTCCGGGTCACCCGACGAGGCGTTCCCGCTCATCGAGCGGGAGCGGGCGACGGTGTGCGCGGTGGTGCCCCCCATCGCGCTGCTCTGGCTGGAGGAGGCGCCCTGGTCGAGCGAGGACCTGTCGTCGCTCCGGCTGCTGCAGGTGGGCGGGGCCAAGTTCGCCGCCGAGCGGGCCGCGCAGGTTCCCGGCGTGCTGGGCTGCGCGGTGCAGCAGGTGCTGGGCATGGCCGAGGGGCTGCTCAACTACACCCGGCTGGACGACCCCCGCGAGCTGGTCGACACCACGCAGGGCAGGCCGCTGTCCCCGGCCGACGAGATCCTCGTGGTCGACTCCGACGGTGCCGAGGTCGCCCCCGGCGAGGTCGGCGAGCTGCTCACCCGCGGCCCGTACACCCTGCGCGGTTACTACCGCGCGCCCGAGCACAACGCGCGGTCCTTCACCCCCGACGGCTTCTATCGGACCGGAGACCTGGTGCGGGTGCTCCCCTCCGGCCACCTCGTCGTGGAGGGCCGCGACAAGGACCAGATCAACCGGGGTGGTGACAAGATCTCCGCCGAGGAGCTGGAGAACCACCTGCTGGCCCATCCCGCGGTGCACGACGCCGCCGTGGTCGGCACCCCGGACCCGGTGATGGGGGAGCGGACCTGCGCCTTCCTGATCGTCCGGGACCAGGCGCCGACCCTCCGGGAGATCAAGCGGTTCCTCAAGGAGCGCGGCGTGGCGGGATACAAGTGGCCCGACCGCGTCGAGCTGGTCGAGACCTTCCCCCGCACCCCGGTCGGCAAGATCAGCAAGAAGGAGCTCGTCGCGAGCCTGCGCTGAGCGCCTTCGCGCGGGAGGTCCGCCCTCACGTGCGGGGAGGGCGCGTGAGGGCGGACTGCGGACGGCGGACGGTGTGCGGGGAACGCCGGGTGGCGTTCCCTCAGGCGCGCGGGACCACGTACGGGGCGATGCTGGAGAGCTTCTCGCAGGTCTCCTCGTACTCCCGCTCGGGCGTCGAACCGGACACGATGCCGGCGCCGGCCCGCAGCCAGGCCCGGCCGTTCTCGCTGTAGACGGCGCGCAGCACCAGGGCGGCGTCCATCGCACCGTCCTGGGAGACGGTCAGGACGGCCCCGGCGTACAGGCCCCTGGGCTCCTCCAGCCGGGCGATCGCGTCGATCGCCCCCGTCTTGGGGATGCCGGAGGCGGTCACGCCGGGAAACAGCGCGTCGAGCGCGTCCCAGCCGGTGCGGCCGGGGGACAGCTCGCCGCTGACACTCGATCCCAGGTGCTGCACGCTGCCGCGCTCCTTCACCGTCATGAAACCGGTGACCCGGACCGTGCCGGGCGCGCACACCCGGTACAGCTCGTCCTGCGAGGCGCGTACGGACACCGCGTGCTCGAAGATCTCCTTGGGGTCGTTCTCCAGCTCGCGGCGGGTCTCCGAGTCCACGTCCTCGCCCCGGCCGAAGGCCCGCGTACCGGCCAGCGGCTGGGTCGTCACCGTGCCGTGCCCGTCGACGCTCACCAGCACCTCGGGACTGAACCCGGCGGACTGGAAGCCGTCCAGATCGAGGAGGAAGGAGCGGGCCGGGGTGTTGGCGGCCCGGCCGCACGCGTACGTCGCGACGACGTCGACGGGGAACGGGATCGGCAGCCGCCGGGAGACGATGACCTTCTCGTAGAGCCCGGCGTCGATCTCGGAGATCGCCTGGGCGACCCGCGACCGGTACACGTCGCCGCCGGGGCGCACGTCGACCGGCGACGGCGCCGGTGCCGGTGGCCTGGGCACACCGCCCCGGCCGGACAGCAGCTCGGCGACCCGCTCCGCCTCGTCGGGGTCCACGCTCACCACCAGCGCGCGTCCCGCCTCGATGCGCACCTCGGTGCGCGGCACGACCAGGTGGGCGAGCCTGCCCGCCGGGGTGAGCGCGGCGAACTCGAACGCGATCCAGCCGTAGGCGTTCCAGACCGGCCACGGGGCGGCCCGCAACGCCGCCTCCAGCGCCGCGGCCGGACGGCCGGACCACGGCTCGTCCACCGAGTCGAACGAGTTCACCGAGTCCGCCGAGTTCACCGAGTCGAGCGAGCCGAGCGAGCCGAGCGAGACGAGCGACTCCAGCGGGTCCATCGAGGTCGCGGAGGTCAGGGACGGGCCGTCCAGCCAGCGGCTGCGCACGACTCCGGGTTCGAGGATCACCTCGCCCGCCACCCCGCCCGCGAAGGTCCACAGGCCCGGTCGCTCGTACACGGTGTAGTCGTCGAACAGCCCGGACCCGGCCAGGCGGGTGACCAGAAGCAACGGGTCGGCGGCGCTCTCTACCACTACCTCCGCGCGTTTCTCATCCGTGCGGACACCAAAGGACAACGAACCCACCCCTCTGCGAAACCGGGCAACATCGATCAATTTAGGTAAGGCTAACCTTGTGTCGATTTAAGAGGCAAGGCTAACCTAAGTGTTAATGCGGGACAGCGTGCCCGACCCGGCCCAGAAGGAAGAGTTGAGCGTGCGGGAACAGCGGCAGGACGTTGCACGGCGGCGCGAACTGATGCGGCGGATGATGGCCGAAGCGGGGCTCGGCCTCGACAAGGACCGCATCACTCCACGCCGCTCCGGTGGCCCCGCCCCGCTGTCCTACGCGCAGCAGAGCATGTGGCTGCACCACCGGACGTTCCCCTCCAGCCCCGCCTACAACGTGTGCCTGCTGGTACGCATGTCGGGCGCGCTCGACACCGACGCGCTCCGCGAGGCGCTGCGCGCCCTGCTGCGCAGGCACGCGGTGCTGCGCACCGTCTACGGCGAGAACGACGAGGGGACGCCGTTCCAGCACGTCGTCGCCGACGACTCCCTCGACCTGCCGGTGCGCGACCACGCCGAGGCAGACGCCGAGGCGCACGCCGCGCGGCTCGCGGCGCTCCCCTTCGACCTGCGCGCCGAGCGGCCGATCCGGCTGGAGCTGCTCCGGTTCGGCGACGAGCGGTACGGCCTGGTCCTGGTGGTGCACCACATCGCCTGGGACGGCATGACCTGGGGATCGCTGTCGCGCGACCTGTCGGCCCTGTACCGCGCGGCCGTCTCCGGCGAGCCGGACGGCCTGCCCACGCTGACCGTGCACTATCCCGACTTCGCCGCCTGGGAGCAGAACCGCCCGCACCCGGCGGAGGAGATGGACTACTGGCGGCGGCGCCTCGACCCGCCGCCCGCGCCCCTCGACCTGCCCGCCGACCGCCCGCGCGGCGCGACCGTGTCCGAGCGGGGCGGGCGCAGGGCACGCCGCTTCGACGACGCCGTCGTCGCCGGGATGCGGGAGCTGGCCGTCGGGGAGAACCTCACCCCGTACATGGTGATGCTCGCCGCGCACGCGGTGCTGCTGCACCGCTACACCGGCGCGACCGACATCGCGATCGGCTCCGCCGTGATGAACCGCGAGCACACCGAGATCGAGCGACTGGCCGGGAACTTCGGCAACACCCTCGTGCTGCGCACCGACCTGTCCGGCGCGCCCACCTTCCGCGAGGTCCTGCACCGGGTCCGCGACACCTGCACCGAGGGGTTCGCGAACCGGACGCTGCCCTACGACACGATCGTGGGGGAGCTGCGGCCCGCCCGCAGGCGCGGCGGCTCGCCGTTCTTCGACACCATGCTGCTGTTCCTCGCCCAGGAGATCGGCGAGCTGGACCTGCCCGGCGTCGCCACGAGCTGGACGCACATCCACAACGGCACCACTCACTTCGACCTGTCGCTGGAGGCCTTCGTCCGGCCCGGCGGGATGACCGTCGAGGCCACCTTCCGGCGCGAGCTGTTCGACGACGAGCGCGTCGACGCCCTCCTCGCCCACCTGGAGACGCTGCTCGGCGACGCGGTGAACCGTCCTGACCTGCGGATCGCCGACCTGGAACTGCTCGGCGCGGCCGAGTCGGCCCTGCTCGCCGGATGGAACGACACCTCGCGCCCCGTCCCGGACACGACGGTGACCTCCCTGTTCGAGGAGCAGGCCGCCCGCACCCCCGGCGCGGTCGCCGTCGACGGCGCCGGCGGCGACGGCGGGGCCACCCTCACCTACGCCGAGCTGGACCGGCGGGCCTCGGCCCTCGCCCGGACGCTGCGCGAGCGTGGCGCGGGACCCGGCCGGGTCGTCGCGCTCGCCCTGCCCCGAACCCCCGACCTGGTGGTCGCGCTGCTGGCCGTGCTGAAGTCGGGCGCCGCCTACCTGCCGCTGGACCTGGAGCACCCGGCCGACCGGCTCGCCTACATGATCGAGGACGCGGCCCCGCTCTGCGTGATCGCGACCCCGGAGACCGCCGCCCTCCTCCCGCCGGGGACCGAGACACTGACCCCGGGCGACGCGTCCCCCGGCACGGGCGAGCCGTCGCACCCGGTCCGGGGCGGCGACCTGGCGTACGTCATCTACACCTCCGGCTCGACCGGCCGCCCCAAGGGTGTGGCCGTCCCGCACTCCGCGCTCACCGCCTTCCTCCTCACCATGAGGGAGCGCCTGGCCCTGGGCGCCGGCGACCGGCTGGTCGCGGTGACCACGATCGCGTTCGACATCGCCGCGCTGGAGCTGTACGTGCCGCTGATCAGCGGCGCGACCGTCGTGCTGGCCGGACGCGAGACCGTGCGCGAACCGGCGGCGCTGGGCGCGCTGCTCGCCGGGGCGACCGTCGTCCAGGGCACCCCTTCGCTGCTGGGCTCGCTGGACCCGGCCGCGCTGCGCGGGCTGCGGGTGCTCGTCGGCGGCGAGGCCCTTCCGGCCGCGCTCGCCGAGACCCTGCACGCTGCGGCGGCGTCGGCCGTCAACGTGTACGGGCCGACCGAGGCGACGATCTGGGCGACCTCCGCCGAGCTGCCGTCGTCCGGGATCGGCAGGCCGTTCCCCAACACCCGCGCGTACGTCCTGGACGCCGCGCTGCGCCCCGCCCCGGTCGGCGTCCCCGGCGAGCTCTACCTCGCCGGGACGCAACTGGCGCGCGGCTACGCGGGCAGGCCGGGCCTGACCGCCGAACGCTTCGTCGCCGACCCCTTCGGCCCGCCCGGCGAGCGCATGTACCGCACCGGCGACCTGGCCCGGTGGGGCCGCGACGGGACGCTGGAGTACCTGGGGCGCACCGACGACCAGGTGAAGATCCGCGGCTTCCGCATCGAGCCCGCCGAGGTGCAGGCCGTGCTCGCCGCCTGCCCCGGCGTCGCGCAGGCCGCCGTCGTGGTCCGCGAGGACACGCCGGGCGAGAAGCGGCTGGTCGCGTACGTCGTGCCGGACGGCGACCTCGACGAGGCGGACCTGCGGGCGGCGGCGGCCGCCGCGTTGCCCGAGTACATGCTTCCCGCCGCGACGGTCCTGCTCGAGGGGCTGCCGCGCACCGTCAACGGCAAGCTCGACCGGGCCGCGCTGCCCGCGCCGGAGGTCCGGGTGTCGAGCCGGGGACCGCGCGACGACCGCGAGGCGGCGCTGTGCGCGGTCTTCGCCGAGACCCTCGGCCTGGAGTCCGTGGGCGTCGACGACGACTTCTTCGCCCTGGGCGGCCACTCCCTGCTGGCCACCCGCCTCGCCGGGCGGGTGCGCGCCGCGCTCGACGCCGAGCTCACCATCGCCGACGTCTTCGAGGCGCCCACGGTCGCCGCGCTGGCGCCCAGGCTGGTACGGGGCACCCGGCCGAGGGTCCGCGACGTGACCCGGCCCGAGCTCGTCCCCGCCTCGCCCGCCCAGCGCGGCTTCTGGTTCGAGGAACGCCTGCGCGGGCCCTCGGCCGCCGACGCGCTGCCGCTCGGCCTGCGGCTGTACGGGCCGGTCGACGCCGACGCGCTGCGCGCCGCGTTCGGCGACGTCGTCGCCCGGCACGAGGCGCTGCGCACCCTGCTGGAGGAGGGCCCCGACGGGCTGCCGGTCCAGCGCGTCCTCGACACCGGCGAGGCCGCCTTCGACGTGGTGGACGCGCGCGGCTGGTCCGAGGAGCGGCTGCGCGCGGCCGAGACCAGGGCCGCCTCGCACGTCTTCGACCTCGGGACGGACCTGCCCGTCCGGGCGACCCTGCTGCGGGTGGCCGCCGAGGAGTCCGTGCTCGTCGTGCTCCAGCACCACGCCGCCGCCGACGAGTGGTCGTTCACCCCGCTGCTCGCCGACCTGTCGCGCGCCTACGCCGCCCGCACCACGGGCACCGCGCCGGACTGGGCGCCGCTGCCCGTGCAGTACGCCGACTACGCCGTCTGGCGGAACGAGTCCCCGGCTTCCGCCGGCCAGCTCGACTTCTGGGAGCGGACGCTGCGCGGACTGCCCGAGGAGAGCGCGCCGCCGGCCGACCGGCCCCGCCCCGCGGAGGCGAGCCACCGGGGCGGGCTGGCGCCGTTCCGGCTGCCGCTGGCCGGGGCGCGACGGCTCGCCCTGGAGACCGGCACCAGCGTCTTCATGGTCCTGCACGCCGCCGTGGCCGCGCTCCTGCACCGGGCCGGCGCGGGCGACGACGTGGCGCTCGGCTCGCCCATCGCGGGCCGCCCCGACTCCGACCTCGCGGACCTGGTCGGCGTGTTCGTCAACCTCGTGGTGCTGCGCACCGACCTGAGCGGCGACCCCACCTTCACCGAGCTCCTGGAACGGGTCCGCCACACCGACCTGGCCGCGTTCTCCAACGCGGACGTGCCGTTCGAGCAGGTCGTGGAGCGCCTCGCCCCCGAACGCTCGCTCGCCCGCAGCCCGCTGTTCCAGGTGATGATCGTCCACCAGCGGCTGGAGGACGTGCGGCTGCGGCTGCCCGGCGTGCGCGCCGAGCCGTTCCTGCCCGAGACCGGCGGCGTCAAGTTCGACCTGGACATCTACTTCGCCGAGGGCGAGGAGCTGATCGAGGGCTTCGTCGCCTACGCCACGGACCTCTTCGACGCCGAGACCGTCACCGGCATGCTCGCCGAGCTCGGCGCGCTGCTCGACCAGGTCACCGAGGACCCGGCGCGGCGCCTGTCGTCGCTCGGCACCCCGCTCCAGGGGCTCGCGCGGCCCGACACCGCCCGCGAGTTCGCCCCGCTCACCGTCGCCCAGCGGATCGAGGCGCAGGTGGCGCGCACCCCGCACGCCACGGCCATCGTCACGGGCGGCGTCACGGGCGGCGTCACGGGCGGCGTCACGGGCGGCGTCTCCGGCGTGACGACCCTCAGTTACGCCGAGCTGGACGAGCGCGCCGAGGCCCTCGCCGACCGGCTCGCCGCGGCGGGGGCGGGCCCCGAGGAGGTCGTCGCGATCGCGCTGCCCCGCTCGGCCGAGTTCGTCGTGGCCCTGCTCGCCGTGCTCAAGACCGGCGCGGCCTACCTGCCGATCGACACCACCTACCCGCGCTCCAGGATCGACCTGATGCTCGGCACCGCCAGGCCGCTGCTGGTCCTGGGCGTCGACGAGCCGCCGAGGGACGCCCCGCCCCGCGCCGAGGTCGAGGTCCGCCCCGGCCACCCCGCGTACGTGATCTTCACCTCGGGGTCCACCGGGACTCCCAAGGCCGTCGTCGGCACCCAGCGGGCGCTGGCCAACCGGCTCGCATGGGGCGCGGACCTCGCCCCCACCGGCGTGCGGGTCGCCAAGAGCTCACCGGCCTTCATCGACGGCAGCACCGAGCTGCTCGGCGGCCTCGTCGCCGGTGACACCGTCGTCGTCGCGGACGACGACACCGCCACCGACGCGCTCGCCCTGGCCGAGCTGATCCGCCGCCACGACGTGAACCTGGTGACGGTCGTGCCGAGCCTGCTGGCCGCGCTCATGGAGACCGAGGAGGCCGCGCGGGCCGGGGAAGCCGGGAAACCGGGTGAATCGGGGGAACGCGGGAGGCTCGGTTCGGTCACCACGTGGGTGAGCAGCGGCGAGGCCCTGCCCGCCGCCCTGGCCGCGCGGGTCCCCGCCCGGCTGGTCAACCTGTACGGCTGCTCGGAGGCGGCCGGCGACAGCCTGATCGCCGAGGGCGCCGGCGGGCTCGTCCCGATCGCCAACACCGCGGCGTACGTCCTGGACGCAGGCCTCCGCGAGGTCCCGGTCGGCGAGCTCTACCTCGCCGGGGACGGCCTGGCGCGCGGGTACCTCGGCGACCCGGCCCGCACCGCCGAGCGGTTCGTGGCCAGCCCCTTCGGCCCCCCGGGATCGCGGCTCTACCGCACCGGCGACCGGGTGCGCCGCCGCCGCGACGGCTCGCTGGAGTTCCTGGGCCGGGCCGACGACCAGGTCAAGATCCGCGGCTTCCGCATCGAGCCGGGAGAGGTCGAGGCGGTGCTCGCCGCGCGGCCCGGCGTGCGCCAGGCGGCCGTGGCGGCCCGTTCGGGACCGCGCCTCGTCGGCTACGTCGTGGGCGAGCCGGGCCTCGACCTCGACGCGCTGCGGGCCGGGCTCGGCGAGTTCCTGCCCGGCTATCTCGTCCCCTCCGTGCTCGTCGGCCTCGACGAGCTGCCGCGCACTCCCAACGGCAAGCTCGACCGGCGCGCGCTGCCCGAGCCCGCCGCCCGCGAGGGCAGGGCGCCGCGGACCGGCGCCGAGCGCGCCATCGCCGGGCTCGTCGCCGAGACCCTCGGGCGGGACGGCGTCAACGCCGACGACGACTTCTTCCGCACCGGCGGCGACAGCATCAGCGCGGCCCTGCTCGTGGGACGCGCCCGCCGCGCGGGCCTCCCCTTCACCGTCCGCGACGTCTTCCGGCTGCGTACCGTCGAGGCCCTGGCCAGGGTCGCGGCCCTGTCCGGCGCGACCCCGTCCGGCGAGGGCGAGGCCCTTTCCGACGCGGTCCCGCCCGGTTCCGGTGCTTTCCCGTCCGGCGAGGTCGTGGCGGGCGGGCCGGTGGAGGGGCGGGCCGAGCTGCCGCTGTCGCCGCTGCAGGAAGGCCTGCTGTTCCACCTGATGCTCGCCGGTGAGGACCGCGACATCTACGTCCAGCAGGCCGTGGTGACCCTGGCCGGGCCCGTCGACCCCGACCGGCTGGCCGGGGCCGCGCGCGAGGTGCTGCTGAAGTTCCCCAACCTGCGGGCCGGGTTCCGCACCGACGGCGGCCGTACCGTGCAGTTCGTCCCCGAGCACTTCGAGGTCGACTGGACCTACGCCGAGACCGGTGACCCGCACGCGCTGGAGGCGTTCGTCGAGGCCCAGCGCGCCCGGCCGTTCGTCCCCGACGCGCCGCCGCTGATCCGCTTCGCGCTGGCCAGGGTGGGCGAGGACGACTTCCGGCTGGTGCTCACCTCCGAGCTGATCCTGCTGGACGGCTGGTCGGGCGGCCTGCTGGTCACCTCGCTGCTGGAGTTCTACACCGACGCCGCCACCGAGCGGGCCCGGCCCGCCGTCCCCTTCCACGCCTATCTCGACTGGGTGAACGGCCAGGACCGGCAGGCCACGCTCAAGACGTGGGGCCGCAGCCTGGAGGGGCTCGACGAGCCGACCCTGCTGCGGCCCGAGCTGGCCGACCGCCCCGCCGACCTCGCCACCGCGGGAGAGATCCACCGCGCGCTGCCCGAGGACCTCGCCACCCGGCTCGGCGCTCTCGCCCGCGAGTCGGGCCTCACCCTCGGCACCCTGTACGAGAGCGCCTGGGGACTGCTCCTGGCCGGTCTCACCGGCCGCGACGACGTGGTCTTCGGCGTCTCGGTGTCCGGCCGCCACCCCGACGTCGACGGCGTCGAGTCCGTCGTCGGCCTGCTGTTCAACACCGTCCCCGTCCGGGTGCGCGCCTCGGCGGCCGACCCGCTGCGCACCGTCCTGGAGCGGGTGCAGACGTTCACCTCGGAGCTGTTCGACCACTCCTACGTCGCGCTCGCCGACGTGCAGCGGGTGACGGGCCTGGGCACCCTGTTCGACACCCTCTTCGTGTTCCAGAACTTCCCCGGCATGCCCACCGGGCGCGGCTTCGGCCCCGGCGGCGACGTGCGGGTGACCGGCCGCCAGGTCCGCGACGCCACCCACTACCCGGTCACCATGGTCGTCGAGCCCGGCGCGGGACTGCGCGTCATGTACCGGGGCGACGCCTTCACCGAGGCCGAGGCCGAACGGCTCACCGACCGGTACGTGCAGATCCTGGAGACCCTCGCCGCCGCGCCCGACACCCCCTGCCACCGGCTCGACCTGCTCCTGCCCGACGAGCACGAGGGCTTGCGCCGCGACTGGGCCGAGGCCGAGCGGTTCGTCCCCGACCTCACCATCGCCGAGCTGCTCGCCGAGCAGGCCGCCCGCACCCCGGACGAGCTCGCCCTGGTCTCCCAGCCCGGCACGCGGCTCACCTACGCCGAGCTGGACGCGGCGGCCAACCGCCTGGCCCGGCTGCTGAAGGCGCACGGCGCGGGACCCGAACGGGTGGTCGCCCTCGCGCTGCCCCGCTCCGCCGAGATGGTCGTCGCGCTGTTCGCTGTGCTCAAGACGGGCGCCGCCTACCTTCCCCTGGAGCTGGACTACCCGGCCGACCGGCTGGACTTCATGCTGGCCGACGCCGCCCCCGCCTGCCTGGTCTCGCACCGCGACATCGCCGCCGGGCTGGCGAACCCGGGCACCTCGATCCTGCTCGACGACCCCGCCGTGCGGGAGACGCTGGCGGGCCTGCCCGGCACCGGGCTGACGGCCGAGGAGCTGCCGGGCTTCGGCAGGGACGTGCCCGGACGGCTGGAGCACCCGGCGTACGTGATCTACACCTCCGGGTCGACCGGGCGTCCCAAGGGCGTGGTCACCCCCTACCGGGGCCTGACCAACATGCAGTTCAACCACCGGGCCAACATCTTCGACCCGGTGGTGGCCTCCGCCGGGCGGCGGCTGCGGATCGCGCACACCGTGTCGTTCTCCTTCGACATGTCGTGGGAGGAGCTGCTCTGGCTCATCGAGGGCCACGAGGTGCACGTCTGCGACGAGGAGCTGCGGCGCGACGCCGAGGCGCTCACCGAGTACCTGCGGCGCCACCGGATCGACGTCATCAACGTGACGCCGACCTACGCGCAGCAGCTGCTGGAGGAGGGACTGCTCGACGGCGAGCACCGGCCGCCGCTCGTGCTGCTGGGCGGCGAGGCCGTCCCGGCCGCCGTGTGGGACCGGCTCGCGGAGGCCGAGGGGGTGCTGGGCTACAACCTCTACGGCCCGACCGAGTACACCATCAACACACTGGGCGGCGGCACCGAGGACAGCGCCACGCCCACGGTCGGCAAGCCGATCTGGAACACCCGCGGCTACGTGCTCGACGGCTGGCTGCGCCCGGTCCCGCCCGGCGCGCCGGGAGAGCTCTACATCGCCGGGGCCGGCCTGGCCCGGGGCTACCTCGACCGGCCGGGCCTGACCGCCGAACGTTTCGTCGCCGACCCGTTCGGCGGCGGCCGGATGTACCGCACCGGCGACCTCGTACGGGTGCGCCAGGACGGCAACATCGACTTCCTCGGCCGTACCGACGAGCAGGTGAAGATCCGCGGCTACCGGGTCGAGCTGGAGGAGGTCGAGACCGCGCTGGCCGCCGAGCCCGGTGTCGGGCAGGCCGCCGTCATCGCGGCCGGCACCGAGGTGCCCGGGGTGAAGCGCCTCATCGGCTACGTGGTGCCCGACGGTTCCGCGCGCCCCGACGCCGAGCGCGAGCACCTGGCCGAGTGGCGGCAGATCTACGACGCCGAGTACACCGAGATCGGCACGGCCGTGCACACCGAGGACTTCGCGGGCTGGGACAGCAGCTACGACGGCTCGCCCATCCCGCTGGAGCACATGCGCGAGTGGCGTGAGACCACCGTGGCCCGCATCGAGGACCTCAAGCCCCGGCGGGTGCTGGAGATCGGTGTCGGCACCGGCCTGCTGCTGTCGCGCCTGGCCCCCGGCCGCGACGAGTACTGGGGCACCGACTTCGCGGCCCCCGTCATCGCCAAGCTGCGGGCCGACCTCGGCCCCGACTCGCCGGTGCGCCTGAGCTGCCGGCCCGCGCACGACACCACCGGCCTGCCCGCCGGCCACTTCGACACGATCGTCGTCAACTCGGTGGTCCAGTACTTCCCGAGCGCCGGATACCTCGCCGACGTGATCGCCGCCGCGATGGACCTGCTCGCCCCCGGCGGCGCGCTGTTCGTCGGCGACGTGCGCGACCTGCGGTCGGTGCGCTGCCTGCACGCGGCGATCCAGCTCGGCAGAGGCGGGAACGGCGACGGCACCGGCACCGGTACCGCGGCGATCGACCGGGCCGTGCGGATGGAGAAGGAGCTCCTCCTCGACCCCGCGTTCTTCGACTCCCTCGGCCTGGCCGCGCGGGTGGAGGTCCGGACCAAGCGGGGCGTCCACCACAACGAGCTCAGCAGGCACCGCTACGACGTGACCCTCTGGAAGTCACCCGCCGCGGCGCCCGCCGGGACCCCGGTCGTGGAATGGGCGGGACCGGAGGACCTGGCGGCCCGCCTGTCCGCCCGCTCCGGGCCGCTCAGGGTGCGCGCCATCCCCGACCCCAGGCTGTCGGCCGAGCTCGCCGCGCTGCGCGCGCTGGAGGGCGGCGCCTCCCACCGGGAGGCCCGCGAGCTGCTGCGGGCGCCGGCGGAGGGGGTCGAGCCCGAGCTGCTGTACGCGCTCGACCCCGGCGTGGTGACCACCCCCTCGGACGAGGTCGGCCACTACGACGCCGTCTTCGGCGGAGGGGCGGCCTTCCTGACGGCGGACCCGGACCGCAGGCCCGTGTCGTACGCGAACAACCCGGCGGCGGCCCGCGACCACGGGGCGCTCGCGGCGCGGGTGCGCGAGGGGCTGAAGAAGCGGCTGCCCGGCTACATGGTGCCGAGCGCGGTGGTCACGCTGGACGCGCTGCCGCTGACCGTCAACGGCAAGCTGGACCGGCGGGCGCTGCCCGCCCCCGACCGGCAGGGCCCGCGAGGGTCGGGCCGCGCCGCCAGGACCGCGGTGGAACACCTGCTGTGCACCCTGTTCGGCGAGGTGCTCGACGTCTCGGGCGTCGGCATCGACGACAACTTCTTCGACCTGGGCGGGCACTCGCTGCTGGCGACCCGGCTGGTAGGCAGGGTGCGCGCGGTGCTGCGCACCGAGCTCGCGATCCGCGACCTGTTCGAGGCACCGAACGTCGCCGAGCTGGCCACCCGGCTGCACGACCGGGCCGGTGCCACGCTCAGGCCCCCGCTGGTGCCCGGGGAACGGCCCGAGCGCGTCCCGCTGTCGTACGCGCAGCGCAGGCTATGGCTGATCGACCAGATCCTGCGCGAGGACGACGGCCCCCGCGAGGCGTACCACCTGCCGCTCGCCGTGCACCTGCGCGGCGAGCTGGACGTGGACGCGCTGCGGGCCGCGATCGGCGACGTGACGGCCAGGCACGAGAGCCTGCGCACCGTCTTCGCCGAGCACGAGGGCGTGCCCTACCAGCGGATCCTGCCGCCGGAGCAGGCGCGGCCGGTCCTGGAGATCACCACCTGCCCGCCCGAGGAGGTGATCGCGCGGCCGTTCGACCTCGCCACCGAGATCCCGCTGCGGGTCGCGCTCATCCCGGAGGGGGAGGACGAGCACCTGCTGCTCGCCGTGTTCCACCACATCGCGTTCGACGAGTGGTCCTTCGGGCCGTTCGCCAGGGACGTGGCCCGCGCCTACGCCGCGCGGCTGGACGGGACGGCACCCGAGGGCGTGCCGGGGTGGAAGCCGCCCGCCGTGCAGTACGCCGACTACACGCTCTGGCAGCGTGAACTGCTCGGTGACCCCGTCGACCCGGGCAGCCTGCACGCCCGCCAGCTCGCCTACTGGGCCAAGGCGCTGTCGGGCATGCCGGAGGAGATCCCGCTGCCGGTGGACCGGCCCAGGCCCGCCACCGTCGGCCAGCGCGGCGGGACCACGACCAGGCGGCTGCCCGCCTCGCTGGTCGGGCGGCTCCGCGAGCTGGCGCGCGGAGCCCAGGCCAGCATGTTCATGGTCTGCCAGAGCGCGGTCGCCGCGCTGCTGCACCGCACGGGCGCGGGGGAGGACATCCCGCTGGGCAGCCCCGTCGCGGGCCGTACCGACGAGGCGGCCGGTGACCTGGTCGGCTTCTTCGTCAACACGCTCGTGCTGCGCGCCGACACCTCGGGAGACCCCTCCTTCGCCGAGTTGCTCGCCCGCGTCCGCGACACCGACCTGGCCGGGCTCGCCAACCAGGACCTGCCGTTCGAGGCGCTCGTCGAGGCGCTGCGGCCCTCCCGGGTGCCCGGCAGGAACCCGCTGTTCCAGGTGATGGTCGGCTACGAGAACCAGGCCATGGGCGACGTCCGCTTCCCCGGGCTGCGGCAGCGGGAGGCGCTCTTCAGCCCGCCCGCGGCGAAGTTCGACCTCGACTTCATCTTCCGGGAGAGGGGTGAGGAGCTCCACCTCGTCGTCGACTACTCGGCCGACCTGTTCGACCCGGCCACGATCGACACGATGATCGGGGCGCTCGCCGGCGTGCTGGAGGCCGTCGCGGCCGACCCCGAGGCGCGCCTGGGCGACCTGCCCGTCACGCTCACGGCCCGTACGGTCACCGGGACCGGCGCCGGAACCGGCGACGGCCGCGACGGCGCGACCCGGCGCGACGACGACCGCGAGGCGATGCTGTGCCGGGCGTTCGCCGAGGTCCTGGAGGTGGACGCGGTCGGCCCGCACGACAACTTCTTCGACCTGGGCGGGCACTCGCTGCTCGTCATGCAGCTGGTGCGCCGCATCCGGCGGGAGCCGGGCTGCGCCGGAGTGAAGGTCGCGACGCTCATGACAGCCCAAACCGTGGCGGAACTCATGAACCGCCTGGAATGAGGCGCTTCACACGACCGTCAAAGATTGTTAGGTTAGGGAAGGCTAACCTAAAACTGAGAGCCCTTCCGGGCTTTGGAAGGAACCCATACTCATGCGCGACACGATGCGCCGCCTGGCCGCGACCGGAACGCTGCTGCTGGGCCTCGGCCTGGTGGGCGCGTGCGCCGGTGAGAGCGGCGGAGCCGAACAGCCCGCCGCGAACGCCCCCGCGACCCAGGCCGCCTCCGGATTCCCGGTCACCATCACGCACAAGCTCGGCACCACCACGATCGAGTCCGCGCCCCAGCGCATCGTCGCCCTCGGCGAGGTCGACCAGGACACCCTGCTCGCCCTGGGCGTGCAGCCGGTCGCCATGGCGGAGCTGACCGGAGTCCAGGCCGACGGGCTCGCCCCCTGGACCGCCCCGAAGATCTCCGGCACCAAGCCGACGCTGCTGAAGGCCGGAGAGGCGGGCTTCTCGCTGGAGCAGATCGCCGCGCTCAAGCCCGACCTGATCCTCGCGGGCGGCGACTACTACATCGACAAGGAGTACGCCAACCTCTCCCAGCTCGCGCCGACGACCGCCTACGAGACCGGCCCCGCGGAGGACTCGTGGCAGGTGGTGGCCCGCCAGGTCGCCAAGGCGGTCGGCAAGGCCGACGAGGGGGAGAAGCTCGTCGCCGACGTCGAGGCGAAGATCGCCTCGGTCAAGACCACCCACCCCGAGCTGGACGGTAAGAAGTTCGCGCTGACCAGCGTCTTCCCCTCGGGCAACATCGGCGTGATGAAGTCCGACACCGACATCAGCGTCCAGCTCTTCGGCCAGTTCGGGCTCGAGCTGCCCGAGGAGATCAAGGCGCTTCCCGGCGAGGGCTTCGCGGCCGAGCTGAGCATGGAGAAGGTCGGGGTCCTCGACGTCGACCTGCTGCTCAGCCACTACAACGACGACGCGGCCACCCAGAAGAAGATCGAGGCCAACCGGCTGTTCGCCGGCCTCGACGTGGTCAAGCGCGGCTCCTACGTGCCGCTCGACCTCAAGGCGTTCTGGCCGCTGCGCACGCCGACGCCGCTGGCCGTCCCGTACGTGATCGACCAGGTCGTGCCCCAGGTCGCCAAGGCCGCCAAGGCCGCCGGCGGGGCCTGACCCACCCTGTTCGATCCCGTCCGATCCCGGTCCATCCTGTTCCATGCTGCCCCCCGCCGCCGCCCGGCCGCGGGGGGACCATCCCTTCAGTACGTGAGAGGCGAACATGTCGAGCCCGGTCTATGACGTCGTGGGCATCGGTTTCGGCCCGTCCAACCTCGCGCTCGCGGTGGCCCTGGAGGAGGAGTACGGCGCCGGCGTGAACGCGGTCTTCTTCGAGAGGCAACCGAGGTTCGGCTGGCACCGCAACATGCTCATCGAGGGCGCCACGATGCAGGTCCACTTCCTCAAGGACCTGGTCACCCTGCGCAACCCCACCAGCTCCTACTCCTTCCTGTCCTACCTGCAGGAGAAGGGGAGGCTGGTCGATTTCATCAACCACAAGACCATGTTCCCCACCAGGCTGGAGTTCCACGACTACCTGGAGTGGGTGGCCTCCTCCTTCGCCGACCTGGTGCGCTACGACTCCGAGGTCGTCGCGGTGCGCCCGCACGACGACGAGACCCTCGAGGTCGTCGTGCAGCACGGCGACGAGCTGCACACCTGCCTGACCCGCAACCTCGTGATCGCGGTCGGCCTCGACCCCGTGCTTCCCGACGGCGTGCGGCAGGGCGAGCGGGTCTGGCACACCGAGGAACTGCTGTCCCGGCTCGAAACCCTCGGCGGGCGCGAGCCCGCTCGGTTCGTCGTGGTCGGCGCCGGGCAGAGCGCGGCCGAGACCGTCGAGCACCTGCACCGCACCTATCCCTCCGCGGAGGTCTGTGCCGTCTTCACCCGGTACGGCTACTCGCCGGCCGACGACAGCCCCTTCGCCAACCGCATCTTCGACCCGGAGGCCGTCGACCACTTCTTCACCGCGCCAGAAGACGTGAAACGCATGCTGTTCGCCTACTCCCGCAACACCAACTACTCGGTGGTGGACCTCGACCTCATCGACGAGCTCTACCGGCGCTCCTACGCCGAGAAGGTCGCCGGGGTCCAGCGGCTGCGCATGCTGAACGCCTCCCGCCTGCTCGACGTGCACGACGACGGCGACACCGCCCGGGTCCGGATGTGCTTCCTGCCCACGGGCGAGGTGAGCACGATCGAGGCCGACGCGGTCGTCTGCGCGACCGGCTACCGCGAGCGCAATCCCCTCGACCTGCTCGGCGAGGCGCGCAAGCACTGCCATACGGGCGAGGCGGGCGAGCTGCTCGTGGAGCGCGACTACCGGATCGCCACCGACCCCGGGCAGACCTGGGGCGTCTACCTCCAGGGGGCCACCGAGGGCAGCCACGGGATCGCCTCGTCGCTGCTGTCCATGACCGCCGTCCGCACCGGCGAGATCGTGCGCTCCATCGCCCGGCGCTCGGTGTCGGTCCCCCAGGTCGCGGAGATGTGACCCACCCGCCTCGGTCCGGCTCCCGCCGGCGGCCGGGGACGCCCGACACGTGCCGACCGGCTACGTGACTCTGTGTATCCGAATGATTACGTTCGTCCTTGTCGTGTTCTGTACGTGACGAGGAGAACCCATGAACATCTTCATTCGCGACGCCGGCGTCGTCCTGGCCGGCGCGGTCCTGGCCGGTGCCGGTCTGCTCGTCGGCCTTCCCGCGGCCGGTGCCCACGCCGCGTCGTCCCGGGCGGCTCCGGCGGCCGTCTGCGAGCGGACGGCCGAGGCCGGCTGGATCTGTTTCCTGCGCTACTGCGACCGCTACTACTGCTATTACGACTGCTATCCCACCGCGCTCGCGCGCAACAGGGGAGACCGGCCTTCCGACACGATCCGCGTTCCCAAGCCGGAAGGGACGCCACCCGCCCAGATCGAAAGGCCCTGACCCGCGTGAAGCCGTGAGGGCTCGCTCTCCGGAGCCGGTGGGGGCGATGCCCACCACCTCCCACCGGCTCCGCGAGAGAGCGCCGGCGACTCGGGAACCGCCGGGGCGGGACGCGTCCGGCGGCCGGGGCCGGGGTGTCGCCCGGCACCCGCGGCGTACCTGATCCGCAACCGGGGGAGGGCCGCGCCGTGCGGCGGCGGCCGGGCGGCGGGCACCCCAACGCACAGGTCACGTTCACTTTCCGGACGCCTTGGATCCCTACGGTGCTGGTCATGGCGTGGAAGACCAGAGTCAACACGGCTCTCGAAGGGATGACGGGCTACAACATCACCCGGGTGCGGCGTAAGGTCGCACCCCCGCCGCCCCCACCCCCGCCCGTGGACGTTCCCCGGCCCCCGGCCGATCCGGAGATCGACCGGCTGCTGCGCGAACCGGTGTTCGTGCTGTCGCCGGTGCGGTCCGGCTCCACCCTGCTGCGCGTCATGCTGAACAGCCACTCCCGGATCCACGCGCCGCACGAGCTGCACGTGCGCCGCCTGGCGGTCACGCTGACCACCGACCCGCTGCGCCAGGCGATGGAGGCGCTCGGCCTGTCCGCCAGCGACATCGAGCACATCCTGTGGGACCGCATGCTCCACCGCGAGCTGGCCGGGAGCGGCAAGCAGATCATCGTCGACAAGACGCCCAGTAACGTCTTCGCCCACCGGCGCCTCGCGACCTGCTGGCCCGACGCGCGTTACATCTTCCTGATGCGCCACCCCGCCTCGATCGCCCTGTCGTGGCACGAGGCCGCTCCGCTGGAGCGCCCCTGGGCGGAGGCGATCCGGCACACCCTGCAGTACATGCGCTACCTCACCGAGGCCAGGCGGACGCTCGACGGGCTCACCCTGACCTACGAGGCGCTCGTCGCCGATCCGGAGAAGGAGATGCGGCGGGTCTGCGACCACCTGGGGGTCGCCTACGAGCCCGGCATGATCACGTACGGTGACCACGGGCACGGGGAGTTCGTGAAGGGCATCGGGGACTGGCGCGACAAGATCAGGAGCGGCAGGGTCCAGCCGGGCAGGCCGCTGCCCGCCCCCGAGGAGATCCCGGAGGGACTGCGCGAGATCTGCGCCGAGTGGGGATACCTCTGACCGGTCGATCGCCCCACGACCCCCGGGGCGGCTTCCCGCCCGTGCGGGAACCCGGGCGCGGGCCCGGGTAGCCGCCCGCCCGGGATTCTAGAGAGACTCTCTAGAATCGGCTACGCTTCCAGGATGAGAACCACCGCCGTCATCACCGGAGCCAACCGCGGGATCGGCCTGGCCACGGCCGAGGAGTTCGCCCGCCGGGGCCACCGGGTGGTGCTCGTGGCGAGGAATCCCGCCGCGGCGAACGAGGCCGCCCGGCTCGGCGCCGAGCTGGTCACCGGTGACCTCTCGACCCTGAAGGGCATCCGGGCCGTCGCCGAGGCGCTGGCCGGAACCTGCCCGCGGCTCGACGTGCTGGTGCACAACGCCGGGATCTGGCCGTCGGCGCGACGGCTCACCGAGGACGGGTTCGAGGAGTCCTTCGCCGTCAACCACCTGGCGCCCTTCCTGCTCAACCACCTGCTGGAGGACCGCCTGGCCAGGGTCGTCCAGGTCACCGCGGGCCTGTACGCCAAGGGCAGGGCCGACCCCGCGCGCACCCCGGCCGGCGACGACTTCTCCGCCGTACGCACCTACGCCGACACCAAGCTCTGCAACCTGGCGCTGATGCCGCTGTGGGCCGAACGCTGGAAACGGCGGGACGTCACGATCGACGCCGTGCACCCCGGGGTGATCAGGACCGGGCTCGGCGACCGGGGTGGCCCGGTGGGACTGCTGCTGAAGGCCGCGAAGCTGCTGTGGAAGGCGCCGGCGGACGGCGCGGTCCCCGTCGTGCGGCTGGCACTCGACCGCACCGGCACCGGGCGTTACTTCGACGTCGACCGCGAGACGCCCCTCGCCCCCGCGGCCGCCGACCCGGAGCGGGCGGGGAGGTTGTGGGCGCAGGCCGCGGAGCTGACCGGTGTCGCCTAGGCACCGGCGGGGCGAGGAGACCAGGGAGCGGCTGCTCGCCGCGGCGCTGGACCTCTACGAGAGGGAGGGCGCGGACGGCTTCACCATGACGGCGGTGACCGGCACGAGCGGTGTCAGCGTCGGCAGCCTCTACCACCACTTCGGCAGCTTCGACGGGCTGGCGGCGGCACTCTACGCCCGCTGCCTGTCCGGCCTGCTCGACGCCGTCATCGCCGCGCTCGACGCGGTGCCACCGGGGGAGGGGACGGGGTCCGGCGAGGACGGCGAGGACGCAGAGGCGCGGGCCGCCGCCGGGATCGAGGCCGTGGTCACCGGATATCTGGGCTTCACCCGCGCGCACCGGGCCGCCGCGCACTTCGTCCACGCCTCCGCCTACGCCGCCTTCCTCCCCGCGCACGCCGCCCTGGTCGCGCGGGAGAAGGAGCCCAGGCTGGCCGGGATCCTGGGCTGGCTGCGACCGTACGCCGAGGCGGGGCTGGTCGTGGAGCTGCCGGACGCGCTGACGGAGATGCTGGTCGTCGGCCCGGTGGCGGAGACGGCCCGCCGGTGGCTGGCGGGTGCTCCCGGCATCGACCTGGACGAGGCGTGCCGGCTGCTTCCCGAGCGGATCTGGCGATCCCTGAGGGCCGCCGTCCCACCGTGACGCCGTCCCGCCTCGTTCCTGGGCCAGGACCGCCATCTCCCTCGTCGCGATCATCATTCCTGGTCAGAGCTATACCCCCTGTGGGGGTACGCCCTCTTGTGGAGAGTAAGGTTGCCCTGCCCTAATTTAGGTAAGGCTTCCATCCATGGAGTGACGGTGTTCGCCAGCTACCTCATCGGATTGCGCGAGGGCCTGGAGGCCACGCTCGTCGTCTCCGTGCTCGTCGCGCTCCTCGTCAAGAGCGACCGGCGTGACCGGCTGCCCCTCGTGTGGGCCGGGGTCGGCGCCGCGCTCGTCCTGTCGGTCGCGTTCGGCGCGCTGCTCACCTTCACCGTCGCCCGCCTGGAATACCGGCAGCAGGAGCTGTTCGAGGCGGTCACCTCGCTGCTCGCCACCGCGTTCGTGACCTGGATGATCTTCTGGATGCGTCGCGCCTCCCGTACCCTCTCCGGCGAGCTGCGCGCCAGGCTGAGCCAGGCCCTGGAGGTCGGCGCGACCGCGGTGGTCGTGATGGCCTTCCTCGCCGTGGCGCGCGAGGGCCTGGAGACCGCGCTGCTGTTCTTCGCCTCCGTGCAGGGGGCCACCACCACCGCCGTCCCGCTGGTCGGGATCACCCTGGGCCTGCTCACCGCGGTCGCGCTGGGCTGGGCCATCTACCGCAGCGCGATGCGGATCAACCTGACCAGGTTCTTCACCTGGACGGGCCTGCTGCTGATCCTGGTCGCCGCCGGCATCTTCAAGTACGGCGTGCACGACCTGCAGGAGGCCGGTGTCCTGCCGGGCCTGGCCACCCACGCCTTCGACATCAGCGGCGTGATGCCCGCCGACTCCTGGTACGGCGCCCTGCTGGCCGGATTGTTCAACATCACCCCGCAGCCGAGCGTGCTCGAGACGGTGGCGTGGGTCGCCTACGCGGTGCCGACGCTCGCCCTCTTCCTGAGGCCGCGTCGCAGCCGCCCCACCGCCTCGCCCACCGATTCCCCGGCGGCCCCGGCGTCCCCGGCGGCCCAGAATCCCCCGGCTTCCTCGACCAACCCGCAGCCCGCGGGCTGAAACCGCTCGAACAGGACGACCATGCGTACTTCCCTTGCCATCGCCGCGGGTGCTCTCGCCCTCGCCGGCCTCACCGCCTGTTCCTCCGAGCCCACCGCGTCCACCGCGGGCGCGGGCGCGTCCGCCGCCCCCGCCAAGGGCGGCCCCGTCGCGGTGACCGCCACCGACACCGAGTGCAAGGTCGCCGTCACCGAGGTGGCCGCGGGCACCTCAACGTTCTCGATCACCAACGGCGGCACCAAGGTGACCGAGTTCTACGTCTACGCCGCCGGCGACCGGGTCATGGGCGAGGTGGAGAACATCGTGCCCGGCCTGACCCGCGAGGTGATCGTGGAGCTGCCGGCAGGCAGCTACCAGACCGCCTGCAAGCCCGGCATGGTCGGCAAGGGCGTCCGCGGCCCGCTCAAGGTGACCGGCGAGCACAAGCCGCTCAGCGACGACGCCCGGCTCTCCGCCGCGACCGCCGGCTACAAGCGCTACATCAGGTCGCAGAGCGACACGCTGCTGACCAAGACGCAGGAGTTCGTCGACGCGGTCAAGGCCGAGGACATCGCCAGGGCCAAGGAGCTCTTCCCCGTCTCCCGCACCTACTGGGAGCGGATCGAGCCGGTCGCGGAGATCTTCGGCGACCTCGACCCGGCCATCGACGCCCGCGAGAACGACGTGGCCGAGGGCGAGGAGTGGACCGGCTTCCACAAGATCGAGAAGGATCTCTGGGTCACCGAGGACGTCAGTGAGGACGGGCCGGTCGCCGACAAGCTGATGGCCGACATCAAGACCATCGTGGAACAGTCCAACGCGGCCGAGCTGTCGCCCGTGCTGCTCGCCAACGGGGCCAAGGGCCTGCTCGACGAGGTCGCCTCCGGCAAGATCACCGGCGAGGAGGACCGCTACTCGCACACCGACCTGTGGGACTTCGACGCCAACCTTCAGGGCTCGAAGGCCGCGGTGCAGGCACTCCGGCCCGTCCTTGAGGAGCGCGTCCCCGAGCTGGTGAAGACGCTGGACGAGAAGTTCGCCGGAGCCGAGGCCGCGCTCGGCGTCCACCGCAGGGGCGACGGCTGGAAACTGCACACCGAGCTGTCCAAGGACGACCTCAAGAAGCTGTCGGACGCGATCAACGCGCTCGCCGAGCCGATCAGCAAGATCGCCGCAGTGGTGGCCAAGTAGCGGATGGCGCGCCGTCACCGTAGGGGAGGGGTCCGATGAGCGGGAAAATCAGCCGCAGGAAGCTGTTCGGGATGGGCGCCGCGGGCGTGGCGGCCGCCGGCGCGGGCGCCATCGCGGTGCGCGGGGCGGGCGGCGAGCCCCCGCCCGCGCCCGCCCGGACCGCCTCCGCCTCCGACCCCGTCCCCTTCTACGGCGAGCACCAGGCGGGCATCGTCACCCCGGCCCAGGACCGGCTGCACTTCGTCTCCTTCGACGTGACGACCGACAAGAAGGCGGAGCTCGCCGAGCTGCTGCAGGAGTGGACCGCCGCCGCGGCCCGGATGACGCAGGGCCAGGAGGCGGGCGCGTTCGGCGCGGTCGGCGGTCAGCCCGAGGCGCCGCCCGACGACACCGGCGAGGCCCTCGGCCTGCCCGCCTCCGGGCTGACGCTCACCGTCGGCTTCGGCGGGTCGCTGTTCGACGACCGGTTCGGGCTGGCCTCCCGCAGGCCGGCCGCGCTGGCCGACCTGCCGCACCTGCCCGGTGACGCGCTGCTGCCGGAGATCTCCGGCGGCGACCTGTGCGTGCAGGCGTGCGCGCACGACCCGCAGGTGGCGGTGCACGCCATCCGCAACCTGGCGCGCATCGGCTTCGGCCGTGTCTCGGTGCGCTGGTCCCAGCTCGGCTTCGGCCGTACGTCGTCGACCTCCCGCGCGCAGGCGACGCCGCGCAACCTGATGGGTTTCAAGGACGGCACCGCCAACCTCAAGCTGGAGGACGTGGCGCTGCTGAAGGAGCAGCTCTGGGTGGGAGCCGGCGACGGCGCCGACTGGATGACCGGGGGCAGCTACCTGGTGACCCGCAAGATCCGGATGCTGGTCGAGACGTGGGACCGGGCGCCGCTGGCCGAGCAGGAGCAGATCTTCGGCCGGAACAAGGGGGAGGGGGCTCCGCTGGGAGGGAAGACCGAGTTCGACGCGATCGACTTCGACGCCAAGGGACCCGACGGGGAAGCCCTGATCAAGGACGACGCGCACGTACGGCTGGCCCACCCCTCCCACAACGGCGGCGCGCGCCTGCTGCGCCGCGGCTACAACTACGTGGACGGCTCCGACGGGCTGGGCCGCCTGGACGCCGGGCTGTTCTTCATCGCCTACCAGCGCGACCCCCACCGGCAGTTCGTCGCCGTGCAGAGGTCCCTGGCGGGCAAGGACTCCCTCAACGAGTACATCAAGCACGTCTCCAGCGGGCTGTTCGCCTGCCCGCCGGGCGTGCGCGACGCGGGCGACTACTGGGGCCGCGCCCTGTTCTCCTGAGTTCTCCGGGGTTCTGCGGGGTTCTGCGGGGTTCTGCGGGGTTTTTGGCCCTCGTACCACCCGGACGGGGGCCGTCACCCGCGGCTCGAAGAAGGCCTGACCGGCGGCGCGAGAATTTCGTCAAATGCCCTGATAAATGGCTGCGAACATATGGAACCGTCCAAATTTCCAAAAAGCGACGGACCCTGATTTCCGCTGTTATCTTCATCCAGTTCACATGATCACGGACCGCTTGCAGTGGCGGTCCGATGTCATACAAGGGGGAAGAAGATGACAGATTCGCGAGCGGAGAATTCGCGATCGACGGGCTCGCGCCTCCTGAGGAAGCGCGCCGTCGCGGCGTTGACGGCCGCCTGTGCCGTCGTCACGATCTGCGGCGGCGGCGTGGCCTCGGCCGCGGCGCGGAGCGTCACGATCAAGCCGTCGGCCGACACCACCTACTCGCAGGTGCCCCAGGACGGCGACGGCAGCGCCAGGACGACGCTGGCGACCTGCCCGCAGTCCTGCGAGGGGAACTCCGCCGGGGAGCGGGAGGCGGTCGTCGGGTTCACGGTCGCGGGCCTGCCCGCCGGAGCCACCGACGTGAGGGCCCGCCTGGAGCTGTACTCCTGGAACGCCTTCGCGGCGACCACGACCACCGCCTACGAGGCCGCCGGCGGCGCCTCGGCCGCCGGCACCTGGGCGACCCGGCCGGAGCTCGGCGCCGCGCTGGACTCCGCCTCCGCGGTCACCAAGGGCTACAACGCCTGGGACGTCTCCTCGGCCGTCACGGGCAACGGCGCGGTGACCTTCGCCGTCCGCCAGTCGACCCGCACCACCCGCACCTACTGGGCCTCCGCCGACAACTCCAACGCGGCGATCCGGCCGCGCCTGATCGTGACGTACACCACGGGCGGCACGGTCACTCCCACACCCAGGCCGACCGTCACGCCGACCCCCAAGCCGACGGCGACCTCCACGAACCCGCCCGGGTGGAGGCTCGTGTGGTCCGACGAGTTCAACGGCACCGCGATCGACGCCAAGAAGTGGAACACCAGGGACAGCTCCGTGGACTACGACCTCGCCTGCATCACCAGCCGGCCGGCGAACCAGTTCGTGCGCGACGGCCTGCTGATCATGCGGGTGATCAAGGAGGACCGCACCTGCGCCGGTACGACCCGCCACTACTCGACCGGCTACCTCGACACCATGAGGGGCAAGGCGTCCTTCACCTACGGCCGTTTCGAGATCCGCGCGAAGTCGCCGAACGGGCCGGCCAACTCCAAGGGCCTGTGGCCCGCCTTCTGGATGAGGCCCGACGACGGGGGCAACGGCGAGATCGACGTCACCGAGCTCCCCGGCGGCCCGCAGTACTACCGGGCCTCGACCGCGGCGATCTTCCGCGACTACACGCCCACCAAGAACGACTTCCGCCACACCTTCCCGAGCGGGTACCCGGGTGACGGTTTCCACACCTACGCCACCGAGTGGGAGCCCGGCGTGATCCGCTGGTACGTCGACGGCCGGGAGATCTGGCGGCGCGAGGGCAACACGCCCGCGTGGCTGAAGGACACCCTCGGCGGCGACCTGAACTACAAGCGTACCTTCAACCTGCGGCTGAACTTCCAGGTCGGCGGATGGCTGGGCGCCCCGGACGCCTCGACCACCTTCCCCGCCGACTTCCAGGTCGACTACGTGCGCGTCTGGCAGCGCTGATGTCTTGACCGGACGCCACCCCGACGTGCCGGCCGCCCGACACCGCGAACGCGCCCGCATCCGAAGCGGGAAAGGCATCCGCCGGGGCGGCCGGCCGGCGGCGCCCGCGGCTTGGCGGCACGTGCGAAACGAGGCTAGTAGCAGCTCTCCTTCACGTTGATGGTGACGGGGACGGACTGGGTCTCCGTACCGTCCGAGGCCGTCAGCAGCGAGGTGTACACCCCGACCGGGAGCGGCGGGATCGATATCTGGACGAAGCCGTTTACGGTCGTCGCCCCGGTGTCGGGGTCGGGGTGGTTGGATCCCGGTGCGATCGGTGTGCCGCCCGCGCTGGTCGCACCGGGGGGCAGGTTCTGCAGCCCGATCTGGACGGTCGTCGACCAGCTTCCGACGACCGCGGCTATGAAGTACGTGCCGGGGTGGCCGCCGCTCGACGTGACGCAGGTCCGCTGCTGGAAGTCGCGCAGTTCCCACGTCGCCGCCGAGACCGGTGTCGTGCCGGACAGCGCGAGCGCCAGCCCGGCCGTCGCGCCGAGTGCCAGCCTGGCGGCACGGTGAATCGTTTTCACGGCTGCCTCCTTGACGCTTGTGCTTCGGACGCTTGCTTACACCGTCAATTATTGACAATTAAATGATCTGTGGCAAGTTTCTGTTTATTTTCGAAACTTTCATCCTCTGGGAGCGCGTATTCCCCGAAAAGGAAAAGGGGCGACGGCCGTCGGATCCCGGCCGATCGGCCGGAGGGAGCCCGACGGCGGTCAGAATGTGGCGATCGGGTTGACCGGGCTGCCGGACGTACCGGCGAAGCGGACCGGCGCGACCGCGAGGTGGAAGTCCCACTGGCCGAGCTCGGCAGCCGTCCTCGCGCACGCCTCCAGGTCGCAGTTGTCGAGCATCCACAGACCCATCGCGACGAGGCTCACGGCGTGGACCGGCATCAACACGTCTTCGTACCCCGACGGCTGAACGTCCTGGGGGGTGTCGGCGCCGATCAGCGCGACCTCCCGTTCACGCAGCCACGGCAGGCATGACGCGTGCCAGCCGGCCTGCGTGAAACCGCCGGCCTCACCGGCCTCGTGCCGGACGCGGCCATGGCCGGTCCGCAGGAGCACCGCGTCGCCGGGTCGCACCCGCACACCCTGGCGACGCTCGGCCTCCTCGAGATCGTCGGGAAACACCCCCTGTCCCGGTTCCAGCCACGGCACATCGCGGACCCTCGCGATGTCGAGCAGGACGCCACGCGTGACGATCCCGTTCGCCGCCGCCGTGACGGCCGCCCACGCCGATCCCGTCGCGGCGTCGACCAGCGAGTGCGACCGCCCGTTGTACATCGTGCCGTCCCAGAAGATGTGGCACGGCGAGTCGAGGTGGGTGAGGGTGTTGCCGTGGAACGTGACGCCGAGCCGCTCGGAAGAAAAGCCCCAGCGCCGGTCGTTGTGGAACGGTTCCGGCATGTTCTCGGCCCCCGGCATGTCGGCGGCGCACGGGCACGTCGTCGTCGACCGCTCCATGTCCTCGGGTACGGCGACCTCCCATGCGCACGACACGCTCCTGCCGTGGCGCACGGCCCGCGCCGCCGCCAGCCGGACGTCGTCGGTGATGTGGTTCAGGGTGCCGAGCTCGTCGTCGTCGCCCCACCGTCCCCAGTTCGACAGCGTGTCGAAGTACCCGAGCACGTCTTCCTGTGTGGGTATCGGTCGTCCTGCCGTCATCTCAGCATCGACTCCTCCGGTCACGTGGTTCGAGGCACCGCAGGCAGGGTATCCCGCCCCCTCCTTCGACATGACCTCGCCGGGGCGGGAGAGACGGTGTGAGCAACCTCGATCCAACCCCCGGCGAAGCGCCGCCCTGTATCGGCCGGGCAGGCACGAACCCCACGACAGCCTCGCCCGTGCGGCGCGCCGCGGTGTCTGCCGAACGTAAGGATTACGTGAGAAATGTCGGCCCGGGTGGCGCTTACGGTGATCACGACATCCCCCGTGCGTGCCTTCGAAGGGAATCCTCATCATGCGCCGATCCCTCCGCCGTGCCATGGCCACGGCCATCGCCATGATCGCGACCATGTCGCTGGCCCCGCTCGCCTCGCCGCCGGCCGCCGCAGCGAGTCAGGAGCGCCTCCGCGTCGTCCACCTCGGCACCCTCGGCGGCATATGGAGCGTCGCCCGAGGCATCAACAATCACGGCCACGTCGTCGGCGACAGCCCGCTGGAGTCCGGGCTCAGCCACGCGTTCCTGTGGAAGAACGGCACGATGACCGACCTCGGCACGCTCGGCGGCGAGACCAGCTTCGCCTCCGGCATCGACGACGACGGCCGCGTCGTCGGCTGCAGCGAGCTGCCCTCGGGCCAGTGGACTCCCTTCCTCTGGCACAACGGCAAGATGGAGGACCTCGGCGCGCACGGCGCCCCCGGCTACTGCGACGCAGAGGTCGCCAACGGGCACATCGTCATCAGTTTCGCGCCCGCTCCCGGCTTCGCCGAACTTCGCGCCGTCCTGCTGTCCGGTGACGTCAAAACCGTCATCGACCGCCGCCCCGGCCTGGTCGCCGACGCCGTCAACGACCACGGCCAAGTGGTGGGCGCCGAGAACTACGTCGTCAACGAGAACGGTCTCCCGCTGCCGATCTACCGGGCGTACCTGTGGCACAACGGCACCGGCCGCGAGCTTGGCACGTTCGGCGGGATGAGCGCCCCCGACTCGATCAACAACCTCGGCCAGGTGGTCGGCAACTCCGACACGGCCGACGGCCACCGTCGCGGCTTCTTCTGGAACGGCTCCTCCATGACGGCCCTTCCCCTGCCCGCCGACGTCTCCAACGCCGGCGCCGTCGCCATCAACGACCGCGGCCAGATCGTCGGCAGCTACAGCAAGGTCGGCAACCCGTACGGCTTCACCGCCCTGTGGGACACCCCCACCAGCCAGCCCCGTACCCTGCCACTGCCCACAGACGCGAAGGTAACCAGCGCCCGAGCTCACGACATCAACAACCAGGGCTGGATCGTCGGCTCCGTCACCTACTACTGGAACACCGGTCGCCACACCCAGGCCGTCATCTGGCGCTGACCCGGTGTCCCGGAGGGGAGCCGCCGCGCTTCGGACGCAGCTGTGCCCTCCGAAAAACCCAGCCGCGCATGAGCCGTGAGCAGCCGTAGGACTCCGACGATCGCCGCAGACGGCCGGACGCAACGCGAGAGGCCCGTCATCACGTTTCCGCTGGTGACGGGCCTCTTCCCGCTGGTGTGGCAGGTCAAGGTCCGAACTTGCGCAGGCTGAGCCGACGGTTTCACGGCTTTCGGGCGCATGACGCTAGGCGTCGAGAGCCATGATCTGGTCAACGACGGCGTCGAGGTCGGCACCGACGATGTCAGGTCGCGGGCCGATCGGGCTCAGGACCATACCGGGACGCGCGACGAACGCGGCCTTGCAGCCCGCCGCGAGCGCACCGGCGGTGTCCCACCAGTGCGCGGCCACCAGCCGCACCTCCGCGATGTCGACGTCGAAGGCCTTCGCCACGGCGAGGTAGGGCTCCCTGGCGGGTTTGAGCCGCTTGACGGAGTCAGCCGAGATGACGCCGTCGAAGTGATCCCGGATGCCGCTGTTGACGAGCTGCGCCTCGGCGACCGTCGCAGGGGAGTTCGTCAGCGCCACCACGGCCAGTGAGGTCGAGCGCAGCCGCCGAAGGGCCCCCGCCACCTCCGGGTGGGTCGGCAACGAGCTCATCCGGTTCACGATTCCGGTCACGTCGTCGGAGGTGAGACCGCGGCCGTGCCGCTCGGCCAGCATTGACAGGGCGGCGTGCTGCGCCGTGCTGAAATCCACGTATTCGCCGGTCAGGCCGCCGACGAAGGAGAGCTGAAGCATCTGCGCGAACCACGGTCCGCGCAGCTCGGCCGAGCCGAGCAACTCCTCGAACGCGGCGTCGAGCGCTCGCAGGTCCAGCAGCGTCTCGTTGACGTCGAACGCGACGACCCTCGTCATGGAAATCTCCTCCCGATCAGTACGCGATCTTTACGGGGTTTCACCGATGGCGTCGTGTTCACGCAGGTGGCGGATCACACCGGTGGCGTCCTCCGGCATGAGTCTTCCGAGGGCGCCACCGGCGTAAACGCCGACGACGTGGCCGTCCGGGTCGAGAACGAAGCCGGTGCCGGCGTGGGACGACCGCTTCGTCGCCCGCGGGTGGTCCTGACCGGAAGACGCCGCTGTCAAAATCCCAGCTCTTCCCGTTTTTCACCAGGTTCGTGCGTTGTCAGCGGTGTGGCCAAAGGCCCGTGCCACCCCCCCGGGGGGCAGGCCGGAGACGGCGCCCGTGGTCTTGAAGATCGCGAGGTGGACGCCGGCGCCCTCATCCCGAGTCGACGGCGGCCGACGCCGCCCCGACGGCCGCCAGGGCCTCGGCGAAGCGGGATCGGGGCGCCTGCGCCGCGACGCGGAAGGCGTCGGCGGCGGTGTCGACGTCGTTCAGCTCCGGCATGCGGGCCACGTTCAGCCCGGCCTCGTGCAGGCGCCGCAGCTGGGTGGCGCCGGTGCCGGGCCGCGACATCGCCACGCCGAGCAGCAGGGACGGGTCGGGTCGGCACAGCCCGAGCAGCCAGAAGCCCCCGTCGGCCGCCGGTCCGTACACCGCGTCGTGACCGGCCAGCAGGGTGACGGCGGTGTTCAGCAGTTGGGGGGTCACCTGGGGGGTGTCCATGCCGATCAGGACCACCGGCAGCCGGTACAGCCGGTGGGCGTCGTCGAAGGCTGCGGCCAGGCGCTGGTCGAGGCCGTCGCCGCGCTGCGGGATCACGGTGAAGCCGTCCGGGAGCCAGGTCCCGGGCAGCCCTTCGAGCGCGAGCACCCGCCGGCCGGCCCGTGCCGCGGCCACGGCGTGCAGCGTGTCCCGCAGGGAGGCCGCCGCCAGGTGAGCGGCCTGGGCGGGGGTGAACGGCGGGGTCAGCCGGGTCTTCACCCGCCCGGCCACCGGCTCCTTGGCGATGACCACGATCTGCGCGGCGCTCACGTCGTCTCTCCCATGACACGGCGCATGTCGGCGATCGCCCGAAGGGTGCCGCGCACGGTGCCGGTCACCTTGGAGCGTCCCACGCGCGGCAGGTAGTCGACATCGGCCTCGGTGATCCGCCAGCCGGCCGCGGCCGCACGCAGCACCATCTCCAGGGGGTAGCCGAACCGGCGGTCGGTCAGTCCCAGCTCGACCAGTTCGGCGCGTCTGCAGGCGCGCATCGGACCCAGATCGCGCAGCGGGGCGCCGGTGCGGCGCCGCAGGCGTGCGGCCAGCACGGCGTTGGCGACCCGGGCGTGCACGGGCCCGGCGTGCGGCCTCCGACGACCGAGTACGAGGTCACTCTCGCCCGCCAGGACCGGGCCGGTCACCTGGGGCAGCTGGCCCGGGTCGAGTGAGGCGTCGGCGTCCATGAAGCACACGACCTCGGTGGTCGCGGCCAGCAGCCCGGCGTGGCAGGCGGCGCCGAACCCGCGGCGCGGCTCGCTCACCACCGTCGCGCCGTACGCGGCGGCGACACCGGCCGAGCCGTCGGTGGAGCCGTTGTCGACCACGATCGGGCGATGGTCGCGCGGCATCCGGTCGAGCACCCAGGAGAGCGCGGCCTCCTCGTTGAGACACGGCAACACCACGTCGATCTTCATGACGTCGAGGCTAGGCCAGGAGGCGACGCTCACCTCTTACGAAGCGGTGACGTATGTCCAGCAAATGGTCGGCTCGGATTTACCTCGGGAAAGCGGTTCACGACTCGGGGCGGCGGATCGAGGCGCGGAGGCACACCTGGGGCCGCCGGCGTCGTTCACGCCGTGCGGTCGAGGTTCCGGCGGAACCGGGCCGGCGTCGATCCGGTCGCCAGGCGGAACGCCCGGCTGAACGCGGACTCGGAACGGTAGCCCACCTCGGCGGCGATCGAGGCGACCGTACGCTCGGTGTCGATGAGCAGTTCCGCCGCGGTCATCAACCGGACGTGCGTGAGGAACGCGCCGACGGTCATTCCGGTGCTGCGGGAGAAGTGCCGGATGAACGTGGCCCGCGCCATCGCCGCCACGCGCGTCAGGCGGGCGATCGGCCAGTCGGCGCCGGGATCTCGAAGCACCTCGTCGATGACGGCACGGATCCGCTCGTCGTGGGCGGCGGTCCACAGCGCCGGTTCGGCGAGCCGCCCGCCCGATTCGCGCAGCACCATCGCGAGCAGCGCGTTGCAGAGGGCCGAGAGGACGGCGGCGGTGCCGGGCCCGTCGTCCCGCGCCTCCCACCGCATGATCCCACCCAGCATCCGAACGATCTCGTCCACCTCGCCGGATTCCGCGAAGGACACATGCAAGGGGTGGGGAAGGCTCCGGAAGAGCATGGCCCCCGCGCCGGGGCCGAACGAGTAGTGCCCGCAGAAGAGGTCGATCACGCCCTCACCCGTTCGGCTGCGGACGGTGGAGAACGCGCCACCGGGAGTTTCGGACACCCCCTGAACGGGTCCGTATCCGGTGGTGCGAACGCGGTGCGGCGTGTCGCGGGGGAGGATCACGACGTCGCCCGGCCGGAGCTCGACGCGCCGATCGGGGAGCTCGAGCGTGCACGCGCCGTCGAGCAGGAGGTGAAAGGCCGCATCACCATCACCCCGGGAGGGAATGTCCATGACGGTCGCGCCTGCCAGAAGGCAGCGCTTGTCCAGCGTCGCCTGCGCTCTCGCCAGGCGGACGAGATGACTGACTGAATCCATGATGAGACGCTCGCGAGGAAAAGTGAGACAAATACGCCTTGTGAGCTCAATCTTACCTATCGAAACTGGAATTATGGACACCACAAGCGACACCCTTCACGCCGATCTTCTCGTTATCGGTTTCGGCAAGGGCGGCAAGGCCGTCGCGAGGACGATGGGCGGCCTCGGCAGGCGCGTGGTGCTCGTCGAGCAATCGGAGCGGATGTACGGAGGCACCTGTCCCAATGTCGGCTGTGTGCCGACGAAGGCGCTGGTCCACCGCGCCGGCAAGCGCCGGGAGAGTGACCCGGCGCAGGATTGGTACGAGCGCTCCGTCGAAGAGGTGCAGGCGCTCACCGCGCTGTTCCGCAAAGGCAACTACGAGGCGCTGAACGGCGCCGAGACCGTGACGGTCGTCACCGGCCGGGCGGTGTTCGTCGACCCGCACACCGTCGGCGTCGAGGCGGGCGGCGAACGTCTCACGATCTCCGCCGAGACCATCCTGATCAACACGGGCGCCGAGACGATCCTCCCCGGCATTCCCGGTCTGAGGGAGAGCAAGCACACCCTGACCAGCACCGGTCTGATCGAGACGACGCGCCTGCCCGAACGGCTCGCGATCGTGGGCGGCGGATACATCGGCATCGAGTTCGCCTCGATCTACCGCCGGTTCGGCTCGCGGGTCACCCTGTTCGAAACCTCCTCAAGGATCCTGGGCCGTGAGGACGACGAGGCCGCCGCCGTCGCCGAGGACATCCTCACGGACGACGGCATCGAGATCATCAAGGGGGCGCGCGTCACGGAGGTCCGCGACGATGAGACCTGCGCGACCGTCGTCTACGAGAAGGACGGGCGGCGGCACACCCTCGAAGCCGACGCCATCCTCGCCGCCACCGGTCGCGCGCCGGCCACCCGCGGCCTCGGGCTGGACGCCGCCGGCGTCCGCACGACCGAACGCGGGGCGGTCGAGGTCGACGAGCGTCTGCGCACGAGCCAGCCGCACATCTACGCTCTCGGTGACGTCCGCGGCGGGCCGCAGCACACCTACCTCTCCCTCGACGACAGCCGCGTCGTCCTCGACCAGCTCGTCGGCGAGGGCCGGCGCTCGGTGTCGGACCGCGTCGCGGTCCCCCGCACCCTGTTCATGACCCCGCCGCTCGCGGCCGTCGGTCTCACCGAGAAGGAGGCCAGAGCCGCGGGACACCGGGTGAGGATCGCGAGCAAGCCCGTCGCCGAGATCGTGGCGATGCCCCGCGCCTACATCGTCGAGGAGACTCGCGGATTCATGAAGTTCGTGATCGACGCCGAGACGGACGAGATCCTCGGAGCCGTCCTGCTCAGCGTCGACGCGCAGGAACTCGTCAACACGGTCGCGCTCGCCATGCGGCACGGCGTCAAGGCGGCCGAACTCCGCGACGCCGTCTACAACCACCCCACCTCGACCGAGGCGTTCAACGAGGTGCTCGCCACCGTCGTGCGCGCCGACGAGCCGTTCGAACGACCCTCCGGCGGTGGATCCCCGGCCTGCTGAACGGGCGGGAGACCCCCGGTCCTCTCGTGCGGGCGGCGGTGCCGGGCAAGCGTGGTGACGTGGCTAGGGCTTGCGCGCGACGCCGCCGGCGCACGCCACCTCGGGAACGTCTCCCCAGGGGACGGGATCCGGCCGCCACCGCTGCACCGGCACGACACCCGGCTCCAGCAGCGTCAGACCGTCGAAGTAGCGGGCGATCAGCTCGGGGCTGCGCGGGGTGTAGGCGACCACGCCGCTGCCCGAGTTGTGGCGCCGCATCGCCTCGACGTACGCGGGGTCGGTGTCGACGCCGTCGTAGAGCGCCAGGTAGCTGCCCGAGGGCAGGTCCCGCATCAACCGGCGCACGATCGAGAGCGCCTCGTCGTGGTCGGCGATCAGGCCCATGATGCCCATCAGCATCAGCGCGGTGGGCCTGCCGAAGTCCAGCGTCTTCGCCGCTGCTTGCAGGATGTGCTCGGGGTCGCGCACGTCCGACTCGATGTAGTCGGTGGCACCCTCGGGCGTGCTGGTGAGCAGCGCCCGGGCGTGCACCAGCACCAGGGGGTCGTTGTCCACGTAGACGACGCGCGAGTCCGGCGCCACCCGCTGGGCGACCTCGTGGGTGTTGTCGACGGTGGGCAGCCCGGTGCCGATGTCCAGGAACTGGCGGATGCCCGCCTCGCCGGCCAGGTGACGCACCACGCGGGCGAGCATGTACCGGGAATGACGGGCGACGTCCACCATGCCGGGGAAGACGGCGGACACCCTCTCGCCCGCCTCACGGTCGACGGCGAAGTTGTCCTTCCCGCCCAGCAGGTAGTTCCAGATGCGAGCCGAGTGCGGCACCTCGGCGTCGATCCGTTCCATCCCGGGTCTCCGCCCGTCCTCTGACGAACGGGATGACGGGTTCGAGACGGTCGGCTCGTCGGCCATGGGGGGATCTCCTGCCTTCCGGTGTCCTTGCAGGGAGATTACGCCCATACATGGACCCTGGCCCGGGATTATATGATCTTGTTTCCGCGGTGTCCGGCCGCCCGCGAGGCCCGCCGGGCGCTGATTCCCGGCGTGACCAGCACGGATTCCCGATGTGACCGGCATGGATTTTCGGCATGGCCGGCACGGATTCCCGGCATGACCGGTCCGCCTCAGCGTGGACCCCCGCCGACCTGTGACTCCGGGCGGGCCGTGCGCATGGCCGACCGCACGATCTCCTCCAGATGCTCGCTGTGCGCGCCACGCCAGTAGATCTGGCCGCACTCCGGGCATCGGCCGTAGACGTCGTAGGAACGCTTGGTCCCGGCCTCCAGCAGGCGGTCGACCTCGGCTTTGTCGACCGGGGCCAGCTCCCCGTTGCAGGTCGTGCAGCGGGTCCACGGCCGCAGCGGTGGCGCGAACCGTTCCAGCAGGTCGCGCAGCTGGTCGTCCGCCTTGGTGCCTCGCACGTAGGCGCCGAACCAGAGCGCCCGGCGGCACAGCAGGCCGTGGTCCTGGGTCAGCAGCACGCGGCGTTCGCTGTTCGCCTCGGCGACCAGCGAGGGGTCGTCCATGTCGTTGTGGTAGGTCGCGTCCACGCCCAGCAGCCGGAGCCGCCGCGCGAGGGTGCCCAGGTGGACGTCGAGCAGGAATCGGGGCGCGTCCTGCCCAGGTTCGAGGGGCACCCGCTGGGGACGGGGCACGGCGTGAACGTGGACCACGTCACCTGCGACGGGCTGATAGGACCTGCCGACCTCCGCGCCCTCGACGGTCAGCGACCCCACCTCGGGCAGGGGAACCCCGAGCGACTCCACGACATGGCCCAGCGTCGATGTCCCGTCGGGCGCCACCAGCTGCCACTCACGCCGCCGCCGCGCGGGCAGGAACAGCAGCAACTCGGCGGCGATACGCAGGCTGACATCGGATTCCTCGCTCACACCGCCAGCATGCCATCCACGGCAGACGCCCCGACACGCATTGAACGACGGCTCGCGGGGCCGTTCGAACACGGGTCAGGCCGGCGTTCGTCGTGCTGTGTACCGCGGTACGGCGGCGGCCCGGCTGCAGGACTTACCGGTACCGACCTGACCAGTACCAAGCCGCCCCAATGATCAGAAAGGGACAACTACGGGTCCGTGGAACCCCGTCAACCCGGCACGACAGCCGGGACATGACGCTGACCCGATCGAAAAATCAACGCTCAGCCGGACCATTCATCCGACCACGGGAAGATCACGAAAGTTCCAGGCTAAGAACCACGGCACCTACCTCGTCGAGCTGTTCACATCGCTCCGAGGACGCGACCCCGAAGGAGACATCTCTTTGTGGGAACGAGCAAGCCGGATCTGCAGATCTCTGACCCGCCGAGGCGAGCAGCGTGCGCCCGCCCGCCTCGGGCAGCACACACCATGGATGACTCCCGATGGCCGTGGCGCGCCCACGGATGGATGAAAACAAAGGAAGTAACCGATGTAGGCACACACCTCGCGGTCACTGTCCTGGCTCCCGGTCTTCCTGCTGATGAAAGTTACACCGAATTCCTGAGAGATTCGTCGGCCATCCTGGAAACCGGGACCAGAGGTTACGCGGCGTTCATCATTGTTCTTGACGTAAGACGTCAAACGTCATACGTTTCGCGCATGCTATTCATGGGATGTCTCTCAGGCAAACCACCTGGTGTGTTTGCCGTCGGAGGCATTTTTTAACCGAGTTCCCTACTACGGGGTGTCCCGTCGAATGGCGGCTGCCTCGCGGCGATGGACCAGCCGTGGAGGCACGGGCGGCACTCGGCCGCAACGATCACTCCAACCTCGTCACCGGGAGTTCCGATGAACATGCCGATGAATCGTCGACGCTTCATCGCCACCACGGTGGCGACCGCGGGCGCTGCCACGCTGCCTTCGGCGATCTTCGCTGACCGAGCGGCCGCCGCCGTGCCGCCGCAGGTGACGCTGCCGCAACGCGGCATCTACGACACGGCGGCCGCGGCGAATTGGGCCGATGCCTTCCTGACCGGCAACGGTGAGTACGGGGCCATGCTCTACGGCGCGCCCACCCTGGAGAAGGTGATCTTCACGCATCATCGGTTCGTTCTGCCCAACGGCACCCGTAACGTGACTCCGCCGGTGCTGTCGGGCCGGTTGGCGGGGGTCAGGGACAAGGCGCTCGCCGGTGACTTCAACGGTGCAACCGGCGACTTTACCTCCGGCTGGTCGCTGCGCTGGACTCAGACCTTCCACCCGGGCTATGAGCTGCAGATCAGTACCCCGGGGATGACAACGGCCAGCGATTACGCCCGGATCACCGATTTCAGGACCGGTGAGGTCACCTCGACGTGGATCGACGGTTACGGCGCGTGGACCCGGCGGGCTTTCGCCTCCCGAGCCGACCGGGTGATCATCCACGAACTCACTCCCGCGCCGGGCCGGACGATCGACACCACGCTGAGCGTCAACACGGCTCTGAGCGGCGTGCCGGGGTCTGTCGGTTTCACCACTCTGGCCACGGTCGGCAACGGTGACGGCTACTTGAACCTGCGGGGCAGATACCCGGCAGGGCAGGGGGCGTTCGGCTATGAGGGCGTCACCCGGGTAGTCGCGACCGGCGGTTCGGTACGGGTGAGCGGGTCGGCCATTGTCGTGGCCGCGGCGACCAAACTCGTGCTGCTGACCAAACTCGATCGCTACGACTCGTCCACCGCGTGGGACGCGAAACCGTTGCACACGGCGCTGGCCGCGCTGAGCGCCGACTACGCGACGTCGCTCACGCGGCATACCGCCCTGCACACCGAGCTGTACGACCGTTCACGCCTCGACCTGAACGTCAGCGCCGCCGATCGGCAATTGTCGACCAGTGAGCTGATCGCGCGGCAAAATTCCAATCGCAATGTCATCGACCTCGCGTTACTGGAGCGGATGTACGACTCCGGCCGTTACCTGTTCCTCAGTTCCAGCGGCGTCCTGCCGCCGCGGCTGACCGGCCTGTGGACGGGCGCCTGGGACGCGGCGTGGGCCGGCGACTTCACCACGGACGCCAACGTCAACTTCCAGGTCGCCGGCGGCAACATCCTGTCCCTCACCGAAGCCATGGACGGCTACTTCAACCTGATCCTCGGCCAGATCAACGACTGGCGCACCAACGCCAGAAACCTCTACGGCACGCGCGGCCTGCTCGCTCCCTCCCGGACCGACGGTGAGTACGGCAAGATGCTGCATTTCGACGGCGGGTTTCCCGGCCACACCTGGATCGGCGGCGCCGACTGGCTGCTCTATCCGCTGCTCGAGTACTACCAGGTCACCGGTGACGCCACCTTCTACCGCACCAAGCTCGCTCCGGTCCTGATCGAGCTCGCGTTGTTCTACGAGGACTTTCTCACCCGCACCGACGCCAACGGCAAGGTCATCTTCGTGCCGTGCTTCTCCATGGAGAACAGCCCCGGCAACACGGGCAGGCAACTGTCGATCAACGCGACCGGCGAGATCGCCGCAGGCAAGCATGCGCTGCAGGCCGCCATCGACGCCGCGAACTTCCTCGGCACCGAACAGGGCTCAGGCCAAGGCGTGCAACGCTGGACCGCCTTGCTGACCAAGATGCCCGATTATCGAATCAACGGCGACGGGGCGCTCGCGGAATGGTCGTGGCCCAGCCTGACCGACCGGTACAACCACCGTCACGTACAGCACATGTACCCCCTCTGGCCGCTGCACGAGATCAACCCCGAGGACAAGCCCGACCTGATCCGCTACGCGAGCCGCGCCCTGGATCTGCGAGGGGACGAAGGAGGGGAGGCCCACGGCGCCATCCACCGCAGCCTCGCCCGAGCCCGGCTCAAGGACGGCGCCGGCGTGTACGGCAATCTGCGGAAGATCCTGGGAAACAACATGATCTTCCGATCGCTGATGACCTCGCACAACCCGAACCTGGCGATCTACAACGCCGATGCCGCCAATTCGCTGCCCGTGATTCTCGCCGAGGCATTGATCTACACGAGGCCCGGCATCCTGGAGTTGCTGCCCGCGCTGCCCGACCAGTTCGCCAAGGGCACGATCAACGGCGTGCGCGGCCGCAACCGCATCCGGATCGAGTCGCTCACCTGGGACATCAGCGCCCGGACCGTCACCGCCACCGTCATCTCCGACATCACCCAGACCGTAACGCTCATTTGCCGGCGCGGGATCGTTTCCGTCACCACCAGCGCGGGCGTCGCCACCTCGCCGTTGGGCAGCCACGCCCGCCAGGTGTCACTCACCGCAGGTACGACGACCCAGATCACCGTCGGCCTGGGGGCCGGCGGTCCGTCCACCGGCGTCGTCCGCCTGGTCAACCGCAACAGCGGCAAGGTGCTGGACGTCTTCGGCGGCTCCACCGCCGACGGCGCCGCCATCGTCCAGTGGCCCTGGAACGGCGGAAGCAACCAGCAGTGGCGGATGTCGCAGAACTCCGACGGCTCGTTCCGGCTGTCCGGTGTCGGCAGCGGCAAGGTCCTCAGCAGCCCGAACGCCAACCAGGGCGCCGCCCTCGTCCAGACGACCGACAACAACGGCGCGAACCAGCGGTGGAAACTCACCCCTGCGGCCACAAGCGGCTACTACCGACTGATCAACTCCGGCAACGGATTGTGTGCGGACGTCGAAGCGGGCTCCACGGCCGACGGCGCCCGAGTCATCCAATGGGCCGACAAGGGTAGCGCCAACCAGGAATGGCAGCTCGTCGCCGTATGACACCGGGGATCCAGCCGCGTTCCGCCGCCGGGCGTCGCTCGCGTAGTCGTCGATTTCCTCAACCCCGTTGTCGGCGAGCTTGACGAGCAGTACCCGTCCGGCGTCATCGGTGATCAGCGGGACTCACGGGTTCGGCCCGCCACTTCAGCGGTGTCCCCGCATCTCCCGGGACACGACCGCCGCGCACGTTTAGGCGCTCAGCACCTTGCGGAGCAGTTCGGCGAACTCGGCGGGGTGCGTGCTGAGGCCCGTGTGCCCGCCGGGGAAGTGGACGAGCTCCTTGCCGAACCGCTCGGCGAGGAGGGCGGCGGGACGGTAGGGCAGTTCACCGCGCGAGTCCGCTCCGCCCGCGAGCACGAGCCGGTCCGACAGGGCCGCCAGGCGATCCACGTCCGGGACATAGGCCATGAAGCTCGGCACGATACGACCGAGGAAGTAGGGCATGTTCGCCATCGTCCGCTCAGCTCGTGCCGCCATCTGCGGGGGCAGCTCGATGGCCGCCTCGGCGGCGACGGGCTCCTCGGCACCCGGCCGCCGCAGGCCCGCCGCGAACTCGGCCACCGCGGGCATCAGGCCGTCCCGGCGGAGCGTGTCCTGGACGCGGGCGAGCAGCGCGCGGTGCTCGGCGGCGTCCGGTAGCACCTCCACCAACGGCGGCTCATGCGCCACCACGCGTTCGATCCGCTCGGGATGGGCGGTGAGCAGGTGCAGCGCGACGATCGCCCCTGAGCTGCAGCCGACCACGCGCGCGGGCGCATCCGGAGTCAGCAGTCGCAGCAGCCGGAACGCGTCGTCGGCATGCCGCATGACCTGCTGAGTGGCCTGCGGGTCCTCCAGCGGGCTGCGGGACAGGCCGCGCGGGTCATAGGACGCGACCGTGTAGTCGGCGGCCAGGTCGTCGGCGATGCCGTCGTAGGAAGCGGCGTCGCCGGCGCCGCCGGGGATCAGCAGCAGGAGCGGGCCGCTTCCACGCACCTCGTAGTGCAGGGTGGCGCCGTCCACGCGCAGGCGGCCGGTGGTCGGGTCGGTCATGAGGGGTCTCCTTCACGGGGTGCGGGCCAGTGCTCCAGGAGGGCGTGCAGGGCGTCGAGGCAGCGGGCCCAGGAATCCTCGGCCGGGCGCGCGTGCGCGAACCCGCCGGCGGCCTCAAGACTGACGAAGCCGTGGAGCGTGCTGCGCACGAGCCGAACCGCGTCGGTCAAGTCGGGCTCGGCCAGTGCGTAGGCGCGCAGCATGCTGTAGGTCAGTTCGACCGCGCGCCGCGGGCCGGGCGCCCGGGCCGCGAGCTCGGGATCGACCTGCGTCGGGATCTGTGTCGCGGTGTACCGGCCGGGGTGGTCGCGGGCGTAGGCCCGCCAGGCGTTCGCGAACGCCATCAGCGCGTCCTTCCCCGCCTGCCCGGCGGTGGCTTCGGCGATGCGGATGGTCTTCTCGTCCGCCGCCAGCAGCGCGATCCGCCCGCGCAGGTCCTCCAGGCCGCGCACGTGCACGTACAGGCTCGCGTCCTTCACCCCGAGCCGCCGCGCCACCGCCGACATGGTCACGTGGTCGAGCCCGACCTCGTCCGCCAGCTCGGCGCCCGCGAGCGTCACCCGGTCCGGCGTCAACCCGGCCCGCGCCATGTGCACCCCACCTTCATCCTAGAGCTATTAGGAATGAACTAATGACCCTAGGATGAACCTTGTGGTCTGAGGATGTCAAAGCGGATCAGGAGGACTTCGCCGCCTCGGCTTTCTGGACGGGGGTTTCCGGACCCGGTGGCATCCCGTCGGGAGATGCCGTATCCGTGAAGCCGCGCCCAGGCACAGGCGCTGGAGCTGCGTTGTGGAGGGAGACCGGGCGGCTACACCCCGAACCTCAGGGGCCGGGAAGAGGGGCAGAGGTGCCGTGGAGGCCGGGGCCTCGGCGGAGGTGACCATGGGAACCGCCGCTTTCCGCCGCGGCCGGGATGGGGGAGGCCGACGTCCCGGACCAGTGTGGGATCGGGTCCGTGGACGCCGGCCTCCGTGTGCGGTCCACGCTCGGCACGGGGGAGCCGTGAGTGTGGACCGGCTCCGAGGTCAGGGGGATCGGGGGACGATCCCGGATGCCCCGGAGGTCGGGAAGGTCAGGGCCGGTGCCGCACAGGCGGGTCCACTGGGTGCCGCAACGTCCGTGGGTGAGTTCGGCGACGATGCGCAGCGCATCCGGCGGTCACCCTTCAGGTCATCCCTCTCGCCGCAGGCGGCCACCCCGGCTTGGACGGCGAATTCACCATCTTGGACTTTCCCGACAAAGAAGACCCATCTGTAGCCCATCAGGAAGGTCTTTTCGGAGATATCTTCGCGGAGGCACCCGATGACGTCGCCCGGTATTACCGGGCCGCCGAGACCGCACGCGGCAAAGCCCTCGCCCCCGACGAGTCGGTGACGCTGATCAAGGACGTGAGGAAGGCGGTTCAATGACCGATGAACAGGGTTGGATCACTAGCAGCTACAGCGGCAGCGGCCAGCAGTGCGTCCAGGTGAAGCCAACTCCGTCCGGGATTGCCATCCGCGACTCCAAGAGCCCGGACGGCTCCAGGTTGCTGTGCACGCTCGATGCCTGGAAATCCCTGGTGACCGAAGCGCGGAACGGCTCCTACGACCTGCCCGCGCACCTTCTCGAAGCGCCATCTCACCTGCTCAAACCGGCAGCCGCAGACCTCGGGCTGACCGCCGCCGAGTGGTTGTCCGCCCCCGATCCCGGCGACATCCATCTGTCGATCGCTTTCGTCGACGACCATATAGCGATGCGCCTCATCCCCACGGCGGAGACGCTCGTGTTCACTCCCGACGAGTGGAACACATGGTTGTCCGGAGCCAAGGACGGCGAATTCGACTATCTCGCCTGAGCTGCTCAAATTCCGCAGGTGAAGGTGGGCTTTCAGCGGAACATGATCTCGTCACGCGGCTCTTGGGCTGGTATGAACGGCTGAGGACATAGGCATATCGCCCAGGCGAATCACTCGAAAAGATCAAGGAAGCAGTAGAGCGATGGAACTTAAGGACCTGAACGGCACGGATCTCACCGGGGCCGTGTGGAGGAAGAGTTCCCGCAGCGGCAACAACGGCGGTGAATGCGTCGAGGTCGCCGGTAATCTGCCCGGGGTCATCGCGGTCAGGGACAGCAAGAATCCGACCGGCCCGGCGCTCGTTTTCGGCCCGAGTGAGTGGTCGGCGTTCCTGGGCGGCGTCAAGGGCGGCGAGTTCGACATCTGAGATCCGCCGACCCTGTCCGGTGGTCGCCTGAGGTGAGAGCCCCCGTCGCGTTGGGGGCTCTCACCCGTTTGCGGGTGCTCGCCACGAGCATCGCCGTTCGGCCGCTTCGGGCTCAGACGTTCGCCATGGTGTGCCCTGCTCCGGTGAGGTCCTGCCGGTCGGCGTTCTTTCCCAGGTAGGCGCGCAGGTGCCGGGCGGTGAGGGAGTCTCCCCGGGCGACGAGGTCGGCGGGGGTGCCGGTGAAGACGATCCGGCCGCCGTCGTGCCCGGCTCCGGGGCCGAGGTCGACGATCCAGTCGGCGTGGGCCATCACGGCCTGGTGGTGCTCGATGACGACGACCGTGTTGCCGTCGTCGACGATCCGGTCCAGCAGGGCCAGGAGCTGGTCCACGTCCGCCAGGTGCAGGCCGGTGGTCGGCTCGTCCAGCACGTAGGTCGTGGCCTTCTCCGCCATCCGGATGGCCAGCTTGAGCCGCTGCCGCTCGCCCCCGGACAGGGTGGTGAGCGGCTGGCCGAGGCCGAGGTAGCCCAGGCCCACGTCGGAGAGCCGGTCGAGGACGGCCCGCGCCGCGCCGAAGCTCGCCCCCGAACCCGAGCCGGCGCCGGGAGCGAAGAAGTCGCGGGCCTCGGTCACCGACATGCCCAGCACCTCGCTGATGTCCTTGCCGCGCAGCTTGTGGGTGAGCACCTCGGGCGTGAACCGCCTGCCCTCGCACTGCTCGCACACCGACGCCACCCCGGCCATCATGGCGAGGTCGGTGTAGACGAGGCCGATGCCCTTGCAGTTGGGGCAGGCGCCCTCGGAGTTCGCGCTGAACAGGGCCGCCTTGACCCCGTTGGTCTTGGCGAAGGCGGTGCGGATCGGGTCGAGCAGCCCGGTGTAGGTGGCCGGGTTGCTGCGGCGGGACCCGCGGATCGCGGTCTGGTCGACCACGGCGACGCCCTCCCTGCGGGGGAGCGAGCCGTGGATCAGCGAGCTCTTGCCGGACCCGGCGACGCCGGTGACGACGGTGAGCACGCCCAGCGGGATGTCGACGCTCACGTCCTTGAGGTTGTGCAGGGTGGCGCCCGTGATCGACAGCTGCCCGCGAGCCGGCCGCACCTTCTCCCGCAGCCGGGCCCGATGGTCCAGGTGGCGGCCCGTCAGGGAGTCCGAGCGCCGGAGCCCGGCCACGTCACCGGTGAAGCACACCCGCCCGCCGGACGAACCCGCCCCCGGGCCCAGGTCGACCACGTGGTCGGCGATCTCGATCGTCTCGGGCTTGTGCTCGACGACCAGGACCGTGTTGCCCTTGTCGCGCAGGAGCAGCAGCAGGTTGTTCATCCGCTCGATGTCGTGCGGGTGCAGCCCCACCGTGGGCTCGTCGAAGACGTAGGTGACGTCGGTCAGGCTGGAGCCGAGGTGGCGGACCATCTTCACCCGCTGGGCCTCGCCTCCGGACAGGCTGGAGGACTCGCGGTCCAGGCTCAGGTAGCCCAGGCCGATCTCGACCAGCGACTCCAGCGTGTTGCGCAGGGTGGCCACCAGCGGCCCCACCGACGGGTCCTCGATGCCCCGGACGAACTCGGCCAGGTCGCTGATCTGCATGGCCGCGCAGTCGGCGATGTTGCGGCCGTCGATCTTCGAGGCCAGCGCGGCGGGGTTGAGCCTGCTGCCGCCGCACGCGCGGCAGCTCGTGAACGTCACGGCCCGGTCCACGAACGCCCGGATGTGGGGCTGCAGCGACTCCCGGTCCTTGGCGAGATACAGCCGCCGCACCTTGACCAGGAGCCCCTCGTAGGTGGTGTTCATCGTGCCGATTTTGATTTTGGTGGCGGGCTTGTGGAGGAAGTCCTCCCACTGGGACGGGGTGTAGTCCCTCAGCTTCATGTCGGGGTCGAAGAATCCGGCGTGGGCCAGGCCCTGCCAGTACCACGAGTCCACGGTGAAGTTGGGGACGGTGATCGCGCCCTCGTTGAGCGAGCGGTCGACGTCGACGAGCTGGGAGACGTCGACGTCCGACACCCGGCCGAGCCCCTCGCACTCCGGGCACATGCCCTCGGCGCTGTTGAAGCTGAAGGCGGTCGAGGTGCCGACGTGGGGGGTGCCGATCCGGCTGAAGACGATCCGCAGCATCGTCTGCGCGTCGGTCGCCGTGCCGACCGTGGAGCGGGAGTTGGCGCCCATCCGTTCCTGGTCGACGACGATCGCCGCGCTCAGGTTGCGCAGGGCGTCGACGTCGGGACGTCCCTGGCTCGGCATGAACGACTGGACGAAGGCCGTGTAGGTCTCGTTGATCAGACGCTGTGACTCCGCCGCGATGGTGCCGAAGACGAGGGAGGACTTCCCCGAGCCGGAGACCCCGGTGAAGACGGTGAGCCGCCGCTTGGGAATGTCCAGCGAGATGTCGGCCAGGTTGTTCTCCCTGGCGCCGCGTACCTCGATCACGTCGTGGCTGTCCGCGACGGCCCGGCCGTGCCGCGGGCCGCGATCGCCGGCCGGTGTGGCGGATGGGAACACGAACCTTCTCACTTGATATCCTTATGCTGTAAAGAGTTGGCCCGGCCAAGTTAGTTTATGCCGTAAGGAGTTGCAAGTGGTCGTCTTCGCCGGACAGGGCGACGCGCGCCGTTCGATGGCGCTGCTGTGGCGCACCACGGGGCAGGGGGAGACGCGTCCCGGGCCCAAGCCCGCCCTGAGCGTGGACCTGATCGTGGACGCGGCCATCGCCGTCGCCGACGCGGAGGGGATGGCCGCGCTCTCCATGCGCGCGGTGGGCGAGCGGCTCGGGCGCACGGCCATGGCCCTCTACACCTACGTTCCGAGCAAGAGCGAGCTGGTGGACCTGATGTACGACCGGGCCCTCGCCGAGCTGTCCACCCGCCACGACCTGACTGACGGCTGGCGGGCGGCGGTGACCGCCTGGGCGCGGGAGACCTGGGAGTTCTACGTACGGCATCCGTGGGTGCTGCAGGTGTCGCAGGCGCGCCCCGTGCTGGGCCCCAACGAGTACGTCATGATCGAGGAGGCGCTGCGGATCCTCCGCGAGACCGGGCTGAAGGCCGGGACGCTGCGGTACGTCGTCGGGACGCTGTTCTACTTCGTGCGCGGGGCGGCGCAGACGGTCGCGGAGTCGAGGCAGGCCCCGGCGGCGACCGGGATGTCGGACGAGGAGTGGTGGTACGCCCGCTCGGCCCTGCTGACGGAGGTCGCGCCCGACTTCGCCGAGCGGTTCCCGACGACGGCCTGGCTCGCCGCCGAGGGCGCCTACGAGTCCCAGGACGAGACCGTCCCCTACATGGAACAGGAGGGCAGAGACACCTTCGCCGCCGGGCTCGCCATCCTCCTGGACGGGATCGAGGCGACGGTGAGCACGGCCGGAGTCTGAGGGCGCCGTCACGGGGGCGCCGTCACGGTGGCGCCGTCAAGGGGGCGCCACCGTCACGAGCTCGTAAGAAATCGCGGGGGCGCCTGCCCCTACGCTGAGCGCATGATCAAAGTGCGAGCGGCAACCGCCCTGATCTCGGTGGCCTTGCTGGCGTGCGCGTGCGGCGGCGCCGGAGGGGACGACACGGCCGATCCCGCACGCGGCACCGCGCCGCCGCCGGCCGCGGCGCCATCCACGTCGCCATCCACGTCGGCATCTACGTCGGCATCCGCGTCGGCGACACCGACGGCTTCGGCCGACGCCGTCACGCCGACGGCGGTACCGGCCGCGCTGGCCTTCTCCGCCAGGACACTGGACGGCGAGTCGTTCCAGGGCGCGAACCTGGCCGGTAAGCCGGTGGTCTTCTGGTTCTGGGCGCCGTGGTGTCCCAAGTGCATTTCCGAGGCACCCGCCGTCAAGACCGCGACCGCCACGTTCGGCGAGGTCGCGTTCGTCGGCGTGGCAGGCCTGGACACCGAGGCGGCGATGAAGGAGTTCGTCCAGATGACCGGCACCGGCGACATCGCGCACCTCGCCGATGTCAAAGGCGCGGTGTGGACCAAACTGGGCGTCAGCGAACAGTCGACGTTCGTGTTCATGAAACCGGACGGCTCCACCACGAAGGTCTCGGGCCCGCTCGACCAGGACGCGCTGGACGGTCACGTCCGGCGGCTGCTCGGCCGGTAGCGCACGTACCGCCATGGCCCTCGACAACCTGGAGATACGAGCGTGAACGTCGCCGAGGTGCCGCTCGCCCTGGCACTGGCCGCGGGCACGGTGGCCGCGTTCAACCCGTGCGGCTTCGCGATGCTGCCCGCCTACCTCACCCTGCTGATCGCCGGCGGCGGGCCGGCCCGCGGCGGGCCGATCGCCCGGGCGCTGCTGCTGTCGGCCGCCATGACCGCGGGCTTCGTCACGGTCTTCGGCCTGTTCGGGGTGATCGTCACCGCTCTGGCCGTGTCGGTCGGCCGTTACCTGCCGTGGGTGACGATCGTCATCGGCGTGCTGCTGGCGGGACTCGGCGTGTGGCTGCTGACGGGCCGCGAGCTGCTGCTCCGCCTTCCCGGGACGGCCGCCGGCCGTCCTGCCACCTCACCTCTGTCGCTGTACGGCTACGGCGTGTCGTACGCGGTGGCCTCGCTGTCGTGCACGGTGGGACCGTTCCTCGCCGTCACCTCGGCCTCGCTGTCCGGCGCCGGCCTCCTCGGCGGCGTGGCGGCGTTCGTGGCCTACGCGCTCGGCATGGGCCTGGTCGTCGCCGTCCTGTCCCTGGCGGTGGTGCTCGCCCGGGGCGCCGCGGTGGCCAGGCTGCGGCGGTTGCTGCCGTACGTGTCCAGGGCCAGCGGCGGACTGCTCCTGCTGGCCGGGCTGTATGTCGTGTACTACGGCTGGTACGAGCTGCGTGTCTTCTCCGGCGGGACCGCCGACGACCGGATCGTGGGCGCCGCGACGGCCGTGCAGGGAGTCCTGGCGGGATGGCTGGCGTCTGTCGGTGCGGGCTGGGTCGCCCTCGCGCTCGCCCTGCTCGCTCTGGGCGCGCTCGCGCTGCGCGCGGTGCGGCGGCGGCACGCTCGCCGGGCACCGGTGCCGGAGGTGCCGGTCGAGTCGCCGCCGGTGTGAGCGCGGAGGTCGCCACCTTCGATCGATGATCATGGTGGAACGCGGCAGTCCCTGATCTCCCGCCACGCGCCGATCGCCACGTCGGGCGGGCCGCGGGCCGGCTTCATGCCGGTCTTCTCCGGGCGTTCTCCGGACCCGGTCTCGAAGCCGGATGCCGCGCGGTCGCCTAATCGAACCGCCGCTGGGCAGGAACGGTCTCATGAAGAAGTTTTTCAAGGTCGTGGTGGGACGCTGGCTGGCCCGTACCCCGTGGGGGATGGCGATCCTGGGGGTGGGCTGGTTCCTGGGGCGGCGGCGCAGGCAGCGTGAGCAGGAGCAGGCCGGGCGAGGTGGGCGGGGATACGTGACGCGGGGGAGCGGACGCCCGCCCCGCTCCGGCCGGCGCTGAACCCCGCCGCCTTCAGGCGCGAGGGGACGGCGGGGACCGGCGGCCGGTTCGCCTCCCACCCCGCGGTCCAGCAGGCCACCGTCAGGGCGCAGGACCGGGCCCACCCGTCCACCGCCCACCTGGAGCCGTACCGGCGAGTGGTACGACTACTCACGGTCAGCGGTCGCGGGTTTTCCCGCGAAGAGAGTCGCGTCCACCCGACGACTTGAGTGTGCCCCCACGGCAGGGTGTTTCCTCGGGAGCGAACGTACCGATTCGAACCCGAGAGGAATTTCCCGGTGGACACATCGAGAACCGACGACCCCCGAGACGCGACGTCTCGCCCAAGCCCCCTGACGCAAGGGCGGTCTCGGCCGGCCGTCGACGGCTCCCGGCCGTTCGGCGCCCACCTGCGCATGAGCTGGTGGAAACCGCTCGTGGTCATCATCGTGCCGTCGCTGGTGATGGTGGTCCTGCAGGTTCTGCTCTACCAGGTCGCCGGCGTCATCGAGGGCAGCGACGACCCGATGGCGGCCACCTTCACGCCGTTGAAGTTCCTGGCCGTCAACCTGAGCGTGGGCGCGGCGGGCGTGCTGGCGATCCTGCTCCTGGCGTGGACGGCCAAGGTGCCGTGGCGCAGCCTGATCAGCTCGCCACGGGCGTTCGACGCGCGCCGTTTGGCGCAGTACCTGGCAGGCGCGGCTCTGCTGCTAGGCGCCGGGCTCGGTGTGGTGGCGCTGGTCGCACCCGACGCTCCGGGCTGGACCGCCTTCGGTGTCACCACCACGACGGTCGTCATGCTGGTGATCACCGTCCTGACGACTCCGATGCAGGCCGCCGGTGAGGAGTTGATGTTCCGAAGCGCCGTGCTGCCCGCCGCCGCGTCCTGGGTGCGTGCGGTTCGCCCGGCGCTGGCCGTCGGGCTCGTGGTCTCCAGCCTGGCCTTCGCCGCGGTCCACGGGTCGACCGACCCCTGGTTGTCCGGATATTATGCGGTATTCGGCTTCTGCGCCGGGCTGATGGCGATCATCAGCCGCGGCATCGAGGCACCGGTCGCGTTCCACGTCGCCAACAACGTCCTGGCGACAACGGTCAACACGTTGATGGCGGACGGCGAGGCCTTCCCCCTCGACCGGTCCACCGACACCGGCGACGCGTCCGTGCTGATCCTTGTCGCCGTCAACATCGGCATGGTCGTGTTCGTCTGGCTGCGCGAGCGGCGAGCGCGGGCCACGAGCTAGTGCCATCGCCGGCGTCGGGCCGGGGAGGCCGAAGCCCGTGACGACAAGAACCAGGGGTGGGGCGTCGGGAGATCGGTGGGGGCGGCCCGATCGGCCCTGCTTCGACACCGGCATCCGCTGAGAGACGCCGCCAGACGTGCGGTACCGCATGAGGAGGTGAGGAACCCATGACCTGGAGCACGCGCGAAATAGCCGAGCTGTCGGGAAGCACGGTGAAGACGGTGCGCTACTACCACGAGATCGGTTTGCTCGACGAGCCCGACCGCGAACCCAACGGCTACAAGCGGTACGAGGTCCGCCACCTGACGCGACTTCTGCAGATCAAGCGACTGACCGGGCTGGGCGTGCCGCTCGCGCAGGTGGCGGCGATGGGAACGGACCCCGACGGCCGAGCCTCGGTCTTCCGGACCATCGACGCCGAGCTCGAGGCGACGGTGGAGCGACTCCAGAAGATCCGGCAAGAGCTGGCCATGTTGTCCCGGCCGGGCGCGTCACCGGATGTGCCGGCCGGGTTCGGCGGTGTCGCGGAGCACCTGCGCGACAACGATCGCGCACTCATCATGATCTATGCCCAGCTGTTCTCGGACGAGTCGATGGATGCGGTGCGGCAGACCCTCGAGGCACGTCCCAACCCCGCACTCGACGAGGAGTTCCGCGACCTTCCCGAGGACGCCGACGAGGCCACACGGCAGGCCCTCGCCGAGCGGATCGCACCGTTCGTCGCCGGCTCGGCCACCGATCACTCGGTCACGTTGGAGCCCAAGGCCTCCACGTCGCGCCAGGCCGAAGCGGCCCGAAGCGCCGTCGGCCACGCCATCCAAGCCCTTTACAACCGTGCTCAGGTCGACGTGCTGCGCCGAGCGCACCTGATCAGCGAAGCCAACGGCGACGCACGCTCGGCACGTGATCGACGTGACCCGGTGCCGATCGAGAACGACGGCCACTGAGCTTCTTCACCGCGAAGCAGAACTCCACGTCATCGAGCGGCGGATCAGCGGCCGGTGGGCCGGGCCGACGGCACCGGGGTTCCTGTCGCGGCCCGATGGGCGGTCTGCCGGGCGACCGTGCTCGCCAGTTCCTTCAGCGCCCGTTCGGAGTCGCTCCCCGGCTCGGTCACCAGGGCGACGAATTTCTGGCCGGTGCCGCTGACGGAGAGCACCTCCCAGGAAAGGGTGAGGTCGCCCAGCGTCGGGTGGCGCAACTCCTTGGCCTCGTTGCCGCGCGTCTGCACCTCGTGGCGGGCCCAGATGTGGCGGAAATCCTCGCTGCGGGCGGTGAGCTCCTCCACCAGCCCGTGCAGGTACGGGTCGTCGGGGTCGGCCGCCACGGCGGAGCGTAGTTGCGCCGTCTTGGCGCGGGCGGCTTTCTCCCAGTCGGGGTAGAAATCGGCCGCTCGCGGATCGAGATAGATCATGCGCAGGCAGTTGTCGATGTTGGTCATACCCTCGTACAGGGCCTTGATCATCGGATTGACGGCCAGGATGTCCAGGCGCCGGCCGATCACCATCGCGGGAGCCTGCGGGCTGAGCTGGAGGAGCCGGAGCAGGCTGGGACTGACCCGCTCCACGGCGCCGGTCTCGATGCGGGGGCGGGTCCAGGGGTGGGCGAGCGAGTAGAGGTAGCCGATGGCGTCGGGCTCCAGGCGCAGCACCCGTGCCAGGGCGCTCAGCACCTGGGGGGAGGGGTTGCGTTCCCGTCCCTGCTCAAGCCGGATGTAGTAGGAGGCGCTGACCCCGGCGAGCATGGCGACCTCCTCGCGCCGCAGTCCCGGGGTGCGGGAGGAGGGGGAGTGCAGGAAGCCCGCCTGTGCCGGACTGGTGGCTTCGCGCCGGGCGCGCAGGAACTCGCCGAGCAGGTTGCAGGGGCCGTTGTCCATTTGATGATGATATGTCGTTATTGTCCGATTGGCCTAGTGTGACGTTCCTGTAATGATCGGCGGCAGTTTTTTACCTCAGGGCCGTCACCTTCCGCCGTGCGGCCTGGCCGGTTTTCCCTGGACTGCTTCGGGGCGATGGCGGGGCGTACCGGTTCGCAGGGAAAGGCGGCCGGAGAGCCGGGTCGCGGGATGCGCGGAGCGAGGCGGGCGCCGACGGGGGAGTTCTCAAGGGTGAGGCCGCCGCGGTGCCGGTGGGCGGCGTCGCGGGTGATCGCCGAGGTCGCCGTCGCCGCCGTCGAGATGACGGGCGGCGTCGAGGTGGGTGAGGTGTTCGAGGACGCGCCGGCGGCCGCCTTTCCGGGTGAGGGACTCGGCGGGGTCGGGGAGCTCGTGCCCCGGGCCGAGTCGGCGGCGTCCGTGCGTGCCTGGGAGAGCAGGCCGTTGATGATGGTGTCGAGGCGGTCGGCGATGGTCAGCGCCGTACGCAAGGTGTGGTGGAAGTCGGTGTCCTCGGGGTGGTCGAGGGCGTCTTCGAGTTCGGCGCGCAACCCGGTGATCGGGTTGCGCAGCTCGCGGGAGGTGGTGGCGACGAAGCGGCGTTGCCGGGCGAGGGCCTCGTCGAGGCGGGCGAGGGTGTGGTTGGTGGTACGGGCCAGCTCGGCGATCTCGTCGTCTCCCGGCGGGACTCGCACGGGGCGACCGAGATCGTTCACGGTGACCTCGTCCAGATGGGTGCGGATGGCCTGGATGGGGCGCAGCGCGCGGCCGAGCACCCACCAGGTGGCCATGCCTGTGCCGCCGGTCAGGACCACGACGAGGACGGCCATGAGGTATTCGAGCCTGTACTCCTGGAGCAGCCACGGCATGCCCAGGCCGGCCACCCTCCCGCCCTGGGCGCGGGCGTCGGACTCCAGGGCGTGGCGGAGGGGCGGGCGGGCGCTCGCGCCGAGCGTGGTCAGGACGATCAGCACCAGCAGGGACGTGGCCGCGGTGTAACGCCCGCGGATGGATCGGGGACATCGAGCGATGATCATGATCTCTCCGGTGGGAGGAGGGCGAGCGCCTCGGGCCGGGCTCGGAGGAGGTCACAGAGATGCCTGCCGTCGTTCATGCCGTCACCATAAATCGGGATCGCTCGCCCAGGCTGACCGTGGCACTCCCATGCATCCGCCCTGATCGGAGCCGGGTCACGAGTGATGCGAGCGGACCGGCGTCCTCGTCGGGCGCGCCCGCCCTGCTCGCCGCACCGGCTTCCCGGGGCGGGTCTGACTGGTAGTGACACACCCAGTCAATTTGGATAAGTCGGACATATGATTTCGCAATGGCCAGCGAAAGCCTGCTCGGCGAGTTCCTTCGTGCCCGGCGCGCGATCACCACTCCCGCCCAGATCGGACTGCCGGACTCCGGGCTCCGCCGGACGCCGGGTCTGCGACGGGAGGAGGTCGCGATGCTGGCCGACGTCAGCACCGACTACTACATCCGCCTGGAACAGGGGCGCGAACGCCACCCGTCCGACCAGGTGCTCGGCGCCCTGGCGGAGGTGTTCGGCCTCGGCGCGGACGCCACGGCTCACCTGTACGCGTTGGCGCGCACGGACATGCCGGTCCACCGGGGGCCACGCGTGCCGGCCGGCGCCACGGCGCGGGTCAGCCCGCACCTGATCCGGTTGATGCACACCTGGCGGACGCCGGCCTTCGTGATGAGCCGATGCACGGACGTGCTGGCCATCAACCCGCCGGCCGCGGCCTTCTACCGGCAGGGGCTGCGCGCGGGGCTGAAGGTGGGCGACAACGTACTCGACACGATCTTCCTCGACGCCGCCGCGCGGAGGTTCTACCCCGACTGGGAGTCCACCGCGCGCAACGCGGTCGCCCACCTGCGCGCCGTCGTCGGCAGGGACCTCGGCGACCCCCGCCTGGCCGAGCTGGTCGACGAGCTGTCCGATCGCAGCGACGACTTCCGCCGCCTGTGGGCCCGGCACGACGTACGGAAGGAGATCAGCCACGTCGTGTGCTTCCGCCATGATCTTGTCGGGGAGCTGACGGTCGACTGCGACATGTTCTCCGTCGCCGAGGCGCCCGGCCAGCAACTGGTCACCATCCAGGCCGCGCCCGGCAGCCCCTCGGCGCGCGCGCTCGCCGTGCTCTGCCGGCAGGCCCGCGAACGCGATCTCGCCTCCGGCCCTCCCGTGCGGCGCTCCGACCCCGGGGGCGAGCGCCCGGTCCCCGGGGAAGCGTCATGCTGAGCCGGTATCTGCCGTCGCTCAGGGCCCGCCGGACAGCGGCGACCGCCGCCGTCGCGGCGTGTGTGTGCGTCGGCGTCGGCCTGCTCTTCCTGCTGTTCGCCGGCGGCAGGGAGGCGGATTTCGCCCAGGCTCGCGTCACGGACGCCTGGAACCTGGTGGTGCCCCTCATCCGGCAGGGCCCGCTCCCGCCCGTCCTGCCCAGGGGCGAGGTCGAGGCGATCCAGGTGCTGGACGCCCGCGGCCGGGTGGTCGCGTCGACCCCGGAACTCGCCGGCAGGCCGCCGATCGCGACCTTCCGCGCCGACGCCCGGAACGTGCGCACCACCCGGGTGCTGTGCCCGCCGCGGGGGCTGGAAGGCTGTATGACCGTCACCTCCTACAAGGTCTACCAGCAGCAGGGGGTCTGGCTGCTCTACGTGGCGATCCCGGAGGTGCCCTGGTACGGCGCGACCGCGGACCTCCTGCTGGTCGTCGGCGCGTCCCTGGTCGTGACCGCCATGATGACCGCGTGGTCCTTCCGCGACCTCACCAAGGCCATGGCCCCGGTGAACGCCATCAGGGCCGAACTCGGCGAGATCACCCTCACCGCCCTCGACCGGCGGATCCCGGTCCCCGCGGACTACCAGGAGATCAGGCTCCTGGCGGAAACCGTGAACGACACCCTGGACCGTCTCGAAAGCGCCTACACCCGGCTGCGGCGTTTCACGGCGGACGCCTCCCACGAGCTGCGCACCCCCATCACCGCCATGCGCACCCACCTGGAGGGGGCGCTGCTGCACCCACGTGACACCGACTGGCTCGAGACGACCCACGCCGTGCTCGCCGGGGTGGACCTGCTCCAGGCGACCGCGGCCGACCTGCTGACCCTGACCCGTTTGGACGCGCGCCCGCTCCTGTGCCGCGATCCAACCGATCTGCACCGGCTGGTCAAGGCGGAACTGAACCGCCGGACGCACCGAAACAAGATCGTCGAGGATCTGGCCGAGAGCGCCTGTGTCGAGTGCGACCGGCTGCGGATCACCCGGCTGCTGGGCAATCTGCTCGACAACGCCGAACGCCACGCCACCTCGCGGATCACCGTGAGCGTCCGGGTCGAGGGGGCGTCGGCGATCCTGGAGGTCGCCGACGACGGCGCCGGGATCCCCGCCGAACACCGGGAGGTGGTCTTCGACCGCTTCGCCCGGCTGGACACCGCGCGCAACCGGGACGCGGGAGGGACCGGGCTGGGGCTGGCGATCGCCAGGGAGATCGCCGAAGCCCACGGAGGCACGCTGACCGTCGAGGACAGCGAGCAGGGCGCGCGCTTCGTCCTGCGCCTTCCCGCGTGCGACGCCTGTCCGTCCGTCCGGACGGGATGAACCGGTCCCGGCGCCGGCGCGCACGGCGGTGGCGCCGTCCGCCGGCGGGGGCGCCGGGGCCTGGATGGGTGGTAGTCACCCGGCCCCCCTGATCTCGCATTTCCGAAATACGGTGATTTTATGGACGATATCTATCTATTGGGCGACTTTCTTCGCGAACGGCGTGAGGCTGCCTCTCCTCGCCAGGTGGGGCCGCCGGACCCCGCTTCCCGGCGGGAGCCGGGGCTGAGCCGCGAGGAGGTGGCGATGCTGGCCGGTGTCAGCGCCGATTTCTACACGCGGCTGGAAGACGGGCGCGAGCGGGATCCGTCGGGACGGGTGCTCGACGCGCTGGTCCGGGTGCTCGCCCTCGGGCCGGACGCCTCCCGGTATCTGTACGAGCTGGCGCAGCGGCGTCCGATCCGGCGTGGCGGCACCACGGAAACGGTCAGCCCCGGGCTCGTCACGCTGATCCGGAGCTGGCCGGCCACCCCCGCGCTCGTGTGCGGGCGCTTCCTGGACGTGCTCGCGATGAACCGGCCGGGTGACGTGCTGTACGACGGCATGGACTACCGCGACAACCTACTGCGCATGGTCTTCCTCGACCCCGCGGCGCGGAGCTTCTACCTCGACTGGGAGCGGCTGGCCAGGGCACGGGTCGCGTCGCTGCACCTGGTGGCCGCCGCGGACCCGGAGCACCCCTACCTCACCGAGCTCGTCGGCGAGCTGTCGCTGAAAAGCGCGGAGTTCCGCAAGCTCTGGGCCCGCAGGGACGCCGATGACCTGACCTGCACGCCCCAGGGCGTCCGGCACGCCATGGTGGGCGAGCTGGACGTGACCGGCGCCACCTACGACGTCGGCCATGCCTCCGGGCAGCGGCTCCTCCTCCTGCAGGCCGAGCCCGGCAGCCCCTCCGAGGAGTCCCTCACCTTCCTGACCGGTCTCGACGCGGGATGACCGGCTCTGGAAAGTACTTGACGATATGGAAAGGAGAAAGTACTTTCCAACTAGGAAAATAAAAGGAGCGGGCATGGACATCACCCCCGAAGAGGCCGCGCGGACGCTGGCCCAGGTCCACGAGACGCGGCGAAAGGTGTTGCGCGCCGCGCCGCCGATGTTCCCCGCCTGGTATCCGGTGGCGGTCTGGGCTTTCGTCACCGGCATACAGTTCGTCACCGAGATCCCGCCCGCCTGGTGGCTCGGGATCGCCGTGCCGGCCCTGTCGGCCGGTCTCGTCCTCGCCGTTCTCAAGTTCGTGAGAGACGTCAGGGACGCGAAGCTGCGCCCGCACTCCTCGGTGGTGGACCCGTGGGCATGGGCCGGCTTCACCGGCTGGCTGCTCGTCACGGTCGCCGCGTCCGCCCCGCTGTCGCTGTGGTTCACGGAGCTGGGCCTCGCCTACCCGCGCACCCTCATGGGCCTGATCATGACTGCGGTCGTGGCGATCACCTCGCCGCTGCTGGCCAGGTGGATGTCCGGGCGGACCGCGAGGCGGGCGGAGCGATGACCCCGCGGCTCGACCCGGCGATCCACGCGCCGACCCGGCTGCAGATCGTCTCGCTGCTGGCAGCCGCCGACGAGGCCGAGTTCGCCTTCGTCCGCGACAACCTGGGCGTCAGCGACTCGGTGCTGTCCAAGCACGCGAGCGCTCTGGAGGCGGCCGGTTACGTGAAGATCCGCAAGGGGCACGTCGGCAAGCGCCCGAGAACGTGGTTCAGCCTCACCCGCGAGGGGCGTGCGGCCTACACCGGCCACGTCGCCGCGCTCCAGGCCATCGTCGCCCGCTCCGGCCTCACGGTCCTCCCCGGCTGAGACGAAACCCGCCGGGACCGGCCACCTCGGGGCGCGTCGGGGCCTTCGCCGAGGAGCCGCGCGAGGCGGGCCCGCTGGTGACGGCCGCCCGCGTGGCGCCGCTCGAGCCGGTCCGGGACGGTAACCGCCTCGGCGCCGGCGTCCGGCGCGGCCAGGTTCGCCTCCACCTCACGGGGTAGAGACGGGGACCATGAATTCACTCACCTGGGATCAGGTCCACGCGCGGCGGCTGGCTCGCCACCATCTCGTGGAACCCGCCTCCGGCGACCCGCGCGAACCCGTGCGCGACGTGTGCGGGGTGCAGTCGCAGGTCGCCGCCGCGGCCGAGCTGGCCATCGGGTCGCGGGTGAAGGGCGCCACGCGGGAGCGGGTCCGCGCGGAGCTGTACGACAGCAAGCGCCTCGTCAAGACGTACAGCCTGCGCGGCACCCTGCACGTGCACGCCGCCGACGAGCTGGCGCTGTGGATGGCGGCGATGCGCTGGAAGCCCTACTGGCGCGCCAAGGACGGCTGGCACGCCTACCACGGCCTCACCGCCAAGCAGGGCGAGGCGTTCGTCGACGCGGTTCGCGAGGCTCTGGACGGCGAGTGCCTGACCCGCGAGGAACTGGCCGGGGAGGTCTCCGGGCGCGTCGGCGCGTGGGCCAAGGACAGGCTCGCCTCCAACTGGGGCGAGCTGCTGCGTCCCGTCGCCTACCTCGGCGTGCTCTGCTTCGGGCCGGTACGGGGCACCAAGGTGACCTACGTCAGGCCCGACCGGTGGGCGGGGCTGAGGACCGAGGTCGGGGACCAGCCCGACCCCGAGGAGTCGGCGATGGAGATCGTGCGCCGCTACCTGCGCGCGTACGGCCCCGCCACCCACCAGGACCTGGCCCGCTGGTTCGCGCTCAGGCCGCCCGAGGCGCGCGAGGCGCTGGAGTCGCTCGGCGACGAGGTCACCCGGGTCGAGGTCGAGGGGCGCGAGGCGTACGTCCTGGCCGCCGACGACGACGACCGCTGGCCGTCCGGCCCGAGCTGCCTGCGGCTGCTGCCGCAGTACGAGGCGTACGTCCTCGGCAGCGGTCCCAAGGAGGTCGTCGTGCCCAAGGACACCGCCGCGCGCGTCTTCGAGCACGGCCGGGGCAGGTACGAGGGCGCGGTCGCCCACCAGATCATGCTGGTCGACGGGGTCGTCTCCGGGATGTGGGAGCGCAGGGAGAAGGGCGGCAGGGTCGAGATCAGGCTGGAGTCGTTCGTCAAGCTCGACTCCGGCCGGACCGGGGAGCTGGAGAGGGAGGTCGAGCGCGTCGGCCGCTTCTACGGCGCCGAGGCCACCCTGTCCACGGGCAGGCTTACCGGCGGGAGGCGCTGAGTTCCTCCGGCGCCACCGCGCGCGTCCGCCGGGTGGCGCGCGGGGAAGGCCGGGACGAGGGGGACCGTGCCCCGGCGCGGGTGGACCGCACGGCCGGAGATACGCGCGGGTGCCCCTCGCCGTCGGCGCCGCGCGGTGCCGGCACCGCGCGATCCCGGGTTCGCCGCGTTCCCCCTCACCGGGTGCAGCGCGCTCCGTCCCTGGGCGGGGTCAGGTCGACGAGGTAGCGGGTGACGGTGTCGTCGACGCAGGAGGAGACGCCGGTGGCGTAAACGGTGTGCCCGTCGGCGTCGTAGGTCAGCAGCACGGCCGAGGGCATGTTCCCGGCGACCTCCCTGGCCCAGCGGTACGGTGTGCGCGCGTCCCGGGTGTGGCTGACCAGCACGATGGGCCCGGCGCCCCTGGCGCGGGCGGGAGCGGGCGCGACCGCGGGTGAGGGCAGGAAGGCGCAGGTCAGGTTGGTGCCGTCGGAGAGGCGGTCGATACGGCGGATCTGCCCGGCGAGCCGTTCGTAGTCCCTCAGGTTCCTGGAGTGGGGCCGGTCGAGGCAGTTGACCACGCTCGTCACCTCGTCGACGGGCAGGGACACCGAGGGGGCGCCGAGCCGGACCCGCAGGTCCGCGAGCGGGGTTCCGTCCCCGTCGGCCGCCGCGCCCAGCGCGGTGGACAGCTCCCGCCAGGAGGAGGGGTCGATGAGGGTACCGCCGATCACCGCTCGCACGGTGTCGGCGTCGAGGTCGTACCTGCCCCCGCGCAGGGGCCTGGCCTTCGCCCGCGCGATCACCTTGTCGATGGCGGCGAGAACGCCCTTCGCGCTGCCGGCCGGGCAGGCCATCCGGGGGTCGCGGGCGCACGCGCGGGCGAAGGAGTGCAGCGCCTCGGTGTGGGCCCTGGCGCCGTGGAGGGAGTCGGTGTCCCAGTTCAGGTGCGCGGTGTCGATGCCGTCGAGCACCATGGCGCGGACGCGGCGCGGGAAGCGGTCGGCGTAGCGCTGGCCGATGTTCGTGCCGTAGGAGTAGCCGAGGAAGCTGATCGTGTCCTGGCGCAGCGCCGCGCGCAGCAGTTCCAGGTCGGTGACGACATTGGCGGTACCGACGTGGGGCAGGACGTCCTTGCCGGTGCCGCGGGCGCAGGCCTGGACGATGAGCCGGTAGTACGGTGCGACCTCGCCGACCAGCGGCAGGTCGGCACGGGGCTTCCCGATGGGTTTGTCACCCGCCCGCAGGCTGCAGTCGATGGCGGGCCTGCTGCCGCCCACCCCGCGGGGATCGAAGCCGACGACGTCGAAGCGCTCGCGGACCTGCGCGGGCCAGGTCTCGTGGAAGGTGCGCACCATCCAGGTGCCGGACTGTCCTGGCCCTCCGGCCGCGGCGACGAGCGTCCCGATCCGCTGGTCGGGCCTGCTCGCCGGGGCCTTGATCAGGGGAAGGGTGAAGGTCCTGCCGTTGCCGGGGTCGGCGTAGTCGACGGGCACGGTGAGGGTCGCGCATCTGAACAGGCCGCACCGCCTCCACTTCGGCGCCTTCCCGATGAAACGTTCCAGGCGGGCGTCGGACGCGGGGCCGGGATCCGTGGCGAGGGCCGTGCCGCCGGACGGGGGGCCGGGAGCCGTGACGAGGGTCTTGGCGGCGGGCGTGTTCGCCGCGCCGTTCGGTACGTCGGCGAAGGCGGGACCGGCCCCGAGGCCCGCCACGGCCGCCACGGTGGCCAGCGCCACCACGGCCCCGGCCCATCGGCGCCGGGCACCGCCGGTCCTCGCCGTCCTCATCGGCTTCTCGCCGTTCATGCTCTCTCCTTCGGGTCGGTCCTGATCGGTCCGCCCCGCCTGCGGGTGGAGTCGGGGATCACCGGACGGCCGGAAAGAACTTCGGGGTAAGAAAATGAAGATCCTTCCACTTCTATCTACCTTTATAGGCATTTCGAGTTGCAGGCCGCTTTCGTAATGCTTGACAGGTGACTCTCAACGCGAGCGGAAGCGATCTTCCGGCCGGGCTGCCGGGCGGGTGGCGATGGCGTGGGGACCCGCGCCGCACCGCCGCGCCATCGCCGCGCCATCGCCACACACGATGCTCTTCGGGGGCCCCGTACCCATCCGGGGCAGTCGCGCCAGGTTGAAAGTGGCTCATTCAAATTAAAAGAGGGATTTAAAGATATAAGTCGACATGGACATGTCAAGGATTGTCATCTCTGGTCCCGGTGGGCCTCCTTATCTGGTGGAAGGCAGGCCGGTGTCGATGAGATTCGCATGTATGTCGTATAGCGAGTGCGGCTTCGTCGATCAGTAAGGTCGGAAGGAGTGGTGCATCGCTGGAAATGCGCCTCGACGGGGCAGTTTCAAAGAAAAGGAAAACATCATGATGGAGGCCGTTCGACCTCGTGTGGTGCCGCGAAACACCGTCCGTTCCCGGCTGGCGGGGGTCCTCACGGCCGTGGTCGCGCTGGGAGCCGTGGCCGTGACCCCGGCGGCCGCGAGCGCGGCGACCGGGAGCGCGGCGACCGTGGCCCCGGCGATCGCGGGTGCGGCGGCCCCCGCCCCGGCGGCCGCGAGCGTGGCGACGCCGGTGCCGCTCGGCACGGCCGCGAACTTCGTGGTCCTGGGCCGTGACGTCGTCAAGAACACCGGTCCCACCCTCGTCACCGGGGACCTCGGGGTGTGGCCGGGCGCGACGCCGAGCGGCTTTTCGTCCGGCACCGTCCTGCAGGCCGGCGCCACCGCCCAGCAGGCCCAGACGGACCTGACCGCCGCCTACGACGACGCCGCGGGCCGGCCCGCCGACGCCACCGTCCCGGCGGAGCTCGGCGGGACCACCGTGACGCCCGGCGTCTACGACTCCGCCACGGGGGCCTTCCGGCTCACCGGCACCCTGACCCTCGACGCGCAGGGCGACCCGGACGCCGTCTTCGTCTTCAAGGTCGCCTCCACCCTCGTCACCGCGCCCGCCAGCACGGTGACCCTCGTCAACGGCGCCCAGGCGGCCAACGTCTTCTGGCAGGTCGGCGCCTCGGCCACGCTGGGAACCGGTTCCGCCTTCTCCGGGAACGTTCTCGCGCTGAGCGCGATCACCGCGACCGCCGGTGCGACCGTGGTCGGCCGCCTGCTGAGCCGCGGCGCGATCACCCTGGACACGAACACCGTCGTGCGGCCCTTCGCGCAGCTCTGCGGAACGGCGACGACCACGACCACGCTGACCTCCACGTGTCCCTCGGGAGACGGCGGCCCGATCACCTTCACCGCGAGGGTGACCGCCTCGGACGCGACCGTTCCCACGGGGCAGGTCGGCTTCGCCACCGACGGGGCGAGGCTGGGCGTGGCCCAGCTCGACGCGGACGGCCTCGCCACCCTGACCGTCTCGGACCTGCCCGCGGGGATGAATCGCGTCGTCGCCACCTACGCGGGCACGGCCCGGCTCGATCCCAGCAGCTCACCGGTGCTGATCCAGCGCGCGGACCTCGGATGCCCCTGCCTGGGACCCCTGCCGGTGGGAAGCGGTGAGCGAGACGGCGCCCGCCGCGACGACCACGCCGGTCCCGCGGCGGAAAGGAAGGGCCGCACCCGGATCACGGCCGTCGCGACCGGCTGCGGCGCCCGCCGTTCCTAACACTCGCGGCGGGCGGGCGGCGGCGACGCGGGAACCGGCACGGGCGACCGCGGGAGCCTCCCGCGCGAGAAGGGGAGGAGGCCGGCGGCGCCGGAGCCCTGGTCAGCTCGGCTGAGGGTCCCGCGGGCCGCGGTAGGGCAGCGTCTGGCTGTAGACGAGGTTGGTGGTGGTGCTGCCCAGCAGGGCCAGTTCGTCGACGAGCTCTTCGAGGTGGCCCATGGAGGTCGCGGCCACCTTCAGCGTGTAGCAGTCGTCGCCGGTGGTCCGCAGGCACTCCAGGATCTCGGGACGCTCGTCGAGCAGCCGGTGCAGTGGCTGGTGCCGGCTGCCCGGATACTTCAGTCGCACGACGGCCAGCACGGGGAAACCGGCCTTCTCCAGGTCGACGTTCGCGTGGTAGCCGGTGATGACGCCCGTCGCCTCCAGTCGCCTGACCCGCTCGGTCGTGGCGGAGGCGCTGAGGTTCACCCGCCGCCCCAGCTCGGTGATCGGGATGCGGCCGTCCCGCTGGACCTCGACCAGGATAGACCAGTCGGTCGCGTCGAGATTCTCGGCCATCCGGCAAAGATACCGGCATATCAACGGTATATGGCGCCGTACGCCGGGATGAATCCCTTCCGGCCGCGGATGATCACTCGATAGCCTGAAAAGGTGAAAATAGGCGTTAACATGCTGAATTTTGGGCCCGGCGCCGATCCCGGGGTGCTGCGCGGCTGGGCGCGGACGGTGGAGGGCCTGGGCTTCGACCTGCTCATGGTCTCGGACCACGTCGTGATCACCCCCGATGTCGCCGAGCAGTACCCGGCGCCGTTCTACGAGCCCTTCACCACCCTCGCCTGGCTGGCCGGGGTCACCGACGGGATCCGGCTCGGCACCACGGTGCTCATCGTGCCGTACCGCCACCCGCTGCTCGTCGCCCGGATGGCCGCCAACCTCGACCGGCTCAGCGGCGGGCGGCTCGTCCTCGGCGTGGGCATCGGCTGGGCGCGGCAGGAGTTCGAGGCGCTCGGGGTCCCGTTCGAGCGGCGCGGGGCGCTGACCGACGACCACCTCCGGGTGATGCGCGCCGCCTGGGACGACGAGGATGACTACGGGGCCGGGCGGATACCGGTCTGGGTCGGCGGCAACAGCGACGCCGGCCTGCGCCGGGTGGTGCGCCTCGGCGAGGCCTGGCACCCGCTGCGCCTCACCCTCGACCGGATGCGCGAGGGGCTCGACCGGCTGAAGGCCATCGCGGACGAGGAGAGCCGGCCGATGCCCGGCTTCGCGCCCCGCATCGCCCTGCGGCTCACCGAGTCCCCGATCACCGCCCCCGGGCGGCTCGCCGGTGAGGGCACGATCGACCAGGTCCTCGACGACCTCGAACGGCTGCGCCTGCTCGGCGCCGACACCGTCGTGCTCGACCCGTTCGACGGCGACCCGGAGGAGACACGCCACCCGGAGGTGGCCTGGCAGGCGCTCGCGACCGTGGCCGCCCGCTGGGATCTGCGCACCCAACAACCATGAACAGGACAATCATGACGAACAATGACGAGAACCATCTTCGCAGGGCCATCGAGCTCGCCGCCAAGGCGCGGGCGACCGGAGACGCCCCGTTCGGGTCGCTGCTGGTGGGGCCGGACGGCACGGTCCTCGCCGAGGAGCACAACACGGTCCTCAGCGACGGCGACATCAGCGCCCATCCCGAGCTGAAACTGGCCAGGTGGGCGGCACGGGAGCTCGCCCCCGGCGACGCGGCGGCCACGACCATGTACACCAGCTGCCAGCCCTGCCCCATGTGCACGGGCGCCATCGAACGGTCCGGTCTCGGCCGCGTCGTGTTCGCGCTCTCCAACGAACAGCTCGCGGGCCTCAAGCCAGCAGGCGGCTGGCCGCACGTGCCCCAGGAGGGCCCCGCGCTGTTCGACGAGGCGCGCGTACCGGTCGAGGGCTACTACGTCTGACCGGTCCGCACCCATCTCTACCGCGCCGGCGTGACCGGGCTCTCGGAGAGGAACGAGCCGAGCAGTTCCGCCGTGATCTCGGGAACCTCCTCGGGGACGTAGTGCCCGCTGGGCACCGCCTGGCCGCGCACGTCGTTCGCGTACCGCCGCCAGACGTCCAGGACGTCGTAGCCGCGCCCGACGAAACCGTGCTCGCCCCACAGGGCGAGCACGGGGCAGGTCACGCGCCGGCCCGCGTCCGCGTCGGCGTCGTCGTGGCGCAGGTCGATACTCGCGGCGGCCCGGTAGTCCTCGCAGGAGGCGTGGACGGCCGCCGGATCGGAGAAGCAGCGGACGTACTCGTCCTGGGCCGCCGGGTCGAACGAGGTCCCGCCGTGCTGGACCTTCATGTGGGAGCGGACCCAGTGGCCGGGATCGGCGCCGATCATGCGCTCGGGGACGCCGTCGCCCGCGGCGAGGAAGAACCAGTGGTAGTAGCCGAGCGCGAACGCGGCGTCGGCGTGCCGGAACGCGTGGCGGGTGGGCACGATGTCCAGCACGGCCAGCCTGGTCACCGCCCGAGGCTCGTCCAGGGCCAGGCGGTGGCCGACCCGCGCCCCGCGGTCGTGGCCCGCCACCGCGAAGCGGTCGAAGCCGAGTGAGCGCATGACCAGCAGCTGGTCGTGCGCCATCACCCGCTTGGAGTAGGGGCCGTGGTCCGGCGCGGAGGGGGGCTTGTCGCTGTCCCCGTAACCCCGCAGGTCGGTGAGGACCACGGTGTGCCCGCGGGCGAGCACGGGCGCCACCCGATGCCAGATGAGATGCGTCTGCGGGTAGCCGTGCAGCAGCAGGACCGGGGGCCCCTCACCGGCGACGTACGTGTTGACGCGCACGCCGTCGGCGTCGATCACGTGGTGGGCGAACGAGGCGGGCAAGGGGATGCTCACGTGGTGTCTCCGATGGGCGCGACGGGTCCGCGGGAGCGGCCGGTCGCCTCGCGGCTCCCGGCCCGCCCCCTGTCTGCATACCCGGATCCGGCCTGGGACCCGGGCCGTTGAAAGGAGCTGTTCGATGCTGTGGAACGGCCCACGGCCCACGGCGCCGCGCTGTTCGCGGGCCGGACGGGAGAGTGACGGCGGTTTCCGGTGAGCCGGGCGGGTGGGTGCGGGGGCTACCAGTGAGCCGGGCGGGTGAGTGACGGCGGCAGCGTGGTTCTGGCGTCGCCCTTCGCCGCGTCCAGCTGGGACTGGATCAGGAAGATGCTCCCGGTGAGGTCGGCGCCCGAGAGGTCGGCGCCCCTGAGGTCGGCGCCGATGAGGTCGGCCGTCCTCAGGTCGGCGCCCCTGAGGTCGGCCCCGATGAGATAGGCCCCCCTCAGGTTGGCCCCCCGCAGGTCGGCGCCTCTCAGCTTGGCCCCGATGAGGTCGGCACCCCTGCGGTCCTTCCTCCCGCGCCCGGCTCCGGCGCGGACGAGCTCGCTCGTCCGCAGCAGCAGGGCGTTCACCTCCCGCCGGTGCGCCGCCACGTCCAGCCGTACGAGAGCGTCGGGGGTGTCGCGGGTGAGGCGTTCGGTCTCCTCCAGGGCGAGGCCGAGCTCACCGCGGATGGGGCGGGCCTGCGGCAGCGCCAGCGCCTCGGTCAGGTACCAGAGCAACTCGTGGAGATCCCGCATGACGGGGAACACCTCGAACATCCGCGCGGCGGTCCGCGGCGCCCGCCGCCAGTCCTGTCCGCCGAAGGTGACCTGGGAGACCTTCTGCCCGGCGCCGAAGCAGTCGTAGACGGTGCAGCCCCGGAAGCCCCTGTCCCTGAGGCGCGTGTGAATGCCGCAGCGGAAGTCCGTCCGCAGGTTGGGGCAGGCCTGCCCGGCCTTCTTGTCGATCGCGAAGTCCGACGAGGCCGAGAAGGCGGGCACGACACAGCACAGCGCGAAGCAGCTCTCGCAGTCGGCGCGCAGATCGGCGCGATCCCCCGCGGGGGAGGCGGCTGCGTGTTCGCGTCTCTCGGACAATGCGCGGGACCTCCTGTACCGGGCGGGCGCGCTGTTCACAGCCGGTGAAAAATGGCTGTGAACAGCGATTTCACCAGTGAACCCTACCCGAACCCGCCTATCCCCTGATCGCGGGAAGGACCGGGCGGACGGAGGGCGGGCATGGTCCCGACGACGACGGTGGCGTCCAGCTCGCCGGACTCGACCACCCGCGGGATCAACCCGTTGCGGGCGAAGGCCTCCGCGGTCTGGGGCGCCTGGCGCTCGCTCGTCTCGATCAGCAGGTGGCCGCCCGGTGCCAGCCACAGTGCCGCCTCCGCGGTCACCCGCCGCTGGATCTCGAGCCCGTCCGCACCACCGTCGAGCGCCACCCGCGGCTCGTGCTCGCGGGCCTCCGGGGGCAGCAGCCCGATCGCCCCGGTGGGCACGTAGGGCGCGTTGGCGGTCAGGATGTCGACGCGGCCCCGCAGCGTGGCGGGCAGCGGCTCGTAGAGGTCACCCTCGTACACCAGGCCGTCGGCGGCGTCGAGGTTGCGCCGGGCACAGCGCACCGCGGCGGGGTCGATGTCGACGGAGTGCGACTCCACCCGGCTCAGGGCCGCGACCAGCGCGGCGCCCACCGCGCCGGAACCGCAGCACAGATCGACGATGATCCGTGGCCGGTCGGGGACGATGAGCTCTTCAGGGCCGAGAGGGCCGAGCGGAGGGGAGGGGGCGGCGGTCCGGCGGGCGAGGGCGACGGCCTGATGGACGAGGAACTCGGTACGGCGGCGGGGAACGAAGACCCCGGTGTCCACCGCTATCCGCAGCCCGCAGAACTCCGCCCAGCCGAGAACGTGTTCGAGGGGCAGGCCGGCGACCCGCCGGTCCAGCATGGCGGCGAGGCCGGACGGCGTCCGCGCCGTGGAGATGATCAACCGCGCCTCGTCCTCGGCGAAGACACAGCCGGCGGCCCGCAGCCTGGTGACGATGACGGGTTGGGAGAGAGATGACGGTAAAGCCGACATTGGAGCCTTTCGGGATGCCGTTGGGGCTCCCTCGGCCACCTAGGTCGGAAGGACCACGCGGCCGTGAGACGGGAGCACCCGACCTGACACAGCGGTAATGGGTCTCACCTCCTCGATCACGTCCATTGCTGGAGAGCAACACTACCCGAGCCGACGCCCGGTGCGAACACGGTTACGGCGAGCCGGGAGTGCCGGGAGCAGAGGCGTGCCACCGCTCCGAGGGGAACCCGTGAGAGCGGTGGCCCCCGACTGTGGCCCCCGACGGTGTCCTTCGACGGTGTCCGGTTCCCGCGAGAGCCCGGCACGCCGGGAACTCCGGCTCAGGAGGGAGGCTCGGGGCGCTCCGCACGAGGAACCCGCCTCAGCAGGTAGGTGTCCATGATCCAGCCCTTGCGCTCCCGGGCCTCGGCGCGGACGTCGCGGATCCGGTCGGCGACCTCCGCGACCGGCCCGGCCACCAGGATCTCGTCGGGGGTGCCGAGGTAGGCGCCCCAGTAGATCTCGAAGCCGGTGGGGTCGGGCAGGGAGGTGAAGGCGTGGCGGGCGTCGAGCATGACGACGATGTCGTCGGACCCGCCGGGCCCCTCCTCGGACAGGCGGCGGCCCGTGGTGATGTGCAGGGGCCGTGCGACCTGGGTCAGGCTGGTGCGGTGCCTGGCGGCCAGCGCGGACACGCTGCTGATACCGGGCACGACGTCGTACTCGAACCGGACCGTGCCCCGATCGAGGACCTCCTCGACGATGGCCAGCGTGCTGTCGTAGAGGGAGGGGTCGCCCCAGACGAGGAACGCGCCGGTCTCGTCGTCGCCGAGTTCGTCGCGGACGAGCCGCTCGTAGATGTCGGCCCGGCGCGATCGCCAGTCCTCCACCGCGCCCGCGTACGCGGGGGTGGTCCGGTCCCGGTCGGGGTCGCGGGCCTCGACCAGCCGGTACGGAGCGCGGGCGTGCGCGTCGACGAGGTCCTGCCGGAGCTGGACGAGGTCGTGCTTGACCTCCCCCTTGTCGAGGATGAAGAACACGTCGGCCGCGGCGATGGCCTTGACCGCCTGAAGGGTGAGGTGGTCGGGGTTTCCCGCGCCGATACCGATGATGAGGATTCGCTTCACGCGGGAAAGTCTGCCCCCCGCGCGAAGGGGACGCCGCGCCGGGCCGGGCCTTGACTCCGATTCCCGGCAGGAGCGGTGAAAGCATGAGGTAACGCCTCGTCCTGGTCTAGTCTCGCGATCGTGACGATCAGGAACTCGCACTGCTCCTTCTGCGGCAAAGCCTTCGCCCCCGGCCAGTCCTGGCCGCGCACCTGCTCCGGCTGTGAGAACACCTCCTACCTCAACCCGCTGCCGGTCGCGGTGATGGTGCTGCCGGTGGACGAACGCCTGCTGGTGGTCCGTCGTGACGTCGAACCGCATCGGGGCGGCCTCGCCCTGCCCGGCGGCTTCGTCGACATGGGCGAGTCCTGGCAGCAGGCGGCCGTACGGGAGCTTCGCGAGGAGACGGGCGTCGTCGTCGACGCGGACGGCGTGCGGCTCCTCGACGTGCTCAGCGCTCCCGACGGCACCGTGCTGGTCTTCGCCCTGGGACCGCGGACCGGAGAGGCGGACCTCCCGCCGGTCGTGCCGACGGCCGAGACGACGGAGTGGCTGCTGATCGACGGGCCGCGAGAGCTGGCGTTCCCGCTGCACACCCGGATCGTGGCGGAGTACTTCGCCGGGAAATGATTACGGTGGTCGTCGGCGGTCGCCGTCCGGCCTCCGACCTCGGCGGGAGGCGCGACGCGACCGCCGAGGGCCCACCCCGGGACGGCCGCCCTTCCCCCACGGCCCGTTTAGCCCGGACGCGACGGGTAGGAGGCAGGTGTCCTACCTTCGCTGACGAGGAGAAACGCCATGACGGAGAACGTGTGGAGCTACCGCCCCGAGGCCTACAGTGGCGAGCAGACGCTGGACCTCGTGGGGTTCGACGTGGAGGCCACCGACGGCAAGATCGGTTCGGTGGACGAGGAGAGCAACGCGGTGGGTGACAGCTACATCGTCGTCGACACCGGATTCTGGATCTTCGGCAAGAAGGTCGTACTGCCGGCCGGCACCGTGCACCAGATCGATCCGCAGGAGCGCAAGATCTATGTCTCGCGCACCAAGCAGGAGATCAAGGACGCGCCGGAGTTCGACGAGGCGACCTACAAGGAGCCCGAGTACCGCGACAAGCTGGGCGGCTACTACGGCCCCGGCGCGCGGTAATCGTTGATCGTCGATGGGCCCCTCCCCGCCCGGGGAGGGGCCCATCTGTCATGTCCGCTCTATTTCGTACCCCCTCCGCGGCGGCGGGTGAGGAGCGGCCGGCACGTGCGCCCCGCAGTCCGGCGCGCTTGGCCCGGAGCGAGGCCTCCGGTCAGTTCTGGCCGAGCCAGAGGTCGGGCCCGAACACCTCGTAGTGGATGTCGGAGGCGGGCACCCCGCGCCGGAGCAGCTCGGTGCGCACGCCGCGCATGAACGGCAGCGGCCCGCACAGATAGGCGACCACGGGGTCGGGAAGGTCGATCCCGCTCAGGTCGACCTGGCCGACGTTCGGCGCCGGCCGGCAGGAGCAGTCGCCCACCTCCTCGTACCACCGGTGCAGGGTGGCGCCGGGCAGGGCGGCGACCAGCTGCCCGAGCTCCTCCCGGTGGGCGTGGTCGGCGGGGCTGCGGTCGGCGTGGACGACGGTGACCTGGCGGGTGGAGCCGTTCGCCGCGAGGTGCTCGACCATCGACAGGATGGGGGTGGCGCCGATTCCCGCCGAGGCCAGCAGCAACGGGGGGCCGTCGGTGGGCAGGGTCAGGTCGCCGAACGGCGCCGAGACCGTCAGCACGTCCCCGGCCCGGACGTTGGCGTGCAGCCAGTTGGACACCTCTCCTTCGGGGGTGTCGCCGCCGCGTACCCGTTTGACGGTGATCCGCCAGTCGTCCCGCTCGGGGGCGCACGACAGGCTGTACTGCCGGATCTGCCGCGCGCCGTCGGGCAGGGTGACCGCGACGCTGACGTACTGGCCGGGCTTGAAGGACAGGGGGATCCGCGGCCGCAGGGTGAAGGAGACCGAGTCCGGGGTCTCGCGCCGCCGTTCGAGCACCGTGGCCGGCAGCCAGCCCTCCGCGGCGGAGTCGCGGTAGAGAGCCGCCTCCAGGGCGATGAGCGCGTTCGCCATCAGCCAGTAGACCTCGTCCCAGGCCGCCACCACCTCGGGGGTGGCTGCGTCGCCGAGCACCTCGGCGATGGCGGCGAAGAGGTATTTGTGGACCACCTCGTACTGCTCGGGGGCGATGCCGAGCGAGGCGTGCTTGTTGGCGATCCTGGCGAGCATCGCGTCCGGCCGGTCGTCGGGGCGCTGCACCAGGATGGTGGCGAAGGCGGCGATCGACCCGGCGAGCGCGCTCTGCTGCTCGCCGTTGGCCTGGTTGCCGCGATTGAACAGTTCGCGCAGCAGCTCGGGGTGGTCGGTGAACATCATCTTGTAGAAGCGCGCGGAGATGTCCTGGATGGCGCCCCCGACCGCCGGCAGGGTGGCACGGACGATCACGGCCGAATCTGGGGAAAGCACAGGTCCTCCAACTACTAGATGATCTTTATGTCGAGTGTGAGCGGGGGCGCCCAACTCCTGGTCAGACGCGGTTTCCCTCCCGTCGCCTCTATTTATACAAGTGCTTTTTGTGTAAACTCAACCTCGGGGACTGTGAGATAGGGCTCCCTCGCGCGGACCCGGGACCGGGTGTTCGCGCGGGAGTGCCCGGCCGGCCGCGTCTACGATGGCGGCCGGAGTCTTCGCGTCCACCCGGACGAGCGCGTCGCGGCACCGCCGCAGGGGAGGTGAGCCGGCCATGGCCGAGCCAGAAAAGCCGCGCGGGACCGATGACGTCACGGGCGGTGCGGCGTCCGCGCGGGCCGCCGAACAGCCCACGCCGCCGCCGGCCGGCCGCCGGCGGCTCATCCTGGCGATGCTTCGCGAGTCCGCGGTGCCGCTGGGCGTGGTCGAGATCGCCGAGCGGCTCGACGTCCATCCCAACACCGTGCGGTTCCATCTCGACGCCCTGGCCGACGCCGGCCGGATCGAGCGGGTTCACGCGGCACCGGCCGGTCCCGGCCGGCCGCCGCTGGTGTTCCGGGTGCGGCCGGGGATGGATCTCGCCGGGCCGCGCAACTATCGCGTGCTGGCCGAGATCCTGGCGGGCAGCCTGGCCGCCGGCCCGGAACCCGCCGCCAGGGCGACCGAGGCCGGACGGGCGTGGGGGGTCGCCCTGGCGGCCGGCCGGCCGGCTCCGGCGGCCGATCCCACGCGGGGGGAGGCGGTGCGGGAGCTGGTGAACCTGCTCGACGACATCGGGTTCGCCCCCGAGGAGCGGTCGGCGGGTGACGGCGAGCAGATCGGGTTGCGGCACTGCCCGTTCCTCGATCTCGTCAAGACCCAGGGCAAGGTCATCTGCCCGCTGCACCTCGGGCTCATGCAGGGGACGATGACGGCACTCGGCTCCCCGGTGACCGTGGACCGGCTCGAACCGTTCGCCGAGCCCGACCTGTGCCTCGCGCACCTCACGACGGTCCGTGACGAGTCATGATATTTAATGACATTGAGTGACCGGCCGGGCTCCGGGGCCTTCTGCTCGCGGGGCCGGACACCACGTTCCGGGACCTCGAAGTGGTCCCGGAACGCGGCAAGAGGTGCGGTCAGGGGTAGTTGACCAGGTTGGCCTCGTTGGTGGTGGAGTTGGACGGTCCGCCCGTCGTGTTGATGATGTTGCGGATCGTGCCGACGCCGCCGAGTGACACCGTCACCATGTTGTGGAAACGGACGCCCGGCGTGTTCGGCACCTCGAACGCGCGGGCCGCCACGACGCCCGGGTTGACGTTGAAGTAGCAGTAGCTGCCCAGACCCCACGCCTCGTGCGTGGTGACCGAGTCGGCCACCTTGTACGCGGCGTAGCCCTGCGTGCTCCCGTTCATCCAGGAGGCCTGGTTGGGCGGGTCGTAGGGCATCTCGTTCTGGTAGAAGTACGTCCGGCCGCCGTTGCCGTTCCAGACGGTCTGATGCTGCTGGTAGTGCTCGACGAACAGGCCGTACATCGTGACGTCGTCGCCGTTGACGGTCAGCCCGTTGGCGGCGGTGTTGCTGTTCCATCCGATGCCGCTGCCGTGGTCGCCGCGCCAGATCCACAGGTGGTCGCCGATCACGTTGTCGCTGTTGACGACGAGGCTCTGGGTGGCCTTGCCGACGGCCGCGCCGCCGACTCGGAAGTACACGTCGTGCAGCGACGTCGGGTTGGCGGCGTGGCTCGCCGACGATCCCGCGGGGCCGACCTGCATCAGCATGGCCGAGTTGGTCGTGCCCGCGTCGATGAGCAGCCCGGCCACCTTGACGCCGTCCACGTCGGCGACGGTCATCGCGGTCACGCCGTTGTCGGGGATCAGCGTGGCCAGGCCCAGGCCGAGCACGACGGTGTTGGCCCGGGTCACCCTGATCGTGTCGTTGAGGTGGTAGACGGCGGGGGTGAACAGGAGGTTCAGCCCCTGCGCGAGCGCCGCGTTGATGTCCGCCGCGGTGTGGCCGGGTTTGACGACGAAGAACTGATCGATCGGGATCGAGGTGCCCGCCGGGTTGCCGCCGGTCCACGTGGTGCCGACGGAGTTCGTCCGCAGCGCCGGTACGAACACCTGGTAGGCGCCGGCCTGGTCGACGTACAGGAACGGCTTCTCCCGCACGACCGGCGTGGTCGCCACCCTGGTGTACGGCGGGTCCGGGAAGTTGCCCGCGGGCGGGTTGTCGACGCCCACGAACACCATGTTCCAGTTGGAGCCGGTCCAACTGCCCCACTCGGCGTTGCGCGACAGCCACTGCTGCTGCGAGCCCGACCTGACCTGGCCGTCGATCTTCGAGTCGGCGATGAAGCCGCCGCTCGACCAGCCGCCGTCGTCGAGCTGCAGGTTGCCGCGCAGGTGCATCCGCCGGTACGAGGAGGCCTGCGAGACCGCCCAGCGGTCGGTGCCCGACGGCGGGGTGACCGACAGGTTCTCGGCGCCGCGCCAGAAGTTGTGGGTCGCGTTGCCCTGGAACCAGTCGGCCTCGACGTGCACGCCACCGTTGATGGTGACGCTGTCGGGGGACAGGCCGAGGCCGGCGATCTGCGTGTAGAAGCCGATGTTGGCGTCCACCGAGTACGAGCCGGGCTTGAACAGCAGGGCGAAGCGGTTGCCGCCGAACTGGTTGGTCTGCTGCTGGCTGAAGACCGAGTTCAGCCTGGCCTGGATGGTCGCGGTGGGCGTCGACGGGTCGAAGACGCTCACGTTCGGGCCGAGGTCGGGGTTGTTCCCGGTCGGCGGCGGGCTGCCCAGGCTGAAGGACTGGGCGGTCGTGCCGTTGCACGTGTACTGCTGGAGCTGCACGCTGTCCCCTGTCGAGGCGCCCGGCACGTCGAGGCACTTGCCGCTGTGCCGGTTGACGAAGTGGTAGAAGCCGCCGGGTTCCTCCACGGCCTGCCACTGCTGGTTGTTGCCGCCGGAGTACGACCAGAGCTGGATGGGGGCGCTGTCGGCGGTGGAGACGTTCGTGACGTCCCACGCCTGGGCCTCGTTGTTGCCGTTGCCGACCCGGTGGAACCCGCCGCTGGTCGGCTGGAACCGCCAGAGCTGGGCGGTCGTGCCGTTGCACGCGTACTGCTGGACGACGGTGCCGTTGGCGGTCGCGGCGGCCCGCGCGTCCACGCACTTGCCGCTGTTGCGGCTGATCACGGTGGTGAGCCCGGCCGGCGGCGCGGCCTGCGCCGTGCCGGGCGGCACGACCAGGAACGCCGCGACCACGGCGAGCGCCATGAGGATGTGCCTCATCCGGTCCTCCTGGAATCCCGTCGGGACGCGGGTGAGATACGGGTTCGCCGGGGCGGTGCCCCGGCGGAACCGGTGGTGGCGGGTGCCGGCGCGGCGACCGCGCCCGGGAGCGGCGGTGGGGGGTGCTGCGGGGTCACGGTGGCTCTTCTCTGTGGTGTTCTCTTCCTGTGCCGCGGTGCGCGCGCCCTGGCGCCGGACACCGCCGGCCCGTACGGCGAGGTGGCGGACCCGGGATCCGTTCCATCGGCTCGAAGGAGCGCCCCGGTAACTTCAGCTCTTAAATTAAATCGGATCAAACACGGGGGGCAGGAGGCTTGTCAATAGGAAAGTTTACAAATAGTAGTTACGCGGGCGTCCCGGACGAGTCCCGCCACGCGGCCCGGTGCAGGCGGGCGGTCAGCGTCCGCAGATGCTCCACCAGCTCGGGCGGCTCGTGGACCTCGAACTCGAAGCCGAACGCGGCCACCCAGACCGCGAGATGGTCGAGGCTGTCGGAGCCGATGCGCAGGACGCAGGTGTCGTCGTCCACGGGTTCCACCACGCCGATGGTGGGGGGAACCTCCTCGGCCACCGCCCTGGCCGAGGCGTGCATGGTGAGCACGGCCCGGTAGCGGTGGCGGTCCGTGGTCATGCCCCTGGCGAAGTACCCGGCCAGGTCGTCGTCGGGAAGCGGCCTCGGAGCGAAGCGGGGGCCGGTGGGGACGCGCGGGGACAACCTGTCGACGCGGAACCTGCGCCAGTCCGACCTCTCGGTGTCCCAGGCGAAGAGATACCATCGCCGCCCGCCGTTGACCAGGCGGTAGGGCTCCACGTCCCGCACGCTCTCCGAGCCGTCGTGGGAGACGTAGTCGAAGCGCAGCCGCCGGTGGTCGCGCACCGCCGAGGCGATCGCGGTCAGCGTCGAGGGATCGACGGTGGGGCCCGGCATCGGCATGGTCACCATGGCCGAGCTCAGCGTGTTGACCCGGTAGCGCAGCCGCGGGGGCAGCACCTGGTCCAGCTTGGCCAGCGCCCGTACGGAGGTCTCGGCGATGCCGGTGACCGCGCACGCGGTCGCCGTCCGCAGCCCGACCGCCACCGCGACCGCCTCCTCGTCGTCGAGCAGCAGCGGGGGCAGCGAGGCGCCCGCGGCCAGCTGGTAGCCGCCGCCGACTCCACCGGTCGCGTTGATCGGATACCCCAGGAGCCGCAGCTTGTCGACGTCGCGGCGCACGGTCCGCGGGCTCACCTCCAGCCGTCCGGCCAGCTCCGCACCCGACCAGTCCCGGCGGGCCTGCAACAGCGCCAGCAGGCGGAGCAACCGCGCCGAAGTTTCCAACATAAGATGATTTTTCCATCTATCGCGGACAGGAGCTGACCGCGAATGCTCCTAACGTCTGCGCCATGACCACAGAAAATCCGATGACCGTTCTCGTGACCGGTGCCACCGGCACCGTCGGCCGCCCCCTCGTCGAGCAGTTGCTGGCCGCGGGACACCGGGTCCGGGCCCTCACCCGGAACCCGGCGAAGGCGAACCTCCCCGCGGGCGCCGAGGTGGTGGCGGGCGACCTGGCCGACACCGCGACCCTGCCCGGCGCCTTCTCCGGCGCCGACGCCGCGCACCTGATCGGCTTCAGCGGGGAGGACTTCGCGCCGCTGACCAACGGCGCCGAGATCGTGGACCTGGCGAGGAAGGCCGGCGTACGCAAGGTGACGGTGCTCAAGGGGGACGTGACGAAGAGCCCGCTGGAGGAGGCCGTCGAGGCCGGTGGCCTGGAATGGACCCACCTGGCGCCGGTGGAGTTCATGTCCAACGCCCTGGAGTGGGCGGAGTCCGTGCGGGACGAGGGCGTCGTCCGCGAGGCGTTCGCCGACGCCAGGAGCGCCATGATCCACGAGGCGGACATCGCCGCGGTCGCCGCGGTCGCGCTGACCGCCGACGGCCACGCGGGCCAGGAGTACTGGCTGACCGGGCCGCAGGCGCTGACCCCGCCGGAGAAGGTACGCGTGATCGGCGACGTCCTCGGCCGTGAGGTGCGCTACATCGAGCTCACCAGGGACGAGGTCGTGGCGGAGTGGCGCCGGACCGGCTACTCCGACGAGGACGTCGAGTTCTTCCTGACCATGCGGACCAACCCGCCCGAGGCGGGCTACACCGTGCTCCCCACCGTGGAGAAGGTCACCGGGAAACCGGCCAGGACCTTCGCCGGGTGGGTACGGGAGAACGCCGCCGCCTTCGGCTGATGCCGTTCGTGCCGAACGGGGACCGGTTCCACTCGTGGTACGACGCGACCGGTCCCCGGATCCTTCATGACCCGGGCGCCGCCGGTCGGTTGCCGGCGGCGCCCCATCCTGCGGCCCGGACTACTCGAGACCGAAGGCGCGGGTGATGGTCTGGGTGACGCCGCCGCCGTTGCGCTGCTCGGCGGTGACGCGGATGGACACGTGTTCGGCTCGGTGCGGTGCGTCCAGGGACGCCTGCCAGGTGCCCTTCCTCTCCTTCAGACTCTGCCGGCGCCAGCCGGCGCCGTCGTCGTAGGAGACCTCGAGCTCGACCGTGGAGACCGTGTCCCGGGCGGGGTCGCCGCCGAGTACCACCGGTGTGATGGAGAGGTCCGTTCTGCGCTTCGCCCGGCCTGCGGCGTCCAGGTCCGTCCCGTAGTCCAGCTGGACCAGGGGGACGGCCTGCACCCCCTCCTCGGGGGCGCCGGAGGTGAAGCGCCACTCGGTCCGGGTGGCGGTGGAGTAGGGGTTGATCCCGCCGTCGTTCTCGGTCTCGACCACCAGCCGGTACGGCAGCCGCTGCGGTGCCAGCTCACCGACGTTGAGCCTGGGCCAGCCTTCGACCCGGACCAGTTGCCTGTCGCCCTGGTACATCGTGGCCCTCTGCGACTGGCCGGACCCGCCGCTGTGCGCGGCTCCCGCGTCGCCGAACCCCTGGATGTAGGCGCTGAGCCCGTGCTCGCCGCGGTACGGGATGTCGCTGCCGATCATGCGTGGCCGGTAGATGGGGCCGTACCAGCGGTCCTGCTGGACGCTGCCCGGCCGGTAGGACAGGATGTCGGTCTTCGACGTTCCCCAGCCGTCCAGAGCGGTGTTCTGCTGCCATTTGACCCCGTCCCCGGCGGAGACCCAGTCGGTACGCCGCCCCGGCGCGACCGGCTTCAGCGCGAAGGGGATGCCCGAGTAGTACTCGTAGGGCGGGTAGTCCACCCGCGACTCGGTGACCTGATTCCCCGGCGGCGGGGTGAAGTCGAGATCGATCCGGGCGAGGTCACGCGGACCCGTCTTGGCAGAGGGGTCCTCGGGCACCTGCCCGATGTGGTAGTCGACCAGGTCGTACAGGTACTTCGGCGCGGGATGGGCCTCGACCGTCAGCCGGACCCCGTGCCTGCCCGCGGCGAGCTCGTCGATCAGCGTCTTCCCCTCGTCCATGGTCAGCGAGGCGACCGGGAGCGGGCCGGTCGAGACGGTGTCGGGGGCGCCGTACCAGTCGCTCCCGCGGCCGGCGCCGTCGTTGACCACCAGGAGCAGCGCCGCGCCGGCGGCGTGCGCCGCCGCTGCCTGATCCGCCGGGGCCACGGCGCCGCCGCGGATGACCACGGCCTTGCCGCGGGCGGACAGGCCGGCGTAGTCGGCCGGTGAGCCGGTGCCGGCGAAGACGGCGTCCAGCCGTGAGGTGCCGTCCGGCAGCGGCCGGGAACCGGGCTGGACGAGGGTGCCGCCGAGGTGGTGGCCGGGGTAGGTGATCCGCAGCGGGGTCTGCTCGGCGCGGATCCTGGTGGTGAGGACGAAGCTGCCCTGCTTCACCTTCTCCTGCGTGGGGAGGGCCCACAGGCTGTCATACGTGGCGGACGGCATGATCGTCTCCCGCAGGGCGCCCCAATCGTAGGGCGTGGGCTCCTTCGAGGTGAAGGAGCGGTAGATGTCGAGCCGGCTGTCGACCACGGCGCTCGGCCGGGATGTCGCCACCTTCACCTGGCGTGCCCGCGAGGCGTCGAGCACCACCTCCCGATCGGTCGTCAGGTCGACCTCGGGAGCGGCCAGCACCGCGAGACCGAGGGAGTTCGGTCCGTGCAGACCCGTCACGTCCGGGAAGGACAGGACCGTGTAGGAGCCGGGGGCGAAGCGGCTGGTGAGCGTCCCGTCCTGGACCCACATGAAGGCGCTGGTCCCGTCGGCGCCCCTGATCTCGACATCGCCGTTCACGAGCCGGCCGGCGCGGTCCTTCAGGCGCACGGTGAGGTCGTACTTCTCGGATTCGACGGCGACGCCCACGGCCGTGTGCACGTCACCGGATGCGTGCCGGGCCCTGACCTGGGCGGCGTACTGACCCGCCGCGAGCCCGTCCGGGTCCACCGTGATGCCGACCGTCGAGGTCCCGCGGGCGGGCACCGTGACGTGGTCGGCGGCGAGCGTGAACGTCCGCGCGGGGGAACCGCCGGGGGCGACGGTGAGCTCCAGGGTGAGGGGGCTGCCCGTGGTGTTGGTGTAGGTGATCTCCCGCTTGATCGGCTGCCGCCGCGTACCGGGCGACCACGGGACGAGTCCCGCGTCCACCGATCCGGTCGCGACGATCTGGTCCCGCAGGTAGGCGGCGGCCACGTCCAGCCGGCCGGTGCCGGCCTGGTAGGGGGTGTAGTCGGGGGTCGGCACGCTGGTGCTCATCAAAGCGTCCTTGATCTGCCGCCCGGTCCACTCCGGGTGCTTCTGGGCCAGCAGCACCGCCGCACCGGCGACGTGCGGCGTCGCCATGGAGGTGCCGCTCTCCAGCCGGTAGTAACCTTCGCCCCCGTTCATGTACTGCGAGCGCGCCGCCAGTACGTCCACGCCGGGAGCGGTCAGGTCGGGCTTGAGCCCGTCGTCGCCCGTGCGCGGCCCGGCGCTGGAGAAGCCGGCGAGATGGTCGGAGGCGTCCACCGCGCCGACGGTGAGCGCGGCGTCCGCCGTTCCGGGCGCGCTGACGCTGTAGGGACTCTGCCCGCTGTTGCCCGCGGCGATGACGAAGAGCGCGCCCGTCTCGGCGCTCAGCAGGTTCACGGCCTGGCTCAGCGGATCGTCCTGGGTGTGCCAGACGCCGACCCCCAGGCTCATGCTGATCACCTTGGCGCGCTGGGTGCGCGCCGCCCACTCCATGCCCGCGATGATGCCGGATATCGGCCCGGAGTTGGTGTCGTCGAGGACCTTGCCCACCACCAGGTCGGCGCCGGGGGCGACGCCCCGCTCCTTGCCGCCGGACGCGGCGCCCGTGCCGGACAGGGTGGAGGCGGTGTGGGTGCCGTGCCCGTTCCGGTCGACGACCTCCTCGCCGGGGACGAAGCTCTGGGAGGCCACGACGCGGTCCGCCAGGTCCGGATGGGTGGGGTCGACCCCGCTGTCCAGGACGGCGACCCGGACCCCGGCGCCCGTGCCGCCCGCGGCCCAGGCCGCGGGGGCGCCGATCTGCGCCGTGGTGTCGGCGAGGGTCGCCTTCGCCTTGCCGTCAAGCCACACCTTGTCGATGCCGGCGGTGAACCGGGGTGTCACCGCGGCCTTCGGCGTGCCTTCGGCCCGGGCCGAAGGCGGCTGCCCGGCGCCGGTGAGGGCCGACCAGAAGGTCGCGGCCTCCGCCCGGCGGGCGCGGACCGCCGCACCGCGTACGGAGGGAAGGCTCAGAGTGGTCTCGGCTCCCGGCAGCGGCGGGCGGTCGGCCCTGAGGGTGGCCGAGTCTTTCGTGTGGGTGACGATCAAAGGGAGTTCACTGCTGCGCGCATCGTCGTAGCCCAGGTCTATGAGCTGGGTCACGTCGAAGAGTTGCCTGTCGAGCCGGCCGGTCGCGACGTAGGCGACGGCCTCGTCGGGATACACGTACGTGTGCCCGCGTTCGGTGGCGACGCGCACCGAGCCGGTGGCGCCCGGTGCGCGTACGACGTCCACCAAGGGGGGGCCGTCTGATCTCCGTGTCACCTTCACCTTGTCGCCGGTGATCAGCGTTACCGTGACGGGCGCGGGTCGCGCGCCGCCGGCCGGGGCCGGTGTCACCGTGGGGGGTGAAGCGGCGCTGTAGGCCACCACCGGGGTGACCATGACAGCGACCAGGGCTGCGGCGAGTGATGCCGCAGTGCTCCAGGGGGTAGGGAGCCTCACATTGCCTCCGTAGTTGGCGATCGGGACGAATACGATCACCTCTGGACAGGCGCTGTAAAGCACTTGTTATTACTATATTGTTACCGAAACACGCATTTTCTTTACTTTTCAGTCATATGGTCATATATCGGACAGTTGTCTTATGTCTGGCGACCGTCCCGCCCGGTGCCGCAACACCATTTCGTGATCGAGTGGCCTGGCCGTATGTCGAGCACGGTGACCGCCGGGGACCTTCGCGTGCGGCCGGCGGGCCTGGGCGAGACGTTCGCGCGGACGGCGGGCCGCTTCGGGAGGGGGTGAACGCCGCGGCGGCTGTTCCGGTGTTTGCCCGGCCTCGGAACGCGGGGATACGCTCCATCCTGTTCAAGAACAATATTCGGCTACGGATCGCGCCCGTTCGCGTCGGCTTTCGCGGGTGACCAGGACGATCATCCGCCCGGGGCGGTGACGGAGCCCGTCCCCGAACCCGCTGGAGCGTGAAGATGACCTTCGAGGGCCTCGACCCCCGCACGCCGGTGCTCGTGGGCGTCGGGCAGTCGTCCGAGCGGATCGGCGAGCCCGGCTACCGGCGGCTGTCGCCCGTCGAGCTCGCGGCGGCCGCGGTCCGCGAGATGGCACCCGCTTCGGCATCGTGATCGGGCGGCTCGACGCCGACGGCCGCCGCTTCCTGGCGACGACCGCCGACGGTGACGAGGAGACGCTCGCCCTGCTCGGCGACGGCGAGCCCGTCGGCCGGCGCGTCCACGCCCGCTCCTTCGAATTCGGCGACCGGGTGACCGCCGGCGACGCCGGGACGGGCGGCTGACATCGGACACGATCGCCGCCGTCGCGCGGCCGCCGGGGGCGTGGGACGAGTTCATGATCGGGGACAGGCTCCATCGAGGCGCGTTTCCCGGAACCGCGCCTCCGTCCCGTTTCCCGCGGTCACGGGTTCCGGAGAGTGGCCGCACAGGTGGTCGTGAAGCGGCCGCGCTAGGCTGAGTGGCGAGGGTCCCGCCGATGCCGGGGTCCTTGCGGCGGTGGGGCCCGCCGCACCCAACCGCGGCACCCGCTGCCGCCAACGGTCCCTACCCGTGACAGGTCGTGCCCGCCCAGCCGTGCCGGGCACCCACCACGTGTAGGGAGAGGCATGCGTGCGAACCAGGCGAGGTTCACGGTGGCAACCGAGCCCATCGACCCCGGCGCGGATCCACCCGGTCCGGCCGGTGCGCGCGGGCGCGGCGCGGCGCGTCGCTCCCATCGCCTCGTCCTGGCGACGGTCGCCGCCGGCGGCGCGATCGGTACGGGGGCACGCTACGGCGCCATCCTGCTGTGGCCGGCCGCGGCCGGCTCCTTCCCGTGGACCACGCTGGCGGTGAACGCGGCCGGTTGCCTGCTCATCGGTGTTCTCCTGGTCGTGCTCACCGAGGCGTGGGCCGCGCCGACCTGGGTACGCCCGTTCCTGGCCACCGGCGTGCTGGGGGGTTTCACCACCTTCTCCACCTACTGCCTGGACATCGAGCGCCTGGTCTCCGCCGGCCGGCCCGGTCTGGCGTTCGGTTACCTGGCGGCGACGGTCCTGGCGGCGCTGGCCGCGGTGGTGGCCGGCACGTGGACCACCCGCCGGCTCCTGGCGAGGACGACCAGGACAGCGAGGACAGCGAGAACGAGGAGCGCGAGGAGGAGAGCGCGATGATTCCGGCCGGACGGGCGCTGCGGTTGACGATCTTCGTCGACGACACCGACACCTGGCACCACCGACCCCTGTACACCGAGATCGTGCACCGTGCCCACGCCGCCGGGCTGGCCGGGGCGTCGGTCTTCCACGGCCTCGAAGGCTTCGGCACCACCTCGATCGTGCACACCAGCCGGCTGCTGTCGATGGCCGACGAACTGCCGGTGGCCATCACGATCGTCGACACCGAGGAGCGGATCCGCGCCTTCCTGCCACAGCTGGACGACCTCCTCACCGAGGGGCTGGCCATCCTGGACGAGGTCGAGGTCGTTCGCCACCGGGGCGGGCGGCCGGCGTGAGCGGGCCGCAGAACTGGCTTCCGGTGCTGCTCGGCGGTGCCGTCGGGGCACCGCTGCGCTATCTGACCGACCGGGCCGTGCAGGCCCGCCACGACACGGTCTTCCCCTGGGGGACCTTCACCGTCAACGTGGTCGGCTCGCTGATCCTGGGCGTCCTGACCGGGGCGGCACTGTCCGGCGCGGTGGGCACCGGCGTGCAGCTGCTGCTCGGCACCGGGTTCTGCGGGGCGCTGACCACGTATTCGACGTTCTCCTACGAGACGCTGCGGCTGGCCGAGAGCGGCGCGATCCTCTTCGCGGTGGTCAACGTCGTCGCCTCCGTCGTCGCCGGTCTGGGGGCGGTGTTCCTCGGTCTCGCCCTCGCTCAGACGATCTTCGCGTGACCTCCTTCGCCCTCCCCCGGAAGCACGGGAGACGCCCGGTCCGGAAAGGGCGGGGGAGGAGCGTCGCGTCAGGCGTCCTGCCGCGCGGGCAGGTCGTCGCCGTCGAAGGGCCGGGCCATCTCGCCGAGAACCTCGTCCATGATCTCGTTCAGCGGGCGTGACTCGTGTTCGTCGGTCCACATGTGCGTGGCGATGCGCAGCGCGACCAGGAAGGCCGCGGCCATCACCTGGGCGCGCGGGCCTGAGCCGCCGTCGCCGCGTTCGGCGATGACCTGGGCGAGCTCGCGTTCGAGGTTGGCGTGGTTGGCCAGCTGCCTGGCCAGGAGCGTGGGGTGCCTCTTGGCGAGCCGGGCGCGGATCACCCACTGCCTGTCCGGCCCGCCCGGCTCGCAGTAGAAATCGTGGACGGACGCGTGCAGTGCCCGCCAGGCGGGCTCCTCGGCGGGGCGGGTGCGGACCCGCTCGACCAGGAGGCGGATGCGCTGCTCGTCGCCGTAGAGGACGGCGTCCTCCTTGCCGGCGAAGTAGTTGGAGAAGGTCCGCCGCGAGATGTTGGCGGCGTCGGCGATGGCCTCGACGGTGACGTGCTCCAGGCCGTGCTCGGCGGTCAGCCGTAGGGCGGCCTCGTGGACCGCCATCCGCGTCTCGGCCTTCTTGCGCTCGCGCAACCCCGCTGTGATCTCCATGACGTGAACAGCCTACTGCTCGGATAACCATGCCCAGTGCGCAAAGTTTCTCAATGGGCATGTATGTTGTCACGGTCTGTCCTGATTATCCGTATCGGAGGTCGTGCGTGAGCACGCAAGCGGTCGCGTCACCCGGCGCGGAACCGATGACCCATCGCGAAATTCTCGAAGCACTGAGCGGTCTGCTTCTCGCCCTGTTCGTGGCGATGATCAGTGCCACGATCGTGTCGGTGGCGCTGCCGCAGATCATCGGCGCGCTCGACGGCACCCAGGCCCAGTACACGTGGGTGGTCACCGCGTCGCTGCTGGCCGCGACCGCGTCCACCCCGGTATGGGGCAAGCTCGCCGACCTGTTCAGCAAGAAACTGCTCATCCAGATCTCCATCGTCATTTTCATGGTGAGCTCGCTGGCCTGCGGATTCGCGCAGAACACCGGCCAGCTCATCGCCTTCCGCGCCGTCCAGGGCCTCGGCATGGGCGCCCTGCAGGTCCTGGTCCAGGTCATCATCGCCGCGATGATCACCCCCAAGGAACGGGGACGCTACAACGGCTACCTCGGCGCGGTGATGGCCGTGGCCACCGTGGCGGGCCCGCTCCTCGGCGGCCTGATCGCCGACACCTCGTGGCTGGGCTGGCGCTGGTGCTTCTTCGTCGCCGTGCCGTTCACGGTCGTCGCCTTCGTCCTGCTGCACAAGACGCTCCACGTGGTCACGGTCCGGCGGCCGGACGCCAAGGTCGACTACGCGGGCGCCACGCTGATCGCCGCGGGCGTGAGCGTCCTGCTCGTCTGGATCACCTTCGTCGGCAACTCCTTCGACTGGATCTCCTGGCAGACCGCGGCCATGGTCGGTGGCGGGATCGCCGTCCTGGCCGTCGCCGTGCTGGTGGAGTCGCGGGTCAGGGAGCCGGTCGTGCCGCTGCACATCGTCCGCAGGCGTGACCCCGCCCTGGCCATCCTGGCCAGCCTCGCGGTCGGCATGGCCATGTTCGGCGGATCGGTCTTCCTGGGCCAGTACTTCCAGATCGGCCGCGGGTACGGCCCCACCGAGGCCGGCCTGCTGACCATCCCGCTGATGCTCGGCGTGCTGCTGTCCTCGACGGTCTCCGGGGCGCTCGTGTCCAGGAGCGGCAAGGTCAAGCCGTACATCGTGGCGGGTGCCGTCGTGCTCACCGTCGGATTCCTCGGCCTGTCCGTGATCGACCACGAGACCTCGCTGGTGCTCGTGTCGGCCGCGATGCTGCTGGTCGGCATCGGCGTCGGCATGTCCATGCAGAACCTGGTGCTGGTCATCCAGAACGTCGTCCCGCTGCGGGAACTGGGCGCCGCCAGTGGTGCCATCACCTTCTTCCGCTCGCTGGGCGGCACGATCGGGGTCTCGGTCCTGGGCGCGGTCCTGGCGAACCGGGTGGCCACCGGCATCGCCGAGGGCTTCGCGAAGGCGGGCATCCGGCCGTCCGGCTCGGGGGGCGGCACCCTCAACCTCCAGGCGCTGCCCGAGGCCGCGAGGACCGTCGTGCGCGCGGCGTACGGCGACGCCACCGGGCACATCTTCCTGGTCTCCGCCGGGATCGCCGCGGTGGGCGTCGTCGCCGCGCTCTTCCTCAAGCCGGCCAGGCTCCGTGACAGCCTGGACCTGCCGGACACGCGGGGGAACGACGCCCTGGCCGACTGACCCGGGGTCCGCCGGCCCGGGCACGGGGCGGCGCCGCGACCGCCGCGCGGGACTTCTCAGGTGGTCGAGAGCACCTGGTGGAGCCTGGCGGCGAACGCCTCGGGCTCGGAGCCGAAGCCCCCGTGGTCGCCGGGGAACGCCGTGGGCCGCGTGCCGAGCAGGCCGGCCACGGCGACGGCGGCCCGGTACGGCGGCTCGCCCTCCGCCTTCTCGCCCACCGCGGCCACGAAGCGCACCGAGGACGCCCTGAGCGCCGCGCCGTCGGGGGTGTACCGGGAGAACGGCGGCACCTCGTAGCCGATGAAGAACTCCGCGTTCCTCTCCAGCCGCCCCAGCATCTCCATCGTTTCCGGGTCCGGTGTCCCCTGCGGTGCCCGCGCGCCTCCCGGGACGCGTTCCGGCCCCTCGGCCGCCGGGTCACCCCCCGCCGGAGCGTCCTCCGCCCGCTCGCCGTCGCTCGCCACGAACGCGGCGGAGAGGGCCTGCATGGCGGCCCCGGCCCCCTCCTTGGCGAACGCCTCCTCCACGTCCCGGACGACGCCGCGCCAGCGGTCGCGGTCGGGCAGCAGCTCGAAGA
>NZ_JBPXMC010000029.1:0-113178 GCF_051918885.1 Streptosporangium sp. OZ121
CCCCGAACGATCCGCCACCGACACCCCCACCACAAAACCCACCACCACCGCCACCACCGCGACCACCCCCACCAACGTCCAAAAACCACCACGCCGCTTCCGTCGCACGCCGGCCAAGTCGGTGAGGTTCGCAGAGAACGAACCGTATGTCGTGTTCATCACGCGTTCCTGGAAGCCGGCCGGAAGCGCCGCCCACACCGCGGTATCGGCCAACGCCGAGTGAATCCGAGGCTCCAAGGTGTCAAGACTGTCTCGAGCCCTGTTGTCATCGCGCACGGCGTCCCCCACGACAGGTGATCCTTCGCGAATATTCGATCGTCACACTGTTAGTACGTGATTTCCGGCCCGTTCAGTTTCATTCGAGCTTCATCGTTTCCTCTCGGTGAGAAATATCGGCGCGAGAAGACTCGCAAGACGCTTATGAGCACGTGATGTCCGGCTCTTCACCGTGCCGATCGGGATCGCCAGACACCCGGCGATCTCGCTCTGACTCAGCGACTCGAAGTACGCCAGGTAGAGCACGGTCCGATCCTCGGGCGACATGCTGTCGAGCGCTTCTCGTACGCGCCAGGCGTTCCAGGCCGTCTCCATGCTCGTATCGCTCATGACGGGCGTCTCGCGCTCCAGCACGTCGATGGGCACGGTGTTGGTGTACCGGCGCTCGCGGCGGTACACATCCACCGCCGTCCGGCGGACGATCGCGTACAACCACGGACGCAGCTCACGTTCGGCGTCGAACGACCCGGCCGCCTTCCAGGCCTGGACGAAGGCCAGCTGCACCGCGTCGGCGGCGAGCTCACGATCGCCCAGCAGATTCAGCGCGGTCGCGAACATCGGCGCGGCGAACCTCTCGTACATCTCGGTCAACGCATGCGGATCGCCCTTGCGGAAACGCTCCGCGAGAGACGAATCCCCTCCCGTATCCAGCACCAGGTGCTCCAGTCATGCATGTGGCATCCCGTCAAAGCGGGGCGATCTAACTGGACCACTCAACCTGGATCGGCTCTCGGAACTCTCCCGTCAGGCTGTCAACGAGCTGTCAAGAGTTAGGCGAGCTTATGAGCATTTTTACCGTTTATGGAACGTATGTCCGATGGTAGGCCGTACCGCCTGATGAAGCACGTGACGAAGGTAAGGACGCGTGACACGTGAACGAGAGGCGAAAGGCCGCCGTCGGTCGTGCGAGCGATCCCGCCGGTCGCGAAAGCGGGATGTCAGCCGGACGAGAGAGCGGGAGTGCAGGATCGTGGCAAGCGAGCCGAAGACGCCTCAAGTGCCGGGCGCACATGTGCGGGTCTTTTGCCGGTTCGATCGGCTGAGGGAAAACCGGCTCGTTCCGCGAAGAGAATCACCATGCCGGATCCGCGAGGCATGGAGAGGTGAGGCGTGAGGCATCTCCTGTCGGCGTCCGTGTCCCCAGACGGAGGATTTCACGGCTCAAGTGATCTCCACCGGCCGGATCGCGAGAGAACGATTGTGAATCCCGTCCGTTCGCGACACACATCAAGACCAATACGCAGATGGAAAGCCACCGAGCGGAAGCCCCGCACCCTGCCGGGTCGTTGATCACCTTCCAGGGGGCGAGCGGGAGGTGGCTGTGGCAAGCACCCGGCCGGTATCCGATCCGGCCTTCCGCCGCCTGATTCAAGAGGTAACGCAATGCCCATCCAGGTCCTCGGGATCATCCAGCTCATCGACACCACGGGTCGAAGCCGCCAGGTGATCGGCGGAACCCAGCGTAAGTTGCTGGCCGCGTTGGCGGCGTCCCCGGGACGCCCGGTTTCGAGCGCGGCGCTGGTGGCGCAGCTCTGGGAGAAGCACCCGCCCCGGCGTCCGCTGCCCGCCCTGTACAACCTGATTTCACGTCTCCGGTACGTGCTCGGCGAGATCGCCCCCGAGAGGTGCCATCTACTGGAGACACACCCCATGGGCTACGTGCTCAACGCCGACGAGGACACGCTCGACTCGATGATGTTCGAGTCCCTGGTCAACCAGGCGAGTAAACCCGGAGTCTCGACGGAAGATCAGGTCGTGCTGTTGAGGCGGGCCCTGGAACTGTGGCGCGGTGAAGCCTTCACCGGAGTGGCCGAGTTGCCCGAGGTGAGCATGGAGGCCGTCCGCCTGGAGCATTTGCGGTACAGGGCGATCGAGTCCTTCGGCGCCGCGCTGACAGCAGCGGGAAAGTACGAGGAGACGATCGAGGTTCTGGAACCCTTCTTACGAGAGAACGCTTTTCGTGAGCAGGCTCAGCGCACGCTCGCCGAGGCACTCTACCGGTCCGGCAGGCAGACCGACGCGCTCGCGCACTTGCGCGGTTACCGTCGCCGGCTGATGGACGAGCTCGGTCTGGAGCCGTCGGCGGTGCTGCGCGATCTCGAACTCGCCCTGCTCAGGCATGAGATGAGCGCCGTCGACCAGGCGCCGGTCCCGGTGGCGGGTCCTCCTGCCTACCGTCGAATCTCCCAGCGAATGTCGGCGTCGGCCGAGCGGTTGTTCGTCGGCAGGAAACGGGAGGTCGGCGTGCTCGTGGAAGCTCTCGCACCTGACGACTCCACGGCGGTGGTCTACCTTCACGGGCCAGGAGGAATCGGGAAAAGCACACTGCTGGCCGAGGCGCGCCGTCGTACGGCCGAGCTGAACTGGCTGGTGATCGACGGTGCCGACATCGATCCCGCGCCGGAGCGATTCCTGGCGATACTCGCGGGACGGATCGGATGCCGCCCCCAGCTCGTCGCCATCGCCGACGAGCTGGCGGGATACGGCTCGGGCGTACTGGCCATCGACGGCATCGAGCGAATGCAGGCGATGGACGCGTGGTTGCGGTTGGAGCTTTTGCCGATGCTGCCCGCCGAGTGGACCGTGGTCATCTCCGGCCGCAACCGCCCGGATCACGCCTGGCGTACGTCGCCGGAGTGGTGGGGCCTGATGCGAGAGATCCAGCTGGCACCGTTCGAGGAGGCCGAGTCCACGCTTCTGCTGCAAAGGCTCGGTGTCAGCCCCGCCCGGGTCGCGCCGATCCGGGCACTGTGCGGTGGCTATCCCATCGCCCTGGCTCTGGGGGCGACCGTGGCACTCGACGATCAAGCTTACTCCGACTCGCAACAGTCGCTGCTGTCCGTGGCGGAACGACTGGTGAGCCTCACTCGTGACGGGCTCTCGGCCGAGCAGCGTCATGGACTTGAGGTGGTGTCCGTGGTGCGGAGGATCACCCTTCCCCTTCTGCACGCGCTGCTGGAAGGCGAAGGGCTGGACGCGGGCCAGATGTGGGACTTCCTGTGCGAGCTGCCGTTCGTTTCCGTGAGCCATGACGGCATCCGGCTTCACGACATGGTCAGGGACAGCGTGGCGCACGTACTCGGTTCCCGGGATCCGCGACGCTCGGCCTCGTACCGGCGACGGGCGTTCGCCTACCTCGCCCGGGAGATCGCCTCCGGGCATACGGCCCGGGACCAGGCGGTCGAGCTGTTCTTCCTTCTCGGCGATCCGGTCACCCGGTCGGCGTTCTTCCCTCCGGCGGGCAACCTCCACACCGTCGACCGAATGCGGGATCACGACGAGACGGCGATCAAGCTACTGCTGACCGAACACGTCACCTACCTCGAAGAGGGCCTGATCAACCGGTGGAGGGAGAGAGACCCCGGGGCGGTGCTCGTCAGCCGAGGCCCGAACGGCGACCTGGCCGCCTTGGGGATCGTGTCCCGCTGGAGGGACATCATGCGGGCCGGTCTCACCGGTGACCCCGTCGTCGCGGGAGTCCACGACGACCTGCGCCGGGATCCACCCGGTCCCGACGCCGACATTCTCCTCGTCCGGCGTCTGCTGGCTCTCGACACGGCCGAGCTGCCCTCTCCGCAGATGGCCGTACTCTGCATAGAGATAGTGCTGATGCTCTTGAGATCGAAACCCGGGTTCCGCCACGTCTACATAAGCCTGCAGGACACGACTCTCTACTCTCGGCTTTTAAAGCCCATCGGATTCAATGTCGCCGGAGTCGTTCCGCAAATAAACAGGCCGCCGCTGACCCTTTTCCGCTTCGATTTCGGATGAAAGCGTCAGCTCTCCGTCCCGGCCAGTGCCATGAGCTCGATGAGGTCCAGATGGAGCTGCTGGCCAGGAGTGAAGCGCAGGATCGCCCATTCCGAAGGGGACAGCGAGGTTGTTCCCTGCCATGACTCGATGGCGGCCTTTTTGCGAAGCGGAATCTGGCGTTCGAACAGTTCTTCAAGCCATTCTGAGGGAGAGTGGATTTTTGCCGGCATGTCGATGTCTTCCTGATGCGAATTTCGTGTTCGGCTCCTGTTCCAGTACGAAAACGATCCTGCGGCGGTTCCCCGGAGTCCTCGCAGAGCGGGCCTGGTGAACCGACAGGGCCGGTTTCTCCCCGCTTCCCGGCCTGGACCTCCTATAGCTACGGCAAGCCGCCACCCCGGCCAGTCCTGAGGGTCAATGAGGAATATGCGAAGAGTTAGTTATCGATTTCAGCACGTAGTTATCTCAGGTAGTGCATACCTTCCGGTAACCCCTTCGAGCTTCTCAATGGTGGTCGGGCCGCTGATAGCGCCGGTCTGGAGAGGAGCTCCGAGGTGCGTACCGACTGGGAACAGGATGAGCTGATCAGCGCGTGGACGCTGGTGGAGGGTGATTGGGACCTGGTCGGGGAAAAGGCAGGGGCCAGCAGGCTCGGTTTCGCCTTGATCTTGAAGTTCTACGAGATCGAGGGGCGGTTTCCCGCCTATCCCGAGGAGATACCGGCGGCCGCGGTGCAGTACGTGGCATCGCTGGTGGAGGTCGAGCCGGAGCTGCTGGCGAAGTACTCCTGGCGGGGCCGGACCATCGAGCGTCACCGGGCACAGATCCGCAAGAAATTCGGCACCCGCCCGGCGACCGAAGACGATGAGGAGCGGCTGGCGCAGTGGCTGGCCGACAAGGTGTGCCCGATCGAGACGAACCGTGATCGCCTGGCCGAGGCGGTGCGCGAGCGGTGCCGGAGTGTCAGGATCGAACCGCCGAGTGGTGGCCAGGTGGAACGGGTGGTCAACTCCGGGTGCCGCCGTTTCGAGGAGGCCTTCGCCGAGCAGGTGATGGCGCGGCTCGGGCCGGCCGTGTGCGCTCGGCTGGAGGAGTTGCTGGGGCGGCCGCACGTGCTGGCCGAGTTGAAGGCCGACCCTGGGCCGCTGGGGCTGGACACCCTGCTGGTGGAGATCGGCAAGCTGGCGACCGCTCGCTCCCTGGGACTGGGCGAGGCGGTGTTCGCCGAGATCTCCGATCAGATCGTGGCGGCGTGGCGGGGCCGGGCGATGCGGATGTATCCCTCGGATTTCGCGGCTTGCTCGCCGCCGGTCCGCTACACGCTGCTGGCGGCGCTGTGCTGGACGCGGCAGGCCGAACTCGTGGACGGGCTGGTGGAACTGTTGATCGGGCTGATCCACCGGATCAACGCCCGCGCCGAGCGGCGGGTGGAGAAAGAGCTGATCGGTCAGCTCGCCGCGGTCCCCGGCAAGCGCGGCATCTTCACCAAGATGGTGAACGCCGCACTGAGCAAGCCCGATGAGACAGTCCGGCAGGTGGTCTTCCCCGCGGTGCCGGGTGGGGAGAAGACGCTGCGGGCGCTGGCCAAGGAGCTGATGGCCACCGAGCGTGTGGTCGCCGAGCGGATCCGCTACCAGTTGCGCGGTTCCTACTCGTACTACTACCGGCGGATGCTGGCGCCGCTGCTGGCTGCGCTGGAGTTCAAGTGCCACAACACCGCCTACCGGCCGGTGATGGACGCGATCGAACTGCTGGCCCGCTATGCGGGCGTCGACTCCGACCAGCGGCACTACGCGACGGCGGAGACGGTCCCGATCGACGGAGTGGTGCCCAAGGCCTGGCTGGACGGCGTCGTGGACGACGGCGGCCGGGTGGAGCGGATCCCGTACGAGCTGTGCGTGCTGATCGCGCTGAAGGACGCGCTGCGCCGCCGCGAGATCTATGTCGAGGGCGCCGGCCGCTGGCGCGACCCCGATGAGGACCTGCCCGGCGACTTCGAGGACAACCGGGACGTGCACTACGCGGCGCTGGCCAAACCGCTGGATGCCACGGAGTTCATCGCCGGCCTGAAGACGCGGATGCGGGCCGCCCTGGACAAGCTGAACACCGGCCTGACCGCCGGCAGTACCGGCGGGGTGCGGATCATCACGCGGGCCGGCAAGCCGTGGGTGAGCGTCCCCAAGCTCGACAAGCTGCCCGAGCCGAGGAACCTCGGCAAGCTCAAGGCCGAGGTCCAGCGCCGGTGGGGCACCATCGACCTGCTCGACATCCTCAAGGACACCGCCTTCCTCACCGACTTCACCGACGCCTTCACCTCGGTGGCCACCCGCGAGGTGCTGGACCGGCAGACCCTGAATCGTCGGCTGCTGCTGGTGCTGTTCGCGTTGGGCACGAACATGGGGATCCGGCAGATGACCGCGACCGGCGATCACGGCCAGGACGAGGCCGCGCTGCGGCACGTGCGCGCGACCTATGTCATCCGGGAGAACCTGCGGGCGGCGATCGTGGCGGTGGTCAACGCCACTCTGGAGGCCCGCGATCCTGCGTGGTGGGGTGAGGCGACCAGCACCGCCTCAGACTCCAAGCGGTTCGCCTCCTGGGACTCCAATCTGATGACCGAGTTCCACGCCCGGTACGGCGGTTACGGCGTAATGATCTACTGGCACGTCGACAAGAGCCGCCTGTGCATCTATTCCCAGCTCAAGTCGTGTTCCTCCTCCGAGGTCGCCGCGATGATCGAGGGCCTGCTACGGCACTGCACCAACGCCGAGGTCGAGGCGAACTACACCGACACCCACGGCGCGACCACGGTCGGGTTCGCCTTCACCGAGTTGCTGGGTTTCAAGCTGCTGCCCCGGCTGAAGAACATCGGCGCGATCGAGCTGTACAGCCCCGACGCCGTCCAGACCGCCTGGCCGAAGGTGGACAAGATCCTCAAAAAGCGGCCGATCGACTGGGAGCTCATCGCCCGCAACTACGACCAGATGATCAAGTACGCAACGGCGCTGCGGCTGCGGACGGCCGAGACCGAGCAGGTGCTGCGCCGTTTCATGAAGGGCAACGGGCCCAAGCACCCGGTCTACCTGGCCCTGGGAGAACTCGGCCGGGTCGTGCGGACGATCTTCGCTTGCGACTATCTCGCCGATGAGCAGCTACGCCGGGAGATCAACAGCGGCCTGCAGGTCGTGGAGAACTGGAACAGCGCCAACGACAAGATCTTCTACGGGCGCGAAGGCGTTCTGACCGGGGCCGACCGTGAGCATGCCGAGGTGTCCATGCTCACTCTGCACCTGCTGCAGTCGGCATTGGTGTTCATTAATACCCAGCTCCTTCAGGCCGTTCTGCGAGATCCGCAGTGGGCCGGCAAGCTGACGGAGGAGGATCGGCGTGCGCTCAGCCCGCTGTTCTGGGCTCACGTGAACCCCTACGGCCGGTTCCGGCTGGACATGGACACCCGGCTCGACCTCACCGCGGCCTGAGCGAGCACCCACGGGCGGTCGGGTTCTTGTTCGGCCGGTGAGGCGTTCCAGCAGGTGCTCATTGACTCCGCCGAGAGCCGCTCCAGCATCGTGGCCTCGACGCTGATGCGGGCCAGGGCCAGGCCGGTCATCAGGCCCGCGAGGGACGCGTCGGCGACCACGGCGCTCCCCTGACGCCGGGCGGGTGGTTTAGTGCTCATGGTGGATGCTTCCCTGTTGATGGTGCTCATCACGGCGGAGGCCCGGAGGGGTGCTGCCGTGACAGCCGGTCGCCGTGTCCGGGCCGGATGTGGTCGGGTGCGTACCGGTCGTGCCGCAGGCGGGAGGCGGGGACTGCGGGGGTATTGACAAGGTCCCCCAGCCTGCCGATCGGGTGCTTAACCTGGGCTTATGGACAACCGGGACGAAGTCCGCGCGTTCTTGAGGTCGCGCCGGGACAAGATCACGCCCGAGCAGGCGGGGCTGCCCTCCTACGGGCAGCAGCGGGTGTTCGGGCTGCGCCGCAACGAGGTGGTGATGCTGGCCGGGGTGAGCGTCGAGTACTACACGCGGCTGGAGCGCGGCAATCTCGGCGGGGTCTCCGACAGCGTCCTCGAAGGCGTACCCGCGGTGCTCGGCTGCGCCTACTGAGACGGCCCGGCCTGTCCGGGGCAGAAGACCTGTTCCACGAGCGCGTCCACCAGCTTCTGGAAGTCCTTCGCCGGTCCTCTGGTGGCCTCGTCCACCCAGGTCACTGAGCCGGTCACGGTCGTCTTGCCGTCGGGCGAGCTGTACATCAGCGCCCCGTAACCGTGCGGAGGGCTGCCCATGTGCTGGTAGACGTTGCCGCAGCCCGGGCCCAGGTCCTGGACGAACAGTCCGAGGCCGTAGCCCATCTTGGGGTGCGGCGTGCGCATCTCGGCGAGCAGCGGGGCGGGCAGGAGCTTGCCGCCGTTCAGCGCGGAGATGAAGGTGTGCAGGTCCTGGGTGGTGGAGATCAGGTCACCGGCGCCGGCCAGCAGGGACAGGTTCTGCCGGCTGATGTCGACCACCTGCACCTGGCCGGCGGCGTCCTCATACCGGTAGTAGCCGTGGGCGTGCGGCCCGGGCAGTCGCGTCCGGTCACCCGGCACCGAAGTGTCCTTCAGGCCGAGCGGCCGCAGGATGCGCCGCCGCAGTTCCTCGGCGTATGAGCGGCCGGCGACCTTCTCGATCAGCAGCAGGGCCAGGGTGTAGTTGGTGTTGGTGTACTGCTGGTCGCTGCCCGGCTCGAACCGTAGCGGCTTGGACAGTGCCACCCTGATCAGTTCCTCCGGCCGGTAGGAGCGGAAGCGGTCGGGCAGCCAGGCGTCGCCGTTGGCGGAGATGCCCGGCACGAACGTCCCGTCGGGGTCGAAGTCGCCGGTGTAGTTGAACAGGCCGCTGGTGTGCCGCAGCAGCATCCGCGCCGTGATTCGCCGGTCCAGCCCGAGCTCGGGCAGATAGTCGTCCACCGGGGTGTCCAGGGCGATCCTGCCCTCGGCCACCAGTTGCAGCACCAGGGTCGCGGTGAAGGGCTTGATGATGCTGCCCGTCCAGAACCGCCCGTTCGTGGGCGGCTTCGCGGTCGCACCCAGCTTGCGCACTCCGGCGCTGCCGGCCCACTCGCCCCGCTCGTCGTGCACGCGCAGCTGCACTCCGGTGAAGCCGGCATCGACGAACGCCTGCATGGCCTTCTGCAGCTCCGGGCGGTCCTGCCCGGAGGTCGCCGACACGGTCACGCTGCTGTCCGCGGTGGCTGGCCCGGGGGTGGCCGTCCCGGCCAGCAGCGCGGCGGCCAGCGCTGTGACTGCCATGCGCCGCAGGGCTTTGGTCGCGGGTGGGCGTTGGGTTCTCATGGTTCCTCGTCTTCAATGTCGTGCTCAGCGAACCGTTCGCCGGGCAATGCGGGGGTGGGGAGGCCGGGTGCCGGTAGGCGGCCGCGCGCTCGCCGGCTCGCCTGCCGACATGTCCCCGGCGTGTCTGGTGCTCAGGTCTGGCTAATGAGCCGGTCCGGTCTGCTAGTTGCCGAAGACTTCCGCGACGAGGCGCTGGGTCGCCTGCTGGAAGGCTGCTCCCAGGGACAGCGCGGCGTCGTCGACGTAGTTGAGCGCGGCGGTCAGGGTCTTGCTGCCGTCGGGGGTGCTGTACATGAGCGCGGCGTGGCCGGCCATGCCGCCGTTGTGGGTGATGACGGTGCTGCCGCCGGGCGCCTCCTGCACGAACACGCCTAGCCCGTAGCCGGCCTTGGTCTCCGGGGTGCACATCTCGGCCAGCAGCTCGGCCGGCAGCAGCTTGCCGCCCAGCAGGGCGGACATGAAGGTGTGCAGGTCGCGGGTGGTGGAGATCATGTCGCCGCCGCTGGAGATCCAGGACGGGTTGTGCCGGGTGGTGTCGACCGTCTTCTGCTGGCCGTCCTGCTCGTAGCGGTAGTAGGCGTGCGCGTGCGGGGCGGGGATGTCGGTCTCTGCGGTCGGCTGGAGGGTGCCGGTCAGGCCGAGCGGTTCCAGGATCAGCCGCTGCATCTCCTCGGCGACCGGGCGGCCGGTCACCTTCTCGATCAGCAGGCGGGCCAGCACGTAGTTGGTGTTGGCGTAGCTCCAGTCGGTGCCCGGCTCGAACCGGGCCGGCTTCGACAACGCCAGCCGCACCAGCTCTTCGGGCCGGTAGGTCGTGAATCGGTTGTCCACCCACTCCTTGCCCGCAGGCGTGGCGGGGATACCCGGCGCGAACGTACCGTCGGGGTCGAAGTCGCCGGTGAAGTTGAAGATCCCGCTGGTGTGCTGCAGCAGCATCCGCACGGTGATGCGCCGGTCCAGCCCGAACTCGGGCAGGTAGTCGTCCACGGGGGAGCCCAGGGCGATCCGGCCCTCGGCGACGAGTTGCAGCACCACGGTGGCGGTGAAGGTCTTGGTGTTGCTGCCGATCCGCACGTGCCCGTCCACCGGCACCGCCTCGGTGCCGCCGAGCTCGGCCGTTCCGGCGCTGCCCGTCCACTCGCCACGCTCATCGTGCACCCGCAGCGACACTCCGACGAAACCGGCATCGACCATCTCCTGGAGGACCTTGTCCAGCTCCGGGCGGTCCTGGCCGGCCTCCGGCACGGCCGGGACGCTGTCCGCGGCAACCGTGCCGGGTGAGGCGGTGGCGGCGTCGAGGGCCGCGGTGATCTTGCGGGCCATCTCCGCCATGGCGGGGCCGGCCTCATCCCGGGTGGACGCTTCGACAGCGACCAGGACGGTGCGGCGGAAGTCGGCGGCCTCGGCCGGGTCCCGCTGCTGGAGCAGGCTCATGGACTGCGTTAGGGCGGGCAGTACCTGGTCGGCGAGTTCGGCCACGGTCTTGCCGTACTTCACGCCCTTGGGGGCCTTGGCAAGTATGTGCCCGACCAGGCCGGTCGCGGAGGTCAGGGCGATGGAGCCCTCGATGGCGGCCTTGTGCGCCGAACCGGCGGCACCGGCGGCCGACATCAGCGACACGGCGCCCCACGCGGCGGTCCGCAAGGTGAGCTGGTTCTGCTCGGAAAGGGTGATCGACATGGCTATGTGCTCTCCTTCATATTCGTTACGAAAAATCACGTGATCGGGCGGACGCGCCTTCGCCGGATCGTTCATGGCATCCACAATCGCCGACCGCGCTGACACCAAGCCGTCGTCGTCCTGACGCGACCGCTGACAAGACACCGCCTTGTGGCGGTTAGCGTGAGGGCCGGTGGAGATCGAGCCTCCATGGTTTGCATCGGTCACGGTCACGTCGCTGCGAAGCTGGGCGCGTAGTCCTTCAGCCTGACGATCTGGCCGCAGGCAACCCCCGGTACGTTGGCGGCGACCATGCCAACCCCTTCCTGAAGGGGCGTGCCCATGAAGAACCGGTCGGCCTCTTCGCGTCCTATCTGCTGGTGTTCGGCGACGAAGCCGCGCATCTCCCGCTCGTAGGCGGCGAACGCCGCCGGGTGCTCGCCGCCGGCGACGGCCAGTTCGCCGGCCAGGATGTAGGCGCCGATCAGCGCCTGGGAGGCGCCCAGGCCCGAGGTCTGCGCCGCGCAGTAGCCGGTGTCCCCGATCAGCACCACCCGGCCCGAGGACCAGTGGGACATCTCCACCTGGGCGTTGGCGTCGAAGAAGAAGTCCTGTGCCCTGCTCATCTCCGCCAGCAGGAGCGGGATGGGCCCGCCTTCGCCGGCGAACTGCCCGGCCACGATGCGCTTATGCTGCGCGACGTCGTCACGGTCGTAGGCCAGCGGTCCAGAGGCAAAGTGCAGCGCCGCGTACGCCTCAGTGTCGTCGCGGATGCTGAGGATGTCGGCCGCCTTGCCCGGCATGCCGGCAAGCCGGTCGGAGCCGGACAGGCCGAGGTGGCCGGGCAGGCTGAAGGCCGCCGTGTAGATGCCCAGGTGCCGGATGAACCGCTCGCGCGGCCCGAAGGCCAGCGAGCGGGTGTGCGAGTGCAGCCCGTCGGCGCCGGCCATCAGCGCGAAGCGGCGCGACCGGCCACGTTCGAAGGTGACCCGTACACCATCGGCGTCCTGCTCCAACGCGGTGATCGAGTCACCGAAGACGTACTCCACCTCCTGGCGGGTGGCCTCATGAAGCAGGCCGACCAGGTCACCTCTGAGGATCTCCAGGTCGCCCGCGAAAACCACCGCGGGCAGGTCACCGTCACCGTCTGGCGGCGCGCCGCCCAGGTGCGTGTGCAGCGCCTTGACCTGCTCCAGCAGGGCCATGCGGTCCAGCACGTCCAGCGCCTCGCCGCGCAAGCCCACCACGCCCCCGCCCGCACGCATCCGAGGGGCCCGCTCAAGCACGGTGGGGGTGAAACCGTGGTGGCGCAGCCAGTACGCCAGAGCGGTCCCGGCGACGCCGGCGCCGGAAATGAGGACGTCCATCCACCTGCTCCATCGAATCAACGAATCGTGCAATTCGAGGATCAAGTACGGTGAGCACCCGGAACAACGATAAATCCCGAAAGATCACCTTCAGTGGGAGTGAACGGAGCAGGTCAGGCGTGGAACTGCGCGACATCGAGATCTTCCTGACCCTGGCCGAGGAACTGCACTTCGGCCGCACCGCCGCCCGGCTGTGCCTGTCACCCGCTCGCGTCACCCAGGCGATCCAGAAGCAGGAGCGGCAGATCGGCGCGCCGCTGTTCGAGCGCACCAACCGCACGGTACGGCTGACGCCCGTCGGGCAGCAGTTCCGCGACGACCTGCGGCCTCTCTACGCCGGGCTGAAGCACAGCGTGGAGCGCGCCCAGCTCGCCGGCCAGGGCATCACCGGCATCCTGCGTGTCGGCATGCTGCCCGCCAACGCCTACGACCTGCGCGCCTACTGGGACGTCTTCCGCCTCCGGCACCCGCAGTGGAAGCTGCGCGTCCAGAAAGCCCAGTTCAGCGACGCCTTCGCCACGCTGCGCCGCGGTGACATCGACGTCCTGATCACCTGGCTGCCCGTCGACGAACCCGACCTCACGGTGGGACCGGTCCTGTCCGCCGAACCCCGGGTGCTGGCCGTCTCCACCGACCACGAGCTGACCCGCCGTACCTCGGTCTCCCTGGAGATTGCCGCCGACTTCCAGCACCCGCAGTCGGACACCCAGCCCCACTACTGGTACGACGCCTACATTCCCCGCGAGACCCGCCGCGGCCGCACGATCGAGCGCGGCCCCGTGGTGCAGAACACCGAAGAAGCCATCACCCTCGCCAGCATGGCCGAGATCGTCGTGCTCTTCCCCTCCCACATGACCCGCTACTGGGCACGGCCCGACATCACCTACCTGCCCGTCACCGACATGGGACCGCTGCCGTACGCGCTGGTATGGCGCGCCGAGGCGGAGAACGAGCCCATCCGCGCCCTGGCCCAGATCGTCCGCGACCTCGGCCCCCTCACGCCGGAGACCTGATCGCCGAACAACACGGTGAACCCGGAAACGCCTCGCCAGACCAGACGTCATCAGGTTCAGCACCCCTTGGAAGAGCCTCAGCCATTTCAGCCAATCGACGGCAGGGGGACCGGCGAGGCGGCGTCGTCCGAGCGAACGGAGCACGGGTACGCGCCGTTGGCGTAGCCGGGCTACGGGCCGCTCGCACATGTCACTCACATTGCGGGCGGACCGCCCGGGGAGGGCTCCGCCCCATGTCTGGACTGTCGGCGCTGACATCGCTGGCAAGGACGCGACGATGTACGCGATAACAGCCTATTATCACGTACATGAGCGATCACGGCGGCGCGGCGACCAGGACAACCCCTTGCCGGGACGGTGCGCGACTCCGGAACGTTATCCGGTACATCATTCGGACGGGCACGGCGACTGCTGCCCGCCGTCCGGCATGACCGCCGCGCCGAAGGTCACCGCCCTTCGCGGCGGACACGTCACGCTCGCCGCGGCCGCCGACGCCTTCCTGGCCACCCCGCGCACCGCCAACCCCAACACCCACCGCGCCTACGCCTCGGCCATCGACCGCACCATCGAGCGGCTCGGGCGCGACCGGCCGCTCGCCGACGTCACCGACGCCGAGATCGGCACCGCGCTCACCGAGCTGTGGGGCCGATGCGCGCCGGCCACCTGGAACCGCAACCGCGCCGCCCTCACCTCCTGGCTGACCTGGTGCCAGACCAGGAAGCACTGGGCCGCCCCGTCGGTCCCCGCTGAGGCCGAACGCCGCAAGGAAAGCCCCGACGAGACCCGCGCGCTCGCCAAGACCACCATCCACCGACTGCTGTCGCGCCGCGACATCCCGCTGCGCGAGAAAACCCTGTGGCGGATGCTCTATGAAACGGCCGCCAGAGCAGCCGAGATCCTGGCGCTGAACGTCGAGGACCTCGACCTGGAGCATCGCCGCGCCCCGGTCCGGTCCAAGGGCGGCGCCGTCGAGTGGGTGTATTGGGACCGTGGCACCGCCCATCTGCTGCCCCGGCTTTTGCGGCTCCCGGACGGCAGCACGCGCACGCACGGTCCGCTGTTCCTGTCCGACCGGCGCCCTGTCCCAGCGCGCCGCCCCGCCGCCGGCGATATTTGCCCGCACACCGGCCGCGCCCGTCTCGGCTACGACCGCGCCCGCGTCCTGCTGGACAAGTACGCCGGCCTCGATCTGCACCAGCTGCGCCACAGCGCCGCCACCCACCTCGGCGAAGCCGAGATCCCGCTGCAGCTCATCATGGGCAAGACCCGCCACAAGAACCCCCGCACCGCCCTGGGCTACGTCAAACCCGGCGCCGAGGCCATCGCCAAGGTCACCGAGGTGTTGGCGCCCCGCCGCCGTACCCACTGATCAACTGAGTGGCGGCTCGCCGGAGCTTCAGGAGTTCTGGGCCTTCCCGAACGGCCTGGTGCCGTGCTCCCGAAGAGAGTGATCAAGAGGGCGCCGACGATGGCGCGTTCGGGAGTCGAACGGTCCGAAGCAGGCCGGCCACGCGTGCCCCTGATGTCACGCCGAGCAGCCTCGTGACCTGCGCGGCCGGTCGTTCGTCTCTCGCGTACTTGTCTTTCCGTACATATCCGGAAAACGACGGAACCGCTGTTACGTAAAGGACGTACTACTGATGAGCTCCGGCGTAGCCGGTGCCCTGTGATGAGAGGAATGTACGTGAGCATCCATAATTCGTTCCCCGGCAACGACTTCAGCCAGGAAACGAGGCCCGCGGGACAGATCGCCCCCCCTGCGCCGCCGAAGGCGCTGCTGGTGGCCACGGTCTGCATCGTGCTGGTAGCGGTGTCCGCTCTGCTGTCAGCGGTCGTCGCGCTGACGACCGGCAAGGAGTCACTGCGCGCGTACGCTCAGGGACTGCTGGATTCCGAGCTGAATTCCGGGCTGGACTCCAGTGGCACGCTGCTCGACATCGTCGTCGACGAGGCCTTCGGGGCTCTCCAGACCCGGGCCTACGTCTGGATCTTCTTCGCGGTGGCCTTCCTGGCCCTGTTGCTTCCCATCCGGAAGGGGAGCACCTGGGCGCGTGTCCTCCTGACGCTTCTGGGCCTCGGCGCCATGTTCATGGGTCTCCGGGACACGGCCGACATGGTGTCGCCCCTTCTCGGCATGCTGGGGATCGTCATCCTGCTGGGCACGCTCGTGGCGGCGTTCACCTGGTGGCTGCCGTCCGTGAACCGCTACGCCAAGGCGCGTAAGCGGATGCGGACAGGGCGATAACGTCATCGCGGCCGGACGACCGATTCGACGTGGCGCCGCCTCGCTCCCGGCATCAGCCCCTGCTCGTCCCGGTCCACCTGCGTCAGGACGAGGCGTTCACCGAAGACGAAAACCCATGACGCCGACCTGAGGAGGAGAACGTGGAGAAGACAACGGAGGAGTTTGCCGAGCGGCTGTTCGGCTCGGCACTGGGAACGATCGAGGTGCTGTCGGTCCACGTGGGCGATCGGCTGGGCTGGTACCGGGCGCTCGCCGAGCACGGCCCGGCCACGCCCGCCGAGCTCGCGGCCCGTACCGGCTGCGCCGAGCGTTACACCCGCGAGTGGCTGGAGCAGCAGGCGTCATCGGCGATCTTGACCCTCGAGAGCGACGGGCGTTTCGGACTGCCGGCCGCCGCCGCCGAGGTGCTGACCGACACCGGCAGCCTGTCCTATCTGGCACCGCTGGCGCGGATGCTGGCCGGAGCGGCCGTTCAGCTGCCGGCGCTGCTGGAGGCCTACCGCACGGGCGGCGGCGTCGGCTGGGCACAGTTCGGCACCGATATGCGCGAGTCGCAGGCCGACATGAACCGGCCCTGGTTCGAGCGGGAGCTGCCCGCCGCGCTGGCGTCGGTCACCGACCTGGACGCGGTGCTGCGCCGGCCGGGCGCCCGGATCGCCGACGTCGGCTGCGGTGCGGGCTGGTCGTCCATCGCGCTGGCCCGGGCCTACCCGCGGGCCCTCGTCGAGGGCGTCGACGTGGACGGCCCGTCGGTGGAGCTGGCCGCGGGCAACGCCGCCGCGGCCGGCCTGGGGGAGCGGGTCTCCTTCGCCGCGCACGACGCCGCCACGCTGGAGACCGGCCGTTATGACGCGGTCTTCGCCTTCGAGTGCCTGCACGACATGCCGCGTCCGGTGGACACGCTGAAGGCGATGCGCCGCTCGCTCCGGCCGGATGGGCAGGTCGTCGTCATGGACGAGGCCGTCGGTGAGACCTTCACCGCGCCCGGTGACGAGACCGAGCGGCTGATGTACGGCTTCAGCCTGCTCGTCTGCCTGCCCGACGGGATGTCGGAGCCGTCGTCGGCGGGGACGGGAACCGTGATGCGGCCCGGAACGCTGCGCGGCTACGCCGCGCAGGCCGGTTTCGGCGGTGTCGAGGTGCTGCCCATCGAGGGATTCGGCTTCTGGCGGTTCTACCGGCTGCGGCCCTGAGCGGATGAGGTGCGTTCGGGCGGTCGCGGCCCTGAGCGGATGAGGTGCGTTCGGGCGGTCGCGGCCCTGAGCGGACGGGGTGCGCTCAGGGCCGGCCCAAGCCGGCCCCCGGTTCCCAGGCCCCCTTGCCTCTCGTCACGCGCGATCACGTCTCGGCCATCGCTCTGACTGAGACGATCAGGATGTCCGCCTGCGATCCGCGGTGGGAACGCACCGGCGGAAGGTACGGCCTGCAGACCATGTGCGAGGGGGCGGCCAGGTCAACGTCACCGTCATCGAGCGCCTCCGACCACGGCGGCGAAAGGCGGCCAAGAGGCGTTGTGCGTACTTTGACCGCTAGAGAACTGCAGGTCAGCGGCGGGCGTACTGCTCTGTGAAAGCCGATGGGAGATCATCTCCGTCGGGAAACTCATCGCCCACGAGGAGCACACGGTGCGTACCGCCACGAAGAAGCTGCTGCGGATGTCGGTCCTGGCCGCGATGTCGGCCACGATGATCGGTGGACTGGCCACGCCGAGCCAGGCCACCGTGAAGAGCACGGTCCGCATGGAGGGCTCCACTATCGTCTTCACGGGGACCGCCGCCGACAACGACGTGAAGATCACCAAGGGGTGGGGCACCAGGGTGAGGGTGCAGGACAAGAACGGCGACATCGCGCCGAGCGGTGGCTGTTACCTCGTGCCGGGCGGCCCCGGCTACCACGACTTCGCGGATTGCACGGTCAACAGCGGCGCGATCACCGGAATCGTCGCCTCTCTGGGAGACGGCGACGACCGTTTCACCACCGAGGTCGGGCTCGGCGGGCAGGTCCTGGGTGAGGGCGGCAGCGACCACTTCGCCGCCGGCGCCGCGAAGACCGCCGCCAGCGGCATCACCTACAGCGGCGGCGCCGACTCCGAGGGCCACGATGTCGTCTCCTACAGCCGCGCCGGGCTGGGAGTGGCCGTCACGCTGGACGGAATCGGCAACGACGGCCGCGCCGGACTCGACGGCGACAATGTGAGCGACGACGTCGAGGGCGTCGAGGGCAGTGCCCACGACGACGCCCTGACCGGCAACGACCAGAGCAACGTGCTGGTCGGCGGCCTCGGCCGTGACACCATCGACAGCCGAGGCGGAGCCGACCGGATCCTCGCCAACGACGGCATCGTGGACGGCACCCTCGACTGCGGCGCCGGCGACGACCTGGTCCGCTTCGACTCCGCCAAGGAGGACCCCGCCACCACCTGCGAGATCCGCCTCCCTCAGTGATCGCGAAGCGGCCGGCCTTCGTCTCCCGCATCGGCCGTGGACGACGCCGGCGGTGAGCCGGCGGACGAAACCGGCACCCGGGGTGGTGGGACCGCCTGGTCCCGCCACCCCGGTGACGGCCGGATCGCCGACCGATCCCCGGAGAGACCCGGACCGCCCGCCGCCCACGACCGGCAGGCCCGTTCAACGGCCCGGCCTTTCTGTCCCACCGGCGGCGGGTCCGCCCCGGGTTCCGGTTCTCGACGGCAGAGGGCCGGGAACCGATCGAGGGAGAAGATCCGTACGTGAGGCTAGGGTTCCGGGTTTCGGGACCCGCGCCCGTTGCCTCTGAAGGGCAGGGGCGTCTGTTTCATCCGAGAAGGGTGGAAACTATGACGACCATGGTCCCCGTCTCCAACGTCTCCAAGCTGATCGAAGCCTGGCGGGATGGGGTGTCCGCTCCGGACATGCCCGCCAGCCCGGCAGGGGAGCAGTTCCCGCCCCCCGCTCCCATGAGGGCGAGCCACGGCCGGCCGCAACTGCGCGCCACGGCGGAGTGGACCACGACCTGCACCACCACCATGGCGCAGCAGGGGATGCCGCTCGGCGCGTAGGGAATCCTCACGGCCGCGCCGGGAGCCCGTTCAGGTCTTTCCCGGCGCGGTCTCGCCGATCGGAGCGGGAAGGGGCAACCGGTGGTGAGGTCATGACGGATCCCGGCGCGCGGGGTTTCACGCGAGCCCTGGACCCGGTGATGGATCCGGCGATGCGGGATCTGACCGATCGGCTGGCGCGCTGCGGGCTCCAGCCCTCGGAGCGGGAGGTGTTCGCGCGCGCGACGCGCCGGTGGCTGCTGGACACCGTACGGCTGCGGCTCAACCGAGTACTGGTCGTGGAACTGCACGCGGCGCGGCTCACGGGCCGGCTGACCGCGTCCGACAGCGCGGCTCGATGGCGGGAATTCGAGCGGATGGCCGCCACGGAGACGTTCTGGGCGCACCTGCACCTCACCTACCCGGCGTTGCGAGCGCGGCTCGAATCATTGGTGACCGGGCGGGTGAGAGCGGCGGCGGAATCGGCGGAGCGCCTTGTCGCCGATCGGGACCGGCTGGCGTCGCTGGGGGGTGACGGGTCGCTGCGCCAGGTGGAGTTCGGGGCGGGAGACAGCCATCAGGGCGGCCGTACGGTGGCGCGGCTGCGATTCGAGCACGGCACGGTGATGTACAAGCCGCGCCCGCTGGAGGTGGACGCGGCACTGGCGGCGCTGCTGGACGAGCTTCAAGACGACGGGGCGCCGTGGATCGGCGTGCCGCGGGTGGTGACCGGCCGGGGATACGGGTGGGCCCGTTTCGTCGAGCACCGCTACTGCGAGGACGAAGCGCAGGTGCGGCGTTTCTATCGTGGGATGGGCTGGTGGCTGGCGCTCTCTCGACTGCTGGCGGGCTCCGACCTGCACGCGGAGAACGTCATCGCGCATGGGCCGATGCCCGTGGTGGTGGACTGCGAGACGCTGTTCACCCCGATTCCTCCCGCCCCTTCGACGCCGCTCGGGCAGGCCACCGCGCGGGCGCGGGATCGCGTCGCCCGCACCGTGGCGGGCAGCCTGCTGCTGCCCAGCCGTGCGACCGGCTCGCCGATGGGCGGACTGGACATGTCGGCGCTGGGGACGCTGGCCGGCCAGCAACCGCGGGTGCCCCTGCCCCTGCTGGAGGGCGCCGGTACCGACCAGCCTCGCCTGGTCCTCAAGCATCTCGACGCGGTGAGCGCGGGTCAATCCAGCCATCCCACGGCGAATCCGGCCCCCGAACGTCACGTCGGCCAGTTGCTGGCCGGATTCTCCGAAGGGGTGTCCCGGATCGACCGGCTCGACCGCGACGGACGCCTGCGCGCCGCGCTGGAACGGTTCGCCGGCTGTCAGGTTCGGCTGGTGCCACGCGCCACCGCCCGCTACACCGAACTGGCCCGCGCCCTGTGGCACCCGGCCTCGCTGCGCGACCAGCCATCGGCCGTCCAGCGGGTCACTCACTTGCTGACCACGCCTGAAAGCGGGGCGGGCCCCGACCTCGGGCAGGACGTGGTGGCCGCCGAGATCGGAGACCTGCTCGTCGGGGACGTCCCCATGTTCACCCTCACCCCGGAGACCGGGCACGTCACCGGCCCCGGCGGGGTCGCGGCCGGTGAACACGGGAACCTCATCGACACCGCCATGAGCTCCTGGCGTGCGCTGGATCCAGCCCTCGAGCGCTCCGTCATCACGACGTCGATGGTCAACGCCTACCTCGACAACCCTGTCCTGCACGCTTCCGGCCCGGCCTTCGCGGCCCGGGCGTCAGGTAACGGCACCGGTCGCGGGCCGGACCATCAGACGCGACACCTCGACCTGGTGACCGACCTGGCCACGAGGTTGTGCCGGACGGCGATCTGGGGCCAGGACGGCACCGTCACCTGGATCGGCGTCCTCCTGGAGGACCAGGCCGCCCACGTCGCCCCGCTGGCCGAAGACCTGTACGGCGGCCAGGCAGGCGTCGCCGTGGCGCTGGCCGCCTACCAGCACGCCGTCGACCGTGGGGAGGCCGTCCCCGTCGACGATCTGCCGGAGACCTTGGCGGCGGCCGCGCGCACGTTGCGGGCGATGGAGAACCACTGGGCCTCCCACATACCGGCCGGCGCCTACATCGGTCTGGGCGCCGGCATCTGGTCGTGGATGCTGCTGGACCGGCTGACCGGTCTCGGGCATGCCGCGGACCACGCACGCACCGCCGGAAACCTGCTCGCTCAGCGCGATCTCGGCCCTGAGGACAACGACGTCCTGTCCGGGCTGGCCGGTGCGATCGCCCCGCTGATCGCGCTGAGCGAGCACACCGGCGATCCGGTCCACCTGGGGACCGCCGTCCGCATGGCCACCGAACTGGCCGCGCGCGCCCGGCACCACGACGACGGCACCGTCAGCTGGCCCGGCTCCGACGACACCGGCCTCAGGAGTGCCGGCGGTTCCGGCGGGCTCGCCCACGGAGCCACCGGGATCGGCTGGGCGCTGGCCCGTCTGGGCCTGAAGACCGGGCAGGAGGACTGGGTCCGGCTGGCCGAGCGCGCCTTGGCCTTCGACCAGAAAAGCTACGATCCGGCCCGCGGATGGCGTGACCTCCAGCTGGGTGTCCCCACGTACCCGCACACCTGGTGCCGGGGCAGCGTCGGCATCGGCCTGGCCCACCTGGACCTCTACCGGCGTACCGGCCGCGTTCCGCATCTGGAGCCGGCGCTGCGCGCCGCCGACCACGTCGCCGCGGCCGGGGCATCAGGCCGCCATGACCTGTGCCACGGTGACCTGGGCGCGTGGGAGCTGCTGGAGGGCGTACGCGCTCACCGGACCCATCATCGCCCCTGGACCGCTCACGTGATCACGAGCGTGGGCGAGGACGGCCCGAGGACCGGGATCGCCGCCGATGCCGCGACGCCCGCTCTGATGACCGGCACCTCGGGCCTGCTCTATCAGCTCTTGCGCATGCGTCCGGGCCTGCGCCTGCCCTCCGTGCTGGTCATGGGAGCCTGACGATCGGGGTTCGAGGGCTCCAGCCGCATGCGCGCTCGTCGGCCTGGACCTCCTATGGCTACGGCGAGCCCCACCCGGGTCTGTCCAGTGAACGCCTCCAGGCCCGGCCTCACCCGAACACGGAGATCCGCAGCTAGAGCCATGATCAATCTCAGTGCCAACGGCTGTACCGATGTTCCCCAAGGCCGGAGTGGGTGGTGCGGCGGATGAAGTCGCGGGTGACCTGGGTGCCGGCTTCGCCGAGGAAGTGTGCCAGGTCCTCGGAGATGAGGGTCTTGTCGATGCCGATGGTCATCTCGTGGGGGGTGATCTCCACGATGGCGAGTTGGTCGGCGAGGTCGGCGCTGCGGCGGAACCGGATGCGCAGGGCCGGTGTGGGGAGTGTTTCGTCCACGGGGTGCAGCAGGTTGAGCACGGTGGCGCTGATCGTGTCCATCGGGGTGGTCAGTTCAGGGCTGAACTGCATCTCGTTGACATGGACGATGATCTGGTGGCCGGGGAGCAGGCGGATGACCCCGGGGCAGCCGAATGCCAGGGGGGTGCGGTGGAACCGTGCCGATGGCCGGGACGACGATGACGGGTTGATCACGCACCGAGGCCTTTCTGCCCAAGCTGTTTCCTGAGCGTTTGTACGGTGTGCAGATCGCTCGGATGCCTGGAGAGTTTGGCGTATCTGACCCCGGTAACGATGGCGTATGAGGAAAGCTCCTATTCCTCATGGTCGGTGCCGCTCTTTACCGCCGGGGTCTGGTCGCGTGGCGTCGATCGCTCGTTGGAGCTCGTTGGCCAGGCGTGTGTACTGCTCGGGGGTGTAGTCCCCGGGCACGCGAAAGATCAGCCTCTCACCCCCACCCGTCCGGATATCGGCGATCTCCCACCCCATCCACTGGGTGATGGCCATCGCCTTCACGCTGTCGGGGTCAAGGCCGAGTCCTACCGCCAGAGCGTTCAGGCGCCATACGTCGGGCATGCGGGGCACCCGGCCGCTCAGCACGTCGGTTATCCACTGGGCGGTGAGGTGCTGGCCGGTCACCGGGTCCACCGACAGCAGGGCGAGCGTGCGAATACTGAGGTCTTTTACCTTGACGTAATCGCGGATGTGGTCGCTCAGCGGGGTGGGGGATGGATCTGCTGTCACGCGCCATGACGGCATTTGGTTGTCAGCTCCTCAACTTTTTCTCGCCGTGATCGCCATCATGATGCCTGCTGGATCCTGACAGCGCGCAACGATCCTCTGCAAACCCCGGGAACCGCCGTTGTCAACAAGATGGATGGCGCTGTGGCTCCCGCGGCGGAAAGCTCGGACGCGAAACCTTTCGAGTTCCCCGGTATCGCCTGCCCATTCGCATTACAGTGCGACACGCAGTTGAGTTGTCAGCAAAATCTGATGACAGAGCAACCCATCGGAGAGGTTGGCGATGGCGGGAAAGCCGCAAATGCACCTGCGGAGCGCGGCGCTCTTGCGTGTACTCATATCCGGCGAAACGGCTGGCAGTGTTACCGCGTTCGCACACCGTGCGTCCCTCACCAGGCAGTGTATTAACAGCCTGCTCAAACGAGGCACGTGCCGCCGCACCACCGCGGACGCCGTCGCGTCGGCGGCGGGCGTGCCCACCCTCGACCTGTTCGACCCTCTGTTGTCAGCAAAATCTGCTGACACAGAAGCTCTGTGATCTTCGTCGTGTACGCACCTGACCGGGTGACCCCATGCTCTCGATCGTCGGAGCGGCTCTCGCCGCGAGGGCCCGGGCACACGCGCCGCCTCGACGAAAGGACGCGTCCCGGCACGTCGTCGTCGACGGCTCCGGGAACGCGTATCCGGCACCACCTCAGCCTCGGCGGGAGCCCACAGGCTCCCATAGATCTCGCGAGAGGAGTCGTCTGTTGACGATGAAAAGAGTACTCATCACCGGTGTCCTGGCCACATCCGCGATCGTGGTGGCCGCTCCCGCGGCGCAGGCCGCCCCGCTGACCGGCGTGGCGGCCACGACCGCCCAGGCGGCCGCAAGTCCCTCCCCGGGGAGCGGGTGGGGCCCGGGCGGTTTCGCCGGCTTCAGGAGGGGCGACCTTCCCTGGGACCGGTACGGCCCGCGCGTCCACAGGTACGTGCTGGGAGGGCGCACCTACATCCTGCCCAGCTGCCAGTACGTCGTGAACGGCGGCGTGTACGTCACGCCCAGCTGCGGACCGGGCCAGCGCCGCCCGGTCTACATCGTGAGCGGCCGCCACTACGCCCTGCCCGGCGGCTGGCACGGCCGGTCCTTCGGCTCCGGCCACTGGTACGGCCGCGCCGGTGGCCCCGGCCACGGGTTCAGCCGGCCCATCGGCCCCGGCCTCTGGGACGGCCGGCCCGGTCACCGCCACGGCTCGGCCTGGGACGGCGCAGACGGGCGGGACGGTGTCCGGGACCGCGTGACACGGCGCTGACAAGCGGTGTGCTCACCGGCTGCCCGGACGTGCGCGGCCCCGTGGAGTCCGGACGATGACTCAGCCGGACCACGTTCAGCCGTCCGGAGACGTCAGGTCAGCGTCTCCGGACGGCCTCTCGGCCTGGCCGTCCCTACCGGATCCAGGTGACGGCCCGGCTGTGGCGCCGCCGCCGTAGCGCCGGGGACGAGCGCACCGCGGTGTCCTTCGCCCTCCGGAACGCCGGCCGTCGGCTGTGACGGCACCGCCCAGCCCCGCGAGGGGGTCTCAACCACAACGCGGATTCTCAAGCGGTCTTGACCTGGGGCGATCACGTTGATCAGAAGATGCCGCCGAACTCCTTCTTCCCACGTCCAGGGTCTTGGTCGTCGTCAATCCCCTCACCTCGGTACCCCCTGGACATCCGAGGCAATCGACGACAACAACCTCATCCGCCGGCGACGGACCCTCGGACGCGTCGGCGACGAAGGAGTCGCTATGAATATGAATGTGTACTGGTGGGTTAGCGGGACGGTGCTCCCGGCGCTGCTCGTGGCGGCGGCCTGGCGCCCGTGCCGGGCCGCCCTGGTCCGGCCTCGGCTGTTCGACGATCTCGCCGAGGTCGCGCCCGACGACGTCCAGCCGTACGCCCTCAGCGGTGTCAGATGGCGCTCCGCCACGCCGATCATGGATATCTGGGACCAGACGCGCACGCCGCGAGGCGTTCCGCGGACGTCACCCCCGTCTCCGTTCGCAGGCCGCCCGATGCCAGGGGACGGCGCCCACCAGGCGGCCGGGCGTCTCCCGGCACCGGCGGCGCCCCACGGGAGAAGACGTGCGGACCGCCGGGCCACGCACAGGCGCGGATGATCGCCCGGCCCGGTGCCCGTCACGTTCGCGGAACACCGCGGCGGGCACCGGGCCGGGCCTGGGAAACGGGGCGCGCACAGCGCCCGGACCTGCCGGACGATTTACCCAGAACGTGGCACCGCCCGCCACCCGCGTCACTTGATTGCCGTCCATTGACCTGCCCGCGTCCAGAACCATGATCAGAAGCTGGATAGCGTAATAGTGGTCACGATGAGTGATCGAAATCGAACGGGAGGTCACATGACAATGATTCGCCGACTGCTTCTGGTCGGTTCCGCTTGTGCTGCTCTGGCTGTCGCGGCTCCTGGTGCCGCCTCGGCCTCTGCGTCCACTTCGTACCAGCCGCTCAAAGTCACGCAGGCCACCACCATGGCCCACGGCGGGAACTGGGGCGGCGGCCACTGGGGCGGTCGTCCGTGGGGCGGCCACTGGGGCGGTCGTCCGTGGGGCGGTTTCGGGGGCCTTCCCTGGGGCGGTTTCGGGGGCCTTCCCTGGGGCGGCTTCGTGGGCGGGGGCTTCGTGAACGCCGGCTTCGTGGGAGGTGGCGTGACGGTCGTCGGCGGTGGCTGTGGCGTCCAGTACGCCCCCATCTGCGGCCCCGTCTGCGCCCCTGTCTGCTACTGATCCGCCGCTTCTTCATAGGTGACCGGGTTTAACGGTTGCCCATGACAATTTTCACTCCCTGTTGTCAGCGAATTCCGCTGACAACAGGGAGTGTGACCTTCGTCGCGTGTGTCCCCGGCCACGGCTTACGAGCCTGCGATCATCAGGCCGGTCGGCACGACGCACCGAAGGCATGAAGGCGGGAAGGCGGCGGGGCGTGTGACCGGCCTGCCGGACCGCCTGGCGGCCCTCCCTGGGGGAAAACCCTCCCAGGTACACGCCGGGACGATCGAGCCGCTTCAGGGCGTGCCGGCGGCCACGCCCGGCGATTCCAGGCCGGCCCCGGTGGCGAGTACGGCGTCCACCCCACGCGCCTCCTCGTAACGGAGCCCTCGCGGGCGCGGGACGGTGAGCGCGCCGGTGAAGCGACGTGCCACCGATGGCCGACGGCGGCACTCGCCGGCGACGCCCCGGGCATGGGGTCACGGTGACCAGCCGGCCTGGACCTCGCTGGTCTGGTCGTGGCGTCGAGCCGGTCGGCGAGTCTGCGATGCCGCCGCGATTCCCGGCCCCGGCGCCGACACGCCGGGGCCGGGATGGGCGGCGAGCAGGGCTCGGCGCAAGGCGGCCGTCGTGGGCGCGGTTGTTTTGTTCCGGTCCGGTGTGCGGTCTCGGTGGGTCAGGTCGCGGGTGGGTTCGTGGGGGGTTAGGTGGTGCGGCGGATGAAGTCGCGGGTGACCTGGGTGCCGGCTTCGCCGAGGAAGTGTGCCAGGTCCTCGGAGATGAGGGTCTTGTCGATGCCGATGGTCATCTCGTGGGGGGTGATCTCCACGATGGCGAGTTGGTCGGCGAGGTCGGCGCTGCGGCGGAACCGGATGCGCAGGGCCGGTGTGGGGAGTGTTTCGTCCACGGGGTGCAGCAGGTTGAGCACGGTGGCGCTGATCGTGTCCATCGGGGTGGTCAGTTCAGGGCTGAACTGCATCTCGTTGACATGGACGATGATCTGGTGGCCGGGGAGCAGGCGGATGACCCCGGGGCAGCCGAATGCCAGGGGGGTGCGGTGGAACCGTGCCGATGGCCGGGACGACGATGACGGGTTGATCACGCACCGAGGCCTTTCTGCCCAAGCTGTTTCCTGAGCGTTTGTACGGTGTGCAGATCGCTCGGATGCCTGGAGAGTTTGGCGTATCTGACCCCGGTAACGATGGCGTATGAGGAAAGCTCCTATTCCTCATGGTCGGTGCCGCTCTTTACCGCCGGGGTCTGGTCGCGTGGCGTCGATCGCTCGTTGGAGCTCGTTGGCCAGGCGTGTGTACTGCTCGGGGGTGTAGTCCCCGGGCACGCGAAAGATCAGCCTCTCACCCCCACCCGTCCGGAAATCGGCGATTCCCTCCTTCTCCCGGGGGTGAGGTGCCGGCCGGTGAGGGCGCCACCGAATGACCTGGGGTCCCGTCCTCGATGTGATCGCGGATGCGGCCGCCCGGCGGGACGGGTGACGGCTCCGCCGCCATGCGCCATGACGGCATTCGGTTGTCGTTTCCTCACCTTTTTCTCGCCATGATCGCCATCATTATGCCTGCTGAATTCCGACAATTGGCAAAAATCCTCTGAGAAAACCGATAGCGGTTCCGTCAATGGGGTGAATCACAGAACGCACTCATCTTGAGAACAGGTATGTCAGACCTTCCGGGTTCACCTGCGCTCGCCGAGCGATTCGCATTACAGTCCCACCTGCAGTCGGGCTGTCAGCAAAATCTGATGACGCGCAATACGTCGAAAGGGACTGCGATGGTGGGAAAGCCACAAATGCACTCGCGAAGCACAGTGCTCATGAGCGGCCTGACACCTGGAAGCAGTCGCGGTGTGGCTGAATTCGTTCGCCACGTGGCTCTCACCGAGCAGCGTGCCGGCGGTCCGGTCAAGGAAGGCGCGTTCCGCCGCACCGGAGCGAACGCCGCCAGGTCGGTGGCGGGCGTGTGCGTCGCCGACCTGTTCGGCCCCTGATTGTCAGCAAAATCTGCTGACAATCAGGGGCCGGCAACGCTCGCTGTGCGGTGCCCGATCTGAAGTGTCCGCGCCCTTGATCTTCAGGTGGCGATCCCACCAAGAGCTCGGCCCAGACCGTCTCGACCGAAAAACGATGTTCTGTCGCGTCGTTCTCCGCTGGCTCCCCGAATGCGCACTCGTCATTCCGCCGGCCTGGACGGGGCTCGCCCCCGCCGGTAAACCTCACGAAAAGGAGTCGTCCCTTGACGATGAAAAAAGCTCTCGTCGCCGGTGCTCTCACCGCGGCCGCGCTGGTCACTCCAGCGGCGCTGGCCGACATCTCCGCGAGCGCGGCGACCGCGACCACCACGGCGGCCGCGCAGGCGGCCACCACCCCGTACCCCGGCAACTCGTGGAGCCGGGGAGGCGGTTACCGCGGGTACGGTTCGAACAGTCATGGATACAGCCAGCGCGGCGGTCGCGTCTACGTTCTGGACGGCCGCCAGTACACCCTGCCCAGCTGCCAGTCCGTCGTGAACGGCGGCGTGTACATCACCCCCAGCTGCGGACCGGGCCAGCGCCGCCCGGTCTACATCGTGGACGGCCGCCAGTACGCCCTGCCGGGCGCCTGGGACGCCGAGTCCGTCGGCCTGCCCGGCCGCTGGTACGGCCTGCCCGGTCAGGAGTACGGCGCCGGCGACGGCCGCGTCTACATTCTGAACGGCCGCCAGTACACCCTCCCCAGCTGCCAGTACGTCATGAACGGCGGCGTGTACGTCACGCCCAGCTGCGGACCGGGCCAGCGCCGCCCGGTCTACATCGTGAGCGGCCGCCAGTACGCCCTGCCGGGTGACTGGTGCGACGAGCCCGTCGGCCTGCCCGGCCGCTGGTACGGCCTGCCCGGCCGCGGCTACGGTCACCCCGGCTGGCACGGCGGTGGCGGTGGTCAGCACGGCGGTTGGGGCGGTCAGCCCGGTGGCGGCCAGCATGGTGGCGGCGGCCAGCCCGGCGGTGGCGGCGGCGGCCAGCCCGGCGGTGGGGGTCAGCCCGGCGGTGGCGGCCAGCCCGGCGGGGGTCAGCCCGGCGGCGGGGGTCAGCCCGGCGGTGGCGGTGGCGGCCAGCCCGGTGGCGGCGGCCAGCACCGCTGACACGGGCCTGCGGCAACTGGTGACATCGCTGCCGGACGCCCGAACACCCGGACGCCCGGACACCCGGATGTTCCAGTGCCCGCGCGGACGAGCGGTGAACGCTCGTACGCACCCGGGACGCGAGCGGCGACAGAGCCCGTACAGGCACGAAGGAAGCCCGTTCCGCGAGATTGACGGAAATGCCCGGGTGCTCGGCACGCGTCTTCGGCCGAACCCGTGACGGGTTGTCCTCCACGGCGAACCTGGCGGTAGGGGGCGGAGGCGCCGACCGCCAGGCGATCGTTTCCGGTCACGGCCGGGACCTCGATGAACGGCGGCAAGATGGCCTGGGAACCGGTGGGGAACCACGAACAGGTCGCCGCCGTCATCGGAGGACAACGGCGGCATGGTGACCGGCGGCGAACGCCTGCTCGGCCACGGCGACGCCGACGCCGCCGATGGGAAGGCGCCGTGACCACGACCGATCAGGTGGTGCTCAAGGGAGTGCCGCTCTCGGGCGGGGACCGGCGACTCGCCGGAGCAGGCGGTGACGGTCTGGTGCGTGGTGCAGGTCGGGGGGACCAACACCACACGGCACCGGCCGTTTCGAGGCGGAGCCGCCGAAACGGCGGTGTCGAGCCCCTCGGTGCCGAGGGTGGCTCCGGCCTCGACGCCGGCCGAACTCCTCGCGATCGGGCAGTGGCGTCCCCGGCATACCCGGAACATCACCGGTGACGCCGGTGGAGGTCGCGGCCGCCGAGAAGCGGGGGAGGGCGACACCCCGGAGTCGTTTGGGGCGACTCCGGGGGTCATGCCCAGCCTGTCGCCCGGCGAGCCGTCACGATTCGGCCAATCTCTCCATGTGCCCGAGCGACCCCCCAGGACGCCGGTGCCAAGAGCGAGCCTCCTGCGCCGGCGGCGGGTCGCCGGAACAGGGCTGCGATGAAGGGAGTCGCGATGAACGCGCACCTGTGGATTACCGGGACATTGCTGATACCGCTCGCGGGGCTGGCCTGGCCCGCCTGGCTGACCTTCCTGTTCTGGCACCGGCCTCAGCTGCTCGATGGCGTCGAGACCATGTTCGACAAGATCGAGGTGTACACACTCGTCAGTGTCGGCGCCGAACGGTGCACCACCACACTGATCACAGCCACCTGGGACCAGGTCGCCGCGCAGGCCGTGAAGCGTTCCACGGAGATCGGCTCCGTCTATGTCTGCGTGCTGCACGGCGTCCGGGAGTGGTACTGGCAGTACGGCCGTATGACCAATGTCGTCATCGGCGAGCACAAGGATGATCGTCGCCCGTCGGACACACCGTAACGACGGCGATCGGCACACCCCGTCGCAGTTCGCCGGACCGCGCCCATCGGCCGCGGCAGAACGGAAGGTCTGAGCCATGAGCGCCGGCACCGGAGAAGTGATCCCGACCGGTCGAGACAGGCGCGGGGGGCGCGTCGGCGCCGCTGACGTCCGTCCGCGCTCCGCCGGCCTTGCCGGGTGGTTCAAGCGAACCCGCCGGATCCTCCTGACCGCCTGGCAACGGCTCGTGATCGGCGAGGGGCTGCCGCTGAGCCGGAGCCGTCGCGCCCCTCGAACCCGTCGTGGCCGTGTTCGACAATCCGGGCGTCCCGCGGGCGCCCGTGGGGGCCTGCACCGCAAGGACTCCGATGAGTGCCCCCACGTTCAACAGCGAACCGCCGGTGCCGCGGGCCGCCACCGGGCGACGCGGCCACGACCGAGTCACGACCGGCCAGGCCACCGCGATCCGAGAGCGGAGCGCGACAGGGCGGACGCACCGACCGAACCTATCCGGCGGGTTCAGCCATGGTTCACGGACGCGGTTTCATGAGGATCCCGTCCGACGGGCGATCACCCGTCCGCCTCGGTCGCACTCACCTCAGGATCGATCTCGGCTCATTACCCTGAGCAATCATTCTGTACCATTTCGATAAACCTTATTACTCTGTGTTGATGTGAATCCTACTTTGCGTACATGTCCATTGAATTTTCAAACGGTGTGACACCGGCGACGTGCTGTCACCGGGGTGGCCCGCCCTTACGGACCGGACGGAAGGAGCCCCTCCCGCGAGATGCCGCGCACAGGGCGTCGACCAGACGACGAGGGCCGGAACCGGAGCGGACCCGCATGCGGCGGCCGTCCGCGACCCGCCCAGGCCCGGGAGGTGGAGGCCGCCCGGCGACAACGGGCAGGGCGTGGGGGAGGCCGTGATTCGCGGCGAGTCCTGGAGCGCGGTCCGGCCCGGAGAGGCCGGCGACCGGCGACGGGAGCACGGTCGTGCTTCGACCACTTCGCCGAGGTGCCCGAAGGCGGCCCCGGGAAAGCCGCCCCGGACGGCCAGCCGCTCTCCCGCGGCCGGCACCGTCTCGTGACCCTCTTGGGCACTCTCCCCCTCCCGTACAGGGGCAGACCAGGCAAACCCGAATGGAGCGTTCCATTTTTCTCGTAACACTCAGAGTGCCGCACAGCTCCGAGGTCAACGCCCGGCTCTGCCAAGATAGGGCGGAGGCGGTATGAGCGCGCCCGGCCAGCCCCCGACGCCCCGGTCGCGAGGTGAGGGAAACGCCGCGGCCACCCGGGCGGGCACGGTTCCAGGTGGGGCGGCGGACCTCGGCGAGCAGATCATCGTCACCGCCGGGCGGCGCGCCCCGTTCACCCAGCTCGGCGACTGGGTGGTGCTCGGCGACATCGACTGCCAGGCCAAGGCCCTGTACTGGGCACTGGCGATGCACGTCAATCAGCAGCGCGGCGACTTCACCGTCTGGCCCTCGCGCGAGGCCCTGGCCGAGATCCTCGGCTACAGCCGCCCCCAGTCCGTCGACCGCTACATCGACCAGCTGGTGGAGCTCGGTGCGATCGACGTCTACGAACAACGCGTCAGCGGCGGGCTGCGTGGCCGCCACGTGTACGAGATCCACCAGACCCCGCCTCCCGGCTACGCCGGGCTCATCTCCTCAGCCGACTTCCACCAGGCACGCAAGGCACGCCTGGCCGCCGAAAAGGCCGGCAAAGACGCAGCACACTCCGTTGTGCGCTCCAGCGCACAACGTGGTGCGCCCCAGCGCATCCCGGTTGTGCGCCCCAGCGCATCCGGGTCGTGCGCTGGGGCGCACACGAACCAGACGAAGATGAAGAAGACCAAGAAGAGCGATACGAAGACCTCCTCCGCCCCCTCCTCCGCCGCCCTCCCCGACGGTGTGCCCCCGAAAGGGGAGGAAGGACAGGAGTCTCCAGCCACCGGGCAGGACGCGGCGCTCGGCACCCACTTTCCCGCCAAGGCGCCGGGTGACACTCCGGCGCAGACCGTCCCGAGCGAGGCCGCGACGACGTTCCTGCGGACCCTGCCCGCTCCCTGGCGGCTCGCCGCCTCCGTTGTCGTCAAGGCCACCCCTGCCGTGGCGGCCGCCCTGGCGGACGGATGGACGACCATGGCGTTGCGCGAGCATCTGACCCGGAATCCCGGCGGCATCCGCGACCACGGCCGGGTCCTGCTGCACCGCCTGAACGATCTGCCCGCCCCGCCGCGGAACAGCCCCGCCTGCCCGCGGCACCCCGGAGCCCGCCGCCGAGGCGACGAATGTGGCAGCTGCTGGGCCGACCGTCAGGGCTGAACCGCCACCGGCCGATCGGCCTCCGGCACCGACCGGCCTGCCCACGTACGCGGCGCTCCATCTCCGCGACCATGAACATCAGGTTGTCCATCCGCCGATACGGTTCAGCCGTCACGTCACCGCCGGCGCTGCTCGGCCCATCGACGGCGAACGTCGGCCACCAGCTCGGCGATCGCCTTGTCCCGGGTGGCCGAACGGTGTGCCAGCGGACCATGATCAATCTCAGCGCCAACGGCTGTACCGATGTTCCCCAAGGCCGAAGTCGTCCGCGCCAAAGGCTTTGAATCTACAATGTAAAGTAGCCGGGTTGCGAGAGAATCAAGCCGAAGAACAGCAGATCTGACCGGAGAGGGAGCTCATCCACCCTCTTCGCGCAGTCGCTTCAGAACCTCGCCCAGGGGCAACTCGGCGACGAGGGCGGCCGACAGGGCGGCGTCCTCCTCGATCCCGCGCGTGCGGCGGTGATAGCGCTGGGTCGTGGTCGCCGAGGCGTGCCGGACCTTGTGCTGGACCCGCTGCAACGGGTGGCCGGCCTCCAGCCATGCGGTGATGGCCGAGGTGCGGACGACATGCGGGCTGATCGCCGCCGGGTCGTGCAGCCCGGCCGCGCGGGCCAGGCGGCGCAGGATCGGTGGGACGTGGTGGCGCACCAGGGCGTGACCGTTGTCGGCGAGCAGCAGCGGTCCGGTGGTGCGGCCGCGAAGATACCTGTCCAGGATCTCGATCACGCCCGGGTCCAGCGGTTCGGTACGGGTCTTGCCGCCCTTGATCGGGACCGCGAGCAGGGTGCGGCCGCCCTCGCGGTGGAGCTGGTCAACGCGGGCCCGGCAGACCTCGGTGACGCGGAACGCCGAGACGTACAACAGCAGCACCAGGGCGAGGTCGCGGAGGTCGCCTCCGGCGGCCTGGATCATCTTCCCGATCTCCTCGTTCCGCCGGGCCGGGGTGACGCCCTCGGTGCTGACCTTCGGGCGCTCGAGCTCGCGCACCGGGTTGGCCGCGACCACCTGGCGGGCGGCGAGGTGTTTGTAGAGGGCCGACAGCGACGCCAGCCGGCGGGCCCGGCTCGCGGGCGACAGGGGCTTGCGGTACCGGCCGATCATGTCGCGCATGGCGTCGGCGTAGGCCGCCACCACGTCCATACCGACCGCGAGCAGGTTCACCGGCGCGTCATCGGCCTCGACGTGGTGGCGCTCACGTAGCCACTCGACGAACGCACGCACGTCGGTGGCGTAAGCGGCGCGGGTGTTGTCGGCATCGATGGTGTTGAGCCAGGTCTCCACCGGCCCGGCCGCCGGGGAGTCCTGGCCGATGGCGCGGGCCAGCGACAGCCGGGCCGCGCCCGCCTCGGTGAGCCCGGCGCGCTCGGTGTCGGACAGCCACCGCCGGACCCCGGTGGGTGGCGTCGCGACGCCCCCCGCTCGCAGGTCAACGATCTTCGTCATGGCCTCCATAATACTAATTATGGAGGCCATGCATTCTTGAATCCGGAAACTAAAACATTTCCGGTTTCCGGAAAAGGGAGGGGTGTTACGCTGATCACCATGACCTCGATCCCGGATGCCCCGCCGACCGTGCCCGAGGCCCCTGCCGCGTCCGGCGCCGCCGAGATGATCGCCTGCCGGCACTGCGGCACCGCCTTCGCCCGGCCGAAGGCCACGGGACGGCGCCCGGAGTACTGCCCGGACACCTCCTGCGCCACCGAGGCCAAGACCGCCCGCCGGCTGGCCGGCCACCGCGCCGTCGACGAGCGATTGAGCCGACTGGCCGAGCTGGCCGACCGCCAGGCCCCCGCGCTGCGCGCGCAGATCGCCGCGGGCACCGAACAGTTGCGGCTGCTCACCGAACTGCGCTCCGGCCTGCTGCAACGCAACACCGACCTGGAGCGCGAGGCCGAGCAGGCCGAGGCCCGGGCCGAGGCCGCCGACCAGCGGGCACGCGACGCCGAGCAGGCGATGCGGGCCGCGCGGACGCGGGCCACCGCCGATCAGGCGGCCCGCGCCGCGGCCGAGCGGGCCGCCGAACAGGCCGGGCGAGACGCGCAGAGCCGGATCGCCGCGCACGAACACGCCCGGGGCCAGGCCGAAGGCCGCGTCACCGCCGCCCTGGAGGCCCGGGACCGGGCCGAGAAAGCCTTGAGCGAGCAGGCCACGATCGTGGCCGCCGAGCGCGAGCGGGCCGCCGCCGAGCGGGCGGGCCTGCAGGCCCGCCTCACCGAGCTGCGGGACGCCCTGGCCGCCGGAAGCGCCGCAGCGGACGCCCTCACCGACCGGCTGAAGAGCGCAGAAGCTCGGGCGAGCGCAGCCGAGGCCGGCCGCGCGTCCGCGCTGGCCGCCGCCGAGGAGGCCCGTGCCGAGACCACCCGGGTGCGCGAGCACCTGCTCGCCGGCACCGAGCAGGTCCGCGCGGACCTCACCGCGCAGATCACCCGGCTGCGCGAGGAGATCACTACCGGGCAGCGCGCACTGCAGCAGGCGCGCACCGCGACCGCCATCGCCGAGACCCGGCTGCGCGACGCGCACGAGAGCCGGCAACAGGCCAGCGGGGAGATCGAGCGCGCGGTCCAGCAGGCCGTGGCCCGGCTGCTCGCCGAGCGTCCAGCCGAGCACGGGGCTGAGGAATTCAGGAACAGCGGTTGACGCTGATAATGATCATGGTGTGAGGCGGGGATGCGCAGGCGCTGATCCTTTGGTCTAGGGGCATGACGAGCATCGGAACGAAAAGTCCCGTTAGCAGCCGCCCCAGCTAACTATTTGATCTTCTGCTCGCCCTGGCTGCTGGGGCTGCCCTACTTTCGGCGGCTATGCCAGTTAAGTTCTTAAGTGATGATGAGGCGACCGCATACGGCCGGTTCTCGGGGGCTCCGTCCCAGGCGGAGCTGGAGCGATTCTTCTTCCTGGACGACGCGGACCGAGCGCTGGTCACCGAGCGGCGCGGGGTACACCACCGTCTGGGCTTTGCCCTGCAGCTGACCACCGCTCGGTTCATCGGACGCTTCCTGACCGACCCGCTGGACGCGCCCGAGGAGGTGGTGCAGTATCTCGCCGACCAGCTCGGGATCGAGGACGTCGCGCAGATCGACCGTTACACCGAGCGGCGCAACACGTCGTTCGAACACCAAGAGGTGATCCGGGACGCTTACGCATTGAAGGAGTTCTCCCACGCAGAGGCGGACTTCGTTGCCTGGGCTGATGCGCGGGCATGGAACACCGGCGACGGCAAGAAGACGATCTTCTATGACGGGGTGACGTGGCTACGCACCAACAAGGTCCTGCTGCCCGGGGTGACCACGCTGGCCCGGCTGGTCGCCCGGGTCCGTGATGAGGCCACCGACCGGCTCTACGACACCCTGTATGAGGTGCTGTCCCCACGCCAGCGGGTGATCTTGGAGATGCTGCTGGAGGTGCCCGACGGCAGGCGCGCCTCAGACTTGGAACGCTGGCGCAAGAGCCCGGCGGCGACCTCGGGTAAGAACCTGGAGAAGGCGCTGGAGCGCGCGGCGGAGATCCTCGGGGTGGGGCTGGGGATCATGCCGCTGCCACCGCAGGTGCCGCACCGGCGGATGGTGGACCTGGCCCGTTACGGCATGCAGGCCACCGCGACCACCCTGCGCCACCACGGCCCCTCACGTCAGCTCGCCACACTGCTGGCCACGGGGATCTACCTGGAGGGCAAGGCGGTCGACGACTGCCTGGAGATGCTGGATCTGCTGGTCAGCACCGAACTGCTTGGCAAGGCCGAGACCGCGGCGGGTAAGGAACGGGCCCGCCAGCATCCCAAGCTGGCCAAGCACTCGGCCACGCTCGCCGCGGCGGTGGAGATGCTGCTGGAGGTCACCGAGTACGGCGAGGAGCTTCGGCTGGATCAGGTGTGGGAGGCGATCGACGCCATCGTGCCGCGGCGGGAGCTGCGCGAGGCTGTCGCGGCGGTGACCGAGATGGTGCCGCCGCCCGAGGCCGATGCCGATGGCGAAATGCGGGCGCTACTGGCCTCCCGCATCGCGACTGTGTCGGGGTTCCTCAAGATGCTGACCACGGTGATCGAGTTCGGGTCCAACGCCGAGGGGGCGCGGGCGCTGGCGGCGATGAAGCAGCTGCCCCGGCTGCTGGACGGCCGTAAGAAGAAGGTTACCGAGGCCGACATCGACCCCGCGCTGGTGACCGGGTCCTGGAAGCGGTTGGTGTTCAAGAACCTGCCGAACGGCAGCACGGTGGATAAGAACGCCTACACCATGTGCGTGCTCACCCAGTTCCACCGCCACCTCAAGCGCCGCGACGTCTACGCCGAGGCCTCGGCTCGCTGGCGGGATCCCCGTGGGCAGCTGCTGGACGGCGTGCGGTGGGAGGCGGCCAAGGGGCCGGCGCTGGTGGACCTGCAGCTGCCTGAGGATCCTGGGCAGCTGCTCGCCGAGCACGCGCTGGTGCTGCACCTGGCGCTCAAGAACGTTGCCGGGCAGGCCGGGCGCGAGGGGGTGGATGTGAGCGTGGATGCGCAGGGACGGTTGCACGTGGCCAAGCTGGGTGCCCTGCCGGAACCGCCGTCCCTGATTGACCTGCGCAAGCGTGTCCTGGCGATGCTGCCGCGGGTTGACCTGCCGGAACTGCTGCTGGAGGTGATGGGCCGGGTTCCGATGTTCGAAGCGGCGTTCACCTCGGTCGCCGGCGGAGTGAGCAAGCTGGCCGACTTCCCCATCTCGGTCGCGGCCTGCCTGACCGCCCAGGCGCTGAACATCGGGTATGCGCCGGTGGTGAAAGCGGGAACACCCGCGCTGGAGCGCGGACGGCTGTCGCACGTGGCGCAGAACTACCTGTCGGCCGAAACCTACACCCTGGCCAACGGCCCGCTCATCGACGAGCAGGGGCAGATCGCTTTCGCCCATGCACTTGGCGGCGGGCTGGTCGCGGCGATCGACGGGATGCGGTTCGTGGTCCCGGTGCCCTCCATCTACACCCGCCCGAACAAGAAGTACTTCGGCCGCTCGCGCGGGGTCACCTGGCTCAACATGATCAATGACCGTGGAGTGGGGCTCGGGGCGAAGGTCGTCACCGGCACGGTGCGCGACTCCCTCCACATGATCGACGTGGCGTTCCGGCGCGACGGCGGGCCGCGCCCGGAGGTCCTGGTGACCGACACCGGCTCCTACAGCGACGTCGTCTTCGGCTTGGTCCACCTGCTGGGCATGCAGTACCGGCCCGCGCTGGCCGACATCCCCGACCAGAAAGGGTGGCGCATCCAGGACGCCGACTACGGCAGCCTGTCCCGGTTCGCGCGCGGGAAGATCGACCTGGACAAGATCAGGCGGCACTGGGGCGACATCCTGCGCGTCGTGGTGTCGATCTACACCGGCGAGGTCCGCGCCTACGACCTGATGCGCATGATCCAACGGGATGGCAACCCCACCCCGCTCGGAGAGGCTATCGCTCACTACGGGCGCATCTTCAAGACCCTGCACATCCTTACCTACGCGGTCGAAGAGCCCTACCGGCGCGACATCAAGGGCGTGCGCAACCTTCAAGAATCCCGTCACGCCCTGGCCGCCAAGGTCTTCCACGGCAAGAAGGGCGAGCTGTACCAGCGCTACCACAAGGGTATGGAGGACCAGCTCGGCGCGCTCGGCCTGGTGCTCAACTGCGTCACGCTGTGGAACACCTTCTACATGGACCAGGCTCTCGATCAGCTCAAGGCCGAGGGCTACCCCCTGGCCGAGGAAGATGTCGCGCGCCTGTCGCCCTTCGTCCGCCGGCACATCAACGTGATCGGCACCTACTCCTTCGCTCAGCCCGACCTCGGTCCTGCCGGCATCCGGCTGCTGCGCAACCCCGATGAGCCGGACTGGGAGGACGACATCGTGTAGATGGCGGCGATCAACATCAGGGGGCGGAATCGACCGACTCCGCCCCCGCAACGGATCCAATCAGAACGCCATTCCCGACCTGCTGGAACGAGCCGCCGATCCAATCAGGTCCGATGTCCACTTCCGCCTCCCCTTTTCGCCTCCTACGATGGCCGCCACAGCACGCTGCACGGGCAGAAGAATCGAATCACCACGGGAAACCGGCGACTACACCCTCAGGGAGGGGCGGAACAGCGCCGTCCTGCACCACGTCACCACAGCCGCCGAAGCGATCGCCATCGCCATCGACCGAATCCCCGCAGACCTCCTGCAGACACCTTCTGAGAGCCCTGCACAGGATTCCTGAAATCAACACCGGGCGACCTGGGAAGGGACACGATCGGGCATGGCCGACCGCATCTACCTTCGGCATTCCACCGACAAGCAGACCGACGCCCGCCAACGGCACGCCCTGGCCGCGTTGCTGGCCGCCGGCGCCCCCATCTATGAGGACCCCGCCACCTCCAGCCGCCGGCTCTCCCTGGAGCGCGCGGGATTCACCCGGCTCCTGCAGGAGGCCGCCGTCGGCGACACCATCCGTATCGCCGATGCCGCCCGCCTGTTCCGCTCCGTCGCCGACATCCTCGCCCTGCGCCCCGTGCTCATCCGCCGCGGCCTGCACCTGCGGGTCGAATCCGGGCTCCTATCGGGGATCGACCTGGCCAGCGACGACCCCGGCACCAAGATGATGGTCTCGGTCCTTGCCGCAGTGCTGGAGTTCCAGCGCGACATGATCAGCGAGAACACCCGCGAAGGCGTCGCCGCCGCCGAGGCCGCAGGCAAGACCCTCGGCCGCCCCTCCGCACTCGACCAGGCCCAGGCCGCGAAAGTGGTCAAAGCATTCGGCGAAGGCGCCGCCATCAAGGCGCTGGCCCGCCGCCACCAGGTCGCTCCCAAGACGATTCGCCGGATCCTGGACGCCGTCGGCGTGCGAGACCTGCCCGGGCAACTCGACGTCCTGCCTGCCGAGGCCGACCAACAGCAGCACCGGCAGTCCAAGCCAGACCCGGAGATCACCCTCGACCTGCCCGGCCTGCTCGCTGACTACCTGCGCACCGCTGGCGACGACGCCGTCCACCAAGCCATCGCCGCAGGGCAGACCATCCGCCGCGGCCAGGGCTACTCGGTCCGCGTCACCGCACCACTCACACTGCACCGAGCGGCGCTACAGCAGAGCGCAGCCCTGGCCAAGCAAGCCGCCGGATCAGCCGCGCGCAAGGCGCACCGGACGTACACCACCCGCGTCACATCTGCCTGCAACGAACTCTAAGAACCCGCATTTCAGAGCTATATCCGTTGGATTTTCGCTGTTGCTACGGAGACCCCCACCGGCCGCAGTCCAGGGCTGGCGAGGTCGCCGTGCGTCGCGTTGGACTCACTCCACCCAAGTCGCGCATCACAGCTGTTGCGCGCGGAGATGATGTCAGGAGCCGTGTGGACTTGATGTTTGAATGAGTCATGACCGCGAGATATGACGGCCAAGCTGAGTGGTACGACGACTACATCGGGCCCGGTGCTACCGCCAACATCGCCGACATAGCCGATCTTCTGGGCCCCGGTGAAGGCTTGTGTCTGGACGTCGGCTGCGGCACCGGCCTCTACCTCGATGCCATCCGATCCACTGGTCGAACCGTCGTGGGCCTCGACCGCTCGGCCGACCAGTTGCGTCTGGCCCGGCGCAGGGACGGCGCCCCGCTCCTCCAGGGTGACGCGACGACGCTCCCCTTTGCCGCGGACACCTTCGGCACCGTCACCGCGCTCTGGGTCTCCACCGATATCGGCGACTTCGCCGGGCTGATCAAGGAGGCGGCCCGGGTGCTGCTTCCGGGCGGGCTGCTGCTGTTCTACGGGGTGCACCCCTGTTTCAACGGTCCGCACATCGAGCTCCGCCTGGACGGAGCGGTGGTCATCCACCCCACCTACCGGCTCAAGGGCTGGCACAAGCGCTCGCCGTGGTGGCGCGAAGGCGGGGTCCGAGACCGGGTCGGCATGAGCCACGTGCCGCTGCCCGACCTGATCAACGCGTTCATCGACGCGGGACTGAGTATCGATTGGCTTTCTGAGCCACGTGAGCACCCCGTTCCATCGGTGCTGGCGGTAAGGGCGTTCCACCGAAACTGACGTGATCGCCCTCAGTGGGTGGCCGACCCCCACTGGCTTACCCGCAAGTCGTGACCTGCGAAAACGCTCTCGTGAGACGCATCCGAACGGAAAGTCACGGTAAGCCGCTCAACGCTGCTCTGCTAACGGGACTTTTCGTTCCGATGCTCGTCATGCCCCGTGTACGCCTGCAGCCCGAGCCCGTAGCCGAAGCCGGCCCCGGTCTCGACCGTCGTGCGCATTGCCTCCAGGGACGGCTTGCTGATGAGCTTGCCGCCGAGCAGCGCCGACATGAACGTCTCCAGGTCGTCGGTGGTCGAGATCATCTCCCCGGCGGCCCAGTCCAGCGAGGGGTTCATCCGAGTCGAGTCCACCAGGCCGGGCAGCGGCTCGTATCCCTTGGCGTGCGGCGACGGCACTCCTGCCCTGTTCCCCGGCACCACCGTGTGGCGCAGCTTCAGCGGGCGCAGGATGCGGCGCTCGACCTCCTCGCCGTACGGGTTGCCGGTCAGCTTCTCCACCAGGAGCCCGAGCACCGCGTAGTTGGTGTTGGAGTAGTGCCACTTCCCGTCGTCGGGGAGTTGCTTGGTGAAGGCGACCTTGAGCAGCTCCCGCGGCTGGTACGAGCGGAACCTGGCCTCACCGCGCCAGCGGTTGGTGGAGTAGCCGGGCTCGCTCATGTAGTCGTACAGGTGGCTGGTGTGGTTGAGGAGCTCGCGGACGGTGATCTGTGAGCCGCCGGGCACGAGACCGGGCAGGTGCTGCTCGATGGGGTCGTCGAGGTCCATCTTGTTCTCGTCCACGAGCTGGAGCACCACGGTCGCGACGAAGGTCTTGGTGACGCTGCCGATCCGGAAGTAGCCGTTGGGAGAAGGCCGTCCGCCACGCTCGATGTCGCGTACGCCCACGGCGCCCGACCAGGTGCGGTCGGCGTCGGAGACCCGTGCCAGGATCGCCGTGGCGCCGTTGCCCGTCACAATCTTCTCCATGCCGGGGCGTACGTCCGTGCCGGAGCCACCCGCCGCCACCACCGCCGCCACCAGCACGTTCATCATCGTCTGCATCATGGTTACGACGCTACGGAGATCGACTTCGCGGCAGAATGCGGTGCCCCGCCCACTCTTCCTGCGGAAAACCTCAGGAGCCGAGGTAGCGCAGCACCGCCGGGACCTGGCAGCTGTAGCCGGTGGTGTGCGACAGGGCGAGCTTGTCGAACAGGGCGTTGACGTGCTTTTCCACCGCGCTCTGCGACACGTGCAGGGATTGCGCGATCGAGGCGTTGGTCAGGGCCCTGCGCCATGGATTCCAGCACCTGGCGTTCGCCGACGTTAGCTGGGTCAGCGGGTGGGCGTGGATGGTGCGCGTGAGCAACTGGTGTACCACTTCCGGGTAGACCAGCGTGCCTTACGCGCCTGACAAGATCATCGCGCTCTGACCTGCGAGAAGGGGACAAGAACCCAAGATAATTGCGGGGGTGCGGGGAGCACACGGTCTGAACGGACTGCGGAACCCCGTCGGGGGGACCATCCCCGCGGGCGCGGGGAGCTAGGGGTGCCACCGGAATACGGCAGAAACGGGCCACGCGCTTGATCAGCGATCGTTGGAATCCTGAGGTTCGCGCTGGTTGGTGGTGATTGACGGGAGTTCGGGTGGCGTCGATCGACCGGACGGTGTATCCGAGGTTCACACGGGCTGTGTTGGCGCGGGAACTGGCGGAGGTTTTCACTTCGTCGACTGACGAGGTGAAGTGGGCCCGCGGCGAGACACAGGATGATCAGTACCTGATGTCCTTGCTGGTGTGGTTGAAGACCTACCAGCGGCTGGGGTACTTTTCGAAGCTGGCCGACGTGCCTGCAGCGGTCGCCGAGCACAGACGAGATCGATCCCGTCCGATCGAGGTGATCGGACGGGATCTCATCGGCTCTCTTCAGATCGGCTTAGAAACGGCCCTTTCTATGAGATGGGTTGTTTGAAGTCCGCCGCATGATCCGCCGCCCACCGCGCGAAGGTGCGACCGGGACGGCCGGTGAGACGCTGTACGATGGCGGCTCGCTCCTCGTCGACGGGCGCGGGGTCGCGTGCGGACTCCGCCCACATTCCGAACAGCCAGTCGACGACCTCCGCCGGATAGCCATCCTGAATCCACTCGTCGCGGGCCTGTGTCGGATCCTGCTCCTCGAATCGGATCTCCTGACCGATCGCCACCCCGATCGCCTTCACCTGCTCGGCCACGGTGAGTGCTTCGGGTCCGGCGAAGGTGTACGTCATGCCCGCGTGGCCGTCCTCGGCCAGGACCGTGGCGGCCACCGCGGCGACGTCAGCCTCGTGGGTGGGCTGGGTCACCGCGCCGCCGTAGGGCCGGCGTACCACCCGCTCGGTACGCACCCTCTCCGCCCAGTCCAGCCAGTTGCCCGCGAACTCACCTGGCCGCAGGTGCGTCCACTCCAGCCCGGACTCCTCCACTGCCCGTTCGACGACCTGGTAGCCACTCCCGAACGCGTCGTTGTCGGCCTCCGCTCCGGACAGGACCACCACCTGCCGGACGCCGGCCCGCTTCGCCATCGCGACGACGTCGGAGACCGCGTGCGGAACGGGGAACAAGTACATCCGCTCGACGCCTCGCAGGGCGGCCCGCAGTGACTCGGGCCGCTCCAGGTCGCCCTCGACCACGGTGACCCCTTCGGGCAGCCCGGCGACCGCGGGCCGGCGGGTGAGTGCGCGCACATCGTGGCCCGTCTTCAGTAGTTGGCCGACAACCTCCCGGCCCACCAGGCCGGTCGCTCCGGTCACCAGGATCGTCATGCCGCCTCCTCCGTGCGTCCGGCCGGACGGAAGTCCGCCGTGTGGTCGAGGGCCCACCGCGCGAAGGTACGCGCGGGGCGTCCGGTGATCTGCTGGAAGGTGGTGGTCGGCGGGAGCGATCCCGGCCCGTCGACTGCCGCGGCCAGCAACTCGATCCGCCAGTCGGCCATCTCCGGCGGGTAACCGTCCTGAAGCCACTGCTCGCGGGCTTGCTCCGGTGTCAGTTCCTCGAAGCGGATCTCTTCCCCGATCGCCCTGCCGATCGCCTTCACCTGCTCAGCCTGCGAGATCTTCGCCGGACCGGTGATCGTGTACGCGGCGCCGACGTGGGAGTCGCTCAGCAGCGCCGCGACCGCCACCTCGGCGATGTCGGCCTCGTGGACCAGCGGATATCCGGCGGTGCCGTACGGCTCACGCACCACCCGCTCGGCACGGATCCGCTCCGCCCATCCCAGGGCGTTGACCGCGAGCAGCCCCGGTCGCACATGGGTCCATTCGGCATCGGTGGCCTCCACCATCAGCTCCAGCTCCCGATGAGCCTGCCGTTCCTCGGCGAGGTGGCGCCGGAGCGGGCTGAGGCTCCGGTCACCCGGCTCGTCACCGGGGGCGAATCCGGCAGCCGCGGCGGAGTGCACCACGAACCTGCGAATACCCGCCTTCGCCGCCTGTTCGACGAACCCGGCCCCGGGCTCCGAGGCGACATAGGGGAAGGGGAACAGGTAGACGCGCTCGATTTCGTCCAGCACGTCCGGCCAGGTCTCAGGCCGCTCGAAATCCCCGTACACCACCTCGACCCCGTCGGTGAGGCGCGCAGCCCGCGGATCGCGGGTCATGGCCCGCACCCGCTGACCGGCACCCACCAGCCGATCCACTACACGGCGACCGATGTTCCCGGTCGCACCTGTCACTAGAATCGTCACGTTGCTCCTTCGGTTACCTGACTGGATGGCACAACAGACCGCCGTCGCGTTGTGGCCCTTCGCGGCGGCGGTCGTTTCCGGGATGCTAGGTCGGTTTCTGAGTAGCCGCATATGGATCGTTCCAAGGGTGCTTTGCATCGCTTTCGATGGTGACCGGCAGCGGCAGGCGTTCCGGCTCGTCGCCCGGTTGAACCTGGCAGCGACTTCCCACCCGCACCATGTCGGAGTGTCGGTAATACTCGTGCCACAGGTACACGCGATTGCGTTGGTGCAGGTGGAGGCCAGGGCGATACCGGCCAACGCGCGCACCCTGCCGGATCGATCCGGTCAGCAGCAGAAGCCGACGAACAGGCTCAATACGATCACGTGTACCTGTGGCGCGAGTCTTACTGGCACCCCAACCCGCGGCCCGTTTCTGCCGTATTCCGGTGGCACCCCTGGAGCGCTCGGCGTCTTCATTGACCACGACCCGGACACCATGCTCGTGCGCGGCCTGCTGTGCCGGCACTGCAACACCTGGCTGGAGGGATGCCCGCATGTGGCCGGCTGCCCGTGGGGCGACTACCTCAACGACCCGCCCGCGGCCGCGCTGAACCTGCCCTACCCCCGCACGGCCCTGAGCCGAAGGATCAGGCGGCCACCACCTTCGCAAGCGGGGACGTGACCGGCAGAGGTCAAGCCCGCCAGGAATGCGCGCTACTCGGCATCGCCCGTACCGATCTTGAGCAGGGGCTGCGCGCTCTGGCACGCCGGTGGCCACGCCGAACAACTCCAACTCCTCGTCGGCGGGCTCCTGCAGCGTCAGCTTCAGGCAGCGTCGGCAGGTGAGCGCGCCCCGGCGGATGGGCCGCGCCCGGATCCCAGCCGCTCACCGAAGGTAGCGGCCCAGGACGTTGAGGTGGGCGTGGCCGAGCGGGGACAGCCGGGCGGCGTCCTCGTCCGTGATCAGGACGCCTGGGGCGCGCAGCCGATCGAGCGCGGTCGGCAGGTACGCGGACCGGGTATCACCAAGGCCGCAGTGCCATGGCCAGTCCGGCGAGGAGCGCCGCTGTGGCGATGCCCATCAAGACGACCGGGTTGCCGAAGTTGAGCGTCCAGCGGCCGCCGACCCGCTGGTGGACCATGACCACGGGATCGCACCGGTTGACGTAGACCATTCCGGCGAGATGCCAGTGACGGTCGTCGTCGCGCTGGACGTGGCCGGAGTCGGCTTCCCGCCCGTCGGCGGGAAGCCGGTGCCCCGCCTCACCGACCCGGACGCCGAAGACGAGAAGGGCGATCCCCGCGGCGATCGGCGGCAGCCAGGTGACGGCGGTCAGGGCCACCGACGGCGCCAGAATCTCCCACTGCCGCAGGGCCAACAAGAGCAGGGTCAGGTTGGCGCAGCCCGCGCCCACCAGCAGCAGGCATACCGTGCCGCTCAGGTAGAGGCGGTAGCGGCGGGCGGAGGTCTTCGGGTGCGCGGCGTCGAGCTCGGGCCTGGCCCGCAGCAGCGCGAAGATCAGGATCGGCACGAGCAGCGCGATGGCCGCCTGGGCGGCGACGGCCGCGAAGGCGGTGGCGGGTGTAGTGGGCACCCGGACGGCGGTGTCGACGCCGATGCCGCGCAGGGTCGCCAGGGTGGCGGGCAGCTCACCGTAGCGGCCGATCCCGATCGCGGCGGTGACGACCACCAGGAGCGGCGGAGAAAGCAGCAGCGGCCACGGCGGGCGCACCGGATCGGTGCGGAACGTGGTGTCGGTACCGGTGGCCTGCCTGGTGCCGGCGTACCAGGCGTCGTGCCGCTTGGCCGCCGCGATCGCACGGTGGGCGGCGTAGTAGAGCGCCATGTCGGCCGCGCCCAGGATCAGGACGGCGCCGGAGGGGACACCGAACGCCACGACGAGGGCCGCGATCACGCCGAGGACGAGCACCCCTCGGGTGTAGCGGCGGCGCTGCGCGGTGATCGCCGGTTCGCTCACCCGATCGCCGGGCACCCGCACGCCGAAGGGCAGCGTCGGGCGGCCCAGCACCGGCGGCGCCCAGGCCGCGACCGTGACCAGCGCGACCAGCGGCAGGTCGGTGATCATGTGGAGGCCTCCTGCCTGGCGGCGAACGAGTCGAGCACTCCGGCGCTGCGCCGCAGCACCTCTCGCGGGTCCATCCCGTGCACGGCGGCCTCGGCGATCAGCGTGCGCAGCCGGGGTTCCCACTCCTCGGCGAAGCCTGGCTCGGGAGGGCCGGAGGTGGCGTCGCGGCGTACCACGGCCCCGCTCTTGCGGTTGATCCGGATGACGCCCTGGCGTCGTAGCAGGTCGTAGGCCTTGTTCACGGTGTGGAAGTTGATCGCCAGGTCGGCGGCGAGCTGGCGGGTGGAGGGCAGTGCCGATCCCGCGGCCAGTTCGCCGTCGGCGACGGCCTCGACCACCCGGTCACGGATCTGCTGGTAGATCGGCACGTCGCTGTCGATATCGATCGTCAGAAGCACACCCTAACTCTATCTGATATAGATGTAATAGAACAGATAAAAGAGAGGGGCTTACTCATGTTCCCTGCGACGACCGTCCGATCTCGCCGCCGCGACCTCGCGGTCTTCCTGGCACTCGCCTTCGGGATCCCCTGGCTGCTTTGGGTGGTGCGGCTCCTGACCGGCGTCGACCTGATCGCGGCCGGCGGCATGCTCGCGGCGGGTCTGGCCACCTTCGTCACCGTCCGCTGGGTGCGCCGCTCTCGCGACGCCCGGCGTGAGACCGCCCTGGCGCCGCTGGGCCCGGCCCGCAGGCTGCTGCGTTTCTGCCTGGTCGGGCTGCTGCTCCCGCTCGTGTTCGCGTTCGCCGCGATCGGCATCGGCGCGCTGGCGGGCGTCTACCCGCTGGACCTGACCGGCTTCTCCGGGCTGCGTAGCGTGTACGCCCCCGCCACGCTCGGCGAGCACGGCGTTCCGGTCGGCCTGATCCTGTACGCCCTGGCCGTCAACCTCGGCCTGTTCGCCCTCCTGCTGCCCCTGGCCTTCTGCGAGGAATGGGCCTGGCGCGGCTACCTGCTGCCCGCGCTGCGCCCGCTCGGCCTGTGGCCGGCGCTCCTGCTCAGCGGCCTGATCTGGGGACTGTGGCATCTGCCCGGCTACGTGGGGCCGCAGGGCGGTTCCGGGCTGCTTCCCTTCCTGATCACCGCGATCTTCTACGGCGTCCTGCTCGGCTGGCTGCGGCTGGCCTCCGGCCTCATCTGGCCAGGGGTGCTCGCCCACGCGGCCAACAACACGCTGATCACCGGCTTCGTCAACGTCGTACTCGCCGACGACGACCCCGTGGCGCTGGCCAACCCCTGGACCGTCGGGCTCAGCGGCTGGCCCGGCTGGCTGCTCATGCTCGCCGCCGTCGCCGTCCTCGCGGTCCATGCACGCCGCGCCCCGCAGAAGACGGACGAGACCCCCGGCCTCGACTCACTCCCGGCCCCCCGGACATCGGGTTCCTCCACGACCCGGTCCGGCCCGGCACGACAGACCGGACCGGGCCACTGAAGTCCCTCTCACCCGCGATCGGCCCTGGCTGCCGCCGACAGCACCCCGACCTCGCCCCCATCCCGTTCCGGCACCCTCACCGCACCAGCCCAAGGGCACCCTGCCTCGCAGCGGCAGGACGGCCCGGCTTAGCGCGGACGCGCGGCTCACGCGTCGACGGCAATATCGGTGAGGGGTGTGACGCCATGTCGGTGAAGCCAGCTGAAGCCACAGACGGCATTCACGGAAAGGGACGGGCGTGGACAGCCAGCAGCACGGCCGCTGGCCGATCAGCGATGACACCCCAACACCCTGACCACCCGAAGCAACCTGGCGTACTGGCAGGAGCAGGCAGGACTCGTATAGACGGCCAGGTAGCAGAGGCGATCACACGGCGTTCTTGAGCTCCGCATCGATCGCCGACTCAACGCAACCGTTGCCACCGTTTCGCCGTCAGTAGTCCAGAGCGCGGTCAACCAGATCGGCGACCTCGGTGGGGGAGGCGCGGAAGTAGCGAGCGGTGGTCTCGATTGAGGTATGCCCGAGGAGGGCTTGGATCTGGGCGTGGTCGGCGCCGGCTTCGCGCAGCCGGGTGGCGTAGGTGTGGCGCAGCCGATGCGGGCGCAGGCCCGGCAGGCCGGCGTCCTTGCCGACCGCGCGGACCACGTCGGTGACGCCGTCGACCGACAGTCGCCCGCGCTGGCCGACCCACAGTCCTTCACCGACCGCGTCCGCCAGGGCGGGTCGCGCGGCCAGCAGTTCGGCGCGCATCTGCAGCCAGGTGGTGAGCCGTTCGCGGGCCGGGACCGGTAGCGGGACGGTACGCACCTCATCTCCTTTGCCGTGTAGGCGGGCAGTGCCGCTGCGGGGAGTGATCGGCACGTCGCCGACGCGCAGGCGCTGGCATTCCTCGGCGCGGGCGCCGGTGCCGAGCAGGAGAGCAATGAGGGCTGCGTCGCGGGGTCCGCGGCGGTCGGCGGCGCGGCGGACCGCGTTCTCCTGCGCCCGCGACAACGCATCCGGGGCACCGGGCTTGGGCACCCGGGCGCGCTTGACCGCCAGCCGCAAGCTGGGCCCGTGCTCATACAGCAGCGTCACCGCGGCCAGCGCCTGGTTCACCGTCGCCGGCGACGCCCCGGCGGCGAGCAGGTGCCGGCGCCAGGCGGTGACGGCGGCTTCGGCGCCGACCAGGTCGACGAACGCGTCCGCGTGCTCGGCCGCCCGCGCGAGCAACCACTCCTGGTAGGCCAGCGCCTGGCGGCGGTACGCGGTCACCGTGTTCGCCGCGAGCGCGCACCGATCCAGATGCGTGCCGAACGCGGCCAACGCCGCCTCCGCGGCGGCCGCCACCGACCCCGCCTCCCGACCGGGCCGAAGCACCACCACGTTGCCCGCCCTGGACCCACCCTGATCGGCAATACGGTTGTCGACTCGGCCACCGTCTCGCCCGCCATCGCGATCGTCAACCCGGTTGCCGGTCTTTCCGTCGCCACCATTGTTGATCTTACTGTCGGTGCTCGCGGCCATCCGGGAAACCCCTCTCTTTATTATCCGGGGAGTTTTTCCGGCGTTAGCCCGGCCTGCGCCCGGTGGTTATCCGGGGAGATCATATCGAGACTCCCCGGATAATGTCACTTATCCAGGGAGTCGCGGCTCGCGCGAGGTTCTCACCCGCGTCCACATCCGGACATGTCGCGACCCGCGGGAAATGGGACCCGTCGAACACGGCCCGGAAGCAAGCTCGCTCGAGCGGGCCGGAGACCTCACCGTTTGAGCGGAACGTCACCTCACGCCGCCTCTGTGTCGTGTTGAGGTGCTCCCACTTGATCACCCAGAGGGGTCGGACATGCACGCATACAGGATGACTTCATCTCAAACGTGGCTTTACAGCCTTTATTTCCTCCTTATGTAGATCTTGCGCACTTAAGTGATCTATGGGTAATTTCTGATCGTTTGCTTATAGCGCGCTCCGAACCGACGACCCCGGCCCCACTTCGGGCCTGGTAGCGGGCTGGGGTAACGCGGGAGCGGTTGGCTCTCGCGCTGACTTGTTCGGAGGGTGACGGCGTATGCGCCGCAGTCTGTCGCGACCGCGTCCGATCGGCCGGAGAGCTTGGCAAGTGGCCGCAGTTATCACTGCCGTGACGCCGGGCCTGCTGCTGTTTCAAGCACTCCCGGCTTCAGCCTCGGCTTCGGCTGCGGGGAAGCCCGTCGTACTTGTTGACGGCGAACCGGTCACCCCTAAGCAACTGACGGGCTCAGCAGCAGGCTTTCCGTCGCTGGTCGACTCGGCGGCCACGGCGACGACAGCGAAAGTAGACGAGGGCTCCTCCTCCGGTGGCACCGCCAAGGAGGGGAAGAGGCCTGCGGGGGCATTGTCGGTTGACGCCAAAGACGCTGTGCCCGCTAAGAAGTTCACCCGCTCCTCCCCGAACAAGCCGGGTGCGGGGGTGTTGTCACCGCAGGCTCGTGACAGCGCGTCGCTGATGGGCATGACGATCGCGAGCTACTACCCCGATGATCGATCCACGGTGGACACCCTTACTCCGGAGTTGCGTGCCGACGGCTACAACGGCGGCCTGGGAGGGCCGTATTACGAGTACCGCTACAAGGTCTGCCTGCTGGAGAACGGCAACGCCACCACCTGCACGCTGTCGGAATGGCGGTACTGGACCGAAGCCGGATGGAAGGTGCCGGCGGGGGTGCTGAAGTGGGGCAAGACATATGTGTGGGAGGTGACAATTCGCGACACCACCACCCAGGAGACCGGCACCCTGTCGAATCTGAGTTTCCTGACCGCGGTGCGCCAGCCCGTGGTGAGCTCCCAGCTGGCCACCCGCGGCGCCAACGGCCAGGAGTTTCACCAGCTGGCGGGTAACTACACCACCACCTTCACCGACGCCTCCATCCCCACCGCGGGCCCGCCGCTGTCGGTGGTGCGCTCCTACAACAGTCTCGACGCGCGCACCGATGGGATGTTCGGGGCCGGCTGGTCGACCCGGTTCGACATGAAGATCCGGCCTGAGGCCGGTACACCGCAGTCGCTGCTGGTGACCTACCCCGATGGCCGCGTGCTGCGCTTCGGGCATAAACGCACCTTCGGGGGCATCACCTCCTTTCAGTCTCCGCCGGGTGTCAACGCCACGTTGGCCACCGTCGCCGGCGGCGGGTGGCGGCTGAAGGACACCGCGTCGACCTCGTATGTCTTCGATGCCCAGGGGCGTTTGAGCACGGTGACCGACAGCCGGGGCCGGGCACAAAGCCTGGTTTATGACGCGGGTGGCAAGCTGGCCACGGTCACCGCGACCGGCGGCCGTTCCCTGGCTTTCACCTGGACCGGGGATCGCGTCACGGCCGTGTCCACCGCCCCGGTCAACGGCCAGCCGCTGACGTGGACCTACACCTACGACGCCCAGCGTCTGAGCCAGGCCTGTGCGCCGGTGGCGGCGCCCAACTGCACCACTTACGGCTACACCAGCGGATCACGATATCGGGGTGTGGTGCTCGATGACCGCCCGCTGGGGTACTGGCGGATGGGCGAGGTCCGTACTGTTAGTGATCCCGAATTCGGCACCTACACGTGTTTTCCCGATGAGAGCGGACAAAACGGCTGCAACCCGCTGCCTTCAGGGGTGCAGACCGGCAAGCCGGGCGCGCTGAGCGGGACCACAAACGCCTCGGCCAACTTCCAAGGCAGCGGCACCAACTCGGGCATCGAGGAGTGGGGGCTGTTTCCCAAGCTGGGCAAGAGCATGTCGGTGGAGTCGTGGTTCAAGACCACCAACTCGGGCTTCATCTTCTGGGCCGGCGGCAGCTGGAACCCTTCCTTGCTGTGGTACGGGGTTCCTGGCCTGTATGTGGGCACCGACGGCAAACTGCGCGGGCTGCTGAATTCGATGATGGAGGGCACCCCTACCCCCGTCACCTCATCTCAGGTGGTCAACGACGGCCAATGGCACCACGCGGTGATCACCGCCGATTCCGGGGTGACGAAACTGTACGTCGACGGAGCCGCCGCCGGCTCGGTCAACGTGGGAGTGGAGTCGATGAGCTGGATGGGCAGCACCGTCATCGGCAGCGGCGCCGCCGACTCCACCCTGCCCGGCTCCCCGGCGGGCCGCCCTAATCTCACGGAGTTCGGCTTCAAGGGGACCATCGACGAGGTCGCCGTCTACGACCAGGTACTCAGCCCCGCCCAGGTCAGCGCCCACTACGCCGCCCGCGCCGAAGCACCGTTCAAGCTGAACACGATCACGCTGCCTTCTGGGCGCCAATGGATGGCCACCACTTACAACCCGGCCAACGACCGAGTCGCCACCCATGTCGACCAGCACGGCGGCACCTGGAAACTCGGCGAACCGGTCTACTCCTACGATTCCGTCGACTTCACTGAGCTGATGACGGTCTCGGTGACCGACCCCAACAACAACACCCTTAAATATGTCCACGACGGCTGGCGCAACCACCGCCCGGTCAGCCGAACGGACCAGCTGCAGAAGGTCACCAAGATCGTCTACGACACCGGCGGCTTCACCACCAAGGTCACCGACCCCAACGGTGTTGTCACCGAGCAACTCAACGACGAGAAGGGCAACCCCATCCAGGTTAAGACCTGCCGGGCAACGGGGAACTGTCAGAGCACCTACCGGGAGTTCTACCGCAACACCAGCGATGAGTTCGACCCGCGCAATGACCAGGTAACCTTCAGCGGCGACGCCCGCTCCGCCTACTCCTACGACACCACCTACGCCACCAAGTGGGAGTACACCGCCCACGGTGAGGTGGCCAAGCACACCACCCCGGCCACCCCTGACTTCCCCGCCGGTCGCTCAACCACCACCACCTACACCGACGGCACCGAGCCCGCGATCGGTGGTGGTCTCACTCCGGCGGGGTTGGTGGAGTCGACCAAGGACGCCAGGGACAAGGAGATCACCTACCGCTACAACGCGGCTGGGGACCTGGCCGAGCAGACCAGCCCATCGGGGCTGGTGGTGAAGTTCGGCTATGACGCGGTAGGGCGGGTGACCTCGCGTACCGAGGTGTCGGCGGCCCACCCTGCCGGGGTGACCTCGACGTTCACCTACGACGGGGCCGGGCGGTTGGTGACGCAGACCGCGCCGGGGGTGAAGAACGAGGTCACCAACGTCACCCACACCGCCAAGGCCACCTACACCTACAACGCCGACGGCGACCCGCTGACGGAGACGGTGGCCGATCTGACCGGCGGCGATGCGGCGCGAACGATCAGCTACACCTATGACGCCAAGGGCCGGGTGGAGACGGTCACCGACCCCGAGGGCGGGGTGACGCGCTCCACGTGGGACAACACAGGAGCGCGGGTATCGGCGACCGATCAGCTGGGCACCGTCTTCGCCTACGGCTACACCAAGCGTGGTGAGCTGGCCTCGACGACGCTCAAGAACTGGACCGGTAGCCCGCTGGCCCCGAAACCGGCCCAGGACGTGGTGCTGGAGGCGCGTTCCTACGACGATGGAGGGCGTCTGGGCGGGCGGGTGGATGCGATGGGCCGTAAAACCCGCTACACCTACTTCGCCGACAACCGCTTGTCGGAGGTCGTCGGCGATGATGTGCGGCTTAATGAGTCGACGACTGCGACGGATGTGGTGTTGCAGGCCAACACCTATGATGCGGCCGGTAACCTCACCAAACAGGTCACCGGCGGCAACAAGGCCACCACCGATTACGTCTACGACGCGGCCGGTCGCCTGACCTCCACCACGTTCGATCCCGCCGCGCTCGGCCGCAAGACCGCCTACACCTACGACGCGGTCGGCAACATCACCAAGGAGACCTTCACCGGGGCGGGCAGTGCCCGCACCGAGTCCACCACCTACACCTACAACGCGCTGAGCCTGGTGGACCGGCAAACCGTGGAGAACGGCGCCGATGACCTGGTCACCACCCGCACCTACGACGACCGGGGCTTGCTGACCGCGACGACCGACCCGCGCGGTAACGCCTCCGGCGCCACGGCGGCGGATTTCACCACCACGATGCGCTATGACCTGGCCGGGCGATTGGTGGAGGCCAAGGCGCCGCAGGTGACGATCGAGAAGAACGCGACAGCGGTCGCTGGGCGGCCCACGGTGCGCTACGGCTACAACAGCGCCGGCCTGGCCACCCACGCCGTCGACGGGGAGGGCCGCACCCTCACCGCTGCCTTCGACAAGGCCGGCCGGCTGACCTCGACCACGTCGCCCTCCTACACCCCGCCGGGCGGGGCCGCGCTGATCCCGAAGATCAGCTACGGCTACGACGCGGCCGGTCAGCTGACCAGCGTCACCGACGAGCGCACCTACGTCACCTCCACCACCTACGACGCGCTGGGCCGCGCGGTCAAGGTGACCGATCCGGGCCCGTCGGGGCCCGGCGGCGCCTGGACGGCGGAATACAACCTGCGGGGCGAGCAGCTGGCCGCGGTCGATCCCACCGGCGCCCGCACGGAGGCGACCTATGACGATCTGGGCCGTCAGATCACCGCGACGCAGATCGAACGCACACCCACCACCGCGGCGTACACCACCAAGCTGACCTACGACACCGCCGGCAACCTCACCAAGACCGTCGCCCCCGGCCCCGGCTCCACTACCAAGACCACCGATTACGTGGTCAACGCCGCCGGGCAGCCCACCTCGATCACCGACCCGCTGACGCATGCCTCCACCTTCAGCTACGACATCCTGGGCCGCACGGTGAGGGTTACCGACCCGCTGAACAACGCCACCGAGGCCGAATACGACCTGGCCGGCCGCCAGATCGCCGCCAAAGACCTCACCAAAATCAATACGATCGACACGGTGGTGCGCACCTTCGGGTTCGGCTACGACCTGGCCGGTAACGCGACCAGCACCACCTCCGGTGAGGGGCGCATCACCCGCCGCACCTTCGACGCCGCACACCGGATGACCTCCTTGATCGAGCCGGTCGCGGCCGGCACCTCGATCACCTCGACGTTCGGCTACGACGCCACCGGCGCGCGCACCCGCACCACCGACGGCCGCGGCAACGCCACCTGGACCACCTACAACAGTCTCGGCCTGGTCGAATCCGTCATCGAACCCTCCACCAGCGCCCACCCGAACGCGGCCGATCGGACCTGGACCAGCGTTTACGACGCCGCCGGCAACACCACCGCGACCCTGCAGCCCGGCGGGGTGCGCATCGACCGCACCTTCGACCACCTGGGCCGGCTCACTACACAAACCGGCAGCGGCGCCTCGGTCGCCACGCCTGAGCGCACCTTCACCTACGACAGCGCTGACCGGGTCACCGCGATCGGCGACTACAGCCTGGAGTACAACGACCGCAGCCTGCTGACCAAGGTGTCCAAGGCCACCACCCAGGTCGCCACCTACGCCTACGACGCCTCAGGCAACCCCACCCAGCGCGTCGACCCGACCGGCACCGCGGCCTACACCTGGGATGTCGCCGACCGGCTCAAAACCGCCACCGACCCGGTGACCGGGCGCACCTGGACCTACGGCTACGACAACGCCGACCGGCTCACCAGCAAAACCTCCGCCAACCCGGCCGGCACGCAGACCTACGGCTACGACGCCCTTGACCGGCCTGCCTCCCAGACGGTGAAGAACAGCTCCGGTGTCGAACTGGCGAAAATCGTCTACGGGTGGGACAAGGACGACAACCTCACCAGCAAGACCACTACCGGCACCGCCGGCGCCGGGACCAATACCTACGGCTACGACCACGCCGGGCGGCTGACCTCCTGGACCGCGCCCGGCGGCGCGACCACCGCTTATGCCTGGGACGACTCAGGTAACCGCACCGGCGCCGGCAGCGACACCTTCGTCTACGACCAGCGCAACCGGCTGATCTCCGGCGCCGGAACCGACTACACCTACACCCCCCGCGGCACCACCGCCACCGAAACCAAAGCCGGCACCACCCGCACCCTGGCCTTCGACGCCTTCGACCGGCTCATCTCCGACGGCGAAGCCAGCTACGGCTACGACGCGCTGGGCCGGGTGACCTCCCGCACCAAGGGCGCCGATCAGCGACGCTTCGTCTACTCAGGGCTGAGCAACGACATCGCCACCATCGCCGACGGCGCCAACACCACCCTGGCCAAATACGGCCGCGCCCCCTCCGGCGGCCTGCTCAGCCTCCAAGAGGGCACCGGGCCGGCGCTGGCCACCATGAGCGACCAGCACGGCGACCTGGTCGCCACCTTTTCGGCCACCGCGCTGGTCGACTCGGTCGCCTACGACCCCTTCGGCAAACCCACCCACCACACCGGCACCCAACGCACCCTCGGCTACCAGGGCGAATACACCGACCCCGACACCGGCAAGGTCAACATGCACGCCCGCTGGTACCAGCCCGGCACCGGCGCCTTCATCTCCCGCGACACCCCCACCCTGCACCCCGATCCCTCCATCAAGGCCAACCGCTACACCTACGCCAACGCCAGCCCCCTGGTCTACGACGACCCCAGCGGCCAAGACCCGCCAGACATCCACTGCGACGACGACTGGGACGCCCAAGACGCCGCTAACTCCGCGAAATCGCTGGCTCGTGTACCTGGCCCTGTCGGCACAGCAACTGGCTGCTGGGAAAGCGGCGGATCAGGCAACTCAGGCAGCTCGGGCGGAAACAACGGAAAAAACAACGGGAAGTCCGACCCTCCCAAGTCAGGAAAAAGCAACAACAATACGCCGTCCCCGCCCAAGCCGCCAAACCCTCCCCAGCCGCCAAACAACGATAAGGATAAAAAACAGAAAGACACTAAGCCGCCCCCAAAGAAGTCCCCCGAACCGAAGCCGAAACTTCCCAAGAAAGACATATACGAAAAGCTCGGCTTTCCGAAAAATAGTGGCCCCACAACCATCGTCGTCAACACGGTCGACAGCGGCGGAGGCGGAGGCGGAGGCAGCTGGAACAAACCCCCAGACTCCGGACCAGGCCGCAACACCGAACCGGTCGACTACACCCCACCCATCTCCACGACCCCTCCGCCTCCCGTAAACCCCCCGTTACCTCCAAGCATCCCTGAGGGAGATTTTTGGGACGGGCTCGGCGGTTTCCTCGATGGGCTTGGTGGCGGCGCCAAATCCTCATGGGATTGCAAGTGGAACGGCCACATTTTTCCCGCACTTTGCGAACCGCGGTTCGGAGACCCAAACACTCAAGCATTTAAGGACGGCTACGCAGCTGCAACTAAAGATCCGTGTGAAGCTTACGCAAACAATGTTGACGCATATTCGACATGCATGGGAATCCTCACAGTGGGGCCTGGCGGGATTGGAAGGGTTGCCGGTCCAGGGAGGGGGAAAGTTCCTCCCGCAGTTCGAGAGCGTCAAGTAACCGATCAGACTCTAGGTCCAGGACCCTTTGCCCGTCAGGGAACATCCCTAGAGCGAGGTGATAGGGTTAATCGCCATACTGAACAACCCCTCATCAACGAGAGCGGAAACAAGTACGGATGTCATACGTGTGGAGCAACAAGTCCAGGAACGACGACAGGTAACTGGATAGGCGACCACCAACCTCCCGGATCCATGGCTCCCAACGGACCATGGACTGGCTACCCTCACTGCAACGCCTGCCGTCTACTGCAAGGCGGCTTAGTAAGTGGAATAAACAGAGGAGATTACAAATTTGTCCCCTAACCAAGATGACTCCCCAGAAATTATGGGGGAATTCTCCATGCCCTTTTCTCACGGACTGCTGATCCTTCAGGACCTAGAAAGCACAGAAACACACGACCACTGGAACCCCAGTGAAGCGGGGATCGACATTGAAAAAGATTCGGTTTACCTGCCCGTCCTTAATTACGTTGACGGAATAGTTAACGTAAAAATTGTTAGCGGGGGCAAGCCTAGAAGAGACCTCACATCTATATACAACGGTGATATGGAATTTAGGTCTGGCCAGTTCGTTGCTCGCGACACCGTTGGAGACATATCCGCCATCTTTCATATAGATAAGGGGATCAGCCGACTGTCTATCGAAGTCGACAATGAAGAATATGCATCAGAGGTCATTATTAGATTTGACCCCGACTCGTGACATATCACTTCTCGGACTATCTCTGATTTTTGATACTGCTCACCTGTTCTCGATGATCTCTGACTGATTCTTTCTTTTTACTGTCTGGTGGCTATCGGCCTCGGCCGCTCCGCCCCTGCGAAGGGCCGCGTCGCGGCGTCGCCCAGGCACGCTGGCTTGGACCTGCTCATTGTGCTCCTGGGCGACGCGCTCGTCGGGCATCGCGGCGCGGGGCCGATCTCCTCGGTAATAGCGGCCAACTGGACGCGAGCCTCGGCAACGATGGCCAGCTGCTCTGATTCTTCTTCGCACAGGGCGGACATCCCCGAACTCATCATCAACGCCGACCCCGACAGTTGGTATCACGGCGCCCCGCAGAGCATGGGCCAGGAGAACCACGACGAGTTCCGTGAAGCCACCAAGAATCCCAACGTGGTACCACGAGATCAACAGCGAAGGAGGTAGAGCGGGTTATCAGCCGCTTCACACAGAAGGTCCTTCGGGAGTCATCGGCCAGTGCGGCGGGGGTTCTGGGGGTGTGTGATGTGCGGCGTGTCGACGCTGGGCCCGACATGGGGTGTCGTTAAGAAACGCATCACCAGCCCCAAACGGCAACGTCTCCGCAGGTCAGGAAAGGGGTCTTCCGTAGAGGTATCGCCCCTCCAGGACCTTCGTGCCCCTCAGATGCGAGGCGCTAGCCTGCGTCTTCTCGCCCGTTTGGAGCTGGTGATGCGTTTCTTAACGACACCCCATGTAGGGCTGCTCGTCGTCGGCGTTCTTCACGTGCGCTCGTTCTCGGTTCGGTGCCGGTCAGGCCTCGCGTTCCCGGCGGCGCTGTTCGGTCCACCGGTGCCGAACATCGGCCACCAGCTCGGCGACCGCTTTGTCCCGGGTGGCCGGGTGGGCGCCGCGGCCTTTGCCGCTCAGGTGGTAGACGGGGCCGCCGCCGCGGTGGCGGGCCTGCCATCCTGATCGGGTGCCGCGAGCCGACAGGTTGGGCCGGACGGTGCCGAGGATGTCGCCGGCGACGATGACCCATTGCGAGCTGTCGACGTCGCCGGTGGCCAGGAGCTGGACGGCGGCGAGTTCGGCGTCGGTGTACCAGCGGCGGCGTGTGGCTGGATCCCCGTAGCGCTCCCACAGCGTCGGCTCGGTGACCTCGGTGACCTGGGCGACCTCGGTGGATTTGACGGCCTCGGTGACGGGCTTGGTTGTCGGTCGGGCCGAGGACGGACGGCGCGACCCTGCCGGTGCCTCCTCCTCGGCGGCCAGAAGGCGCGTCTTGGGCAGGGTGCTCTCACGGGGTGCGGCGGCCGGTATGGACTCGGTGGCGACAGAGAGTTCGGCCGGGGCCGGGCCAGCCATGGTCCGCTCGTCGCCTTCCAGGGCCCGGTACAGCGTGGAGCGGCCCACCCCGAGGTGTTTGGCGATGGCGGTGATGGATTCGCCGCGCTGGCGGCGGGCGCGGGCGATGGCCAGGGTGTCGGTGTCCAGGGCGGGGGGCCGGCCGCCTTTGCGGCCCTGGGCGGTGGCCGCGGCCAGGCCGTCCAGGGTGCGTTCGCGGATCATCTCGCGTTCCATCTCCGCGGCCATCGCCGCGACCATGAACAACAGCTTGTCGGCCATGGATTGGCCGCTCGGCCGGTGCAGGCCCGCGCAGATGCCCGACAGGATCTCCAAGTTGATGCCGCGCGGGGCGAGCTGGTCTTCCAAGAAGACCAGCAGCTCTTTCACGCTGCGGGCGATTCGGTCGGGTTTGTAGATGACCAGGGTGTCGCCGGCGTGCATCCGCGCCACGGTCGCGGCCAGCTTGGGCCGCTCGGTGCGGGTGCTGGCGGTCTCCTCGACGACCTCGCGGCAGTGCGCGGTGCTCAGCGCCTCCATCTGGGACAGGTGGTCTTGGGCGCGGGTGGAGACGCGGGCGTAGCCGATGCGGATCGCGTTCGACGGCACGGCGGCCGCTTCGGTGTGGGTGTTCACCCTTCCATCGTCCCGAAAACCGTCCCGTAACTCAATTCCTGGACGTACTGTTTCGGGACGAGTTTCGGGACGCTCGTTCCTGGGCGAATGCGTCTCGGCGACCATGCTCGTGTCGCCGTCCCGGAAACGATCATTTTCGGGACCATCATTTGTCAAAGAAGGAGGGTGGGGCGGATCCGATCACCACGGCGGCGGCCGACCCCTTCGCCTCCTGCTTGGCCCACAGCTTGGTCAGACCGGATAGAGCAATGGCAGGCTGCGTCGACCATGTCGGGCCCAGAGTCGACGCGCCGCACATCACACCCCCGGAACCCCCTCCGCACTGACCGACGACTCCCGAAGGACCTTCTGTGTGAAGCGGCTGATAACCCGCTCTACCTCCTTCACTGTTGATCTCGTGGCCAATCCAGACGAACCGACTCCCATCCCGCCAGGAAAAATCCCCAGGAAAGCCGCCCCCGGCCAAGGCCTACGGCTCGCCCAGATCGGGCCGACTCTCGCCCTCGCCCTGACGGTCTCGACCCTGCTCAGCGCCAGCCTGTTCGTCGGCGCCCTATGGCTGCTCGGCTTCCCCGCGCTCACCCCCGTCGGACAACAGGGTCTCTCGCTGACTCGACTACTGGATCTGCTCAAGCTCTCCTTCGCGGTGGTCGCCGGGGTCGGCGGCGTCATCGCCCTGGTCGTCGCCTACCGCAAGCAGAAGGTCACCGAAGCCGCCGAGCGCCGCCAGCAGGCCGCCGAGCTGCGCGCCGACGAAGCCCACCAGCGCGAGGCCACCAAACTGTTCAACGAGCGCTTCGCTACCGCCGCCAACCATCTAGGCCACGACTCCCCAGCCGTACGCCTCGCTGGCGTACACGCCCTCGCCGGCCTGGCCGACGACGCGCCCACCCGAGAGCTACGCCAGACCATGATCGACGTCTTATGCGCCTACCTGCGCATGCCCTACGCCCCCGACCCCGGCGACCATGGCAACCCGGCCGAACGCTTAGCCTTCGCTGGCCTGCGCGAGGTCCGCCACACCATCATCCGCGTCATCACCACCCACCTCCGCAAGGAGGCCGCCACCTCCTGGCAACGCCACAACTTCGACTTCACCGGAGTCGTCTTCGACGGCGGCGACTTCACCGGTGCGGAGTTCTCCGGCAGCACGATCGACTTCGGTAACGCGGTGTTCTCTGACGGCGCGGTCACCTTCGGTGACGCGCGGTTTTCCGGCGGCATGGTCATCTTCGACTACGCGAAGTTCTCCGGCGGGACGGTCATCTTCGATGATGCGGTGTTCTCTGGCAGCGCAGTCGGCTTCAACCGTGCGATGTTCCTCCGCAGCGCGGTCAGCTTTAACGACGCGAAGTTCTCTGGCGGAGAGATCGACTTCAACGGTGCGAAGTTCTCCGGCGGCACAGTCACCTTCAACCATGCAGAGTTCTCCGGCGGGACGATCGACTTCCGCGAAGCGAAGTTCTCCAGCAGCACGATCGACTTCGGTGATGCGCAGTTTTCCGGCGGCACAGTCACCTTCGACTACGCGAAGTTTTCCGGTGGAAAGATCGGCTTCGACAGTGCACACTTCTCCGGCGGCACAGTCACCTTCGGTGACGCACGGTTTTCCGGCGGCATGATCATCTTCGACTACGCGAAGTTCTCTGGCGGCATGGTCGATTTCCGCAAGGTACGCGATTGGTCGCATCCGCCGGGGTTGCCGAACCCGGTGCCGACCGGTGTACTGCTTCCCGATCGGCTTAGTATCTCAATGCTGGAAGCGAGCGCAGAGGGGGCGGCCGAGTCCTAATCTCCTAACTTGCAACCCCCTGGAGGTAGTGCGTCAGGTGGTCCTCGGTCACCTGCAGCAGGCCGACGTCCGGCAGCTCGACCTTCAGCCAGCACAGGAAGGCGGCGGTGTCATTCAGGCGGGCGCGTCGGGTGGCGACGGCCTTGCCCGCGCGCAGCCAGGCCGCGACCGTCGACCATTCCGCAGGAGGAAGCGCGTCGACGAGGTCGACGTTGGCCGTCGGCACTTCGCCACCGTCGCCGCAGGCCCGGCGGGGGCGCAGGCCAGGGATGTCGCCGACGGTGGCCACCATCGGGATGGGCAGCGCGAGCGCCCCGGTGGGCGAGGCGGCCAGGACGGCGGAGGCGGGCCGGATGATGGCGGTGGGAACGATCTCGGTCACGTCGTCAGTGATCTCACCCGGTCTCACATAAATAGCATTGTGTGAGATCGAAACCGCGCGAGAGACGACCCCGGCCGGCGCGGGCCAACACTGGCCTGTTGGCGTCGAAGACGTATGAGGCTGTGACGAGAATTCCCGCTTCTGGCCTCCGGAGGTGACGAACGCCCCGCCGCACGACTCGCGCCGGGGCAGGGCGTTCGTGGTGAACTCCTATGAGAACAATTCGGCAGCGCGCCTCGACGCCTTCTCCGTGTCCGGGTGCTGTCTTGCGATCTCCTGCTGGACGTGCCGGGTGTGCAAGAGCCGGTCGACGTAGGACTTGGCCCATCGGGCCCTGCCTGCCGGAGTCGGCACGCCCTCGGCGTTCAACACCTCACCGATCTCCATGAGGCTGAACCCCTGGGTGCGATCCCGGAAGATCAACTTTTGGGCACTCGGGGACACGTTCGTTAACGGCATCCCATGATCGCCCGCTTGGAGCGTTACCGCGGATAAATCACTCACTATCCGCAGTAACGCTCAAGCCGGGCGACGCGGTGGCCGGGGGCGTGGTGTCAGGCCTGGTCGTGGAGCTCGGTGCGAGTGGCTTCGGCCTGGTCGGCGATGGTGGCCAGGACCGGCGGCGGCACGTGCTTGTCGCGGAAGGTCTCCACCATCTGGTCGAGGACGGCGTCGGCCTGTTTAAGGTCGTGGGCGCGGGCGTGCGAGCGGGCCAGGCGGCGCATGGTTTCGTTGAGGGTGATGTTGTCGACCCCGGCGTCGGTGCCGGTGTCCAGGGTGGTCTCCACGACCGCGCCGAGTTCCTCGATGCTGGTGGTGGTGTCGGCGGGCCGGACGCCGATGCCGTCGTCGCCGACGGTCAGGAAGTGACGTCCGGCGTTGGTGCCTTTGACCATGTGCGCGTAGACCGCGAGCGGGTGGTCGGGGTGGTTGGCGATGAGCTGGTCCAGCGCGGCGTTGCCTTCGGCCAGTTGCGGGGCGTCGGAGCCCAGCAGGGCCAGCAACGTGCCCTGCTGTGAGCCCATCAACAGGTCGCCCGCCTGCTTGTCCTGTTCGTTCTGTGGCGGGCTGACCTCTACGACGTGCTCGGGTGAGGTGACGGTGGAGCCGTCGGGGGCTCTGTAGAGGGCGCGCAGCCGGTAGCTGCCGGGCTGGGCGAAGGTGAGGCCGTCGGCGCCGTAGCCGAGGTAGGCGCTGTCGTAGAGGGCGGGGGTTTCGGCGTCGAGGGTGACGCGGCGGTGGCCGCTGCCGCAGTGGCGGGCCATGGGCAGGAAGGGACGGATGGCGCCGGCCGGGTCGGTGACCAGGATCGTCAGGTTGTCGTGGCGGGGGCTGAGGCTGGGGAATGCCTCGGCGCGGGGGGTGCTGCCGTCCAGGGACAGCTTGATCTCGGTGACGACGGGTTCCCCGTGGGAGAAGGCGGCGCGCCCGTACAACTCCAGCCGCAACCCTGACCGGCCGGCCGGTGGCAGGACGAACTCCTTCAGATCGCGACGATAGGCGGCACCGACACCGGCCTCCAAACCCAAGCCGCCCATGACGACGTTGTCGTAGAAGCCGTGGCGCAGGTGCCGCACTTCGTTGGGGGTGAACTGATAGGTGAAGGCCGCCCAGAAGGCGTCCTCGCCCTTCTCCCCGTTCGGACCCTGGTACTTGGCCTCGTAGTTCATCCACGACAGATCGCCGTACCCTTGACGCGGCCCGAGCGGCTGCGGGGGATCGGCGAGGTTCTTCTGCCAGCTGTGCACCAGGTTGAGGGCGTGGCCGATCTCGTGCACCCAGGTGTGGATATCCCCGCGTCCTCCGAGCATCTGCGCCTCGGCCAGCGCGTTGTGGAACACAGCCATCCCTTGGCGTGGAGATCCTTGGCGGTCGAACATGATGCCCAGGGTGTCGGACACCTTGCCGTCGTCCTCGGCGTGGTGAGTGGCGATGAAGCTCCACAGCTTCCACTGCCGGGCGTCGCGATGGCTGCTGAAGTTGCTGACCATCGCGGCATGCAGCTCGGCGTTGGACCACCTCAGGTCCGCGCCCGCCTGGGCGACGCCGATCTCGTTGACGACGGTGCCGGCCGTGCGCAGCTCGATCCCGGCCTCGGCGTAGACCGACTGGACGGTGATCAGCTTTTTGCCCAGGCCAGATGGGCGGGGATCGGCGGTGGTGGCGTACTGGGGGGCCGGTGTGGTGCCCGCCATGGCGTCGATCTCCCAGTCGATGGTGCGCAGGAACCGGGAGACGTAGGCGCAGGTGAACTCGATGGGCGAGTTTCCGTCGGCCTCGCTGCGGGTGAGGGTGAAGGTGCCGCCGGGAGCGAGCTTGTCCACGACCACCGAAATCTTCGGCATCTGGGTGTCGTGGGCGAACTTCGCGGTGCCGGTGATGGTGGCCGGCAGCGTGACGGGCTGGCTGCCCTCCAGGACGAAGGAGTTGAGGTACTTGTCGCCGGGGTCGGTGAAGGTGTCCCCGGAGATCACCGGCAGCGGGCCCGTCAGATCGACGCGGAGATCGATCCGCTCGCCGTCGGCCGTGCCGGAGAAACGCCCGGCGGCCGGCAGCCGGGGTTTGTGGTACTCGGCGGGCACGGCGCCGAGCCCGGCCGACACCTGGGCGTAGCTGCCGACGACCACGGGGCCTGTGTTCCAATCGAGGTACATCGCCCGGTCGCCCTTGATCAGCAGGGTCCGGTAGAAGGCGCCTCCTCCTGGGAGGAACGCGGCGTGGTCGAAGTCGCCGCTCATGTCCGCGGGCAGCCTCTTCCACCCCTCGCTGACGTCGGTCAACGGCCCTTCGTGGTAGCAGCCCCGGCTGCCCTGGGGGCTCCACTCGATGATCGCGCACCGGTTCCCCTTGAACAGCATGGTGCGGTGGTTCGGCAGTTGCATGACGGTGTCGATGTCGCTGCGGTAGCCGGGCGGGATGAACTTGCCGAAGCTCGGATGGCCGATGATCGGCCCCTGATACTTGGCGCCGTGTTGGTTCCAGACCCAGTCCAGGCACTCGTCGCCGACGATGAAGATCGACCGGCGGGGGTACTCGGTCACCATGACCTCGAACGCCGCGTCACTGCAACTGGCGAACGGCTCGGGCATCCCGGCCAGTTCCCCGAAAAAGGCCTGTGACAGCGGTCCCTCCGACAGCAGGTTGTCCTGGTTGATGAAGGCGGCTCGGTCCTCCCGCAGGACCAGCGCTCTCCACGGATCGTCCCGCGTCGGAAGGACCGCGTTGAATCCGGTCGTCTTCACCCGTACGAACCCCATCGTTACGCCTCCTGGCCGGACCCTGCGGGCCCACGCCGCTGACGCTAAGAGAGCGCACCGATACCCACAATGATCACAACATGTCAGGTTGGACCGAAACAAAGTGAACAGGTACCTCATTTCATTGCGGATCGCCCCTTACTCCTCGATTTCTCACTCGGCCACGACCAGCAGCGCCCGCGCCGCCTCTCTGCCTCGGCGCGAAACCGCAGGTCCCGGGTCGAAAGCGCCCAGGCCTGGACCTGGCCGCAAGGGGTAGATCACATCGGCTCTGCCACACCCGCCCCGTCAGCCTCGGAAGAAGACCGCCGTAAACATCGCCATCCCGTGGCCTCATCCGGCCACCAGTGCAGCGGTCCAGGCTTCTTACATGTCCGACGCGCCTCGGTCAGGAAACATCCCTCAGGGTCAGGTGTTGCGACCACCTTCAGAGCCCAAGCCACAGGGCGGGGCCACTTGGGATGCCGTTAACGAACGTGTCCCCGAGTGCCCAAAAGTTGATCTTCCGGGATAAGCACACGTCACGAGCAGGTTCCCGGCTCACGGGAATGGTTCTTCCCGCCGCGTACCGGCCGGCAGAGACAGACTCCGCGTCTGAGATTCCGCAGGTGAGCACCTAAATGGCGGCTGGTGACAGCTTCGTTAACGGCACCCCTAGTTCGCCCGGCCGGGATCACGCCGTCAGTCGAAGATCTCGGTGACCTGGACCTTGATCCGGTGGGCGTTACTGTCGACGACGAGGTACCAGCTGTCGTCGTAGGGGACTTCCAGGACGACGGGGCTGACGTTGAAGAAGCCGCCATGGAACTCGTACTCATCCCCGTCGAGATACGCCTGGTACTCGTCGGCGTCCATGAGGCACACCCGGGCGGCCGAGCCGCGCAGTTCCACCTCGAAGCAGGCGCCGCCCGCGCACGATCCGATGTCCCAGTAGAGATGGTCCACACGCCATTAGTAGCCGCTCGCGCGAGGAGCGGGAAGCCGTCCCCGGGGATGGCTCTCTGTCCAGCTGGGGCCTCGTCGACCGCACGGGGCACCGGGGAGCGGCGCGGTCATCGCGAGCGGCGGCCAGCGTTGCGCTGCAGGTGCCCCATGCCGCCGGGGTAGGCCTCGCCGAGCGTGGCCGCGACCTCGGTCAGGCGCCGGTACAGCTTCTCGTGGTGCCAGTGCTGGCGGCCCAGTTCGCCTTCGCGCAGCTGCTCGGTGAGCTCCTGCAGCAGCGTCATCCACCCGGCCGCAGTCGAGACGGCCGGTGCGCTCTGTTCGGCAGGCGGGGGAGCCGGGCGGGTCTGCACGACGGTCTGGCGGATCACCTCGCGTACCGGCTCGCTGCGCGCGGTGCCGGCGACGATGTCGCGCTGCAGCCGGGCCTCGGCCGTACGCACTTCCCAGGCGCGGTTGCGGCACGACTTCGAGCAGTAGGACGGCGGGCGGCCGCGCCCGGAGTAGGCCACGAACACGCTGCACCAGCCGCACGAACGGCCCTCCAGGCGCTCCTCGACGCGCATATGCAGGCGCCTGCGCAGCGAGGGACTCGGTAACGGGTCGGGCTCGGCAGACATCCGCCCTCCCTCCTCTTTTCATCCCGGACGTATCGGCACGAAAAATGGCCATACCTTAGCACTGTGTGGTGATCTGGTTCTCTGTGCTGCTGCTTGGTGTGGCTTGTCTGGCTGTCTCTGGCTCTGTGGCTGTCTGGTCTTCGTGATCTCTGCTGTGTGGTGCTGGCCTGTCCGTGCTTCGTCTTGTCTTGGCTCTGGCGGCTGTGGTGGCTATCTGCCTCGTCCGCCTCGTCCCGGTGAGGGGCCGCGCCGTGGCGTCGGCCGGGTGGTCCGCTGGGCCTGGGCGCGCTGGGCCTGCTGGGCCTGGGCGGCCTGGGCGCGTTCGGTGCGCTCCTGGGCGACGCGCTCGGCGGGCATCGCGGCGCGCAGGCCGATCTCCTCGGTGATGGCGGCCAACTGCCGGCGAGCCTCGGCGACGGTGGCCGGGCGACGTCGGCCGGGGAAGGCCAGCGCGGCCGCCGCCGCGCCGTGCGCCTCCTGGTCAACGGGCCGGGCCGGGGGAGGCGGAGCGGCGGGCGGTGGGTTGCTGAGCCGGGCCAGATCGTCGGCTGCCACGACGGCCAGCTGCGCCAGGCGGGCGTCGGAGATGGCGCCGTAGCGGCGCTGCGTCCAGGCCGGGGCATGCTCGGCGCGGCGCCGGTGCAGATCGCGGGCCAAGGCCTCGGCGTGCGTGGTGAGGGAGGCGGCCTGGCGCAGCTGCCGGTGCTGGGTGTGCCAGGCGGCGATGGTGGCCACCAGCACCACCAGCGCGGCCGCCACCACCATCCACGTCGCGGTCGCCGGACCCTCGCGGACGGCCTGACGGATGATCCGGGCAACAGCCCGCACCTCGCCCCCGACCGGCGTACGGCTGCGCGCTTCGCTGCGGGGGGCCTGGGCCGACCAGGCCAGGCGATCGGCCAGCGCCGCGATCGGTCCCGGCCCGCCCCCGCGTCCTTCGACGCGCTCGGCGAGCGCGGCCAGCATCGCGGCCGCGCCCCGGCACCCGATCCGCCAGGCCACCACGTCGCCGGGCGGGGTGTGGCGCAGCCGCTCGTGGACGGCGTCGACCAGCTGCGCGGCGCGCTTCCACTGCGCGACGTCGACGGCGGCCTGCTCGCCGGGACCGGGCGGGCTCGCGGCCGCCGCCGGGGAGCGTCGCCACTCGGCGAGCGCCTGGTGCTCGCCGCCGTCGACGTCCCAGTGCTCGCGCAGCCGGGGCAGGGTCAGGTCCGCGGCGAGTTTGCCGCCGCCGAACCAGACCGCTGTTCGCCCGTCGACGGGGCGCAGCGCGGCCGAGTAGCCGACCACGCGCTCTTGGCCGCCGGTGGCGAACCGGGGCCGCACCCACACCCCGCAGTCCTTGGCCTGGCGGACGAACTCGGCTTCACTGGCCGAGCTCGCGGCCGCCGACCGGATCAGGCGGGCCAGGCGCTGGCGGTCCGGGTCCCCGCCTCCTGGGCCTGGCTCGGCGGCCGGGCTCCTCGAGGGCGGACCGGTGCCGGCACCGCGCACCCGGGCAGGCTGGGCACGCTGGAGGCGCTGGGCGCGTTCGGCCTCGGCGCGGCTGTAGCCGGGCAGGCCTCGCCCGGGACGTCCCTCGACCACGTACAGGCCGAAGCGGCGCTCCATGTCCGCGCACAGCGCCGACATGACCCGCCGGTCACGGCCCGGCGCGGCCAAGGTGCCGTCCTCGCGCACCAGGTTGACCGCCAGGTGAATGTGATCGTTGCCTCCGGCCGAGGGACCGTGATGGACGGCGATCCACCGGCACGGCGCCTTCCCGGTGGAGTCGTCGAAGCCCAGCCGCTCCACGGCCGCGCGGGCCACGACCGCCCACTGCTCATCGGCCAGGACCTCGCCGGCGGGCAGGGAAATGGCGCAGTGCCACACCCAGCCCTGCTCCGGGGCGATCCCGGCAATGACGCGGTGGTCATCCAGCGCGTGCCCCAGCTCCAGGACCTGATCCCAGTGCTGGGGTGCGTCCAGGCGGGCGCCGTCGACGACCTCCAGGACGTGATCGGCTGCGATCACCCGCTGGTCGCGGTGCTCGTTGGCCCGGCCCGGCCCGAACAGGTAACGCAGCAGGCCGCCGACGTCGCGGCCGTGCTGGGCGGCGATCTTGTTGATCACCGCTCGTCCCCGCCCTGTTCCTGGCCCTCGTCCTGGTCCTCATCGACGGGCGGTTCGGGGGCCAGCTGGGTCAGGGCGAGTTCGAGGCGGTGGGCGGCCTGGCCCACCACGCGCATCGTCGCCTCCGTCTCGGCGGCCGCCGGGGCCTGGCCGCTGTTGGCCCTGGCCGCCAGCTGGTTGACGTTGCCGCCGATCGCGCTCAGCACCCGCCGCGCGGCCGCCACCTCCCGGGCCAGCGCCCGGCGCTCGGCCACCGCCATCAACCGCTCCCCTCCGGACAGGGAGGTGAGCATCGTCTCGGCGAGCAGGTTCGGCACGCTCATCCCGGCGGCCGCGGCCGCCTGGTCGACCAGGCGCTGTTCGGCGTCGGTGAAGCGCACCGTGTTGCGGTTGGGGCGCCCACCGGCCACCCGCCGCCGGCGCCCGCCCGGCCCGCCTCCGGGGCGAGGCTCGGGCGGTGAGGCGTCCTCGACGTCGACCACCGGCCTCCACCTTTCCCAGCGAAGCGACCCCGCCCCCCCGGGCGGGGACAGATCACCTACGACGGTAGGCGGGGGACCAACGCGGGCGAAAGCCCCGAACGGGCCAGCGGCGAACAGGCGTCTGTTCTTCATCTTGCTCACGCAGGAAACCGGCACCGACTCCGCTGGGCCCGCGCGTCGACGGGGAGGTCTTCTCCCTTCCCTCCCCGCTCCCCGGCTCGTCCCCCACGGCCCTTCCGGGGTCCCTGGGGTCCTGGCCGAAAATCCAAGCTCTCGCGGTGCCTGGTGGGGCGGGGCGCCGGACGCAGCCCGAGCATGCGCAGGACTGGGTGGCCCGGGAAGGCCGGCGCCGATCAGGAGTGGTCGAGGGCCTGGTTCAGGGCGTGGCCGGCGATCTCCTCCCAGCTCTGCTGGGCGGGCATGAGGTGGGACCGGCCGGTGAGGGCGTCAAGACGATGTGCGGGGAGTGGATCTCGGTGACGCGGCTGCGGGCGTGTTTTGGCCATGAACCGCTGGGTGGCGGGCGGGATGGGCTTGTCCTGGTTCGGGGTGAGGTACCGGGAGGGGATCGTCTTCCAGGCTGGCCTTGCGCCGAGTCCGTCGGCGTCCGGGCCCGCGTCGCGGTCCCGGACGGTGCGTGAGGAGGATCTAGGACGAGGGCGTGGTGTCGATGACGGTGGCGAGGCCGCGTTCCGCCCAGTGCAGGCGGTCGTCCAGGCCGGCCCGCGCGAAGGCGTCGGTGATGCCGTCGCGTCCCTGGGTGAAGTGCTCCCAGGCGTCGTAGTGCACGGGCACGACCGTTCCCGCGCCCAGTGACTGTGTGAGGCGCGCCCCTTGCTCGCCGTCCATGGTGATGTAGTCGTTGCCGAAGTACGGCACGACCGCGGCTCCGAAGTGGAGGACGGCGGCGCCGACGGTATAGCGGCGGCCGATCTCGTCGAGCTCGTCGTAGTAGACGGTGTCGCCGGAGATGTAGAGGGCCTCGTCTTCGCCGGGGACGCGGAGCAGGAAGCCGATGACGTCGCCGGCGTGGCGTCCTGGGGTGGCGGTGACGAGCAGCGTCCCGTGCTCGCCGGTGAGTTCGTGGCTCTCCCAGGGGGCGAGGCCGACCGCGCCGTCGCCGAGCCGCCTGGCGCCGCTGACGGTCGTCAGCACGGTCCGGCCCTCCAGCAGCGCCCGGCCGGCGGCGTCGAGGTTGTCGGGGTGCTCGTCGTGGCTGAGGAGGATCGCGTCAAGGACGGGCAGATCACCGGGCTCGACCGCGGGGCCGAGAAGGCTGCGCAGGGTGACGGGCCCTGTGGGGTACTCGGTGGGGGCGGGGTCGAAGGCGGGGTCGGTCAGCAGGTTCAGGCCGCCCGCTTGGAGGAGGACGGTCGCGGTTCCGATGTAGGTGAGGGTCGTCTTCATGGGTTCTCCCTGGAAGGGGTGGCCGGCCGAATACCGGGACTGGAGCACCGGACATGCCGCCCGGCGGAGAGCGGTCAGAACGTTCGTCAACGGGCATCAGCATGCGCGGATCACCGGTGAGACGTCATCAGTCAAATGACTACACCTGGCTCGGCTGTGGCGAAACCGTGGAGTTCGCACCCGGCCGCGGCAGAGGTGGATGAGAACTCTGCGGGGAGCGCTCGGCACGGGACGGGCGGCAGCGTGAGGACGGTCGAGGAGCGCTCCGCACGATCTTGGCAGTGCTGTGGGCAGGCGCGATGACCGCCGTACCTCCCGGCGGTGGGTTCCGGGGCCGCGAGGCGTCCCAAGCACGGGCCGACTTCGCCGAGCTCAAGGTAGACGCCTATGACAGTTTCTCCGCGCACAACACCCCGCTCCCCGGCCCGTCCCCCACGGCCCTTCCGGCCGGCGCGCGGCCGACTGTCCAGTCCCGACCGAGCGCAGCGAGGGGAGAGGACTTGACTGGCGGCAAGCGTCGGCCACACTGTCGGCCGGGGGCGAGGCGGCCCTCGACAGCCGGGGCGGATTACTTCTGAGAATTGACATTCTCGGATTTACCTCGCAAAGAGGCATGCACTGTATGAAACCAGCATCAGTGCACCCGAACCTCCCGCACCGCTCGATGGCCCGTACCAGCCGTACTCTGGTGACACCTCTTGAAACCCCTCAACAAGAACGCTCGCGGTATCCGCGCGGCGAGCCCCGGGCGGTAAGGTGTGCGACCCGGGACCCTTTACTACGTAGATTTATGGGAAACGGGCTGGTAGAGGCCGCGCTTAGTCGGAGGCGAAGGGGAGCATCGACCCCACCGACCCACTCGCGCGGCCGGTAGCCAGAGCGTCGAGCAGCAGGTCAAGAACACGGGTAGGCGGCGGGTAGCCACCGGCCTGGGCGATGAGGTGGTCGCGGGCCCGGTGCTTGCGAGCCGCGGCGGTGCGCGCGGCCCGGTAAGCCGGATCGGCGGCGATCTGTTGTGCAACTTCAGGGATCCGCGGTTCGACCTCGGCGTAGTGGCGCTGTTCGGCGATCACCGCCCGGTCCGTGGCCTGGCGGATCGCGGCAGAGGTAACGAAGGTGGGGAGCTCATCGAAGGGACCCGCATCACACTCGGGGGAGGCGAGATAGATCCGCGCCACCCGCCGGCGGCCGGTCTCGGTGCTGGCGCGAAACTCCGCTTTGGCCAGCAACTCCTGGGTCAGCCGCTCGACGAGGGCCACCCGGTCGGCCTCGGACAACTGCGGCTCGTCGTCGTCTTCGTCCTCCGGCGGCACGAGGGCGTCCACCTCGGTGCGCAGCCGCTCGTACCAGGAGGCGTCGGCGACCCAGCGGTGCACGACGCCCTGGTACACGAACGCCACCTCCAGGCTGGTCGTCCAGCCGTTGAACCGGGCCGCGCTCTGGCGCAGCTTGGCCCTTTGAGCACGCAGCACCGGATCGAGCTCTTCGCCCAGGACGTCGTCCTCGGCGAGCTCGACGAGGTCGTCAACGTCGAACGGTGCGGGTTCGATGTAGGCGAGCTTTTGCTGCGCGGCCACGACCAGATCGAGGAAGTCCTCCAGGTTCATGTCCTCGGGATCCAGGCAGAGGTAGGCGCTCTGCCGTGTGATCGGCGCGACCGGCACCACCCTCACCCCCCGGTCGCCTGCCAGGTCGACGGCGCGCTCGGCGAGCAGCGACAGCTCGTCCGTGGCGGTCTTCAACTCCACATGCCCCTCCTATCCAGCGGATGTGTCACATCGGAGGAAGGTAGCGAACGACACTGACAATTCGTGGTGATCTTTTTACGTAGCGTCACAATCGTTGGAAGGTGAAGCGTCAGTCAGGGAACCTGATCAGTCGGTCAGGCAGGCATACCAGGTCGACCCGCCGTAGATCGAGCGGCTCCAGGCGTCGCGGTCCCAGCCGGTCACCGTCCGGCCGGTCAGTGCGGTGACGACGGCGACCGCCGCTTCCTGGGCCCCGGCCTGGTCGCGGGTCGCGATGCCGTTGCCGAACAGGCCGAACTCCAGGACGTCCAAGTCGCCGTCGGGCCCGTACAGGTGCCAGCGGCCCTCGACGCGCACCAGGCAGACGTCGGTCTCGCTCCCCTCCCGCCCGACCGGGACGTCTTCCCCAGCGGGGACGTCCTCACGGACGTCCAGGACGTCTTGGCCATCTGCGGGGACGTCTTGCCGGACGTCCGGGACGTCCTGGTCGTGCTGCTGAACCCGACCGGCCAGCGCTGCGGCCTGGCGGTAGTCCGCGGCGGTGGCGGCGTGGCCCCGGGCGGTGCCGGCCGCGCTGGAAGCCAGGCGCGCGAGGGTGGTGGCCAGCTCGGCCAGGTGCGCCTCCCACCCGGTCACCGGATCTGCGGCCGCCTGGCCGACGTCCTCGCCGTCGCCCTGGTCGACGCCAAGGAGGCGGTGCTCGGCCTCCACCAGCTCGGCGGCCACCACTACCAGGCGCTCGACGGTGCGCGTCAGCTGCCGGCGCTGCCAGATGGCCTGCGGCAGGGCGGCCTCAGCGCGGCGCTTGGCCCAATGCGCGGCCTGACGACACGACGTCCCGCAGTAGCGGGCCGGTCGACCGGCCCGCGCCGCAGCAATCGGACTCCCACACACCGGGCAGGCCGGCCCCGGCTCGGCCGCGCTCACCGCGCACCGCCGGGGACGCTGAGGTTGCGTCGCGCGAAGGCCTGCACCGCGGTGGGCGACGAAACGCGCGGCCCGGCCCGCACCGGGGATGGGGGTGGTCATGGGTCGGGGTCTCCTCGTGGCGGTGTCGGGCGGCCATCAGCTCGACCAGCCGGGCGCGCTCGGCGGCGTAGTCGATGTCGGGCAGGTGCTCGGGCTCGGGCTCGCTGACCCAGCGCGGCCAAGCCGGGACAAGCAGGGCGTGGCGGTCCAGGACCTCGCGCCGGAAGATCTCCTCCGGCTCGACCAGCACGGGCGACGGCGCCTGAGCGGGCCGTTGAGCGGCGATCTGGGCGCCCGGAATTCAGCTGCCCCACCCGTCGCTACAAGTGCCCCACGACGTTCTGAGCGGGCCGGATCCGAGGAGTGCGGGCGGGGCGGCGCGTCGTGGTGACCCCGGCCGCGCAGTTCCTGGGCGTAGCGGCGGGCTTGGTCGACCAGCGCGGCCCGGCGCGCGGCGTTGCGCTCGGCGTTGGCGGCCAGCCACGCGGCGTGCGCCGCGCCGTCGTCGTCGACGGCCAGGGTGGCCAGGCGGCGGGCAGCGCGCCGGGCCCGGCAACGCCTTGCCGATCCGCCAGCGCAACACCCCGGCCAGGTCAGAAGCGCTGGCTACCTGCTCGCACAACAGCTCGGTGGCCTCGGACTCGGGCATGTGCCGCAGCAGCAACGCCACCAGATGCGACACCTCGGCCACCTCCCGGTCGCTGAGGACCTGGCCGTCTCGCTGCCGGGCTCACCGCGGCTGCAGCGACAACACGAAATCGACGGCCTGGGCCCTCTCCTCGATGCGATCTTTGCCCCGGAACGGCAACCCGTGCGGCCGCCGAGACGGCTATGAGGAGCGAGGCGGATGGGAGGGGTAAGCCCCTCTCGCGTATGTCGGAAGGGCCGCCTCCGCTGTGCCGCTCGCTGGCTCTGCAGCTCTCGGCGGTGAGGCTGCTCTGGCAGGGTGGGCTGTCGTGAGTACCGATGAGCAGCATCTGGTTCCGGCCTCGCGTCGCCGCGGCGGCCTGGTGGCCACCCGCGGTGGCCACCAGGAGAATGAGCGGTCGTTCTTCTGCCGGATCTGCCAGCGCGCCGAGCGCGGGGTGTGGGTGCCGGCGGGGTGGTATCTCCTCGAGCGCGCACCGGGCGGCAAGGGCCGCCACATCCGTCTGGGCTTGTACTGCAGCGTCGCCTGCCTGGTGCGCGCCGGGGAGATGCTGGAGGCCGGGGCGGCCGAACACGCCGCCCGGATGGACCTGCCCACCGAAGAAGACCGGCGCCGCGAACGCGCCCGCGTCACCGACATCGCCCAGACACTGCTGTCGGGCGGGCTGACGATCCGCCAGGCCGCCGAGAGCTTGAACGTGGAGACCTTCACCCTGAAGACGTGGCTGAAGGAAGCCGGCATCCAGATCAGCCCGGCCGCGCCCGTAACGGCGAGGTCAGCAGAGTCGTCGGGCGGGGTGGGGTCGGGGGAGCGTCATCCGGTGAGCGTGTTGAACGAGCTGACCCAGCAGGGCCGCATCGAGACGGTCACCTGGACGGTGGAGTCAACCGGCCCGTCGCACGCCCCGGCTTTCACCGCGGCCGCCGCCACCCGCTTGCTCGCCACGAACACGCCGGTCCGCGGTGAGGGGAGCGGGGCGAGTAAGGCGGCCGCCCGGTCGGCAGCCGCCGCCGTGCTGCTGACCCGCCTCAATGCTCTATAAGCCTCCAGAGGCCAGCACGGACCGGCACGGGAGGCAGGCGGTCAGCTGCCCCGACCCCTTGAGGAGAGCGCCCTGCCGCTGCCCCAGATCCCGCTCGACGACCCGCGTATCCTGGGCCTGGCCAAGGCTCACCAGCAGCTCGCCCCACGACGGGCGCTCGCCCCGACCTGGGAGGAGCTGACTGACAAGGAGCGGGAGGGCTCCCCTTCCCGATGCCCGGACGTCACTCCGCGTCCGAACCCCAGGCGAAATCCCGGGCACGCCTACCTCGCCACCCTCGGCCACTACGCCTCGGCGCAGACACAGCCGAACGCATCACTCGCGAAGACGACCCGCCAACCGCCTCTGCTGACCGCAACGGACTTATTTCGTTACCGGCAGGCCTTTCACTGTGGGATGTCCATCACCACTGAGCGCGCCCAGCAGGCGCAGCCCGTCCTCGGTGGGGCTCCCGGGTGCCGCGGACAGCACCAGCAGCTCCATGCCCGATTCATCCGGCAGCGCGAAGTTCTCCTGGTGCAGTTCCAGCAGTCCGACCAGCGGGTGCCGGTACGCCTTGCGTCCATATGTGCGGGAGCGCACGTCCGCGCGGGCCCAGAGGCGGCGGAAGCGCTTGCTGCCCATCGCCAGCTCGCCGATAAGCGAGGCCAGGCCCGGGTCGTCGGGGTACTTCCCGGCCGCCAGGCGCAGGTGCCCGACCACGTCTAGGGTGCATTTCTCCCAGTCGGCATACAGGCCGCGCTCGTCCTCATCGAGGAAGATGTGCCGGGCGGTGTTCAAGCCCGGCATCTCCCGACCGTAGAGGAGCCCGGCGAGGCGGTTCCCGGCGGCCACGTCCAGCCGGTGGTCCATGATCAGGGCGGGCGCGTCGGTGACCAGGTCGAGTACGCGAAGCAGCTCCGGCCGCAGGCGCCCGCTGGGCGACTTGGCGCGGCGACGGCGCTGCCGGGCGAGCCGGTACAGGTGCCCGCGTTCGGTCTCGTCGAGGCCGAGGACGCGGGCGAGCGCGTCGAGGACCTGTTCGGAGGGCTGGGTGGCGCGGCCCTGCTCCAGGCGTACGTAGTAGTCGACGCTGACTCCGGACAGGTGCGCGACCTCTTCGCGGCGCAGCCCTTCGACGCGGCGGCGGCTGTCGGTGGGGATGCCGACGGCCGCTGGGTCGACCCGGGAGCGCCGGGTGCGCAGGAAGCCCGCGAGATCGTCCATGCCCCCAGTATGGCTCCGGTAACGCACGTGAAGGTGGTCCTGCTGTTACCAGGAAGTCCCGTCCGATGGAAGAGGCGCCCCTGAATGACGAGGCCTCGGCGGCCCGAGCATCTATGGCGACACACCTCTTTGAAGGGAACAGCCATGAAGACGCTCATTGTCTACGCCCACCCCGAGCCGCGTTCGCTGAACGGCTCTTTGAAGGACCTCGCCGTGTCCACTCTCGAAGCCGCCGGGCACGAGGTGCGGGTGAGCGACCTGTACGCGATGAACTGGAAGGCCGTGGTGGACGCGGCGGACTTCGGCGAGCACGCCACGAGCCCGCTGCAGGTGATACCGAGTTCGGCCGGGGCCTACGACGCCGGCGCGCTCACGCCCGACGTGGCGGCCGAGCAGGAGAAGCTCCTGTGGGCCGACACGGTGGTCTTCCAGTTCCCGATGTGGTGGTACACGATGCCGGCGATCCTCAAAGGCTGGGTGGACCGGGTGTTCTCCTTCCACTTCGCGTACGGCGTCGGAGTGCACGACGAGACCCGGTACGGCGAGCGTTTCGGTGAGGGGACGCTGCAGGGACGGCGGGCGATCCTGTCGGTGACCGTCGGGGGCCCGGAGTCCCACTACACCGATCGCGGGATCAACGGCCCGATCGAGGACCTGCTGTTCCCGATCCACCACGGGATCCTGTACTACCCGGGCGTGGAGGTGCTGCCGCCGTTCGTGCTGTACGGCACCGACCGGATAAGCGACCAGGACTACCCGGACGTCGCCAAGGCATGGAAGCAGCGCCTGCTCACCCTGGAGTCGACCGAGCCGATCGCGTTCCGGCGCCAGAACTTCGGTGACTACGAGATCCCGTCACTGCGGTTGAAGGAGGGCCTGGAAGTGCCGGGCCGCAAGGGTTTCAGCCTGCACGTGCGGGGTTAGCCGCCGGCGAGAGACAGGACGAGCGACCACCCGCATCAGAACGGTCAGTGACGATAACCCGAGCTCCGACGGCTCGCTAACGCCACTGGCCGTTCGGTTGCTGCTCAACCCCCGTGGCCAGGTCCACCCCGGCGTCGAGCAGCTCCCCGATGAACGTGCGCCGGAAGTCGTGCGGCGTCGGCGCCGCTTTCACTTCCGCCTCCTGCAGCCGCCGGTTCAGGGCCTTACGGATGGCCTGGCCGGTCAGGTGCCGGACCCGGCCGCCGTTCATCCAGATATGCCCGCCCCTCCGGAACGGCGCGAACAACCCACCCGGCGCCCGGCCGCGTACCTCCAGCCACGCCAGCATCCGCCGATTGGCCTCCACCGTCAGTTAGACGATCCTCTCCTTGTTGCCCTTCCCGCGGATCCGCAGCGAGCAAGCGCCAGCGTCGTAGTTCGACAGCATCGTCCCGGCGAGCTCCTTACGGCGGGCCCCAGTCCGGGTCCAGCCGAGGTACGGCCAGAACCGGCCATGGGTTGATCTTGAAGCCCCGGACCTGAGCAAAGTGCGAATCGCCAGTACGGCTGAGCTCCACTTCCACTTCCGAGATGAGCCAATCTCGGAAGTCGACTCCATGCCGCGCTTCCGAGATTCCGCACCCCAGAGTCACGGAGACGCTCCGGTTCACTTCCGAGATTACGAACATGATCGACTGATGGCCGGTTTCACCCGTATCTCGGCTGGACCCGCACCACACTGGGCAAAGGACTGTGGGGCCTGTGACCGGGGACGCGCCATGGTCAGAACTCTTCGTCGTCGAGCTGGCGGCGTAGCTGTTCGCGTTCGTCGTCGGTGATGCCGGTCAGCCATTCCCGCCGGGTGACGGGGTGTCGGTAAGAATCGTGTCACCAGGCCCAAACGAGCACGTTCGTTCAGCTCAGCCGGGCTGAGTTCATAGAACAGAACGTGCCTTCTGTAGGTCGGCGCCCTTCACTGACGAGGCACTGAGCAGGCATAACGCCAACGCATGTACCTGGTTGCATCAGTCTTACCGACACCCCTTCTTGGCTACGACGGCCGTCGGCGACGCCGCGGCCGGGGTCCGGGAAGCGTTGGCAGCGGCGTCGGTACGTCCCAGTCGATAACTCGCAAGCCAGCAGTTTTGATGTCCTGCTCGCTGACGCCAAGGAGCCGAATTGGGGTCTTGCCGCCTTCGCGCGCGAGCCACGCCACCCGCCACCACTTCTCGGAGTGCGAGATCGCGTTCCAGTCGTCGGTGACGACGCCGGCGGCTGCGGCCTGTTCGTCGCTGACCCAGGCGAAGCGGCCCGCCGGATGCTTCCCTGTGCTGAGCAGGATCAAGCCCCACGCTGTGCGATAGTCCATGGTCGTCCCGCAGGCCGATAGCAGTCTGTATGTACGCCAGTGGAGGCGGGGGAACAGGACCCAGCGCCATGCCTTCAACGTCATCTCTTCAGATTCCCAGCCGCCTGACGCTCGTGCGAGTCAGTTGTTCATCACGTGCGCCAGCGAGTTGATCGGCCGGAGTCGGAAACCGCTCTTCCGCCGATTCACTGGGTACCCGCTCACAGCAGATTCCGTGCCGTCAACCAGGCGTTCCATGCCTCCACGATGTCGTCGGCCAACTCGATGACGTCGTACTTTTGCCCCCCGGAGGTCACATGCCACTGGTGTTCCGCGATAACGGGGGAGCCGAGAAAGATCGAGACGCTCTGGTTGCTGATCCTGGTGCTGTCATCGCCGGTCTTGCTGGTTCCGGCCTTCAGCCTGCGGTGCTTGACGCCATTACAGAGGTCGGCGGCCAGGCGAAGAACCGGGACACTCCGCTGCGGGTTGGTGAAGAGCGCCTCAACGTCGCTGTTGGGCGGGATGCGCGGATCGTCGTCGTTCTTCAGCCAGTCCTTGAGGTGGTAGGCGTCCTGGAAGAAGTGGAGCAGACGGTCACGGGCTTCGTTAGATCCTCCGCTCATGGCTCCCGAGGCGGCCTCCATGAGGCGGACGTGGCTGCGCAGCATCCGCTGATGCTGATCCCGCCAGCCCTCACCAAGCGGCCCAAGGCGAGGCTCGTGACCTTCGACGATCTCCCCGGTGCCTGCGAGCAGCACGTACGCGGACCTCACCTCCGACTCGGCGGGATCTGCGCCAACCGGAACGACGCACAGGTTCGCGCCAGCAAGAGTTCGCGCCGCAACGTCTGCCGCTTCCCAGCTCGGCTCGGCGGGCGTCAGATATAGACGAGCCTTGCCCTGCTGGACGAACAGACATGCACCAGGCTGGGGATCTTTGGCTGCGGGCTCATCATCGGTCTCCCGGACAGTGAACCCGACGTGCGCGAGTGCTTTTGCGGCCTTGTCCCGTATCTGCTGCACGTCCACGCTGATGCTCCTGCGAGTCGAAGGATGAGGTAGGCCGCAGCACCGTGCTCACAGGGCCGGTCCCACGGGTGAACCGGCCCCTCAGGGTCTAGGCCACCCTCTGGGGCTAGAGGGGTCAACCTCTAGCCCCAGAGGGCCGTTGGATCTACCAAGGGCGGCTTGTCACGGTGATTAGAGGCGGCCGAAGAGCGGCAGGTTCGTCGCGTCGACACCGGACATGATGAGGATGATCACCAGGATCGCAATCACCCCGTTGCGGAGGTGAGCCCCCCAGCTCTCGGGGATCGCGAGGGACGCGACGCACTACTGCGAGTTGCCGTTCATGTTGCTCTCCTAGCCTTCGATGGACATGGTTCACGCCCACCGGACTGGATTGCACCGTGTACACGCACTGGAATACTCTGCTGAGGTGAAGCAACAGGTACTTAGTGCTTGGACTCGGTGACACGGGTCCGGTGGTACCTCTTGAGGGGCCCGAAACCATCTTCAGTGGTTTCGGGCCCCTCTTTCGTCTGCCTGCTTTCGGCTAGCGGTCGCTCGCGCCCAAAGCAACGGAGACACAACATGTGGAATATCATTGTGGAGTGATTACCAGATGTTGTGGATAACGGTAGAAGTGCGTGACCATGAACGCAAGTTGAAACGACCTTGCCGCGCGAAGTGGCTGATCAGGCCATATAACCTGGCGTGTCCCCTCGCCATGCTATCGGTGGGGGTGCCGTTAAATCCCGTCTGTCTCAAATACGGGAAATCCGAAACTCCCGACGAAAACCCCCACTGGTTGCACCGGCGACTTCTGGCCCCACCGACGACAAGTACCCGCGGCGCGGTCGGCGCGGTCGGCGCGGTCGGCGCGCAGGATGGGGCATCTCGGAGATGATGGCGCCGTGAACGCTTTGGACATCATGGACACTTTGATCACATTCCTGCACGCTCGCATTGACGAAGACGAACAGGAGTGGCGCCATCCAAAACGGCGTCCTCCTCCCGAAGGCGTCCCCAGCCCCAAAGCAGGTCTTTGATTGCGCCGTGGTGCCTCGCAGGCCTCATGGCGGTTTCACGGTAGGAGCGCCAGCGCCTCCTCGGTGTTGTGCTCGGCGATCGACTGCATGAACGACCGGTCGGGGAAGTCTCCGTCGAGGAGTCGCAGCGGACCGGCCACCAAAGACAGGCGCATCGCGAGCATGAACAGATCGAGGCGTTGCGGATCAAGACCGGGCTGGGACAGTGCCGCGTATCGCTCGCCGAAGCGGAGCTGGAGGAAGACATGTTCCCACTCCACGTCGAAGTACATCAGCCCCTCGATGTCGATCAATACGGCGTGCCCGTCACCGTCGACCAGGACGTGGTCAGGACCCAGCTCTCCGTGGATCAGCCCGTACTCCGCGCGCGGGGCCACCCGCGCAGCCAGATCCCGCAACCGGTCGCCCAACGCGCCGGCTGCTCCTGCGATCCTGCCGTCCCGGTCCGCTGCCTCCTCCAGATCCCGCAACGCACGTTCGAGCACCAGAGCCTCGCACGAGGCGCCGTCCGCTGTGACGCCCTGCTCCAGCAGGTCTACCCGGCCATACCGGGGAAAGTGGTGGCGGTGCATCGCCTTGAGCATCCCGGCGAGGTCGCCCAGGGCAGCCGCCGCGCGCGCGGGATCAGCTTCGAAGAGTCCCTCGAGCGGGCCGCCACAGACGTCCTCGACCACGGCGACATCGGCCCGATAGCGGTGTCGGCTGTCGTCGGCCAGGAGGAGTCGTGGAACCCGCACTCCCAGCCTGTCCAGGCTCCGCTGCGCGGCCAGGAAAGGTACCAGCCCGGATGCTGGCGCGAGCAGATCGGCGCTACTGGCCTCTTCCGCGGCAGGCCAGAAGTTCTCCAACTCGGCCCAGCTGTACACGACCACACTCGCCACGGGAGCTCCATCAACGCGGACCCGGTACACCCCCTTCTTGCTCCCCCCGCGCAACCGGTCCACTCCGACAACACGGCATCCCGAACCCAACACCTCACGCACAAGCCCGGATAGGTCTTCTATTTCCGCGAACCTCCGCATCCCCACAACCTAATGAAGGCATCGAGACTCCGACGCACCACGATCGCGCTGCGGTGCCTGCGTAGAGGTGTCGGGGTTAGAAGGTTTCTCGACAGGGCGCTCACCTGGCCCCGAGAAACGGGCACAGAAGGACAAAACACCACGGTTGGCGGGGCTTTTCGGGTTCCGATTGACGACAAGATTTTCCGACAGGTAGAACGAGGCTTCGTCCTTACTGAGGAGCGCCGGTGCGGATCGTCTACTCCCGCTCGTCCACCGCGGCCCAGTCCCTGTTGCGGCAGCGGCACATCCTCACCGAGGCCGGGCTGCTGGTCCGGACCGAGGGGGTCGCCGAGGGGTTCCACCCGGCTCCGGGGGTGCGGCTGTTCGAGGACCCGGCGATGACCTCCAAGATTCCCGCGCTGGAGCGGCCCGCGTTCGCCAGGGTCGCCGCCGCCGCGCATCCCGGCGACATCCTCACGGTGTCGGAGCTGTTCCGGCTGTGCCGCGACCTGGTCGACATCCACGCTGTCCGTGACTGGTGCCAGGCTCGCGGCGTGGTGCTGCGGGTGTTGTCCGGGCCGTTGTCGAACTTCCACGACCTGGCCGCCAATGACGCGACCACTGCCCTGATCATCAACGTGATCACTGCTGTTGGGCAGTTCCAGCGCGACCTGCAGAACGAGCTGACGGCCGAGGGGGTCGCCGCGGCGGAAGCCGAAGGCCGCTATCGCGGTCGGCCGCCCGCGCTGACCGGCGTCCGGCTCGAGGAGGTGCGGTCAATGTTCCAGGACCAAGGCGCCTCGATCGCGGCACTCGCACGCGCGCAGGGGGTGAGCCGCGCTGCCGTCCGGACCGCGCTGGCCGATCTGCTGCCTGACCAGATGCTCCCGCGATCGCCCTGATCGCGGGAGCGGGGATCGGTCAGGCAGCGAGGCCGAGGTCGAGGCGGCGGCCCATGTCGATGTCGATCGTGCCGTACAGGTTGGCGTTGGACCAGAACAGGGGCGATAGGCCGCGCTTGTCGGCGTCCGTCAGCCGCTGCTGCCAGATGGGGTCCTTGAGGACGGACTGGACGAGCAGGGTGTTGATGAATACCAGCGCGGACTGCAGCAGGTGCAGGCTGAGCATGGAGACCTCCTGGTGCTCCTTGTCGCTGCCGGGGATGGTGCCGGCGCTGCCGTAGAACAGGTCGATGTTGGCGGAGTTCCAATTCTCCACGACCTGCAGACCCTCGTGGATCTCGCGGCGCAGCTCTTGGGCGGCGACGTACTCGGCGACGAACACGCTCTTGACCGCCTTGCCGAGTTCCTCGATGGCCTTGTAGGTGGGGTGCTTGGGGCCGCCGCGGGTGAAGCGGCGCAGCACCTGCTCAGCCTCGGCCGTGCCCAACCTGAGCGCGGTGGCGTACTTGACCATCTGGTCGTACTGCTGGGCGATGATCTCCCAGTCAACCGGCTTGTCGGCCACCATGCCGGTCAGGCAGGACGGGACCTGGTCATCGGCGTCGGCCCTCACCAGCTTCTGGTGGGCGATCCTCTTCATTCGCGGCAGCAGCTTGAACCCCAGCAAGTAGGAGAACGCGAACCCCACCAGGGACTGGCCGTGACTGTCGGTGTACTGGCGGTCGATGGTGGCGTCGGTGCAGTGCCGCAGTACGCCCTCCATCATCGCGGCGACCTCGGAGGCGTTGCAGGATCGAAGCTGGGAGTAGACGCACACCGATTTACGGTCCACGTGCCAATAGATCATGACGCCGGGGCCGCCGTAGCGGGTGTGGTACTCGGTCATCATGTTCGACGACCATGACCCGAACTTCTTCGAATCCGACGCGCACGCGGTCCCGTTGCCCCACCACAGCGGGTCCCGCGTCCTTAGGGTGGCGTTGACCAGGGTCGCGATCGCCGCTCGCAGGTTGTCGCGGTTGACGAACAGGTGCCTGGTGGCGCGCAGCGCTGCCTCGGTCTCGCCGTGGCGGCCGCCGTCGGCGACCCGTTTGATCCCCACGTTCGTGCCGAGCGCGTACAGGACCAGCAGCAGCCGTTTGCGGATCACTTCCCGCGGGGTCGCCTCCCTGGTGGCGACCGTGGTGAACGCGTCGGTGAAGTCGGTGACGAAGTCCGACTCCTTCAAAAAGTCCAGCAGGTCGATGATCCCCCAACGGGCGGCGACCTCGGTGTGCAGCGCCCGTAGGTTCTCCGGGACCTTCAGCTTTCCCAGGTCGGGGATGTGCCAGCGCGGCTCGCCGCGGTGCGTCTTCACCTTCGTGCCGCCGGACTTGTTCCTGGCCACCGCCTGGCCGCAGGCCACCATCGAGGCGCGCATCGCCTCCTTCAACGTTTCGATGAACACGCTGCTGTCCAGCGGTTGACGCAGGGTCTCGTAATGGACGTCGCGGTTGTCCTCGAAATCGGTCGGCAAGTCCTCCTCGGGGTTGCGCCAGCGGCGGGCGCCAGCGACGTAGATCTCGCGGCGGCGCAGCGCGTCCTTCAACGACACGATCACGCACAGCTCGTAGGAGGCCCGCTCGATGATGCCGTCGCTGTCGACGACCGCTTCCAGCCAGCCGTCCGGCACTACCCCTTGGATGGGGACGTTCTCCGAGGCGTCGTAGTGGCGGGTGGTGTTCCGGATGTCGGCGTAGCGCTGCAGCAGATCCAGGGCGTCCATCACCGGCCGGTAGGCGGTGTTGTTGCACTTGAACTCGATCGCGGCCAGCAGCTTGGGCAGCATCCGCCGGTAGTAGGAGGTATAGGAACTGGTCAGCACCGTCCGGACCCGGGCCTTGTAGGCCCTGGCGTCCGCCTTCGCCTCCGCCACCAGCGCCCGCAGCGTGTTCTCCCCGCCCGGCACCGCCGGGAACACCACCTGCCGGACCGTACCCTCCGGTGCCCGCAGCGACGCCTCGGCGATCGAGAACAGCTTTTCGGTCTTGCGGTGCACCTTCCTGGCCTCGGCCTCGATCGCCCGCTCGACCTTTCGCTCCGCTCGAGTGTTGATCTTCGACACCAAGCCGATGAACAGATCGACCAGCGCGTCCGTGATCTCCGTCGTCCGCGACCACGCCAACGCGGCCACCAACGTCAACCGAACCGGCGGCTGGTTCGCCGCGAAGTCCGACGGGTGCGAGGCCATCGCCCGTGCCCGCCAGGAGGCCACCAGTCGATCCGAATACCCGCCGAACAGATCCACCGCCAGCCCCAGCGCCTTCGCCCGCCGCAGCTTGACGATCTCCTCCAGCAGCGTCTCCAGCCCCAGCCGCCCGGGGTCGGACTTCAGCTCCAACAGGAACCCATCCTCACTCGTGGCCAGCTCCCACAGCGACCGCGCCGAGTCCGCCGATAACCCGTTCAGCACATGCAGGCAGAACTCCCGCTCGAACCGCGCCCTGCCTGCACCCACGATCCGCTCCACCCGGCCAGGCGGCTCGATCTTTAACGTCCGGCAGCGCGCCAGTAGTGCCGCCCGCAACCCCTCGTCCGTGAACACCATCGGACAGATCTTGTCCGCCAGCCACTCGGCCAGCACATCCTCATCCGCTCGGGTTGACTCCCGGAACCCCAGCGCGTCCCGCACCTGGGCCCGGTGTCGCTCGATCGACCGGCCCGACCAGTCGTACTCCGCCAGCAACGCCGACTCGACCTTCACCTGGCCGGCCACATAGTCCACCGCAGCCTTGGGCAGCTCACCCACGTGCCGTGGGAACCGGCCCTCCTGCTCGAAGAACTTCAGCATCAGGCCGAACCCTAGACGGGTCGCCCCCGTCTTGTTCCCCACTAGCTCCCAGTCGCCGTCCAGCAGCGTCCACGACGCGATCAGCTCCTCCGGCTCCCACTCCCGTCGCACCCGAACCCGCCCTCCACCCGACCGTCTCCGACACCAACACGATCAAGCGGAAAATCCACCCAACCAGCCACATTCACCGCTCCGCAACGATCACGAACCGCAATCGTGACCCCTCACTCCGCTACCTGGCGGCTGGGGACATGTTCGGGAGCGGAGGGCCATGAAGCGCGGGGTGTGGTACTTCGGCGTGACCTTCCCGCCCCGCGTACGGCAGGCGCTCCCAGCCGGCGCCTTACACGTCGGACAGTCGGAGCCCTCGACCGCGGCCGCCGGATCGGCAAGATCGCTCATGTCGCGAAACCTGCCGCGCGCTGTTGTGAGAACACGGTTTTGCGAGAGGTTATGAGAACGACGACCAGGGATAAACCGGACACCATCCGGCGGGTCGGCGCGGCCTGTCAGAACTCCTCCATTTCTGCGAATCGCGCGCTGTGCGATCCAAGGGATGGGCCGGGCATGAAGGTTGCCAAGACAGGTGGTGACCTTGGAGGCTCTCCTTACCGACGCGTGCGACCTTCCAGGAGTGCCCTGTGATCATCGAGGATCTGTCCGAGCCGGAACTCGCCCTCTGGGAGGCGTTTCCCACAGCGCGTCCTGTGGATCTTCCTGGCACCCCCGTTCGGGCTGCGATCATCGCAAGGATGTTGCTCGGCGCCCGGGAACGCCTTGCAGGGCAGACGCCCGGCATGCACCTGTCCGGCGCCCGGATCGCGGGCCGATTGGACCTGTCGTACGCCGAGGTACAGCACCCTCTGATCTTGACCAAGTGCGAGTTCGAGGAAGCGCCGGTCTTCACCGGAGCCCGCACCGGCCTGGTGGACCTCGCGGCCTCCCAGGCGCCCGGACTGCAGGCCGTAGACGCTGTGATCGGCGGGGCGCTGCGCCTGGAAGGCTGCGAGATGGCCGGCCCGATCCAGCTCGCCGGGGCCCATGTGTCCGGGACACTGAATCTCAGCGGCGCAGCGATCCACGCACTTCAGGCGGTCCATGCCGACGGCCTGATCGTCGACCGTGATCTTCTGTGCGCGAACGCCGTCATCGACGGAGAGTTACGCGTTGTCGGCGCCAGGATAGGCGGGACGATGACCCTCGATGGCGCACGGGTCGGGCGGTCAGGCGGCTTCAGCCTCACCGCCGAGGGGGTCGTCATCGACGGCGGGTTGTCGTGTGCCCGCGGTTTCCGCTCCTGGGGGGAGCTGAGCGTGCAGGACGCCCGGATAGGGCGCCGGTGCGTCCTCAGCGGCGCCCAGCTGTCCAACCCGGACGGCATCGCCCTGAACGCGGAGAGGCTCGGTGTCGAGGGCGGACTGCGCATCGATGACGGCTTCTCGGCCGAAGGTGAAGTCCTTCTGCGCGGAGCCCGTGTGGCCGGTTCGCTCCGTTTCGCGCAGGCGCGCCTCGCCAATCCGGGAAGACGCGCGCTGAACGCGCCGCTGATGGAGATCGGCAGCGGACTGCGGCTCACACCAGGTTTTGTGGCGAACGGAGAGGTCTTTCTGGACTCCACCCAGGTCCGCGGATCGGTCAACCTCGACGGCGGGATGTTGTCCAACCCGGGTGCGACGGCGCTTTCCCTGCGTCGGCTGGGGGTCACGGGCAGGCTCAGCTGCAGCGAAGGCTTCCGTGCCGACGGGGAGATCGTGCTCACCAACGCCCGGATCGAGGGCAGCATGGAGTTTCACGGTGCCGCCCTCGGTAATCCCGGCGGGCGGGTTCTGTCCCTGTGGGAGGTGATCGCGGGCGGGGGCATCGACTGCTGCGAAGGCTTCGCGGCCACGGGAGACGTCTCGATCAGGAACTCCCAGATCGCCGCCACACTGTGCCTTGCGGAGACCACCATCGACGGTGACCTTCACCTTCGTGGTGTAGATGCGGCTTCGCTGAAGATCGGGCCCCAGACGAAACTGCTGCGGGCCGTCGACCTTCGCCACAGCCGGGTCGGCGTGCTCGATGACGCTCCCAGCCGGTGGCCTGCTCACGTCCTGATGAACGGCTTCACCTATGACAGCCTGGAGGCGCCCCTGCCTGTCCGGGAGCGACTTGACTGGCTGGCCAGGGAGGCCTACCAGCCTCAACCCTATGAGCAGTTGGCCGCCGTCTACCGCCGGCAGGGTCACGATGAGGCTGCTCGCGACGTGCTGCTGGCCAAACAGCGTCGCCGCCGCTCGGGGCAGCGGCTCGGGGCGCGGCTGTGGGGATATGTGCAGGACTGGACCGTCGGGTACGGCTACCGGCCCTTCCGCGCTGCGCTCTGGCTCGCAGCCCTTCTCCTCATCGGCACGGTCGTTTTCACCGCCCACCAGCCACCGGCCTTCAAGCCAGGCGAGGCTCCCCCCTTCAACGCCTTCCTCTACACCCTGGACCTGCTCCTCCCGATCATCAGCTTCGGACAGGAGAGCTCCTTCGGCCCGCGCGGCGCACAACAGTGGCTCGCCGCGGCGATGATCACTGCAGGGTGGATCCTCGCAACGACCGTCCTGGCAGGCCTCACTCGCGCACTCTCGCGCCAATAACGCGACCAGAAGCGGCCACCTTGACGCCCTCTCAGCAGCCACTGACAGGGTGATCTACCTAGGAGCTGGGGCCACGGTCAGCGCAGCACCCTCGTCTCCGTCGTCACCCAGAGTCACTTCGCCCCGGGTGACGCGGACCCGAGTGGGAGGCCGCATGAGCAGGCACGTCATGGCCCTCAACCATGGCAAACAGCCGTCGTCACCGAATCGTCGTCAAGATCGACTCTTTAGCGCCAAAGTCCGGTCCGATCCTCCACGGAGGCCGAACATCACCTTCTTCGGTTCCATCGAGGTCGACATCGAAGGCGAGCCGGCCCAGCTCGGACCCACGGGGTACCGGCCGTTGCGCGTGTTGAGGCGGAGCCGACAATCCCGATGCCCAGGGTGGGGCAGGGACCTCGTCGTCATGTGAAAGGCCCGTCACTATCTCTGCTCCGGAGTCAGGACGTGTCGGGTCCGGTCCCCGATCCAGGCCGCTTCGAGGATCGCGGTCAGGCTGGCGGTGTCGGTCGGGCCTGGATGGTTCTGGATCAAGCGGGTGACGCCACCGGCCATCTCCGCGAAGCGCGGGAGGTCGGCGCGTGCCACGCCGATGTCCGCCAAGGTGGCGGGGATGCCGATGTCGGCAAGGAGCCCGTCGAGCCAGGTGAGGAACGTATCTGCGGCCTCGGCGTCCGAGGCGTCGGTCACGTCGAGCCCGCACACTCCGGCGAGGATGGCCAACCGGTCGCCGATGGCATCCCTGGCCGCGTCCAGCGCGTAGGGCAGCAGCAGCCCGACGCCCAGGCCGTGCGGTGTGTGGGTGGCTGCGCCGATGGGGTACTGGAGGGCGTGCGGAGCCGCGTTGCCCGCGTGGGAGAACGCGAGCCCGGCCAGCATGGACCCGTAGGACATGTCCGCGCGCGCGTCCTTGTCGCCTCCGTCCCTGACGACACGGGGCAAGCTGCGGGCGATCCGCTCCGCGGCCAGGAGCGCGTAGTGATCGGTGATCGGGTTGCGGCCGAGGAAGACCTGCTCCACCGGGTCGCGCGGTCCGTGGGCCCGGGGTCGCGCGGTGTAGCTCTCCACCGCGTGACAAAACGCGTCGATGCCGGAGTGGGCGGTGACGGTCGCAGGGCAGGTGTAGGTGAGCTCGGGGTCGACGATGGCGAAGTCGGGCACGATGTGGACGCTGGAGACCCCCACCTTCAGCTCGCGGTCCGGGTCGGTCAACACCGAGACGGGCGTGAGCTCGGAGCCGGTGCCTGACGTCGTCGGGACCGCGACGAGAGGAATCGTCGGCCCCGGCACCTTCGACTCGCCGTAGAAGTCGCGCGGCGTCCCACCGTGGCACCGGATGACGCCGACGATTTTGGCGAGGTCGATCACCGTGCCACCCCCGATGGCGAGGATCACGTCGGCGTCCACCTCTGCGGCGACCGAGACGGCCAGGGCGACATCGGCGAGCGGCACGTCCGGAGTCGCGTCGGCGAACACCCCGACGACTTCGACCTTCTCCCGCACGGCGGCCACGATCTCGGCCACGCCCGGCTGCCCCAGAAGAACCCGGTCGGTCACGATGAGGACTCGCGAGCCGCACTCGGCCACCACTCGTGGGATGTTCTGCGCGACCCCTTCGCCCACTATCAGCTGGCGTGGTCCGCGGACGGTCTCAAGCATGTCGGTGCCCCTCTGGAACGTCGGCGGTGATTTGCCGGGCGGACGTCCAGGTCACCTGCGAGACCGGGACGGCGTCGGCAAGGTTGGCTGCCGGGTGGCGCAGGCGCGCGCCGGGCTCCCGGACTCGGTCGTGCCCGGGCGCCCTCGGGTCCATCGCGATGAAGACCTCGCCCTTGGTGGGCGGGTCGGTCGGGTCGAGGGTCCCGCGGACATCGTCGCCGAAGGCGGTACGAGTCAGTCGGGTCAAAATCGCGACCGGCACCTCGATCATGAGCCCGAGGGCGTGGCCTTCGGGACCGCCGAAAGGGCCGATCGCCCCGTCCACCGCCGCGGCCGCGTCTGTGGCGCGCACACCGGCGGAGTCGACGGCGTCCCCGGGTGCCGGCGGATTCGTGCCGGCCACGGCCCGGGTCCCGCCCCACGGGTGGAGGCCGGTCAGGTCATGTGTGCGCAGGGCGCGGTGATCCTCGGCGGGCACCCGGAGCAGCGGGCCGGTCACGGTAGGTCGATCGCCGCGTAGGTGACGTCGAGGTACTCAAGGATGCCCTCGTGCGACCCCTCCTTGCCGATCCCGGACTGCTTCACGCCTCCGAACGGAGCCGACGGGTCCGAGATCAGGCCACGGTTGATGCCGACCATCCCCGTCTCCAGCCCCTCGGTGAACCGGAGCGCCCGCTGGAGGTCACGGGTGAAGACGTATCCGGCCAGGCCGTGCTCGGTGTCGTTGGCCTTCGCCATCACCTCGTCGTCGGACGTGAACGAGATGATCGGCGCCACCGGGCCGAAGATCTCCGCCTCCAGCATCCGCGCGTCCTCGGGCACGTCGACGAGGACCGTGGGCGGGTAGAAGTGGCCAGGCCCATCCGGGCGCTCGCCGCCCACCAAGACACGGGCGCCGCGATTGACCGCGTCGGCGACGAGCTCGTCGATCTTGGTGACCGAGGCCTCGTCGATCAACGCCCCGACGTCCACGCCGTCGTCGAGACCATGGCCCACCGAGAGCGCGCCCATCCGCTCGGCGAAGCGCGCCGTGAACTCCTCGCGCACCGGCTCCTCGACGTAGATTCGGTTGGCCGCGATGCAGGACTCCCCGATGTTGCGCATCTTGGCCACCATGGCACCGTCGAGCGCGACGTCCAGGTCCGCGTCGGCACACACGATCAAGGCCGCGTTGCCGCCCAGTTCCATGGAGGTGCGCAGCACGTTGTCCGCCGCCTGTCGTAGCAGCACGCGCCCGACCTCGGTCGACCCGGTGAACGAAAGCTTGCGGGTCCGGCGGTCGGCCAGCAGTGCTGAGACCACCTCGCCGGCGCGCTTGGTCGTCACGACGTTGACGACGCCCGGGGGAACGCCGACCTCCTCCATGATGCGGGCCAGGAACAGCATGGTGAGTGGCGTCTGGGCCGCCGGCTTGGTGATCGTCGTGCAGCCCGCCGCCAGCGCAGGAGCGATCTTGCGGGCACCCATGGCCAACGGAAAGTTCCAGGGCGTCACGAAGACGCACGGTCCGACCGGCTTCGGCACCGTGAGGATGCGATATCCACCGGCGGGAGCGGTGTTGTAGCGCCCCTCGACGCGCACCGCCTCCTCGGCGAACCAGCGGAAGAACTCGGCGCCGTAGGCCACCTCTCCCCGAGCCTCGGCGAGCGGCTTGCCCATCTCGAGCGTTATCAGCCGGGCGACCTCCTCGGATCGCTCGGTCAGTGCCCGGTACGTCGCGGTCAACAACTCCGACCGTTTTCGCGGCGGGGTCGCCGCCCACTCCGCCATCGCCTTGCTCGCCACGTCCAGAGCGGCGAGCCCGTCAACGACGCCGGCGTCCGCCACCTCGGCGATGGTCTTGCCGGTGGCCGGGTCCTCGACGACGAAGGTGGCTCCGCCGGCGGCGTCGCGCCAGGCGTCGCCGATCCGGAGCCGCCGGTGCTCGGGGGCCAGGACGTTCATCGGGTCACTCATCGCGTCGCCTCCTGTGATGTTCTTGGTGATGTCCGGCGTGACCTCGGCGATCGCGCCACGCGCGTTGACGAACGGGTCACACGACCTCGTCGGGGTCGAGGTTGCCGAGCGGGTCGAACGTGGCCCTGGCTGCAGGGTGACGCCCCGCGCCACCGATCGCCTTCTCGGGCCGTGGCTGCTTCAGCGTCGTCAGGCCGTGCTCACCGGTGACGGTCCGCCGAGGCTCGATCGCCACGTGCGGGCGCATGGTGACGTCGCCGCCCTGCGCGGTTACCTCCCGGCCTCGGACAGCGCCAGCCCGGTGCCCGCGTCGAACAGGTGCGCACGGTCCAGGTCGACCGTGACATGCAGCCGCTCGCCCGGCGTACCGGTGACGGTGGGTCGTGCCTTGACCTTGAGGATCTTCGTCCCCACTTGGACGTCGACCACCGTTCGGTCACCGAGCGGCTCAAGGCCGTAGAGCTCACCCGGCAACGACGCGTTCCCACGCTGCTCGACGGACAGGTCCTCCGCGCGCAGGCCCAGCAGCAGCGGACGACCGTCCTCAGCCGTGGTCCAGCGGGGCCGCGGCAGCGTCCAGCCTTCCGCACCGACCAGAAGATCCCCCTCGGCGTGGCAGGCGAGCAGGCTGATCGGCGGGCTCCCGACGAATCCCGCGACCCACTGGTTGGCCGGCCGCTCGTACACCTCGGCCGGCGTTCCGACCTGTTGCACCTTCCCCTCCTTGAGGACCGCGACCTGGTCGGCCATGGACAGGGCCTCGACCTGGTCGTTGGTCACGTAGACGAAGGTTCCTCCGAGGCTCCGGTGGATGCGGGTGAGCTCGGTGCGCATCTCGACGCGGAGCTTGAGGTCGAGGTTGGTCAGCGGCTCGTCCATGAGGAACGCGCGCGGGCGACGGACCAGTGCCCGGGCCAGGGCGACACGCTGCATCTCACCGCCCGACATCTGCGCGGGACGACGCTGCAGCAGGCGTTCGATGTGCAGCAGGTTCGACATCTTCTCGACGGCGGCGGCGATCTCGCTGGAAGACCAGCGGCGTGCCCGCAGCGGCGAGGCGATGTTCTCGTACGCCGTGAGTCGCGGGTAGAGGGCGTAGCTCTGGAAGACCATGGCCAGGTCGCGTGCGGCCGGGGTGTCGCCGGTCGCGTCCCTCCCGTCCAGGTGCACCGACCCGGCGTCGAGCTTCTCAAGGCCGGCGATCGCTCGCAGCGTCGTCGTCTTGCCTGCCCCGGAGGGCCCGAGCACGACGAAGAACGAGCCGTCCGGCACGTCCAGCGTCACCCCGTCGAGGGCCTGGACTTTACCGAAGGACTTGGACAGCCCGTGCACTGCCACGGTTCCCATCAGGCCACCAGCTCTTCCGTGCTCGCGTCGTAGACGGGCGGGGGCCCGCCGGTGTGCCGCAGCCCGACCGGCGCGTCGGCAGCGAAACGGACAGTCAGTGGCATCCGAACCCGTACGTCGCGCCGGTCGCCGTGGTCGACCACGTAGATGATCTCGTCGCCCAGCCACTCCGCCGAGACCACGCGGGCCGGGACCGAACGTTCCGCCCCCGGTTCCGTGACTTCCAGCGCCTCCGGCCGGACGCCTGCGACCAGGGAACGGTCGCGCGGCAGGCCTGGCGGTGGCGTGAGGGCCAGTCCGCTCTTACTGCGCAGTTGCCCGTCGGCCAGCTCCACCTCGATCAGGTTCATCGGCGGGGAGCCGATGAACGCGGCGCAGAAGAGACTCGCCGGACGGTCGTAGACTTCCAGCGGCGTGCCGATCTGCTCGACGCGGCCCTTGTTGAGGATGGCGATCCTGTGACCGAGCGACATCGCCTCGACCTGGTCGTGGGTGACGTAGACCATCGTCGTCCCCAGCTCCCCCTGCAGGTGCTTGATCTCCGTGCGCATGTCCGCCCTCAGCTCCGCGTCCAGGTTGGTGAGGGGTTCGTCCATGAGGAACGCGCGCGGTCGTCGCACCAGGGCGCGAGCGAGCGCGACGCGCTGCTGCTCCCCGCCGGACAGCCGGTGCGGTCGCCGGTCCAGGAGCGGACCGAGCCGCATCAGCCGGGCGGCCTCGTCGACCCGCTCCTGCACCTCCTGCTTGGGCAGTCCTTCGGCCCGCAGGGGAAACGCCAGGTTGTCGCGGGTTCTCAGATGGGGATAGAGAGCGTAGAACTGGAACACCATGGCGATGTCGCGCTCGGCGGGCGGCAGGTCGTTGACCAGCGTGTCGCCGATGCGGATGTCGCCCGTCGTCTGCCTCTCCAGGCCGGCGACGGCCCGCAGCGTGGTCGTCTTGCCGCAGCCCGAAGGGCCGAGCATCACGAACAGCTCGCCGTCGGCGATGGACAGGTCCACGTGCTCGACCGCGACCGTCCCGTCCGGGTAGCGCTTGTGCAGCGCGGTCACCTCGATGCCCGCCATCAGCGTCGCACCGCCCCGAGCGTCACACCGGCGACGAGGTGCTTGCGCACCAGGTAGGCGAAGACGAGCACCGGTAGGGCGAACACTATGGAGGCGGCGGCCACGAGACCCCAGTCCACAGTGGTTCCGCCGATGAGGCCGGCGATGGCGGGTGGAGCCGTCCGCACGGCGTCGCTGGAGGTGAGGAAGATGGCGAACACGAACTCGTTCCACGAGAAGATGAGGGCGAAGACCGCCGTCGCGGCGATGCCGGGCAGGAGCAGGGGAAGGGTGAATTTCCAGAACGCCTGCAGGCGGGTGTAGCCGTCGAGCATGGCGGCGTCCTCGTACTCCGCGGGCACCTCGTCGACGAACCCCTTCATCATCCAGATCGTGAACGGGACGTTGAACGCGGTGTAGATGAGGATCAGGCCGAGCTTGGTGTCGAAGAGTCCGACCTGGCGGTACATGAGGAAGATCGGGATCACGACCACCACGGGCGGCATGAACCGGGTGGACAGGATGAAGAACAGCTGGTCCTTCTTGGCCTTCACGGCGAAGCGTGAGTAGGCCCAGGCCGCCGGGACCCCCAGCACGGTGGCCAGCGCCGTGGAGACCCCGGCGACCACGACGGAGTTGAGGAACGCGCCGGACAAGGTCGAGGGACCGCCACCGGAGGCGACGAACACGTCCTTGAAATGGTCCAATGTGACCGTGAAGTCGAAGAACTTGGCCGGGATGGCGTAGACGTCCCGGTTCTCCTTGATGGACGTCTCGATCATCCACAGCACCGGGAAGAGCATCACGGCGGCCAGCACGGCCAGCAGCGCGACCTCCAGCACGGCGCGTCCCCGGCCGCCGAAGCGGCGCCCTGGGGGCCGGTGATCCCGGACAGGGCCTGGGGACACGGCCTCGTCGACGGAGACGGCCATCAGTCCTCCTTGAGCTTGTTCAGGTAGCGCATGTAGAGCTGCGCGAGGACGATGACGACGAGGACCATGAGGATCCCGTACGCCGAGGCGGTTCCGGTGTTGAAGCCCAGGAACGCGACCTTGTAGACGTGGAACGACAACGTCTCGGTGGAGACCCCCGGACCTCCGCTGGTGAGGATGTAGACGAGGTCGAACAGCCGGAAGGCCTCGATGGCCCTGAACAGCACGGCGATGAGGAGCAGCGGCCACACCAGCGGAAGAGTGATGGTGCGGAACCGGAACCACTCGGACGCCCGGTCGATCGAGGCGGCCTCGTACAGGTACTTGGGGACCGCGGTAAGGCCCGCGAGTGCGATGAGCATGATGAACGGCGTCCACTGCCAGGTGTCGACCACGATCAGGGAGATCAACGCCGTGTTCTGCCGGGTGAGCCACTCCACCTGCCCCAGGCCGAGCGAGCCGAGCATGCTGTTGATCACGCCGAACTGCGCGTCGAGCATGAATCGCCAGAACAGCCCGACCACGACCGGCGACAGCATCATCGGAACCAGGAACAGCGTGGTCAGCAGTCCTCGCCCGTGCGTGCGCCGTGAGATCAGGTAGGCGATGGAGAAACCGAGCACGGTCTGCAGGGTGACCGCGCCGACCACGTAGATCAACGTCGTGAAGGCCCTCAGGTGGACCTGCGCCGACGTCAGGATGGCGGTGAAGTTCTCGAACCAGACGAAAGTGGCGGGCCCCCCGCGGGTGGCCGAGTAGTCGGTGAACGACAGGTACAACGCCCACAGCAGCGGGAACACCGACATCGCGAGCAACAGCAGCAACGCGGGGGAGATGAAGGCCACCGTGAGCCAGCGGTCGCTCAGGTGGCGGGACCGCCCCGGTGCAGGAGGCGTCGCGGACGCCTCCTGCACCGGGTGGTCCGTCGTCAGAGAGACGGGGTCACTCACAGTCCGCCGCCGCCCTTGCGGCCGGCGGAGTCGAGCACGCCCTGCTGTTCCTTGGCGATGTCGTCGAGCGCCTCCTTCGGGTTCTTCGCGCCGTTGAGAGCCGCGTTCACGTTGGTGTTCTCGATGTCGATGAGGCGCGCGTACTCGGGCACGTTCCACATGTCCCGCATCCGGGTAACCGAGTCGGCGTACACCTGGTTGAACGGCCCGGCATTGAGGAACTCGGGCGACGCCAGGGCGTCCGTACGCGCGGGCACACCACCGGCGGCCGCCCACTTCTTCTGGATGTCAGCCTGCTCGAACCACTTCATGAAGTTCAGGGCCTCCGCCTGCTTCTCCGCGGAGGAGTAGGCCGACACGTGCATCCCCATGCCGCCGAGCGGCACCAGGTCCGTCTTCTGCTTCGGCAGGGTGGCAAAGCCCAGCTTCTCGAGGATCTCCTCCCGCGTGGTGCCGAGCGTCGACTCCTTCGGGTCGAGCAGGCCGCCGCTCGCGGCGATCCAGTTGAACGCGATGCACGCCTTGCCCTGGGCGACCGCCGCGTTCACCTCGTCGATGAACCAGTTGCCGGAGCCCGCGGCGGTCAGCGGCTTCATCTTGTTGACCAGGACGTCCATCGCCTCCTGGCCCGCGGCGTCGTTGATGACGCCCTCGATCTTGCGCGTCTTGGAGTCCCAGAGTTTGCCGCCGTAGACGCCGTTGACCGTGTTGTAGGTCACGGCCGCGGCGTCGGAGCCGTTGGCCTGGTGGAAGGCCAGCCCGCTGACGCCGGGGTTGTCCGCCTGGCACTTCTCGGCGGCTGCGATCATCTCGTCCCAGGTCTGCGGCGGCTTGTCGCCGATCAGGTCCTTGCGGTAGATCATCGTCCAGGTGTCGCCGAGCAGCGGCAGTCCGTACAGGCTGGCGTTCTCGTCGCGCTGCCCGGTCTCCGCCTGGGGGTACTGGCCGTAGGCCGCCAGGAGGTACGGGTTGTAGGCGCTGACGTCGATGTTCTTCTTGACGAAGTCGGTGATGTCGAGGATGTTGCCGTTCGTCACGGCCTCGCCGATGTGCTGCGAGTCCAGGATCGGGATGTCGAAGTCGGTCTTGCGTGCCGCGAACTGGGTGAACATCGCGTCGTGCCAGTTCGCGTTCGGCACGGTGTTGACCTTGATGGTCACGTTCGACCGCTCCTTGGTGTACTCCGCGTTCGCGAAGTCCTCCAGAGCTTTGGCGGGGGGCCACTCGAACCAGATGAAGCTGAGGGTCAGCGGGTCCTTGGTGAGCTCCGGGATGTCCGCCGGCGCCTTGGGGGCGCTCGCCTCGTCCTGGCCGCCGCCGCAAGCCGCCACGGTCGTGGCCACCAACATGGCCGCCGTCGCCAGCCGCACCTTTCGACCGGGAACGGACAGTCGTCCTACTCGCTGTGGATACCGCATCTTCTTGCCTGCTTTCTGGGGGGTGGACCTCTGGAGCCCTGCTGCGTGCTTCGCCGAGCAGTTGCCGGGTTGTTCAGGCGTGTTGCCGGCTGTCGCAGGGGCTGACCCGCAGACCGGCGTCACGAGTACGCCGCGACGTGATGGGGCTTAAAGCAGTCGAGAGGTCCTTCGGTCCTTGTGGGGCCCGGTGGCGAACCGGGTAGGACGTCGAGCATGCTCATGGGAGCTCCAACTGATCGAAGCGGAGCGATGGCGGGCGGTTCCCCGATGGATGAAGGATGGCTGGCATCCGCCACCTTTCCTATACGATCCGAGTGGGGGCGTCAACATCCCGCAGCGTTGCGACCGATGTCAACAGGTTCCCGAAGACGCAAGAAAGGACCTCACGTCACGATGGACGACGAAGCGGTGATCGCGCGGCGCCGTGGGGCCACGACGGGCGGAAGGCCGCCGGGAAGATCTCGCGGCCGGCTTGCCGACGAGGTGTACGACACGCTGCTCGGACAGCTGATGTCGCTACGGATCGAGCCTGGCTCCCGCGTCACGATCGACGTCCTGGCGCGAGAGCTGGGGGTCTCGCAGACGCCGATCCGAGACGCTCTGAACCGCATGGAGGCCGAGGGCCTGGTCGTGCGTGTGCCCCATGCCGGCTATCGCATCCCCCCCCAGATCACCCGTGACCGATTCGAGGACATGCTTGAGATCCGCCTGCTCCTCGAGCCGGCGGCGGCGCGCAGATCCGCCGAACGCGCATCCTCGAAGCAGGTGGCCGGTCTGCGACGAATGCTGGAGGAGATGGCGGAGCTGGAGGGGGGCGACGGGCCCATGGCCTATGGCGCCTTCGGGCTGCGCGACGCCGCTTTTCACGATCTCGTCGCCCTGAGCGCGGAGAACCAGGTCATCCGCGAAGCGCTCGCCCGCCTGCACACGCACGTGCACCTGTTCCGGCTTCTCCACGACACCCAGGTCACTCACCTGGCCATGGCCGAGCACGAGGAAGTTCTGGCCGCGATCGCCGCGCGTGACCCCGACGCCGCCGCCTACGCCATGCGTCGGCACATCCTGCTGTCCGGCGAGCGGTTCCGGCGATTGTTCGACGAGGCCCAGGGCGCGGAGGGAATGGCGGTAGAGGCTTGACGGGCGGGCTGGGCCGAGGAATGCTAACTCAATCGGATCGGATCGGATCGGATTGGATCCACTTCATCCGCCCCAGATGCGAGGAGAAGCAGGTGCCCAGAGCGCTGCTCCTGACCGGCGACGCCGCCGAGGAGCTCGACACCATGTATCCCTACTATCGCGTGCAGGAGGGCGGCTGGGACGTCGACGTCTCGTCACGGACGATGCGTGACGTTCAGCTGGTCATCCACGAGTTCGACCCCAACTCCGACGCCTACGTGGAGAAGAACGGCCGAAAGCTGCCGGTCGACGTGCCCTGGGCCGAGGTCGACGTCGAGCGCTATGACGCCCTCATCATCCCTGGGGGACGTGCCCCCGAGTGGATCCGGGTCGACCCCGACGTCAGGCGCATCACCGAGCACTTCTTCGCACGCGACCTCCCGATCGCGCTGGTGTGCCACGGCGCGCAGGTGCCGGCCGTGTACGGGCTGCTGAAGGGCCGGAAGACGGCGTGCTTCCCTCCCATCACCGGTGACATGGAGAACGCGGGCGCGACGGTCATCGACGCTCCCGACGTCGTGGACGGCAACCTCGTCTCCTGCCGGGGGTGGCCCGACATGCCGCAATTCGGCAGGGCGATGATGGAGCTCTTCTCGAAGTCCGTCAACTCCGCATCGGCATGAGCACACCGGACCTGTCTCGGTGACGGCACTTCGGACCGTCACAGTCGACGGCTCCCCCGTCCACGTCCTGGAGAGCGGCACCGGGCCAGCGGTGCTGATGCTGCACGGCTCCGGACCCGGTACGACCGGATCCGGCGCCTGGGCGGCGACGGCACAGGCGCTGGGCACGTCCTGGCACCTGGTGGCTCCCGACCAGGCGGGGTTCGGCCGTACACCGATCCCGGCGGGCTCCAGGGGCGGGCTCCGGCTGTGGACGGAGCAGGCCGCGGGCCTGATGGACGCTCTCGGTGTCGAGCACTACGCCGTGGTGGGCCACTCCATGGGCGGTGCCGTGGCGCTGGCGTTGGCGGCCGCGCGTCCCCAGCAGGTCACCCGTGTCGTGGCGGTCTCGACGATGGGCGCCCCCGGGGCGCCGCTGTCCGCCGAGCTCGACGCGGTCTGGGCCGCCCCCGCCGGCCCGCTCGGGGCACGAGACATGTTGAGTCGCCTCGTCCTCGACCAGGCGCTGGTGACCGAGACGGCCGTCGCCGCCCGTGCAGCTGCGATGCGAGCGGGGGCGGCCGCATTCGCGTCGTTGTTCCCTCCACCCAGGGCACGTTGGGCCGACGAGCTCACCCTCTCGGCGCGAACGCTGGCAGGGGTCCGCGCGCCCGTGCTGCTCGTCCACGGCGCCGAGGACCGGGTCACCCCGCTCGGGACGGCAGCCCTGCCCCTGCTCGAACACCTGGCCGATGTCCGTCTGCACGTGCTCGGCCGATGCGGGCACGTGCCGGCGCTCGAGCACCCGCACGACTTCAGGCGACTCCTGTCGTGCTTCCTCGGCCGGGAACGAGGTCACTGATTCGGGGTTGAGGAACCTGCGGACAGCCGTTGGCGGTACCCGCGAGTAACTTAGCTGGACGCTTCGGCAGGGCCCTCGGCCGGGCGAAACCCCTCGGTGACGCCTTCGGTCCGCACCGGCAGTCCGGCCTCGGTGAGGATGTGCCGCTGCCGCAGCAGGGACTGGGTGGCGGTGCAGGAGCGGGAGTAGACGATCCGCACCGGCGGCTCCTTGGACATGAGGGACGGGAGCCCCTTCTGTCCGTCGGGAAATCCTGTCGTTGATTCGGGCTCGAAAACACCTGCTGGCAGCGGTGTCTTATGCCGCGAAGTCTGATTTTCCGGGCCGCAGGGAGCCGGGTCGGCGGGGTGTCGGGAAATCGTCCAATCCCGACACCCCCGCGGGCGCCTCAGGCAGGAAGCCCTGCACTGAACATCAAAGGCTCCGCCGTTCCGCCTGCCGCGTAAGCCGGTGTTAGGCCGGAGGATGGATAGGGACGTTCGCCTCTATCCGGCCTATGCCCGCACCCGCCACCCTGGTCAAAGCCTGGTGGTCTGGACGTGGTCGGGGATCCATGACCCCGACCACGTCCAGACCACTACGTCCAGTGCTTAGCGCAGCTACCGGCCAGCAGAGTCCCGGAGTCGCTATTCCCAGCTAACGCCGACCTGCTGCAAGCGCCACAGCTGGTTATTGCCGGATCCGGGCCCGCCGCAGGTGCCCTGAATGACGTTGGCGCCGTGCTCAAGGCGAGCGTTGGCCACGTCCAGACACTTTCCACTGTGACGGGCGCGGATGCGGGCGGTGCCGTCGGTCTTCACGTACTCGATGCGCCATTGCTGGTTGTAGGCGGCCGGCCCGCCGCAGACGCCTTGAATGACGTTCGCGCCGTGTTTGGTGCTGGCATAGGCGACATCGAGGCACAGGCCGCTGTGCCGGGCGATGAGGCGGATGTGATTGCCGGAGGCGTCGCGGTCGGTGATGCGCCACTGCTGGTTGTAGCCGCTGCCGCGGGGAGCGCAGGTGCCCTGGATGACGTTGGCGGCGTGCCCAGTTTTGGCGTACGCCACGTCCAGACACCTTCCGCTGTGCTGAGCCACGACCTGGTACCAGTACACCGGACCGGCCGACGACGCTGACGTCACCGCCGAGGCGGGCACGCAGAGCGTGCCCGCCAGCAGACCGGCTGACGCAACGGCTACGGCGAGTCGTCTACCACTCATGGCCTCTCCTGCGCTTCCTCGATGACACGGGCCGAACTCCCTTACCATCACCGGCCCAGGCACGATCGGTCATGAGTAACCCCATACTCGGATTTGGCCCGCCGGTAAGAATCGCGCCACACGGCCCAAACGAGTGGCGTCGCCGCAGGTCACGGTGTGCGACTGTGCCACCCAGTGAGGGCCGGTTTTCGGTCCGGGCGTCCGGGGACGAGTCAGGCGCGCTACCGCTCGACAACACTGGATCGGGCGATTCCGCAGGTCGCGTTACTCGCTAACGGCTTTATGTCAAGCCGCCCGGTTACGCACCGTCGCCTTGGGCCGTGGGGCTCGATTCTTACCAGCAGTCCTACTTTGGGGCTGGGGACATCTTCGGGAGCGGAGGGCCGACCAAGAACGGGCCGCCGCTGGCCGGGTATGGCGCCGAGACGATGAAGACCGCCCTCGCCGCCGCCATCGGCGCCCTGCCCGAGCAATTGCGCCGGTCACTGACCTGGGACCGAGGAAGGAGCTGTCAGCACATGCTCAGTTCACGATCGAGACGGGCGTCCCGGTCTTCTTCGCCGACCCTCACAGCCCTTGGCAGCGCGCTACGAACGAGAACACGAACGGCCTACTGCGCCAGTACTTCCCGAAGGGTACCGACTTGTCCCGCTGGAGCGCCGACGACATCGCTGCTGTCGCAGCGGCGCTCAACGCCCGCCCCCGCAAGAGCCTCGGCTGGAGGACCCCCGCCGAGGCCTTCAACGATCATCTAAACTCGCTGCTGAGCAGCAGTGTTGCGACGACCCCTTGGACCTAAGCAGTACACCTCGGCCGAGTTCGCCAGAGTCTGCGCCGAGTTCGGCGTGCGCCAGTGCATGGGAGCGGTCGGCTCGAGCGCCGACAACGCCGCAGCGGAGGCGTTCAACGCCACCCTGAAACGCGAGACGCTGCAAGGCGCCAAAGGCTGGTCCTCGGCGCGTGAGGCACGCCTGGCGGTCTTCAAGTGGATCACTCGCTACAACACCCGCAGGAGACATTCCACCATCGGCTACCTCAGCCCCATCGACTACGAGCAGCAGACCATCGATAGGGTGCTGCTCGCCGCATGACAACCGGTGTCCACACTTCGGGGCGAGCCCCCCCTATCGCCTCGCCCAGACCCGCGCACGAGCCCAACGCAACGCGAGCTGAACCCACCTGTTCCGTTTCGTCTCGCTCCACCTACTGATCAGGGCATCGGCAGGTCGACCCGGCGTCCAAGCCCGAACTCTTCCGCCTCATCGTCAGTGATCATGGCGAAGGCACCTGCGGGAACTCCATCAAGAGTCGCCACGCGAGACGCAGCAGCCAAAAGGGCACTTTCGTCGGCCCCGGTGACGAAGAAGACGTAAACGTCTTCGAACGATTCGCCATCGTCGAAGACCTCGACCTCACCTTGCTGCTCCAACGCGAACAAGAACTCCTCGATCTCGTCGATCCACGGGAACTGATACTCGGTTTTGGCAAGGCCCGGCGCTTCGCGCAGCGGGACGTGGATCTCGACAACGGTGGTGGCCATGTTCTCATCGTGCCTAAAGATCAACGGGATCGTCGACGAGGCGGCGGGACGATCTTTGGACGCGTCAGGTCGCTGGGATTGTGTCAGGTACGGCGAGACGCAGTAACCGGTTCCCACCCGCCCGCCGAACCAGACTGACATGGTGCCCGAACTCATGGACATTTCCGGGCCCCTCGATCACCAACTGGTGCCCGAACCCGTCTACAAACGGTGCCGCTTCCCAATGGCATAGCTAACCGTACGAGGTGATCGTGCAGAGCTGCGTGGCGGAACTGGTAGACCGGGCCGACGGTGCGCAGGAGTCCCAGCCGGTGGGCGTCGTCGAGGAACGTGATCAGGTCGGCGGGGACCTTGCCCGTCCGCTTCAGGTGACGGATGGTGATTTTCTCCGCCAGCCAGGCGTGGTGGTCCCCGGCCGTGAGGCCGACGAGAAGCCCGGCGACCGGCCCGAGGATGATGCTCGCGAAGGCAAACTCGACGCCGAACGCGAGCCACCCCGCGAGCGCGACCGCCACGGTGGTGGAGAGGACCCGCAGCAGGGTAAGGCGCCTGTCGGCCCGCCAGCTCGACAGGGGCGTCGCCGCCGCCGCGCCGGACGCGGGCTGTTCTGCCCAGGTCACCAGCCCGGAGACGAGAAGGACGGCCGGGCCGAACACGAGGCCGAACCTGAGGCCGAACGCCAGGTGTTCGACGAGGTCGTTCACCAATATGTCGGTCATCAGCGGGGAGACGTATGCCGTGCCGAGGCCGGCCACGGGGCCGATCACAAGGCCCGCCAGGAGCCCCGACCCCAGATTGCCGCCCAGGCCACGGATGAGGCCCGCGACGCGTCCGCGCACGTTGAGATCCGCGTACCCGGGTGCCTGGGTGAACCACTGCCGGGTCGCGAGCATGATGACGAGCCCGGCCGCGAGGCCGAACCAGCCGGAGAGCCCGGCCCAGACCACCAGATATTCCGCGACATCCCAGATGGCCCAGCTTCTGGGGAGGGATCCGGCCAATGCCGCCACCAAAGGGTCGGCGATCCCGATGGCGAGGGCGAAGGTGAGGATCCGGGCCAGGCTCACCCGCGCCACCAGCCCGGCCACGACCATGATTCCCAGCCGGGAGGCGAGGGATGCCTCAGGCGGCAGCGCGGGGCCCAGCTGGATCGCGACGGCGATGAGGCACCCGAGGACGAGCCCGAACGCCAGGTCGGTTCCGATACGCACGGTGAGACGGGCGGTTTGCCCGCTGAAGGTGGCCCATCGTCTCATCGCGATTCCCGCCATGATCCCGAGCCAGCCCGCGAGCCCGCTCATCGAGATGAGCAGGTACGAGTCCGCCGAGCTCACCGGTGTGACAGCGAAGGCGAAAGCGACCCCGAACCCCGTTCCTGCAATCAGCCCGAACACCAGGCCGAACACGAGGTCGGCTCCGATGCGACCGGTGAGGGCGCGAAGGACGAATCGGCGGGCCGCGAGACCGGCGGCCATCCCGGCCGTGCAGGTGGCCACCAGCCAGCCCGCGAGCCCACCGAAAAGGAGCGATGTGGGCTCCGTGAATGGATCCTGGAATGGCGGAAGGGTGAGTGCCAGGCCCGCCGCGAGCGCGGACAGCAGGGCGAACGCGAAGCCGCCGGCGAATCCGGTCCGCAAGGCCGTCCGCCAGCGCTCCGCCGGGGTCTGCGCCTGCTGGGCCAGCATCCACCAGGCCAGGTCGCGGGTGCCGTGAGCGTGCAGCACCCGGGCCAGGAAAGCCAAGTGGTCGCGGGCGCGGTCGGGATGCCAAGCGCGGCGGGGGCGGAAGGGTTCGGCCGGGTCGGTCGTGGGTGGCCGGGCGGCGATCACCGTACCGATCAGCCTGTCCAGGAGATGGGCGCGCAGCCGGTCAGGGTCGTGGCCGAGCGGGCCGGTCAGTGGGGCGGGGTCGGCGCCGGGGGCGATGTAGACCGTACGGATCAGCCACACGCCCATCGGAGTCGCGGCGAGTTCGGTCAGACCGGGCAGGGCGTGGCCGCGCAGGGCGGTCAGGACGTCCTGCCAGGCGGCCGAAGGGGCGGCCGGAAAGCAGGTGGCCAGGTATCCGGCGGCGACCTGAGGGGTGAGGAGAGTGGGGGTGATGACAGCGGCGGCGTTCAACGGCCGTCCGGCCGCATGGACCGCAGCCGCGAACTCCGCGGTGCGGCTGGTGAGGATGAGCTGGTCGCGGGCAGTCAGTGAGGCGTTGAGCGCCTCGATGACCCGAGCCCGGGCCGCTTCCGGGATCTCGTCGAGGCCGTCCAGGATGAGGAGGATGTGACCGCCCTCGGCGAGCGCAGCGGCGGCGTCGGGGCCGAGGTCGGCGGCGGCCAGGGCCGGGTAGTCCTGGACCAGCCGTACCGCGATCCAGTCGTGCACCCGGGGGTGCGCGTCGGTGTCCCAGCCGGAGACCGGGAACAGCACCGGCACCGGCACGACCTCTCCCGCTCTCTCCTTATCGGCCGCGCGGCTCGCCAGCAGTTGCAGGAGCAGTTGGATCGCCAGGGTTGTCTTGCCCATCCCCGCGCCACCGGTGATGACCAGGCGCCGCCGCTTCAGCGCCCGAAAGGCGGCGCCCAGGCAGGCCATGTCGTCACCTCGGCCGGTTAGGGCCGGTTCACCGTCGTCGGTGATGAGGCTGGGGAGGCTCATCACCGTCGCGTCGGTGGTCAGCCGCCAGTGCACCGGGATCGGCTGGGGGTCGTCCAGCAGGCGGTGCCGGGCTTCCAGCCGCCACTGCCGCTCCACCAGACCGGCCAGCACTCCGGCGGCGGCGGGGAGGTCGGTGGTGCCCGGGACCGCTCGGCGCCGGGCCCAGATCGCCACCGCACAGATCGCGGTCGCGCCCGCGAAGACGACCGTGACGACGTCGGCGAGGTTGACCTCGGCGGTGGGGATCAGCGCCCAGGCCCGCCCCACCGCGACCGTCAACGCGCCGATGGCGAGGACGGTCAGCACGGCGATCGAGATCCGCCAGACGGGCCTGGGTCTTTTCACTCCGATATCGTCGCGAATCCGGTGCTGTCCGTCAGCCGATGCACACCAATCGTGATCAGAGTCGCCAGACGCGGACCGTGCCGTCGCCGCCGCTGGAGACGGCCACCGGGGTGCGATGACCGACAACGTGCAAAAGCGAAAACCGACTGGTTCGAAACTGCGCTGGCCTACCTCACCGAGGAACTTCATGGTGCGGCCAGCGCGCTGGCAGTCGGCGGTGGTCCGGGACTGCTCGGCCCGGCGCCGTAACGCGGCCGGGTCCTTCTTCTCGCTGTTCCTCACCCGGTGTTCTCCTATGTCTCGTGCCGGGGTGCGGGTGAGAGGATCCAGGCGTGTCCGGGGCCAGTAGGAACGGCCCCGGACACGCTCACATACGTGATCACGGGTGTCGTCTTTTCGTGATCGCGAGGGCTGCGGTGACGGTGGCCGCGAGGGTCGTCTCGACCGGGGCGCCGTACCGGTAGGCGACGTAGATCAGGTATCGGTTGCGCTCAGGGGAGGGGCACTGGCTCGGCGCGCCGAGCACGGCCCGGCCGGTGGGGGCGTCCAGGCCCCATTCGACGTTCGTGGTCATGCCCGGGAGGGTCTTCATGTCCCTGGGGACCCAGAACAAGATGGCGTCGGCGGCGCCCCGGGCCGCTGACTCCCAGTCGACCTGGTGCTCGTAGCGCTCGGCGCGTCGACGCCCTCGGGACTCGGGGCACAAGACGGTGAGCGGCTGGTCTCCGTCCCACTGCGCGGCCAGCTCGGTGATCGCGTCCGGTCGCCAGGACGGGACCGGGGTGGCCTTGTCGGGGGTCGGCCCGGCGAGAAACACCGAGGGCCCGGCTGGGATGGGTTCCCTGGCGCACACCAGCCGGATGTTGGCCGGGACCTCCCCGAGGGTCCAATGCGGTTGAGCCGCGGCGGCCTCGGCGGCGGCCTTGCGTGCCGCCGCCTCGTGCTGCGGCGTCCAGGGCAGCGGCAGCTCGTCGCCCTGGCGGCGGGGGACGACGTGGACGTGCAGATGGAACACGGTCTGCGTCGCCGCCGCCCCCTTGGACGTGATCACGTTCACGTCGTCCATCCCCGCGGCGAGCTCGGCGGCCCGCGTCATCACCGCGCCGGTGACGGCCGGGTCCACGCCGACGTCGGCGACATGGGTGCGCGGGATGACGACGACGTGCCCGGCGGTGGCGCCACCGGAGCGGGGGGTGAAGGCGATCGCGTCGTCCCAGTCGGCGACGATGCGGGCGGGGGCTCGGCCTGTGGCGATCTCGCAGAAGGTGCACTCGGCAGTCATGGTCAGGCTCCTTCGGTCCTGAGGGCGTGGTTACGCGACGACGGGGTTGGTGATGTCGAGGTGGTCGACCTCGACGCCGTAGCCGGCCTCGCGCAACCAGACGGCGACCTCCTCGGCCACGGCGACCGACCGGTGTCGGCCCTCCCTGCAGTAGACGTGCGCGTGCACGATCCGCCTGGTGGGGTTGCCCCAGTGCTCGACGAGGGTGCGCAGCTGGTCGGCGGTGCGGCTGACGATCTCCAGGGCGCCGGGGGTGTCGAGCACGTAGGCGCGGACTTCCGGGTCCAGTCCGGTGAGCTGCACCATCCGCTCGCGTACCTCGGGGTCCTCCGGCGGGTTATTGGCAGAAACGCTCGTTCGCGTTGTCCCCTGCACCCCATCACCTGAGAGGTGACGGCCATCACATTGACTCGTTTAACTAATGCCGCTAGCTTTTAGCTACTGAAGTTAGCAAATCCATGGAGGACATCGTGACCGAGTACCTGAGCATCGCCGGCAATACCATCGCCTACGACGTGACCGGAGAAGGGCCCCTGGTCGTCCTCGCGCACGGCATGGGCGACAGCCGGCACTCCTACCGTTTCATCGTTCCGGCCCTGGTGGCGGCCGGGTACCGGGTGGCGAACGTCGACATCCGCGGCTGTGGTGACTCCGGCCTCGACTGGGACGGCTACAGCCGCACCGACATCGCCGGTGACCTGGTCGCCGTCGTGCGCCACCTCGGAGGGCCGGCAGTGATCATCGGGCAATCGATCAGCGGCGGTGCGGCGACCATCGCGGCCGCCACGGCGCCCGACGTGATCACCGGGATCATCGAGCTGGCCCCCTTCACCCGCAAGCAGTCGGTCCCTCTGGGCGGGCTGCTTCGGGTCAAGCGCTACCGGGCCGGCTCCACCCAGCTCGGGATGACCATGCTCCTGGGAAGCCTGTCGGCCTGGAAGAAGTATCTCGACCTGGCCTACCCCACCAAGCCCGCCGACTGGGCCGGCGAGCTGGGCCGAATCGACGCCAAAATGAGCGAGCCCGGCCGGATGAAGGTCCTGCAGGCCATGTGCAAGAACGCACCGACCGACGCCGGCGCCCAGTTGCCCAACGTCACCTGCCCGGTCCTGATCATCGAGGGCGGCCTCGACCCCGACTGGGCCGACCCGCGCGCCGAGGGCGAGAAGATCATCGCTGATCTGCCCGCCGGCCTCGGGGAACTGGCCGTCATCGAGGGCGCCGGTCACTACCCGCACGCCCAGACCCCCGACGAGGTCCTCGCACTGGCCCTGCCGTTCCTGGCCAAGACCCTGGCCAATGCCTAGGGCCGGGCTGAGCCCGGCGTCGGTCACCGAGGCCGGGGCCGCCCTGGTCGACGAGATCGGGTTCGAGAACCTCAGTATGGGCCTGCTGGCCGAGCGTCTCGGGGTCAAGACCCCCTCGCTCTACAGGCACGTCGCGAGCCAGGCCGACCTCGCCCACCGGATCGCCGTCCTGGCCATGACCGAGCTCGCCGACGCCATCCGCGACGCCACCCAGGGACGTTCCGGCAAAGAGGCCCTCGTCGCCGGGGCGCACGCGATGCGGAGGTACGTGCTGGAGCACCCCGGCCGGTATGCCGCCGGCAACGCCGCCATCGTCACCGGGCCCGATGACCCCCTGGTCCCGGCCATCGGTCGCGTCATCGCCTCCTGGACGGCCATGCTGCACGGGTACCGGCTGGACCCCGACCAGGAGATCCACGCGCTGCGGATGCTACGCAGCATCCTGCACGGATTCTCATCCCTCGAAGCGATCGGCAGTTTCCAGATCAACACCGACGTCGACGACAGCTTCACCTGGATGCTCGGCTTCATCGACCAGGGCCTCAAAGCGAAATGGCCCGACCTGATTCCAGCCCACTGACCTGCTCACTCGTCCTCATTCAGTCATCGTCACCGTTGAGTTCCGTCGAACCGTTGTGGAGGGTAGTCATGAGCTACGTCATCAAGACCGAGGTCGACATCAACGCCGGCAAGGAAGCGGTCTGGGACGTCCTGGTCGACTTCCCCCGCTACGGCGAGTGGAGCAACTTCTCCCGTGTCGAAGGAACGGCCCAGGTGGGAAACAGGCTCTCGATGAAGATGCCCGGCTTCTCCTTCAGGCCCACCGTCACGGTCGCCGAACCGGGTGAGCGGTTGCAGTGGTCCGGCACGCTCATCTCCGAGCGGCTGTTCCTCGGCCGGCATTCGTTCATCCTCCTGGCCAATCCGGACGGCACCACCCACCTCACCAACCACGAAGAATTCTCCGGCGGCCTGACGACCCTGATGCAGCGCTTCATGAAGCAGGGCGGAGACAACGGGTACACCGCCTTCAACGCCGGCCTCAAGCGACAGGTCGAAGACCGCGCCACGCGGCAGAACCGCACCTGAAGTACCCCTCCCATCCCTCTCACGGGGGACCTGGAGGGGGTACTCGTCGGGGACGACCGCAGGGTGCTCGGGTTCCTAACGTTGACCTCAGGACGATCAGCCCGATCGAGTCTGACCTCAGGGAGAATCCGATGAAGAAGACCGCATTCGTCTCCGCACTGCTGGCCTTTTCCAGCGTCGCCGCGATCACCGCGGTCGGCACGTCCGCCGAAGCGGCCAAGCAGGCCGCCGCCCCCGCGATGACGGCTTCGGCCGCGACGGTCGCCGGGCTGATTCCCAGGTCCTCGGCCACCGAGGCCAGCGTCCGTCCCGGATCGGACAGGTACAACGCGACGGCGTCCGCCTTGAACTCCGGCGGATACGACTTCATCGCCACGCGGAACTCCTTGTCTCCGGATTTCCATCATCCGGCACTCAAGGTGTCCACGCATCGGGGTGAGGGCCCCTGGACGGACGTGACGACGTGGACCTCTCAGGTCCGCCGGCAGCTGTCGGATGTCGTCACGGGGGCGAACGGGCATCCTCGACCGGCTCGACGAGCATCCCCGGCACCGCTGAAACCGCGTCCCTGACGCCCTGGCCCCTCGCCGACGTCGCCCGCCTTCGTGTTGTGTGTCGTTTGACCGTTGAGGAACCCCAGGTCGGCAGGGGGGCGTACCGATGTGTGAAAGCCGATGGGGTGAGCCTGTCGGAGAGCTTCACCATAGGAGTACACAATGCGTAAGATCTGGTCGATTCTCACCTTGGCCCTGGTCGCCGGCGGCCTGCAGGCGGCGCTGGCCGTGCCCGCCAGCGCGGACACCCGGGCGGGCGTGACCGGCGGCAACCTGATCGTCTCCGCCTCCGCCAACGCGAACGTCATCACCCTCAACTCCAACGCCAACGGCGACATCATCCTCAAGGACACCGGCGACGTCGTCGCGGCGACCAGGGGCTGCCTGAAGGTGGGGGAAAAGAAAAACGAGGTCATCTGCTCGGGTGTCACCACCGTCCAGATCAACCTGGGCGGTGGCGACGACAAGTTCACCAACCACATCGCCCTGAAAGCCGTGAACACCATCGTGCGGGGCGGCACCGGATCCGACACCCTCATCGGCGGCACCGCCTCCGACACCCTCATCGGCCAGCAGGGATCCGACGTCCTCAATGGCAACGGCGGCATCGACACCTGCGTCGGCGACGCGGCCGACACGAAGGTGAGCTGCGAGCGCTGATCCCCTTCCGGCCCCCTTCAGGGGTCCGGCTCGCGCGGAACTCTTGGCCCATCGCGTCCGCGCGGCCGGCGTCGACCACCATCACATCCGCCTGCCCCGGATGTTCACCTCCAGGTGAAACGGCTACGGCCCGTCCCGGCACGCGCGGGGACGGGCCGTAGCTCAAGAGTCAGTTGTGGACCGGGCAGGCCACCGGGCACACGCACGTCTTGAGCCACGCGACCTCCCACGCCTCGACGCCACATGACCGGGAGGGCCTTGACGAGGCCCTCCCGGCCGGTTCGGTGTCCTTGCTCGTTCAGTGATGGAGAAGTTCTGCGAACCGCCCGTCTTTACATTGTAGATTTATTTCTCTTCGGGCTGCTTGATACGGACCGGCTGGGGCCGATTCGGTAGATGCCGGGCCGGCTGATCTCCATGAAGGTTTCCGGTGCTCGCAACGGCGTGAAGCCCCGTGAGAGATAGAGGCCGTGCGCATCGCGAGTGGCGAGCAAAGCCCGGCGAACCGTGGTGAACGCCGGATGTGCGGTGACAGCCTCGACGAGTGCCTTCCCCAGGCCCTGGCCTCGGTACTCGTCCAGAACATAGACATCGGCCAGATAGGCGAAAGTGGCATGGTCCGTGATGAGCCGAGCGAACCCGGCTTGCGCGCCGGCCTCGTCATACAGCCCGAAGCACAGAGAGCGGCTGATCGATTCTGCCACCAGGTGACGCGGAATGCCTTCCGCCCAGTAGGAGCGGGTGAGGAACGCGTGCACGGCGTCGATGTCCAGACGCGAAACGTCAGACGATATCTCGAACCTTCCCTGCCCGGTGTCAATCATGATCGACGTCTGTCTCGCCTTACGGCCATCGAGCCAGTCCTTGACCAGCCGTGCCGCCAGCGCACGAGCCGCGTCCACGACGGGCAGGTGAGGGTCGGCGTGACGGAGGACGCCTGACACGTCCAGACAGGCGACGATGACCGCGTCCACCTCACCGACCTCATCAAGGCACCGGAACAGCCGGGTCCACGTGGCGGCGAAGGCGGCGGGATCGGTCTCTGCTTTGACCATCTCCTGGAGGGCGTCGATCTGCGGTTGCCAGTTCGGCTCGACGACGTTCAATCCGCGTCGCGCCGCCGCGTCCTGGTACAGGCCGGATTCGGCCAGGGGGCGCGACGCGGCGATCGCCACGGTGCGGGTTTCGGCAGGCAACGCGTCGAAGGCCTCAGCGACGATGTTGAGCAGCGGCACACTGACCGATCTGGTCAGGCGGGGAAAATACATGTGCACCGAGTTGCAGGCGATGGCGATCACGTCGGCTCCGGCCTTCTCCAGGTGCCGCAGACCCTCGATCGTGGCGGCTTCGACGGCATCGTGGTCGACGTCTCGGTCGTGGAAGAACGGCGCGGGCTGGGAGACGATCACCATCTTCGGGAAATCGACATCGTCGTGAGCTCCGTACTGAGTGCGGCACTCGGCTACGACCAGCTCGATGAACGGTCCGGTTGACGCGGGGCCCATCCCGGCCAGTATCCCCAGTGTCGGTCGGTGCATCTTGACATCCATTCCGTACGAGCGTCCGCATAGCCTCTCGAGCGGCCACGACGGATTCGGTTCGATCGAGCTTCGTGTTCTCCAGTACGCGAGCAACCCGATCGGCGGATCGTAAAACGTAGGGGGCCTCTCCGGACACGGCCCGTCCCGGAGAGGCCCCGTGGAGAGGATCAGTCCTGGTGGGGGGCGATGACGATGGCGTCGGCGACGAGGTTTTCCAGGGTGGGATCATCGGGGGTGGCGATCGCGTTGGTCAGGCGCACCCGTATCGGATGGGTCGGATCGAGGTCGAACCCGTACTTGCCCAGGTTGGTCCAGCCGTCGGTGGCGGCGACTTGGTCGACGATCGCCGTCTCGTCACCGAAGGCCGTGTTGATCTTATACGTGGCACGCCGATCGAAAGAGGGCTTACCGGAGGGGAGACGCACCCAGATGTCGTACATGCCTCGCTGGGGAACAGCTGCTCCATCAAGCTTCCACGCCAGCTCGGGAGCGTTTTCTCCCGTCAGGTGCCAGGACCTGAGAAGGTTGGATCCGACGCAGTCTCCACAGAGGACGCCGCTCCAGTTTCCGGTGATGACGTCGGCGTGCTTGGCGTCGATGACCGCCGTGTAAGCCAGGGTGTTGAGGAAGGCGCTCTCCTGGTCACGTTTCTTGTCCTGGTCGCCGAGTCTTTGCAACCACGCCGTCCAGAACTGAGCGAAAGTGGCCGGAGTTTTCCGGCGGAAGGTGTCGATGATGGTGGCGAAGGAGTACACCGAGCGGTCGGCGAACCCATCGTGCGCCTCGGAGGGTGACAGGTCGTACATGTCCCACAGCACCCCCGCCACTCGACCTTCGACCTGTGGGCCGTCATCGCAGCGGAGAATATCCTCCGTCCCCGAGAAGGTGCAGTTCTCGATGTTCTGCCATACCTCCAACCCGTACCGGTAGGGACGCGCGCTGGAGCCGTGGCCGTTCTCGGCGGTCACCGATATCCAGTGCGCGAAACCTTCCAGCAGGGCGCACTTCGGCGCTGAAGGCCTCCCGAAGAAATGCGAATTCAGGCAGCTCGGATCGGCGAACTTGATGAAATCGGCGCCGTAGACGTCGTGCATGAAGGCATGGCCGATCTCATGCTCGGCGGTACTGGTGCCGGCCTCCGCGAATTCCAGACTGATGGTTCGAGTTATCGGGTTGTAGTTGCTGACCACGCCGTCGGCGACCAGGTCGATGTCCAGGTCACCGAGGCCGAGGCCGAGGGTCAGGTCTTTGACGTTGTAGGCGGCGCGGTAGGCCAGGGCGGCGGGGGTGGTGGCCGGGTGGGTGGTGGGGGCGCCGG